>NZ_JADDJF010000007.1 GCF_017811755.1 Pararhodobacter sp. SW119 | reverse complement strand
ATTTCAAGGCGTTTATGCCGCCCTTCGCGCTCCCCGGGATGCGCCAGGCAGGGGCCTGAACCCGCACCGAGCTGCCGCTGATCCCTAGGAGTGCGCAACGAAAAACGGCGGCCCGAAGGCCGCCGCATCCAGTTCCTGCCGGGCGCGAGGTGTCAGGCCGAAGCCTTCTGCCGCCGGCGGCGCAGCGCGGCCATGCCGCCGAAAACGCCCATGCCGCCCAGAAGCAGGAAGGCCGGTGCGGGAAGCGGAATGACGGCCGCCTTGATCCTGTCGACGCCAAAGCCGTCGTTCCTTTCACCCGACTTGTTTGTCAGGAGAATCTCGACGTCGTTTAAACCGCCCACCAGATCGCTGAAAACCATCGTGACGAAGTTCACGGTCGCATCGCCCTGAGGTCCGATGACCTCGAAGTTCGGCGTAACCTCGAGACCGCCCACCCTGATGAAGAACTCCGTCTTCCTGACGTCCTTAACGTCGGTGAGGAAGAACGACAGATGCGTGAAGGAAAAAGTCTCCTTGGCGGGGATCAACCACTTGATCCCGACATGGTCGTTGCTGTCGAGCCAGTTTTCACCGGACAGAGCCAACCGGCCGAAAGCACTGGGCTCGTCGGATCTGACCACAACGCTGTTCGTCGGCTTCACCCTGGAGGTGCCGTTTCCCTGGGCGCCATCGGGCTGGAAGCTGCCGACGGCAGTGTCCAACGCGATATCGGCGCTGCCGGTGCTCCCCGCCCCGCAGTCCGCGGCAGCAGCAGAATTGTGGGCGACGGTGCAAGCGGTGCGCCCGTCGAAGTCTTCCTGAGCCACGATAAGGAGCGGAGAAATGAACGCGGTTTCCGCTGCCAAGGCGTTAGACACCTTGTCGGTGCCAGTGAAGGTCTGAACCGTGATATCAACGGTGGCGGCAACCGCCATCCCCGTCGAAAGCGCCAGCGCGGCCGTACCCATTGCAATTGACTTGAAAAAAGCCATCGAAAGCCCTCCATACTCGAACCTGTGCCCACTCGTACTGAAACTGGGCTCATGTTCAGTGTTACCAGAAGCTTAATGCCTAAACCAGTGGTCTGGTTGCGCCGGCGCCGCAGTTTCCAAGACTTTCTTCCTGGGGTTGCATGCTTGGGGCTTGACCTCATCTGCTGACAGAACAACGAGCAGACTCAACTGCGGCGGAATTCCACGCGAACCTTGACGCCGCGGGTCTGCGGCGCGATAGAAACCTGATAAGAAAACAAACTTGAGGTCGGGCATGAAAACCTTTGTTTCTCTAGCCGGTGCGCTGGCACTGGCGCTTTCGCCGCTGGCGGCCGCCGCCGAGGGGCCGCGCGCGGACATCCAGATCGGGCGGAATTCCGGCGGGTCGACCGAGGCCTATCTGCGCTATGTCGCGCCGCCGGCACTCGGGCCGTTCCAGCCGGTCTACGGCGTCTCGTGGTCGAGCCGGAACGAGGGCTGGGCCGGCGCGGGCCTTGCCTATACCTGGCGCGGGGCGGCGCAGGGGACCTTCGTGCGGGCGTCGGTGATGCCGGGGCTCTACCGGCGCGGCAGCGGGCGCGACCTGGGCGGCGCCTTCAGCGTGCGCAGCGGGATCGACCTGGGCTATGGCTTTGCCGGGGGCGCCTCGGTCACGCTGTCGATCAGCCACCGGTCGAACGTGGGCCTCTACCGTCGCAACCCCGGGATGAACACGGTCTCGCTCGGGCTGTCGCTGCCGTTGCGCTGAGGCGCGCTATTCGAGCATGCGCTCGACCATCTCGCCCATGTCGCGGCTGAGGCGCGCGTGGCGTCCGATGCGTTCCAGCGCCGCGCGCGCCCTGGCCTGCCGCGCCGAGTCGTAGCGGCGCCAGGCTTCGAACGCGGTGGACATGCGCGCGGCGAACTGCGGGTTGCGGGCGTCGAGCCGGATCAGCCAGTCGGCGAGCAGATCGTAGCCCGAGCCGTCGGAGCGGTGAAAGCCCGCGTGATTGCCGACCAGTCCGCCAAAGAGCGCGCGGAAGCGGTTGGGATTGGTCCAGTCGAAATCGGGGTGCGCGCTCAGCCCCTCGGCCACGGTCACTGCGCGCGCCGGCTGGGCATGGCCGGTCTGCAGGGCGAACCACTTGTCGATCACCAGCCGCTCCTGCTGCCAGCGGTCGTGGAAGGCGGCGAGCGCCGTCTCGCCCCGGCCCGCGTCGATCAGGCAGGCGAGCGCGGCCAACTGCTCGGTCATGTTGTCGGCGGCCTTGAAGACCACCTCGGCCATCTCGCCCCGGTCGGTCTGCGCGACCAGCCCCAGCGCGGTCATGCGCAGCGCCCGCCGCCCGGCCGAGGCCGCGTCGGGGCTGTAGGGCACGACCGGGGCCAGGGCGTTGACCAACCCGCGCAGATCGGCGTCGAACCGGCCGGCCACGGCGCGGCGCATGGCGCGGCGGGCGGCGTGGATCGCGTCGGGGTCGGGGGTGGTGCCGCGGTCGGCCAGATGCGCGGCCAGCGTCTCGTCGTCGGGCAGGCGCAGCATCAGGGCGCGGAAGGCGGGATCCAGGCTTTCGTCGCGGACCACGGGCGCCAGCGCGGCAAGCCAGGCCGGATCGGCGGGCGCCTCCTCGAGGATCATCGCCTCGGCGGCCTGCAGGGCCAGCCGCCGGCCGGCCTCCCACCGCGCGAAGGGGTCGGTGTCATGGGCCAGAAGATGCGCCAGCGCGCCGGGTTCCGGCGCGTGCACCAGCACCACGGGCGCCGAGAACCCGCGCAGGAGCGAGGGAACCGGACGCGTGCCAAGCCCCTCGAAATCCAGCGTGATCTCGTCCTCGGTGAGTTCCACCACCTGCGTCGGCGCAACCTCCTGACCATTGGCGCCGATCAGTCCCAGGGCGACGGGGATCGCCATCGGCGCCTTCTTCGGCTGGCCGGGGGTCGGCGGCACGGTCTGCGACAGGCGCAGGCGGAAGCGGCCGTCCTGCCACTCCTCGCTTACCCGGACGCGCGGTGTGCCGGCCTGTTCGTACCACCGCTTGAACTGGCTCAGGTCGCGTCCCGTCGCCTCCTCGAACACCTTGAGCCAGTCCTCGATCGTGCAGGCCTGTCCGTCGTGGCGGTCGAAATAGAGATCGAGAGCCTTGGCATACCCCTCCTCGCCCACCAGCGTCGCCAGCATGCGAATGACCTCGGCGCCCTTCTCGTAGACGGTGGCGGTGTAGAAGTTGTTGATCTCGACATATTCGGACGGCCGCACCGGGTGCGCCAGCGGCCCGCCATCCTCGCGGAACTGGCGGGCGCGAAGGGTCAGCGCCTCGTTGATGCGCTGCACGGCGCCGCCGCGCGCCTCGGCCATGAACTGCTGGTCGCGGTAAACCGTCAGCCCCTCCTTCAGGCTCAACTGGAACCAGTCGCGGCAGGTGATGCGGTTGCCGGTCCAGTTGTGGAAATACTCGTGCGCGATGATCCGCTCGATCGAGGCGTAATCCTCGTCGGTGGCAATCTCGGGCGAGGCGAGGACGTAGCGCGAGTTGAAGATGTTCAGCCCCTTGTTCTCCATCGCGCCCATGTTGAAGTCGTCGACCGCGACGACGTTGAACTGATCGAGGTCGTATTCGCGCCCGTAGCGCCGCTCGTCCCAGGCCATCGACCGCTTCAGCGCGTCCATCGCATAGCCGGTCTTGTCCTCGTCGCCCTTGCGCACCCAGATCGCCAGGTCCACGTCTCGCCCGGACGCCGTGGTAAAGCGGTCGCGGGTGGCAACCAGATCGCCGGCGACCAGCGCAAAGAGGTACGCGGGCTTCGGGTGCGGGTCGTCCCATTCGGCCCAGCCGGCGCCCTGCCCCGCCGGGTTGCCGTTCGACAGCAGCACCGGCAGGTCGGATTCGATGCGCACCTTGAAGGGCGCCATGACGTCGGGCCGGTCGGGATAGTAGGTGATGCGGCGAAAGCCCTCGGCCTCGCACTGGGTGCAGTACATCCCCTTGGAAATATAAAGCCCCTCCAGCGCGGTATTCGCCTGCGGGTCGATCTCGACCTCGGCCTGCCAGTCGAAGGGGCCATCGGGCAGATGCGCGGCGGGAAGCGTCAGGCCGGTTGCATCGGGCGCCACCTCGACCTTCGCGCCGTCGATCGTGGCCGAAATCAGCTTCAGGTCCTCGCCATCGAGCCGCAGATCGGCGCCCGGCCGCGCCGGGTTCGGGCGAAAGCGGATCTTCGAGGTGACGCGCGTCGCCGTCGGGTCCAGCCGGAAGGTCAGATCGACACGCTCGATCAGGTGGCTGGGCGGCGTGTAGTCGGACAGTCGGATCGGCTGGCGCATGGTGATTTCCCCTTTTTGCGGCTGAGGTGCCACGCCGCGGGCCGGGGTGCAAGCCGCGGCGCGGTCAGGCAGGGACCGATTACGGGTCAATCCCCCGAAGCGGTGCAGTCGAAGCGCAATTCCTCGGCAAAGTCGCGGCCGACAGCGGGGAAATCCTGTTCCAGATCGGCGGCGCCACCGGCGATCAATTCGTCCAGCGCCGCCTGCAGCCGTTCCTCGGCCGCCGAGAGGTCGGGGCCGAAGAAGCGCAGCCGGCAATCGCCGCGCCCCTCGATCCGGCTGTCGTGGCTGATCGTGTAGGAGACGTAGTATTCGGGGTCGTAGACCTGCACGACCAGATCCCCGGCGGCGGGGTCTACGCCGTCCTCGACCCTGCGCCAGTGCTGCGAGACGATCTCGCCGGCCTCCAGCCGCGCGCTCGCGGCCTGCGGGGGTCCGACAGGCAACGGATCGCCCGCGAAATAGGGCCAGAGGTCGCCGTTGAACCCGGGGATCCAGTTGGTATCGAACCCCGAAAGTTGCGCCTCTTCCTCGGGCGTCAGCGCCTCGGCCGCCGGGTCGATGCCCATGTCGCCCAGGATCAGCATCGAGGTGAAGGCATCGTAGCGCCATTCGACCCCGATCTGCTGCAGGTGACCCCCGCCGTCGAAATCGAAGATCAGGCGCGCCTCGACGAATTCGTGCGGGTGCGCCGCAGTAGCGGTGGCAGCGCACGCCAGCACCAACCCGGCAAGCCCGCCGCGCAAGACGCTCGCGGGGGAACCGCGAGGGCGGGATACGCCCCCGATCCCCCCGCGCACGCTCAGAAGCCCGTTCCGCCACCCTGTTGCCAAGGCTGCACCAGGTTTCCGAACCGGGTAAACCTTCCTTCGAAGCTCAATTCGACCGTGCCGATAGGCCCGTGGCGCTGCTTGCCGATCACCACCTCGGCCTTGCCGTGGACGCGCTCCATGATTTCCTGCCACTTCGCCATCCCATCCAGATCGTGATCGCCGGGTTTCTCGCGCTCGCGGTAGTATTCCTCGCGGAAGACGAACATCACCACATCGGCGTCCTGCTCGATCGAGCCCGATTCGCGCAGGTCCGAAAGCTGCGGGCGCTTGTCGTCGCGATTCTCCACCTGGCGCGAAAGCTGGGAAAGCGCAATCACCGGGATGTTCAATTCCTTGGCAATGGCCTTCAGCCCCTGCGTGATCTCGCTGACCTCCTGCACGCGGTTTTCCTTCGATGTTCCGCGAAGAAGCTGCAGGTAGTCGACCATCAGCACGTCCAGCCCCTGCGTGCGCTTCAGGCGCCGGGCACGGGCGGCGATCTGGGCGATGGGCAGCGCCGGCGTGTCGTCGATGAAGAGCGGGCAGGCCTCCAGCGATTTCGCCGCCTCGACGAAGCGGCGGAACTCGCCCTCGGTCATGTCGCCGCGGCGGATCTGCTCGCTCGGCACCTCGGCGGCCTCGGACAGGATGCGCGCGGCCAGTTGCTCGGCTGACATTTCCAGGCTGAAGAACCCGACGACACCGCCCTCGACCGAACCTTCGCTGCCATCGGGCTTCGTGCCGCGCCGATGCGCCTTGGCGATGTTGAAGGCGATGTTCGTCGCCAGCGACGTCTTGCCCATCGACGGCCGCCCGGCCAGGATGATCAGGTCCGACGGATGCAGCCCGCCCAGCTTCTTGTCCAGATCGGCCAACCCGGTCGAGATGCCGGAAAGCTGCCCCTCGCGCTGGTATGCGGCGTTGGCCATGTTGACTGCGTCGGTCACCGCCTTCAGGAACGACTGGAATCCGCGCTCGGCCACGCCCTGCTCGGCCAGCTTGTAAAGCCGCTGCTCGGCCTCGACGATCTGCTCGCGCGGTTCGCTGTCCACCTCGACCTTGCCGGCCCGGGCCGAGATGTCCTGGCCCAGTCGGATCAGGTCGCGCCGCACCGCCAGGTCGTAGATCATCTGCGCATAGTCGCGCGCGACGTAGGCCGAGATCGCCGCACCCGCCAGCCGGACCAGATAGGACGGCCCGCCCAGCTCCTTCAGCCCCGGATCGTCCTCCATGAACGCCTTCAGCGTCACCGGCGAGGCCAGCGCGTTCTTCTGGATGCGCGCCGCGCTGATCTCGAAGATGCGCTGGTGGACCGGTTCGAAGAAATGCTCGGCCTTGATCAGCGACGAGATGCGGTCGAAGACGTCGTTGTTGGTCAGCACCGCGCCCAGCAGTTGCTGCTCGGCCTCGATGTTGTGGGGCAGCACCTCGGGGTGCGCGCCTGCATGCGCCTCGCCCGGGGCTGCATTGCGCAGCGCAGCAATCTCGTTCATGTCACCTGCCTCCCCTTACGCCGATCTCGCGCGGCGCTTCGTGCCCTGGTTGCGGGGTTCACCCAGACGGCGGTTCGCGGCGGCCCAGAGCGAGTCACGGTATGCCAAATCCGCGCCCGCGTTGCAATCTGGGTAAGTCTGGGGATAACCGCGGGAAAACCTTTCCCAGGGCCAGATCTTGTTTGAAATGTGCAGGTTGTGGCAGATTGTTGAAGGCCGAAGCCGAATCAGGAAACTTAGTGTTTCCATATTCGCATCAATAGCCGCTCGGTTGACGCTGCCCTCGACGTCGGTTCGAAAAGCACGCCTGCGCCCCGTCGCTACACCTGCATCCGATTCTCCGTGCCGAGTCCGCTAGGCGCCCGGCGGCGTCGCGGTCGCCGCTTCCACCGCGTCGAGCGCCGCCCGAACGCGCACCCGCGTGGCCTCGGGGATCGGCAGAACCGGACGCGGGGGCGCCAGCGGACCCTGGCCCAGAAATTCGGCCAGGGCGAACATCACCCGAAAACTGCCGAAATCCCGAAACAGCGACCAGAGCGGGGCAAAGGCCGCGTCCAGCCGCTCGGCCTCGGCCCGGTCGCCGGTCTGCGCGGCGCGCGTCAGCGCCCTCGCGGGCCCGGGCAGCAGACCCGCGACGACGCTGTACCAGCAATCCGCGCCGGCCTGCAGCGCCGCCTTTGCCACCCAGTCGCCGCTATAGCCGATGGCGAAACTCTCCGGGACGCAGGCCCGCAGGCGCGCCAGTTCCGCCGCAACATCGCCATCGGCCGGCGGCGGCATCTTCACGGCCACCACGTTCGGCACCTCCGCCAGCCGTCCGATCAGGTCGGGCGAGAAGGTGAATTTCGTCGTGCCGGGATTGTTGTAGATGCACAGCGGCAGCCCGCCGGCCTCGGCTACCGCCTCGAAATGGTGAAACACCTCGTCCTCGGTCAGCGGCTGGTAGGAGACCGGGGCCAGCAGCAGGCCCTCCGCGCCGGCCTGCCGGGCATCGCGCGCGAGGTCGGCGGCCTCGTCGGTGCGCAGCGCGCCGACGCCGACGATGACCGGCACCCGCCGCGCCACGCTTTCCAGCGCGACGCCCAGCGTGCGCTTGCGCTCCTCCGCCGTCAGGTAGGCATACGCCCCGGTACTGCCCAGCAGCCCGATGGACTGGGCATCTGCCGCCACGATCCGCTTCAGAAACGCGCGCAGCAGCTCGGGGGCCAGCCGCCCCGTCGCATCGGTGGGCGTCATGGGAAAGGCCGAGAGGCCGGTGAAGAGGCTCATACGGGTTCCCTCCCGATTGATTGGCGCGGCGGGGTGCGTCGCCTCAGGCCGACGGCGCCCAGTCCCGCGGCGCGCGCAGAAACGCCTCGACCGCGTCCAGAGTGCCTGCATCAAACCCGCTCTCCCGCCGCGCCTCGGCCAGCACGTCCCACCAGGTGCAGAGGTAGTGCAGCTTCACCCCGTGCTCGGCCAGCCGCGGCTCGGTTTCGGGGAAAATGCCGTAGTAGAAGATCACCGCGGTATGGCCGCAGTCCGCCCCGGTCTCACGGATCGCCTCGACGAAGCTCAGCTTCGAGCCGCCGTCGGTGGTCAGGTCCTCGACCAGCAGCACGCGCTGCCCCTCGCTCATCGCGCCCTCGATCCGCGCGTTGCGCCCGTACCCCTTGGGCTTCTTGCGCACGTAGGACATCGGCAGCGCCATCCGCTCGGCGACCAGCGCGGCGAAGGGGATGCCCGCGGTCTCGCCCCCCGCGACGTTGTCGAACGCCTCCAGCCCCGCGTCCTCCATCACCCGGCAGGTCAGGAAATCCATCAGGCACGACCGGATGCGCGGAAAGCTGATCAGCTTGCGGCAGTCGATATAGGTCGGCGCCCGCATCCCCGAGGCAAAGGTGAACGGCTCCGCCGCGTTGAAATGCACCGCCTCGATGTCGAGAAGCATCCGCGCGGTCAGGCGGGCGACGGTGGCGCGGTCGGCAAAGCTGGACGGGATCATCGCGGGGTCTCCTCGGCGGGGTCGCGGGCGCCTTAGCGACTTTCGCGCGCCGCCGCAATCGGCGCGTCCCGCCCCGGCCCCCGGTCGCCCAGCAGCGCCGGGCGCAACTCGCGCAGCAGCTTGCGGGTCATCGCGCGCTCGAAATCGCTGTAGGCGTCGGCCGATTCGACAAACGCCCCCGGCCCGTGCAGCACTTCCGCGGCGAACCAGCCCGACAGTCGCCCCCCCTCCTCGGCCAGCGTGCCGTGATCGACCGGCAGGTCGCCCGACACCGCCAGCGCGTTCACCGTCACCCCCTGGAACAGCGCCCCCCGCAGCGGCCCCGGCTCGGGCCCGTCGTTGCTGACCCCGTCGCCGGCCAGGTCCAGCGTCTGCGCGTCGCAATCCGGTGCCCGGTCCAGCAGCCCCCGCGCCGCCAGCATCGCCCCGCCGACGCCGGTGCGCCCGCTCCACGGCCCCAGCGGGTCGCCCCCCGGCCGCGCGAAGCCCGCGATCCGCCCCGCCGCCGCCGCCAGCGCGGCCTCGTCCACGATCAGCGTCCAGTCTAGTACCATCGCCTGCTCGCGCGCGCCGGCCCAGACGAAGGCGCTCAGCGCCACCGGCGCGCCGGTCAGGAACGCCGCCGCCACCTCGGGCGCGCGCATCGCCGCCGCCGTGCCGCGCATCATCAGCGCATATTCCCGCGAATCGACCGAGGCCGAGACATCCATCCCCAGCACCAGCGCCAGCCGGCACGCCGCCGCCGGCGCCCCGGCCCAGATCACCCCCAGCGCCAGCGCCAGGGTGCGCTCACCAGTGCCCGACATTCTCCATCGATTTCCAGGGCTCGGCCGGCGCCTTCGCCTCGCCCTTCTGCAACAACTCGATCGAGATGTTGTCGGGGCTGCGCACGAAGGCCATGCGCCCGTCGCGCGGCGGCCGGTTGATCGTAACGCCCGCGTCCATCAGCTCCTGGCATTTCGCGTAGATATCCTCGACCTCGTAGGCCAGATGCCCGAAATGCCGGCTGTCCGAGGGCAACCCCTCGTCCCCGTCCCAGTTATACGTCAGCTCCACCGGGCATTCCCGCTGCCCCGGCGGCGCCATGAAGATCAGCGAAAACCGCCCGCCGTCGTTGTCGTGGCGCCGCGTCTCCTCCAGCCCCAGCAGCCGGAAAAAATCCATCGTCGCCTCAAGGTCCTTCACCCGGACCATCGTGTGCAAGTATCGCATGTTGCGTCTCCCGTGTTATACATCGCAAGATAGCGTATCAACGCGCCCCTGCAACCGAAGGTTTCCTCCATGCCGCTCGACCCCCAGCACCAGGCCGAAATCGACGCCCAGCGGGCCAGCCCCCGCCCCACGCTCCGCGCCGTGTCCGAGGGGATGGAGGCCCGCCTCTACACCGCCCACCCGGTGCTGGACCACGGCTTCGTGCGCGTCATCGACTACATGGGCGACGACGCCGCCATCGTCCAGGCCGCCCGCGTCAGCTACGGCGCCGGCACCCGCCACGTCAGCAATGACGAGGGGCTGATCCGCTACCTCATGCGCCATTGGCACTCCACCCCGTTCGAGATGTGCGAGGTCAAGTTCCACGTCAAGCTGCCGGTCTTCGTCGCCCGCCAGTGGATCCGGCACCGCACCGCCAACGTCAACGAATACTCCGCCCGCTACTCGATCCTCGACCGCGAGTTCTACATCCCCGCGCCCGAACACCTCGCCGCGCAATCCACCGTCAACAACCAGGGCCGGGGCGAGGTGCTGCAGGGGGACGAGGCCGCCCGCGTCCTCGACATCCTGAAATCCGACGCCGCCCGCGCCTACGACAATTACGAGGGGATGCTGAGCCAGGACAACCAGCAGGGCCTCGCGCGCGAACTGGCCCGCATGAACCTGCCCGCCAACATCTACACCCAATGGTACTGGAAGACCGACCTGCACAACCTCTTCCACTTCCTGCGCCTGCGCGCCGACGCCCACGCCCAGTACGAGATCCGCGCCTACGCCGAACTCATGCTCGACATCACCGCCGACTGGGTGCCGCTGGCCACCGCCGCCTTCCGCGATTATCGTCTGGGCGGGGCGACGATCTCGGCCAAGGGGCTGGAGGCGCTGCGCCGGATGCTCAAGGGCGAGGAGGTCACGCAGGAAAGTTCCGGCATGAGCAAGCGGGAATGGGGGGAGTTGATGGGGGTGCTGGGGTGAGTGAACTAGCGGGCGCTCCGTCAGCCGAAGTGCTGCAACGGGCCATTCGGATCAGATCACTGCAAGAAGGAACCGGAACAATCATCGACTATGACTCGAAGCAGTATCTTGTCACCGCGGCACACCTAATTTCCGATCGCCCCGAAGCTGACTGCAAGATATTCCTGTCGGAGTCCTGGCAAGACTTCCCCTGTCGATTAATAGCAAGCAACCTCGATTATGACGTAGCAGTTCTCCGGATGCCAGTATTTTTCGATCGCCGGCATCTCCCCTTGGAATTGGATGACAAGAATATTATCCTTGGACAGACAATCTCTTTCTTGGGTTTCCCTTTTGGATACTACGGCTTCGCGCAAGGAGGCTGGGACGAGAAATTTCCACTACCATTTGTTAAGAAAGGTTGCATAGCAACGTTTCATACCCGGGGATTTCCTCATCGAATTGTGGTTGACGGGCTTAACAACCCCGGTTTTTCTGGTGGCCCTATCGTGTTTTCTCACTCCGGCAAACGGAAGGTCGCGGGAATTGTAGTGGGGATGCACGAGGAGGAACGGTTTCTTACATACGCTTTTAAGGAGGGGCATCCAGAGAAGTTGCTGTATGCGCAGAACTCTGGGTTGGTTTACGGTGCAGCTGCAAGCATCATTCTCAGATTAATAGATGAGAACTCCGGCGGATATTCTTTTCCCTAAAGACACAATGACTTCCTGTCTGTTATCCGCCCGGGCCGGAGGCCCGGGCAGCGCCCGACCCGCCCCCACGGGGCGGGCGCTTCTCGCCCACCCCTCGGGCCGGGCGCTGCCCTCCGTTCGGCATCCCCTCACCGGCGGCCGGGCCGCATCGCAACAGTGCGCCCCGCCGGCCTTGCGCGTCACAGCCCCCAGCCCTCCGCTTGCGCTCCGGGCGTTCGTCACTTCGAACCGTCCACTGGACGGTCCGATCCGGCCTGCGGCCGGACCGTTCTTCACCCATGAACCGCCTCGCGCAGGTCCTCGCGGCGCTGGACGGCGGCGCGAAGGCGGCGGGTCCGGTCGCGCGGGTCCTCCTCGGACCCGGGCGTGTGCCGGTCGGGGCCCAGCACCAGCGCCTCGACCAACCACAGAAGGGTCGAGGACGGCAGCTCGGCGGGGCCGCGGAAGGGGGTCGCGATGGTGGCCGCGTGATGGGTCTGGAGGGTCATGGCGGGCTCCTTTCTGGATCGGGTTCGCCGCTTCCTGCGACGCCCCGACCCTACGCCCCGCCCGACATTGCCCCGTAAGGCCGGCGTCAGCGCGGCGTCAAAGCCGCCAGAAGAATTGCCCCGAGCGTCGAGAGCCCGCACCCGGCACGCACCGCGCCGGCCCGCATCGCCATGGGGCACTGTCCGCCGGCGTGGCGCGGAACCGCCCCCGGCCCTGCACTGGCGCTCCGGGCATTCGTTCCTTCGGGCCGTCCACTGGACGGCTCGAACCGGCCTGCGGCCGCACCGGGCCTCACCCCTCGGCGCGCGCCTCGGGCGCCTCTCGCCGGACGGCGCCCTCCTGCGGCCCCGTCCGGGCAGCCCTCACCCTTCGCGGCGTCATTGCTCCACCGGCCCGACTGATCGGGCCTGCGGTCCGACCACGGCGCACCCCGGACGCCCCGGCCCTGACGGTCGCCCCATTTCCTTGCCGAAACCCTGCCGCAGCGTTCGTTACTGCCATACGCTTGCCATACGCTTGCCAGCCACTTGCCATACGCCTGCCAGCCCCCTCGCCAGCGCCCCAAACGCCAGCAAACCCCGGCCAACGACCGGACCAACCCCCTGATCCAAAACGATTATCTGGTGAGCCCGGGAGGATTCGAACCTCCGACCAATTGATTAAAAGTCAACTGCTCTACCACTGAGCTACGGGCCCCTCGCCCGCCCTTTAAGAACAACCTCCGCCCTGGTCAACCCCGAAATCGCCCTACTGGCGCCGCGCCTCCCGCTCCACTATATCCGGCGCATGACTCGACACGGCCTTTCCTTCCTCAAGATGCACGGCGCCGGAAACGACTTCGTGCTCGTCGACTCGCGCGGCGGCCCGGCTGTGACCACCGCGTCGTTGGCGCGCGCGCTCGGCGACCGGCATCGCGGCGTCGGCTTCGACCAGCTGGCCGAGTTGCGCGATGCCGAGGGCGGGGCGCTGAGGCTGGAGTTCTGGAACGCGGACGGCTCGCGCGCCGGGGCCTGCGGCAACGCCACCCGCTGCGCCGCGGCGCTGGTGATGGGCGAAACCGGCGCCGAGGAACTGGATATCCTCACCGCACGCGGTCGCCTGCGGGCAGAGCTTCGCGACCGCGCGATCTGGGTTAACATGGGCGAGCCGATCACCGACTGGCAGGCGATTCCGCTGGCCCGTGCCGCCGATCCCATGCACCTGCCCCTGCCCGGCGATCCGGTCGCGGTTGGCATGGGCAACCCGCATTGCGTCTTCTTCGTTGATGACGCCGATGCCGTCCCGGTGGCCGAACGTGGCCCGCAAGTGGAGCGCGACCCGCTTTTCCCCGAGGGCACGAATGTCGAGTTCGTCAGTCCCCTTGGTCCCGACCGCCTGCGGATGCGCGTCTGGGAGCGCGGGACGGGCATCACGCTCGCCTGTGGCTCGGGCGCCTGCGCGGTGGCGGTGGCGGCACGGGGGCGCGGTCTGACCGGACGGCAGGTGACGATCGCGGCGGATGGCGGCGATCTGCGCGTCGACTGGCGCGATGATGGTGTCTGGCTGACCGGGCCGGTGACGACTGTCTTCGAAGGCCGGCTCGATCCTGCGTTCCTGGCGGCGCTGTCATGAACGCGCCGGTCTTTGCCACGCTCGGCTGCCGGCTGAATGCCTACGAGACCGAGGCGATGAAAGCGCTGGCCGAGGCCGCGGGTCTGCGCGAGGCGGTGATCGTGAACACCTGCGCGGTCACCGCCGAGGCGGTGCGAAAGGCGCGGCAGGAGATCCGCCGGCTGCGCCGCGAGAACCCCGAGGCGCCGATCATCGTCACCGGCTGCGCGGCGCAGACCGAGCCCGAGACCTTCGCCGCCATGCCCGAGGTGACGCGCGTGATCGGCAACCATGCCAAGATGCAGCCGGAAACCTGGACGGCGCTGACCCCGGACCTGATCGGCCGGACCCAGCGTGTGTGGATCGACGACATCATGAGTGTCGAGGAAACGGCGGGGCATCTGATCGACGGCTTCGGCAGCCGGTCGCGCGCCTATGTTCAGGTGCAGAACGGCTGCGACCATCGCTGCACCTTCTGCATCATCCCCTACGGCCGGGGCAATTCGCGGTCAGTTCCCGCCGGCGTCGTGGTCGAGCAGATCAAGCGACTGGTTGGGCAGGGCTACAACGAGGTGGTGCTGACGGGCGTCGACTTGACCAGTTGGGGCGCGGACCTGCCGGCGTCGCCGCGGCTGGGCGACCTGGTGCGGCGCATCCTGAAGCTGGTGCCGGACCTGCCGCGTTTGCGCATCAGTTCCATCGATTCGATCGAGGCCGACCCGGCGCTGATGGAGGCCATCGCGACCGAGCCGCGGCTGATGCCGCACCTGCACCTGAGCCTGCAGGCAGGCGACGACCTGACGCTGAAACGGATGAAGCGCCGGCACCTGCGCGACGACGCGATCCGCTTCTGCGAGGAGGCGCGCCGCCTGCGCCCCGATATCGTCTTCGGCGCCGACATCATTGCGGGCTTTCCGACCGAGACCGAGGCGATGTTCGAGAATTCCTTGAAGCTGGTCGAGGACTGCGGGCTGACCTGGCTGCACGTCTTTCCCTTCAGCCCGCGCAAGGGCACGCCGGCGGCGCGGATGCCGCAGGTGGCGGGTCCCGCGATCCGGGAGCGCGCGGCGCGGCTGCGGGCAGCGGGTCAGGCGCGGGAGGCGGCGCATCTGGCCGCGCAGGTCGGGCGCCGCCATGCGGTGCTGATGGAAAGCCCGCTGATGGGCCGGACCGAGCATTTCGCCGAGGTCGATTTTGACCAGCCGCAGCCCGTCGGGCAAGTGGTCGGGGCGACGATCCGGGGAACCGACGGGGCGCGGCTTCGGGCGTGAGAGGTCCCCAGGCCCGTTTCCGGCAGGGTGTGCGCGCGCGCACAAAGCGGCAATATATTGTTTTTCTATATAAAAAGTCGTGATCTTAACCAAAACGAAAGTTTTGCGGCAGCCGTCGCGTCGACCGCTTTCGGGGTATTCCGCGCCGCGGCTACATCCGCTGCGGCAGCACGATCCGGAACTCGGTCCCGTTCTGATCGCTGCGCACCAGGTCCAGCTTGCCGCCGTGTCCGCGCACCAGTTCGGCCGCGATCACCAGCCCCAGCCCGGTTCCGCCCTTGCGCACCCCACCCTGAAAGGCCGCGAAGAGGTTGTCGCGCGCGCGCGCCGGCAGGCCGGGGCCGGTGTCGATCACGCGGATGCTGACCCCCTCGTCCTGGACTGTGGCGGCGACCTCCACCATGCCTGTGGCGCCGGTTGCCTCGATCGCCTGGCGGGCGTTGCGCACGAGGTTCGACAGCACGCGGAACAGTTGTTCGGGGTCGGCGCGCAGGGTCAGGGTCGCCGGGACATCCAGAAGAAACTCGGCCTTGGTATCTTCACCCGCGGCCATCGCCTCGGATTCGACCACCTCCTGCACCAGCGGACGCAGGGCGAACTGGGTCAGGCGGGGCGGCGGCTCCTCGGCCTTGCCGAAGGCCAGCGTGCTTTCGCAGAGGCTGACCGCGCGCGACAGCGCCCCGACCAGCTTGGGCGCGGCGCGCGTCACCGCCGGGTCCGAGGACGATTCGATCCGGTCGGCCACCAACGTCGCAGTGGCCAGGATGTTGCGCAGATCGTGGCTGATGCGCGCCACGGCGCCGCCAAGCTGCGCCAGGCGTTCCTTCTGCCGCAGCGCGCCGGTCAGATCGGTCTGCAGCTTCGCCAGCGTCTCTTCGGCCTCGCGCAACTCGCTGACGCTGGCCGAGGGGGTGATGATGCGCCGGGCATCCTCGGGCGCCTGGGCATAGTCGGACATCGAGGCGATAACCCGTCGGATCGGCCCCACGATCAGCCGCTGAACGGCCAGAAACAGCAGCGCCGCCGTGGACAGCGAAATGACCAGCGAAAGGTAGAGGATGCGCAGCGCGTATTCGAGCAGTTCGCGGCGCAGCGGCGCGGTGTCCATCGTCACCTCGATCAGCAATCCGGCTTCGCGCACGGGCTCGCCGATGACGCGGATCACGCGGTTCTCGGGGCGGATCATCACCTCGAGCGCGTCGCGCATCAGGTCGATGGCGGAAGGGTCGCGCAGATCATAGGTCGCCGCGATCGGTCCGGGAACCGGCGAGGACAGCGCCAACTCGCGCAGCGCATCGCGCCGCAGGACGACGTTGTAGACGCCGGCGTTTTCCAGAAGTTCCGCCTCCAGCCGTTCGCTGATCGCCCCGTCCGAGGCTAGTTGCGCGAGCGAGGCGATCTGCGCGCGCTCCAGCCTTGAGAGCATGAAATCCTCGCGGAAGCGGGCGACGGAGGGCAGGAAGATGAAAACCTCGGCCAGCATGACGAAGATGATCGTCAGCATCAAGAACCGGCCTGAAAGCGTACGAAAGAACATGCCCAACCCTGACCCGCGCCGTCAGGGGAGCACCTTCTGCACCCCCCGGACGAAACGCTTGACCCAAGGATTATCAAACAGCCTGGGGGAAAAATAGGCTCCTGCCGCGCGTTTCGACAGTTCCGACATCGTCGGATAGGGCAGCACGGTGCCGGCCAGCGCGCTGAGCTTCATCCGGTTGGCCAGCGCCATCGCCCAGGGCGCCAGCATTTCGCCCGCCGCGGGGCCGGCGATGGTGACGCCGACGGGCCGGCCGCGCACCACCATCAGCTTCAGAAGGCCCGTATCGTGCCCCTCGGCCAGGGCGCGGTCATTGGCGTCGAAGCCCAGGCGGATCACCTCCAGCGCGGTGCCGTGGGTTTCCTGCGCCTCGCTTTCGGTCAGGCCGATCTGCGCCAGTTCGGGGTCGGTATAGGTGACGCGCGGGATGTGGTCGGCGCGCGCCTTGGCCGGCAGGCCGAACAGGACCGAGCGGATGACGACGCCCGCATGATAGCCGGCCAGATGCGTGAACTGCCCCTGCCCCGCGACATCGCCGATGGCATGGGCGCGGCGGTTGGTGGTGCGCAGCCTTGCGTCGACGGTGATGCCCCTGGCCGAATGCTCGATGCCCGCGGCCGGCAGGTTCAGCCGGCCGATGTTGGGCTTGCGGCCGACGGCGACCAGCAGTTCGGTGCCGGGAAAGACCGTGCCGCCCTTCACCTCGACCTCGATCGCGCCAGCGCGGCCGCGCACGCGCTCCACCGCGGCATTTTCGACGATCTGCACGCCTTCATCGCGCAGCGTCTTCAGCACCAGCGCGGCGGCGTCGGGATCCTCGCGGCCCATTGCTTTCGCGGCTTCGATGACGGTCACCTCGGCGCCCAGCCGGCGATGCGCCTGCGCCATCTCCAGGCCGATCGGGCCGCCGCCGATGATCAGCAGGTGCCGCGGGCATTCACGCTGCTCGAAGATCGTCTCGTTGGTCAGGTAGGGCACGCTGTCCAGCCCCTCGATCGGCGGGACGAGGGGCGAGGAGCCGGTGGCGATGACGAAACGCCGTGCGCGGATGCGGTGCGCGCCGGTCTCGACGGCGTCGGGGCTGACGAAGCGCGCCCAGTCGCGGATCACCCGCACGCCGAGGCCGGTGAAGCGCTCCTCGCTGTCGTGCGGCTCGATGGCGGCGATGGTCGCGGCAACATGGTCCATGGCGGCGGAGAAATCCACCTCGGGCGCGACGGACGCAACGCCGAGCCTTGCGCCGCGGCGCCGGGACTGCGCCGCCTTGCCGGCCGACAACAGCGCCTTCGACGGCACGCAGCCGTAGTTCAGGCAGTCGCCCCCCATCTTGTGGCCTTCGATCAGAATGACGCGCGCGCCCATCTGCGCCGCGCCGGACGCCACGCTCAACCCGCCCGAGCCTGCGCCGATCACGCAGACATCCGTTGACAGTTCTTCCATCGATCAGACCTTTGCAAAGGGGCGCAGGATCACCGGCAGAAGCGCCAGCGCCGCCAGGCCCAAGAGCGGGCCGAGGATATGCGGCTCGAAGATGATGCCGAGGTTCGGGGTTTCGCCGCGGGCGAAGACCTCGCCCAGCCCGGCGCCGACCCAGGTGTAGACCAGGCCGCCGGGCAGAATGCCGACGAAGGTCGTCCAGGCAAAGCGCACGGTCGCCACGCCGATGAAGGCCGGCAGCAGGTTGGCGATGAAGAAAGGCAGCACCGGCACGAGGCGCATGCCGATCAGGACCGGCACCTCGTTGCGGCGAATCCCGTCCGAGATGCGCTTGACCGCGCCGTCACGGGCATCGATGCGCGCCCGCAGCCCGTCGCCCAGCCCGGATCGCACCGCCAGAAAGATCAGGACCGCACCCACGGTCGCAGCACCCACATTGAACAGCCCCCCCGGGAAAAGCCCGAAAAGGAAGCCGCCGGTCAGCGTTGCGACGGTCGCGCCGGGCAGCGACAGTGCCACGATCCCGACATAGGTGAGCACGAATACCAGCGCGGCCCAGAGGTAATGGGAATCGCGGAACGCCAGCAGCGCCTCACGGTTGGCGCGCAGGGCCTCGAAGCTGAGATGGTCGCGCAGCAGCACGGCCCCGGTCACGGCGGCCAGCACCACGATCAGCAGCGGCACCTGGCGGCGAAGCCGGCTCTTGGCGGAAACTTGCATCGAGTGCCTCTCTACTCATCGGGCGGTATGCGCTATATCCGTCGCAGATGACCATGGGTCACGAAAAAAGCCACGACAGTCACGCCAATGTTCCAGGCTGAAATGTTCCGCACCGGCCGGCTTGCGCGTTGACTTGACCGGAAACCTTGGATATCAGCCGGCTCTCAGGATTTCCGGTCGATGACCGTTGCCGTGCGCGGCGGCCCGCTATGACCGAACAGAACGAGGACTACGGCGATGAAACGCACCTTCCAGCCCAGCAATCGGGTCCGCAAGTCGCGGCACGGTTTCCGCGCCCGCATGGCCACCAAGGCCGGGCGCAAGATCATCAACTCGCGCCGCGCCCAGGGCCGCAAGAAGCTGTCGGCCTGATCGGACCGGCAGGTTTGCGATGACCCCGGCGCAGGACGAGAGGTCGGCGCCGGTCGCGACCAGCGTGCCCCAGACGCTGTTGCGCCGCGCCGAGTTTCTGGCCACCGCCCGCGCCCGCCGTCAGCCCACGGCGGGCTTTCTGCTGCAGGCCCGCCGGCGCGAACCGGACGAGGCGGGCACAGGCATCCGTGTCGGCTTCACCGCGTCCAAGAAGACTGGAAACGCCGTGACTCGCAACCGTGCCAAGCGCCGGCTCAGGGCGATCGCGCGGGCGGTACTGCCGCGGCTGGGGCATCCCGGCTGGGATTACGTGCTTGTCGCCCGGCCCGGGGCGACGGTGTCGCGCGACTTCACGGCGCTGCTGGGTGATCTGGAGCGTGCGCTGGCATCGATCCACGCGCCCCGTCCGCCCCGGTCATGACCCCGCTTGCCCATCTGCTGTCCCTGCCGGTGCGCGGCTACCGACTGATCTTCAGCCCGTGGGTCGGCCACGGCTGCCGGTTCCAGCCCACCTGCTCGGCCTACGCGCTGGAGGCGCTGGAGCGGCATGGCGGCGTGAAGGGGGGCTACCTGACCGTTCATCGTCTCTGCCGCTGCCATCCCTGGGGTGGGCACGGCTATGACCCCGTGCCGGGCGCCGATCCCCTGCACGACGCCGGTATTGAACGCAGGGAGTGATCTGCGCCGCGCGTTTCGTCAGACCTCGCGCAGCAGGTCGGTCAGATAGCGGCCATAGCGGCTTTTGCCGTAGGTCGCCGCGTGGGCGCGCAACCGCGCGGCGTCGATCCAGCCGGCGGTATAGGCAATCTCCTCGGGGCAGCCGACCTGCGTGCCCTGCCGGTCCTGCAAGGTGCGCACGAAGTTGCCGGCGTCCAGGAGGCTGCCGTGCGTCCCGGTGTCGAGCCAGGCATAGCCGCGGCCCATGCGCTCGACGGTCAGTGCCCCGTCCGCCAGGTAGCTTTCCAGGACCGAGACGATCTCGAGTTCGCCCCGCGCCGAGGGCTGGACGTCGCGTGCCCGATCCGGCGCTGTCCCGTCAAGGAAGTAGAGGCCGGTGACCGCGTAGTTCGATGCCGGATTCTCGGGCTTCTCGACGATGGATCGCACCTGCCCGGACTTGTCGAACGCGACGACGCCGTACCGCTCGGGGTCGGCGACGCGGTAGCCGAAGACCGTGCCGCCGGCGGGCCGCGCGTCGGCGGCGGCCATCAGTTCCGGCAGGCCGTGGCCGAAGAAGATGTTGTCGCCCAGCACCATTGCCGAGGGCGCGCCCGCCAGAAAGTCGTTCGCGAGCAGATAGGCCTGCGCCAGCCCTTCAGGCTTCGGCTGGACGATCCAGGTGAAGGCAAGGCCCCACTGGCTGCCATCGCCCAGGATGCGCTGGAACTGGACCTGATCCTCGGGCGTGGTGATGATCGCGATCTCGCGGATGCCGGCCAGCATCAGCGCCGACAGCGGGTAGTAGACCATCGGCTTGTCGTAGACCGGCAGAAGCTGCTTCGAGACGCCCAGCGTGATCGGCCAGAGGCGAGATCCCGTTCCGCCGGCAAGGATGATGCCTTTCCGCCTGGTCATGACCTGCTTCCCTTCAATTCCTTCACGACCGCCGTCAGGCCCGCGCGCCAGTCGGGCGGGTCGATCCCGAAGGCGGTTTTCAGCGTGGTCCCGTCCAGCCGCGAATTCAGCGGACGCCGGGCCGGGGTCGGATAGTCGCGGGTCGGAATATCGGTGATCCGGCAGGAGAGGCCCGCCGCGGCCATGATCGCGCGGGCGAAATCCGCCCAGCTGACCGGCGGCGCGCCGGCAAGGTGATAGGTGCCCGACAGCGCCGGATCGGTGCGCAGCGCCGCCGCGACCGTCAGGCATGCGCGCGCGATGTCGGCGGCGGGTGTCGGGCCACCGACCTGGTCCGCGACAACGCGCAATTCCGCGCGCTCGGCGCCCAGCCGCAGCATGGTCTTCACGAAATTCGACCCATGCGCCGAAAACACCCAACTGGTGCGCAGGATCGCGTGCGGCCCGGCCGCGGTGCGCACCCCGTCCTCGCCCGCCAGTTTCGAGCGCCCGTAGGCGCCCAGCGGGCCGGTCGGGTCGGCGGGGTGGCGCGACTGGCGGCCGGAGCCGTCGAAGACGTAATCGGTCGAGATCTGCACGAAGGGTAGCCCGCGCATCGCGGCCTCGCGCGCCATCGCCGCCGGGGCGGCGCCGTTGATGTTGGTGGCCAGAACCTCTTCTTCCTCGGCGCGGTCGACGGCGGTGTAGGCGGCGGCGTTGATCACTGCGTGCGCATCCGTCACGGAAACGACCGCAGCGCAGGCCATCGGGTCCGAGAGGTCCGCGCGGCCGCGGCCGAGGAAATCGGCCTGCCATCCGGACGGCAGCGCGCGTGCCAGTTCGCGCGCGACCTGGCCGGTCTGCCCGAAGATCAGCAGGCGCATGGCAGGCTCCCTCGTTCAGTTGCGCTGGTGCCGGTCATGCCCGTGTCCCCAGCCGTTGCCCCACCCCCTGGCGCGCCATCAGCGGGCGCCACCAGTCGGCGTTCGCCAGATACCAGTCGACGGTGCGCGCCAACCCCTCGTCCAGCGTGACGGACGGTCGCCAACCCAGTTCGGCGCGGATGCGCGCGGCGTCGATGGCATAGCGCAGGTCGTGGCCCGGCCGGTCCTCGACAAATCTGATCAGCCGGTTGTGCGGCGCGCCCGCGGGCTTGCGGGTATCGAGAAGCGCGCAGATCCGCTGCACCAGATCGATGTTCGTGGCCTCGTTCTCGCCGCCGATGTTGTAGCTGCGTCCGGGCTCTCCGCGTGCCAGCACGGTCAGCAGGGCGTCGGCGTGATCCTCGACATACAGCCAGTCGCGCACGTTCTGCCCCTGTCCGTAAACCGGGATCGGCCGCCCGTGCAGCGCGTTCAGGATCACCACGGGGATCAGCTTTTCGGGGAAGTGGTAGGGGCCGTAGTTGTTGGAGCAATTCGACAGCACCACGGGCAGGCCATAGGTGTGGTGCCAGGCCCGCACCAGATGATCGGATGCGGCCTTGGAGGCCGAATACGGCGAGCGCGGGTCGTAGGGGGTTTCCTCGGTGAACTGGCCGTCCTCGCCGAGGCTGCCGAACACCTCGTCAGTCGAGATGTGATGAAAGCGAAAATCATCGGGCCTGCCCGCGGCCTGCCAATGGGCGCGCGCGGCCTCCAGCAGATTAAAGGTGCCGGCGATGTTGGTTTCGATGAAATCGGCCGGCCCGTCGATCGACCGGTCGACATGCGATTCCGCGGCCAGGTGCATGACCGCATCGGGCCTGTGCGCGGCGAATATGCGATCCAGCGCCGCACGGTCGCGGATATCGGCATGCTCGAACGCGTAAAGGGGCGACGCGGCCACGCTGGCGACGTTGTCGAGGCAGGCAGCATAGGTCAGCGCGTCGATGTTGACGACATGGTGGCCGCGCGCCACTGCCAGCCGCACCACCGCCGAGCCAATGAAGCCCGCGCCCCCCGTGACCAGGATCTTCATGCGCTTTCCTTGAAGTCGAACGGCGAGTCGAAAGCGTCGAAGGGCACCGCGGCCGCGTCCTTCTTGGACAGGAGCGGATCGCCGGACAGGCCCCAGTCGATGCCGACCGAATCCCAGCGCACCGCGCCATCAGCCTCGGCGTTGTAGTAGCCGGTGCATTTGTAGACGATCTCGGTCTCCGGTTCGCGGGTGACGAAGCCGTGCAGGAACCCGGCGGGCACCCAGAGTTGGCGGCCGTTCTCGAAGCTGAGTTCGGTTCCGAACCACTGCCCGTAGCTGGGCGAGCCGCGCCGCGCATCGACCGCGACGTCGAAGAGCCGCCCGCGCCCGCAGCGCACCAGCTTGCCCTGCGCATGCGGCGGCGACTGGAAGTGCAGCCCGCGCAGCGTCCCCGCCTGCCGTGAAAGCGAATGGTTCTCCTGAACGAACTCGGGCAGGTGCAGCCCGGCCTCTTCCAGCGTGCGGCGGTTCCAGCTTTCGCTGAAGAAGCCGCGCGCGTCCCCGATCCGGCGCGGCGTCAGGATCAGGACGCCCGGAAGCGGTGTCTGCTCGATCTTCACAGCGCGCCCTTTCGATACTCGAGATACCAGTCGACGAAGCGACGCACGCCCTCGGCGACCGAGGTCTGTGGCGCGTAGCCGGTCAACGCGCGCAGGAGCCCCGCGTCGGCCCAGGTGGCGGGGACGTCGCCCAGCTGCATCGGCATCAGGTTTCGCTGCGCCTTCTGACCCAGCGCGTCCTCCAGCGCGTCGATGAAATCGGTCAGTTTCACGCTGTCGGAATTGCCGATGTTCACGATACGGAAGGGCGCGGCGGGGCTGAGGCTATCGCCCGGCACCGGCGTCCCGCGCGCCGCCGCCACGGGCGGAACCGCGTCGATCAATCCCCGGATGCCGCGCACCAGATCGTCGATATAGGTGAAGTCGCGCCACATCTCGCCATGGTTGTAGACGTCGATGGGCCGGCCGTCGAGTATCGCGCGGGCGAAGCTGAAATAGGCCATGTCGGGCCGCCCCCAGGGGCCATAGACGGTGAAGAAGCGAAACATCGTCACCGGCAGGGTGTGCAGATGCGCGTAGGCGTGCCCCATCGCCTCGGTCGCCTTCTTGGTGGCGGCGTAGATGGTCAGCGGCGTATCGGCCTTGTGCCCTTCATGAAACGGCATCTCGGTATTGGCGCCGTAGACCGAACTGGTCGAGGCGATGAGCAGGTGATCGACCTTCTGCGCCAGCGCCGCGTCCATCACGTTGAAGGTGCCCACGACATTCGCGTCGATATAGGCGCGCGGGTTCTCCAGGCTGTAGCGCACTCCCGCTTGCGCGGCGAGGTGGACGACCACGTCGGGCGCGAAATCACGCATCGCCTGGCGCAGCGCCGCGTCGTCCTCGAGCATCGCCTCGGTCGCGGTGAACCGGTCGTGCTGGCGCAGGCGGGCGTGGCGTTTCCGCTTCAGGGTGACATCGTAGTAGTCGGTCATCCCGTCGAAGCCGTGGACAGCCCAACCCTCCTGCAGCAGGAGTTCGGCCAGGTGAAACCCGATGAACCCGGCGGTGCCGGTGATGAAGGCGCGCCTCATCGGCCGACCGACTCGTAGGTCACGAAGCCCGCGTCCAGCGCATCGCCAGGCTCGTAGATGTTGCGCAGATCGGCCATGCGGGGCGTCTTCATCCCCGCCGCAAGCCGCTTCAGGTCCAGCGCGCGAAACTCGTTCCACTCGGTCAGGATGACCAGCGCGTCGGCCTCGGCGGCCGCGACGTAGGGGTCGTCGCACCAAGTGGCGCCGGGCAGCAGCGCCTCGCCCTCGCGCCGGCCTTGCGGATCGACGATGCGGACCTTCGCGCCGCGGCCGACCAGCGCCGGCACGATCGTCAGGCTGGGCGCATCGCGCATGTCGTCGGTATTCGGTTTGAACGTGACGCCGAGGACCGCGATCACCTTGCCGTTGACCGACCCGTCGCAGAGGTCCATCAGCTTCTCGATCATCCGCTGCTTGATCTGGTCGTTGACCGAGATCACGGTTTCGACGATGCGCATGGGCAACCCGTGCTCCTGCCCGATCCGCGCCAAGGCCGAGGTGTCCTTGGGAAAGCACGACCCGCCATAACCGGGACCGGCGTGCAGGAACTTGTTGCCGATCCGCCCGTCCAGCCCCATGCCGCGCGCCACCGCCTTCACATCGGCGCCCGTGCGTTCGCAAAGCGCCGCGATCTCGTTGATGAAGCTGATCTTGGTCGCGAGGAACGCGTTGGCCGCATACTTGATCATCTCCGCGCTTTCCAGCGTGGTGAAGACGATCGGGAAGTCGCGCAGAAAAAGCGGGCGGTAGATCTCGCCCATCACCTCGCGCGCGTTGCCGTTCTCGATGCCGACGACGACCCGGTCGGGGCGCATGAAGTCGTCGATGGCGGCCCCCTCGCGCAGGAACTCGGGGTTCGAGGCGACGTCGAACTCGGCCTCCGGCCGGGTGGCGCGGATCACCTCGGCCACCTTGCGGTTGGTGCCGACCGGAACGGTGGACTTGGTAACGACCACGGCATAGCCGGTGAGTGCCCTGGCGATCTCCTCGGCGGCGGCCATCACATAGGTCAGGTCGGCATGGCCGTCGCCGCGCCGGGTGGGCGTGCCCACGGCGATGAAGACCGCCGCCGCGCCATCGACCGCGGCGGCCAGGTCGGTGGTGAAGCTCAGCCGCCCGGCGGCGACGTTGCGCGCCATGACGTCCTCGAGGCCGGGCTCGTAGATCGGCACCTCGCCGCGTTCCAGGCGGGCGATCTTCTCCGGCGCCTTGTCGACGCAGACGACCTGATGGCCGAAATCGGAAAAACAAACTCCGGAAACAAGGCCCACATAGCCCGTGCCGATCATCGCAATCTTCATCGAATGGTCTTCCGTTCGTAATGTCCGCCGCTCTGCGGCGCAGACTGACTGAATGAATCAGGCCATTTTCAGGCGCATTTCCGCCCGCAGCGGGCGGATGCGCGGCAAACGGCGCAGCGTGCGCGATGTTCATGCCGAAGCGGGCGGGCGGATTCAAGCCGCTTGCGGCCGTGCTGCGGACAAGCCGGCGAAATTGCGGTGGAACGCTGATTGGCCGGCACGGCTCAGTCGACCGGAGGGGGATCCTTCAGATCGCCGACTGGCGCGGGCTTGCTGGGCTGGCGCGTGAAGCCCGACAGGCCGCTGACGGTCAGACGGTCGCGCGTGATCTCGACCTCGCTCAGGCTGTAGGCGGTCAGCAGCTCGGCCAGCGAGCGCAGGGCGTGCATGTGGATCCGCTCGTACCCGTGGCTTGCGTCGACCCCGAAGGTGACAAGACCGGTGCGCACATCCGCCCCCGCCTCGATCGCCGAGGCGCTGTCGGACCGGTAGTGGCGGAACAGATCCTTCTGCATGCGGATGTCATGCTTCCGGCAGAGTGCAGCCAGCTTGCGCGTCAGGTGAAAATCGAAAGGTCCGGTCTGATCGCCCATCGCCAGCGTCACGCCGAATTCGGACGAGTTCTGCCCCGGCGCGGTGGTGCCGTTGTCGACCGCGACGAGCGAAGCGATGTCGGGCAGCAGGATCGAGGCGGCGCCGTGGCCCACCTCCTCGGCGATGGTGAACAGGAAAAAGACATCGACCGGCAGTCGCTGGCCCCTTTCCGAAAGCGACTTCAGGGCCGCCATCATCACCGCCACGCCGGCCTTGTTGTCCAGGTGCCGCGAGACGATGAAGCCCGAATCCAGGAATTCCGGCTGCGGGTCCACCGCGACCATGTCGCCGACCTCGATCCCCAGGCGGTGCAGATCGTCGATCCTGAAGGCGCGCGCATCGATCCTGAGTTCGACATGATCCCAGCCGACGGGCTGGGTGTCGATCTCGTCGTTGTAGGTGTGGCCCGAGGCCTTGAGCGGCAGGATCGTGCCCCGGTACGCGCCCTTGTCGGTGAAGAGCGTCACCCGCGCCCCCTCGGCGAAGCGCGCCGACCAGGTGCCGACCGGCGCCAGCGTGACGCGGCCGTTGGGCTTGAGCGCGCGCACCTGCGCCCCCAGCGTGTCCAGGTGGCTGACGATGGCGCGGGCGCCGCCGTGTTCGTGCCCGGGCAGGCGCGCGCGTATCGCGCCGCGCCGGGTCAGGTCGTACTCCACCCCCAACGCGTCCAGTTCGCCGCACAGATGCCGCACGATGGTATCGGTGTAGCCCGTCGGGCTGGGAATATCGAGCAGGCGCGCCAGGCAGGCGCGCAGGAAATCCACGTCGATGTCGAGCCGTCCAAGATCGGCATCGGGGGTCGTGTCGTTCATTCGCGGCGTCTCCGTTGTGCTTCGCGCACCGCTTGCGGGATCGACAGCGGGAACATCAGGTCGACATACCGCTCGGCGGTGGGCTGGGGTTCATGGTTGGCAAGCCCCGGGCGTTCGTTCGCCTCGATGAAGATGTAGTCGGGCTCGCGCGCGGACTTGACCATCAGATCGATCCCGGTGACCGGGATCTCGATGGCGCGGGCGACGGCGATTGCCGCCTGGATCAGTTTCGGATGCGTCTCGTCGGTGACGTCATGGATCGTGCCGCCGGTGTGCAGGTTCGCGGTCTTGCGCACGTTGATTTCGACGCCCTGGTCGGGCACGTCGTCCAACCCGTAGCCTGCGCCGGCCAAGCACCGTTCGGTCTCGGCATCGAGGGGGATCGAGCTTTCACCCTGGGTCGCGGCCTCGCGCCTGCGGCTTTGCACCTCGATCAACTCGCGCACGGTGGCGCGCCCGTCGCCGACGATGCGGGCGGGCCGGCGAATGGCGGCCGCGACGACGCGATAGTCGATGACGATCAGCCGCAGATCATCGCCCTGGTAGCATTCCTCGACGATCACATCGTGGCAGTGCTGCCGCGCCACCTCGACCGCGGCCTCGATCTCCTCGGTCGTGGTCAGGTCCACGGCGACGCCGCGCCCCTGCTCGCCCCGCGCCGGCTTCACCACCACCGACTTGTGCCGCTTCAGGAACTCCGCGCGCTGCTCGGCGTCGTCCACCGCCAACTGCTCGGGCACACGCACCCCGGCGCCTTCGACAATGCGCCGGGTCGCGCGCTTGTCATCGCAGATCGACATTGCGACGGCCGAGGTCAGTTCGCAAAGCGCCTCGCGGCAGCGGATGGACCGGCCGCCATGCGTCAGCCGGAAGAAGCCGCCCTCGGCGTCGATCACCTCGACATGGATGCCGCGCCGCCGCGCCTCGTCCACGACGATCTGCGCGTAGGGATTCAGCCCCTCGTCCGGGGCACTGCCGGCATAGAGCCTTTCGTTGATGACGTTGCGCCGCTTGACGGCGAAGACCTGCACCCGGCGGAACCCCAGCTTTTCGTAAAGCGCGATGGCCTGTTCGTTGTCGTGCAGCACCGACAGGTCCATGAAGGACGCCCCGCGGG
The DNA here is from genome assembly GCF_017811755.1 of Pararhodobacter sp. SW119. Taxonomy (GTDB): domain Bacteria; phylum Pseudomonadota; class Alphaproteobacteria; order Rhodobacterales; family Rhodobacteraceae; genus Pararhodobacter. The sequence continues at coordinate 128,048 of NZ_JADDJF010000007.1, read as the reverse complement.
TCTTGAAATGCTCGGCCAGCTTGCGCACCAGCGATTCGCCAAGACCCGCATGGGGCGCCTGCGCCGATACCGCCAGACACCAGAGCGATGTGCCCCCTTCGGTATCGCCGAAGGCGCGCGTGTGATCGATCCCCATGACCGATCCCTGGATCTCGCCGGTCTCGTCGTCCTCGGCCACGAGGACCGTCAGCGTCCGGTCGTCCCGCCGCGACCAGAAGAACTCGGGCGGCACCCGCACCATGCCCCGCTGGGCGTAGATCGCGTTGACGGCCTCGGCATCGCCGCGCGTCGTCAGCCGCCGGATATGGAACCCCTGCCGCCGCCGCGACGCCACCCGATAGGTCGACAGGTCCAGCCGATAGGTGTGCGACGGGTCCAGAAACAACTCCTGCGGACCCATCGCCAGCAGCACATGCGGGTCGCGCACGTAAAAGGCGATATCGCGCCGGTCCGGGCCTTCGGCACGCAGCACCTCGGCCAGCTTCTCGGCGCTGTCGAACGTATGGCCGAAGATCAACCGCCCCCAGCCGCAATCGACCACGGCGTCGGCATCGACCCCGCGCGGTTTATGGTCGGGGGCGCTGTGCAGGCGCTTCAGCCGGTGCGCCTGCGACCGGTGACGCTTCGGGTTGTCGGTCTCGCCCATGATCGGCCCTCCGTATCGGCCTTGCCTTCCGGCCAGCGGTCTCCGTGCCAGGCTCAGATACCCTGTTGCTGCAGCCACAGCTCCAGCAGCGCGACCTGCCACAGTTCCGACCCCCGCAGCTTGGTCACATGCGCCGGCGGGTCAGCGAAGAGCGCATCCAAATAGTCCTTGCGGAACAACCCGCGGTCGCGCGCCGCCTGGCTGGTCAGCGCGTCGCGGCACATGTCCAGATAGGGGCCATCGACGTATTTCAGCGCCGGCACCGGGAAATAGCCCTTGGGCCGGTCGATGACCTCGACCGGGATGACCTTGCGCGCGGCCTCCTTCAGGACGCCCTTGCCGCCATGCGCCAGCTTGTGGCGCGCGGGGATGCGACCGGCCAGTTCGACCAGTTCGTGGTCCAGAAACGGCACCCGCGCCTCCAGCCCCCAGGCCATGGTCATGTTGTCCACGCGCTTGACCGGGTCGTCGACCAGCATGACGTTGGTATCCAGCCGCAGCGCCTTGTCCACCGGGTCGTCGGCGCCGGGGCGGGCGAAATGCTCCTCGACATACTCGCGCGAGGCGTCGCGGTCGGCGAGCCATTCGGGCGCGAGATGCGTGGCCAGCCGCCCGTGATCGCGGTCGAAGAAGGCGTCGGCATAGGCCTCGGCCGGGTCATTCGCGTCGGCCATCGGCGGATACCAGTGATAGCCGCCGAAGACCTCGTCGGCGCCCTGCCCCGACTGCACCACCTTGATCGTTTTCGAGACCTCGCGCGACAGCAGGTAGAAGCCGATGTTGTCGTAGCTGACCATCGGTTCGGACTGCGCGGCGATCGCGTTGGGCAGGTTCTCCCGCATCTCCTCTGACGGGATGAAGATCTTGTGGTGCTTCGTGCCGTAGTGCCTGGCGATCAGGTCGGAATACTGGAACTCGTCACCCTTTTCGCCATGCGCCTCCTCGAAGCCGATGGAATAGGTGGCAAGCCCCTCCTGCCCTTCCTCGGCCAGCAGCCCAACGATAAGCGAGGAATCGACGCCGCCCGATAGCAGCACCCCCACCGGCACGTCCGCCACCATCCGGCGGCGGACGGCGGTGCGCAGGGACTCCAGCACCAGTTCGTTCCATTCCTCGGCCGGGCGTTCGGCATCTTCGGCGCTGCGCTCGAAGCTCGGCTCCCAGTAAACGCTGTCTGTGATCGCCCCGTCGGCCTCGATCACGCGGATCGTCGCCGGCGGAAGCTTGCGTACGCCCGAAAGGATCGTCCGCGGCGACGGCACGACCGCATGCCAGGACATGTAGTGATGCAGCGCCACGCGGTCGATCTCGGTATCCACATCGCCGGCCGCCAGCAGCGCCGGCAGGGTCGAGGCGAAGCGCAGCCAGTCCTTGCCCCTGGCGTAATAGAGCGGCTTGATCCCGAAGCGGTCGCGCACCAGCGCCACACGGCCCGAGTCGCGGTCAAAGATCGCAAAGGCGAACATGCCCAGAAACCGTTTCGGCGCCTCGGTTCCCCATTCGCGCCACGCCTTCACGATCACCTCGGTATCCCCGGTCGAGGCGAAGACATGGCCCTTCGCCTCCAGTTCCTTGCGCAGCTCGGGGTAGTTGTAGATGCAGCCGTTGAACGCGATGGTCAGGCCCAGATGGGTGTCGACGAAAGGCTGGGCGGCGGCCTCGGACAGGTCGATGATCTTCAGCCGCCGATGCCCGAATGCAACGCGCCCGCGCATGACGACCCCCGCACCGTCCGGCCCGCGCGGCGCCATGCAGTCGGCCATCCGCTCGATCGCCGCTGTCGAGGCCATTGCGCCGTGTCCAAATCGGATCTCTCCACAAATGCCGCACATGCCGGTGCAATCCTTCCTGTCGCCTGCTTCCGAAATGTCTAAAGACCTCGGTGTATGAAAGCAAACACACGAGGCCGGTTGTGGTTGCCTCCTCAACCGCTGTCGGGGTCGATTCCGGCCTGCGGCAGCAGTGTCGCGACCTTGTAGTGAAGGCTTCGCGCCGCGCGGGCGCGCGGGTGACCGGGCTGGCGGGCCAGCGTGCGCAGCGCCTCGTCCAGCGCGGCCAGTTCGTCGGCGGTCAGCACCGTCGGCGGCAGCACCAGCGGCTCGCGCAGGATGTAGCCGACACCGGGCTCGCCGGCGACGGGCAGTCCGGTTTGCGCCATGATCGCCATGTCGCGCCAGATTGTGCGGGTGGAGACGCCCATGGCGCGCGCCAGTTCGGCAGCTGTGCGCACGCGCCCGTCGCGCATCAGTTGCACAAGATCGTAAAGTCGCTGATCTCTCTTCATTCGGCGTCCGCTCACGCAGCCGTGGCACCTACTGACAGAATACTGTCAGCAGACCCTCCAGACCAGCCCTCACGGGCCGTTTTCGCGCTTTGCGCCGGCAGGGCGGGCGCATAGATAAGGGCGGAACCAACCTGTGCGCCACCGATGCGCCCGCCCCCGACGACAGGAGACCGCCATGCTGAGCACATTCATGGTCACACCGCATTTCATCAACAACGCCGGCCCCTGGGGCCTGCTTCTGATTGCCGTCGTGGTGCTGGTCCTTTTCGGCCGCGGCAAGATCGCCTCGCTGATGGGCGAGGTCGGCAAGGGCATCACTGCCTTCAAGAAAGGTGTCAAGGACGGCACCGAAGAACTTGAAAACAAGTCCGATGACGAAAGCGTCCAGAACGCGCGCGACGTCACGCCGCATACCGAGCGCGACAAGACCTGAGCGGGTGCCGGCCGCGGCCGGAACTGAGGATCACGCATGTTCGACCTGGGCTGGAGCGAGCTTCTGATCATCGGCGTGGTGGCGCTGATCGTGGTCGGGCCGAAAGACCTGCCAAAGATGTTCCGCACGCTGGGCCAGTTCACCGCCAAGGCCCGCAACATGGCGCGCGAATTCCAGCGCGCGATGGACTCCGCCGCGGACGAAAGCGGCGTGAAGGACATCGCCCGCGATCTGCGCAACACCGCCTCGGGCAAGGACATCAAGGACGCGATGGGCTTTGACGAGCTTGACCGCGACATGCGTTCGATGGGCCGGCCCGACCAGTGGGGCAAAAGCCCGTCGCCGAAACCGGCGAAGGCGGGAACGACGAAGGCGAAACCGGACCCGGCCGCCGCCCCGCCCGACGCCGACGAGGCTGCGGTGCAATCCGATGACCGCGACCAGACGGCGCGCGCCGCCCACGCCGCCGCGATGGACGAGGAGCGGCGCAAGCGCGCGGAACGCTCCGCCGAAGCCCGCGCCCGCGCCGCCGAGATCCGCGCCCGCAAGAAAGCCGAAAGCGCCGCTCCCGCCCCCCGCGCGTCCCCCGCGGCCGAAGCCCCGGGCGCCACCGGCACGCCGAAAACCGACGCCGACCGATGAGCGCACCCCGTCGCGACGCGAACCTGCCTTTCCCCACGCGCGCAGGCAGCGACCCGCGCTTTGCCGGCGCGCCCGCCCTTCCCTTCCGCTGATGACGGTCTGAACGCACAGCCATGCCCGCCCAACGCCCCCAGGATGACGCGATCGAAGACAGCTCGGCCCCGCTGATCGAGCATCTGGCCGAATTGCGAAATCGCATCATGAAGTCGCTGGCCGCCTTCGCCGTCGCGATGATGATCGCCTTCTACTTCTGGAACCCGATCTTCAACTTCCTGACCAACCCGCTGTGCGACGCGCTGAACGCGCGCGGGCAGCAGTGCGACCTGATCCTGATCCAGTTGCAGGAGGGCTTCTTCGTCGCCATCCGCATCGCCATGCTGGGCGGCTTCATGCTGGCTTTCCCGGTGATCGCCACGCAGATGTGGCGCTTCGTGGCACCGGGCCTCTACCGGTCCGAAAAGTCGGCCTTCCTGCCCTTCATCATCGCCTCGCCGGCGATGTTTCTGCTGGGCGCGTCCTTTGCCTTCTACATCGTGACGCCCTTGGCCTTCACCTTCTTCCTCGGCTTCCAGCAGCCCGGCATGCTGACAGGTGCCACGCCCGAGCTGGTCGAGGGCGAGGCCAGCGCGCTGGCGCAGGCCGGCATCACCTTCCAGGGTTCGGTCAGCGAATACCTGGCATTGACCACGAAGTTCATCATCGCCTTCGGCATGTGCTTCCAGTTGCCGGTCCTGCTGACGCTGATGGGCAAGGCCGGGCTCGTCTCGGCCGAGGGGCTGAGGAACGGGCGCAAATGGGCGGTGGTTGGCATCCTGACGCTGGCGGCCTTTGTCACGCCCCCCGACGTGATCACCCAGATCATCCTCTTCGTCGTCGTCTACGGTCTCTATGAAATCTCCATCCAGCTGGTTGCGCGCGTCGAGCGGAAACGCAATGAAGCCCTGAAAGCCGAAGGGCTGATGGACGAGGACGAGGCATGAATGACGGCGAGCTTGCGCGCATCGCGACGGCCCTGGAGCGGCTGAGCCCTGCCGCCGCCCCCCCGCCCGATTTCGACAGCGCGGAGGCGTTCATCTGGCATGTCGGCCCCGACCGGCTGGAACCGGTGGCGCAGGTCAACCGCGTCGCACTGCCGCTCCTGCTGGGCATCGACCGGTCGCGCGACACGCTTCTGGCCAACACCATCCAGTTCGCGCGCGGGCATGCGGCGAACAACGCGCTTTTGTGGGGCGCGCGCGGCATGGGCAAGTCGTCGCTGGTCAAGGCCGTCCATGCCGAGGTTGTGGCGCAGGGGCTGAGTTGCAAGCTGGTCGAGATCCAGCGCGAGGATCTGCCCTCGGTCGGGCGGCTTCTGGCGCATCTCCGGCGCGCGCCGGACCACCGTTTCGTGCTCTTTTGCGACGATCTCTCGTTCAGCCACGACGACCAGCACTACAAGTCGCTCAAGGCCGTGCTCGACGGCGGGATCGAGGGGCGGCCGGCGAACGTCATCCTCTACGCCACGTCGAACCGCCGCCACCTGATGCCCCGCGACATGATCGAAAACGAACGCTCCACCGCGATCAGCCCGTCCGAGGCGGTGGAGGAAAAGGTCTCGCTGTCGGACCGCTTCGGCCTGTGGCTCGGGTTTCATCCCTGTTCGCAGGATGACTACCTGGCGATGATCGATGGCTACTGCCGCGCTTGGGGTCTGGACCCCGCCCCTGAGGACCTGCGCGCCCAGGCGATCGAATGGCAGGCGACGCGCGGGGCTCGGTCGGGGCGGGTGGCCTGGCAGTTCTTCTGCGACCTTGCCGGCCGGATGGGCCGCGCGGTCTGAACGCCGTCCCAGCGCGGACCCTTCGGTGCGCGGTTAAGATTTGGTTTCAATCACGTCTTTTAATGTTCACTATCAGAAGGTTGTCCGATTGTCCAAGCTTGGACACTTCCTCGAATCGGCTTTCCGGCGCGACTGAGAGGCGCGATCGACGGCTTCCCGCGCCCGCGCCGCGCCTTCAAGCCTCACTCTGCCAGCCGGTCCAGCCAGCGCCGCAGCCGCGCGGCGTTCACCCCCATGTCCCCACGTCCGAAGCGCGCGCGCGACAGCGCCTGGATGCGGGTCCCCCCGCCCTCGGCCGGGTCGAAGCGGAGGCTCAGATAGTCCGGAAAGCGCATCCGGCGCGTGCGCGCGACATAGGTGGCCAGCTGGTCATCGCCGGCCAGCAGTTCCGCCCCCTTCCCGGTGGCGATCGCATGGAAGCGGTCGCGCGCCTCGTCCGGCGGCATCGGCACCACCCGGTCCGCGCGCGCGAAATTCGGGCGCGACGGGTCGGGCGCGGAAGCCGGATCGACATGCCAGCGCCCCGGATCCGAGGGCGCAAACCGCACCCAGAGCGCGAAGGCCACGAATGCCCCCACCGCTAGCAACAGAAGCAGCAACGTGATCTTCATGCGTTTCTCCCAGAATCTCGACAAGTCTAGCGCAAAGCGCGGTCCGGGCAATCTGACCTAGGTTCCGGCCGCGGTTTGTGCCAGAAACGGTGAAAACGGGGCTCCGCTGGAGCCGAAGAAACGGGACAGCTGCATGACGACGCCTATCCATCCCCTTCTCCTCTGCGGCGGCTCGGGCACGCGGCTCTGGCCCTTGTCGCGGCGCAGCTATCCCAAGCAGTTCGCCCGGATCACCGGCAGCGAAAGCCTGTTCCAGGCCTCGGCCCGCCGCTTTGTCGGTCCGGGTTTCGCGCCGCCGCTGGTGGTCACCGCGTCGGACTTCCGCTTCATCGTCACCGAACAGCTGGCCGCCTGCGAAATCGCGCCCGCCGACATCCTGATCGAGCCCGAGGGCCGCAACACCGCGCCGGCAATCCTGTCGGGCGCGCTGGCGCTGCACGCGAAATCGCCGGGGGCGCTGATGCTGGCCGCGCCATCGGACCATGTGATCCCCGACGCCGAAGCCTTCCGCGCCGCGGTCGAAGCCGCGATCCCGACCGCGCTGGCGGGCGAGTTGGTCACCTTCGGCATCCAGCCCGACCGGGCCGAGACCGGCTATGGCTGGCTGGAGCTGGAAACCCCGCCCGCGCCGGACACCGCCGCGCCGCTGCCGTTGCGCCGCTTTGTCGAAAAACCCGACGCGCCCCGCGCCGCCGAAATGCTGGCCGATGGTCGACACCTCTGGAATGCCGGCATCTTCCTCTTTTCCACCGACGCGATCATTGACGCCTTCGCGCGCCACGCCCCGCAGATCCTGGCCGGCGTGCAGGCCGCGCTGGACAGTGGCGTGCGCGATCTGGGCTTCACCCGTCTGGATGCCGAGGCCTGGTCGGGCGTCGACGCCATCTCGATCGACTACGCGGTGATGGAAAAGGCCGAACGCATGGCGGTCATGCCCTATTGCGGCGAATGGTCCGACCTTGGTGGCTGGGTCGCCGTCTGGCGGGATGCGGGGCCGGATGCGGCGGGCGTCGTCACCCATGGGCCGGCCACCGCGATCGACTGCACCGGCAGCCTGCTGCGCGCCGAAGACCCGCGCCAGCAGCTTGTCGGGATCGGGCTGGAGGACATCATTGCCGTCGCCATGCCCGATGCCGTGCTGGTGGCGCACCGCGACCGCGCGCAGGACGTCCGGCTGGCGGTCAGCGCGCTGAAGGCGCAGGGCGCCAGCCAGGCCGAACAGGCGCCGCGCGATTTTCGCCCCTGGGGCTGGTTCGAAAGCCTGGTCACCGGCCCGCGCTTTCAGGTCAAGCGGATCGTCGTGCATCCCGGCGCGGCGCTGAGCCTGCAAAGCCACCATCACCGCGCCGAACACTGGATCGTGGTCGAAGGCACCGCCCGCATCACCATCGACGCCGAAGTGAAGCTGATCACCGAAAACCAGTCGGTCTTCATCCCGCTGGGCGCGCATCACCGGCTGGAAAATCCCGGCAAGCTGCCGCTGACCCTGATCGAGGTGCAGACCGGCGCCTACCTGGGCGAGGATGACATCATCCGCTACGACGACATCTACGCCCGTTCGGCCCAACCCAAGCGCTAGTCGCCCCGCCGGACGCCGCGCGCGTGCTTCCGGCGCGGGTTCACTGGCGCCCCCGAAGCGATTGAGCCGATGGTTTCGAGAAGGTTAACGCCGCGGCGACAATCTTTGGATTTCAATGCCTTGATGGGGTTGTGCAACTTGCACACCCCGCTGCCGACGCCGCCAAGCCGGGGTCAGAGCGCCGCCTCGATCTCCTCGACCAGGCCATCGACCACCGCTTCCAGCAGCGCAGGGTCCTCGCATTCGGCCATCACGCGGACGAGCGGCTCGGTGCCGGACTTGCGGATCAGAAGCCGGCCGCACCCTTCCAGCCGGGCCTCGGCGTCGCGGATCGCGGCCTTGACCGAGGCGGCCTCCATCGGCGTCTGGCCCGCCGCATAGCGGACATTCTTCAGCAGTTGCGGCACCGGGTCGAACTGGTGGACCAGGGCGCTCGCCGGCAGCCCAGTCTCGATCATTGCGCCCAGGAACTGCAGGCCGGCGATCAGCCCGTCGCCGGTGGTCGCGTAGTCGGTCATCACGATATGCCCCGACTGCTCGCCCCCTAGGTTGTAGCCGCCCGCGCGCATCCTTTCGACCACGTAGCGGTCGCCGACGCCGGTGCGTTCCAGCCGCAGCCCGCGTCCCTCCAGATGCCGCTCCAGCCCCAGGTTTGACATCACCGTGGCGACCAGCGTGCCTGCGTTCAGCCGCCCGGCCTCGGCCCAGCGGCCGGCCAGCAGCGCCATGATCTGGTCGCCATCCGCCACCTTTCCGTTCTCGTCGATGAGGATTACACGGTCGGCATCGCCATCCAGCGCGATGCCCAGATCCGCGCCGTGCGCCACCACCGTCTCGGCCGCCGCGCGCGGATGGGTGGAGCCCACGTCGCGGTTGATGTTCAGCCCGTCGGGGCTGACGCCGACCGCGATCACCTCGGCGCCCAGTTCCCACAGCACTTCGGGCGCGGCGCGGTAGGCGGCGCCGTTGGCGCAGTCGATCACCACCTTCAACCCGCTCAACCGCAGCCCGCGCGGCAGCGTCGTCTTGGCGTATTCGACATAGCGGCCCAAGCCATCCTCGATCCGCCGCGCGCGGCCGATTTCCAGGGGCGGGGCGGGGTCGATCTGCTGCTCCAGGATGGCCTCGATCGCGGTTTCCGCTTCGTCCGACAGCTTGAAGCCGTCGGGGCCGAAGAACTTGATGCCATTGTCGGTCGCCGGGTTGTGACTGGCCGAGATCATGATGCCCAGATCGGCGCGCATCGACCGCGTGAGGTACCCCACCGCCGGCGTCGGCACCGGGCCGAGCAGCAGCACGTTCATGCCCGTGCTGGCCAGCCCGGCGGTCAGCGCGTTCTCCAGCATGTAGCACGACAGCCGCGTGTCCTTGCCGATCACCACGCGATGCCCGTTCGACCCGTCGGTGCGGAAATACAGCCCCGCCGCCGCCCCCAGCCGCAACGCCAGTTCCGCGGTCATCGGCCAGGTATTGGCCTGCCCGCGCACCCCGTCGGTGCCAAAGAGTTTCCGGCTCATGCGTCCTCCGTCGTCAATGCCCGCCAGAGCGCGAGCGCCTGCACCGTCTCGGCCACGTCGTGGACGCGCACGATCTGCGCCCCCTGCCCCGCCGCGTGCAGCGCCACGGCCAGTGACCCGGCCTGCCGCTGCCCCGCCACCTCGACGCCCGAGATCGTGCCGATGAATCGCTTGCGCGAGGCGCCCAGCAGGATCGGCGCGCCGAGGTCATGCATCAGCGCCAATCCTTTCAGAAGCGTGATGTTGTGTTCAACCGTCTTGCCAAAACCGATGCCGGGATCGACGATCAGCCGCGCCCGGTCGATCCCGTGGGCGTTGGCGGCGTCCATGCGCCCGGCCAGCCAGTCGAAGACCTCGACCAGCGCATCGTCATAGCGCGGGTCGACCTGCATGGTCTGCGGCGTGCCCTGCGCGTGCATCAGGCAGAGTGGCACGCCGGCCTCGGCGACCAGCGGGCCCAGTTCAGGGTCGTGGGTCAGGGCGGCCACGTCGTTGACCATGTTCGCACCCGCGTGCAGCGCGGCCTCGGCGACGGCGGCCTTGCGGGTGTCGATGGAAATCGGCGCCGTGATGCCGGCGGCGCGCAATTCGGCGATGACCGGCACCGTGCGCGCGATCTCTTCGGGGACCGACACGTCCGCCGCGCCGGGGCGGGTCGATTCGCCGCCGATGTCCAGCATGTCGGCCCCGGCCGCGACCATCGCGCGGGCCCGCTCGACGGCCGAGGCACGATCCGGCGTCTCGCCGCCGTCCGAAAAACTGTCGGGCGTGACATTGACGATCCCCATGACCAGCGGCCGCTCGGCCGGCAGGCCGGGCAGGACCGGGCGCGGCGCGGCCAGACGGTCGGCGGCGGTGGGGTCGGCCTCGGCCGGGCCGCGCGCGGCATCCATCGCGCGGACACGTGCGAACCAGACATGCGCCGACCCTGCCAGCGGCCGGCTGCCCGCCGGGCGCGGCAGGTCACTGCGCGGTTCCGGCCAGTGGAGAATGCGACGGCTCATGCCGCGTGGCTATGCCAAAGCGCGTGTTTCGCGCAAGGGGCCAAAGCGCGTGGCAGCAGTGCGGAGGTGGAATCGCGCGGTCCAGGTGCGTCCTCAAGGCTGGATACGCGGCGCTCGGTACAACCACCCCGGCGCGCCCGAAACGGACGCAAGAAAAAGGCTTCGCTCAGGTTAAGATCACGCTTTTTTATATATTATATCAATATCTTGATCTTCGGTCCGCATGCGGACGCCCCGGATTGCGTCGTCTCCGGGCCGTTTGGGATACCGGAGGGGGCGGGTTTCGGGGCTCAATCGGACACGGTTTCGACCGGCACGCGGCTTCCCGCCGGCAGGCGCGTGCCCTTCGGGACGATGACGCCCCGCGCCGCCAGTGTCTCGGCCAGCCACAGCGTCAACGCGGCCCCGTCATGGGCGCGGTCCAGCGGCCCGTCGGGCGTGTCCAGAACCACTTTCGAGGGCGCCCAGACGATGGTGTGGCCCTGCCGGATCGCCCAATCAATCTCGGTCCGGCTGGCGGTCACCACGCATCGCCGGTCGCGCGCCGCCAGCCGCCAGGCGTTCTGCTCGATCGCCAGCAAGTCGATGCGCCGCTGCACCGCCTTCGCGGCGACCTGCGGCGCCTCCATCGGCGGGCAGCCGACACACAGCACCACCGGCGCGCCCCGCGCTTCCAGCGCATCCAGCCGCGCGCCAAGATCCGGCGCGTCGATCATGGCGTTGTCCAGGTAGACGACCAGCGGATGCAGCGCCTGGTCGGTCCCGTCGTCCTGCACCTGCCGGACCGGCGCCGCAGCGCGGGCGCGCACGATCTCGACCCCCAGCGCGCCGGGGCCGCGATCCAGCTTCTCCACCCGCACGAAGGCGCGCATCGCGCGCGGCTCGGCCAGGATGCGCTCGGCGACGCGCTCGGCCAGGGTTTCCAGCAGGTTCAGCCGCTCGACAGCCAGCGCATCGCCGATCGCTTCGGTGATCCGGTCGTAGGACAGGATGCGGTCGACGTCGTCGTCCAGCGGCCCCGATTGCGGGCGCACCTCGACCACGACATTGAAGAGAAGCCGCTGGGTATGCCCGCGTTCGGCCTGAAACGCGCCGATCTCGGCCTCGACCGGCCAGTCGCGGACCGAGATCCGGTCGCGCGGATCGGCCGAGGCGGTCGCCTCGGCGCGTTCCTCGGGATGGGCGAAAGCGAGGTGGATTTCGGTCGACATGGCGCGGGTCCGTGGAAATGCTCCGGTCCCGCTCTAACGCAGCGCGCGACTTTCGCCCAGCCCAAAGGCGGCATGACGCGGCCCTGTAGCGGCGTGAGCGTCAGTTGCTGGTGACCTGCACCGGCTGGCGATAGAAGAGATGCGCGCCGATCTGGGCGGTACGCTCGTAGACCCGAGCCCACCGCGGGTTGACGTGGCGGGCGTGGAAATGGGTGGCACCGTCGGTCAACTCCCGCGGCGCGCCCGACAGCATGACCTGCGAGATCCGCGCTGCCAGTTCCCTTGCCCCGCGTTCACCCATCGACAGCGAACTGCCGTTGCAGGCATAGCTGAATTGGCAGGCGCGACCGCTGCTGGCGCCTTGGTTCACGACGCCGCAGACCGAGCCCGGAAAGTTGCCGGCGTCGACGCGGTTGAGGATCACCTCGGCCACCGCGAACTGACCGGCCAGGGCTTCACCGCGCGCTTCGTGATAGATCGCTTGCTGAAGGCACTGGAACTCGCCGTTGCCGGCCAGCGTAACCTGCTGGCGCATCAGATCGCGGCGCGTCATCGGCACGGTGGGCGCCTCTGCGGTCGCTGCGGCGCGCTGCAGAACGGCGGGCGGCAGCGTGCGGATCGCCTCGCGTTCGGTCATCAGCGCGGCGGCAAGATGTTCCTGATAGGTTGTCCCGGCCGCGACCGCGACAGGACCGGACACAGTGAATGAGACCGCCGCCGCCGCCATGGCGGACAGGGACAACAGGTGACCTTGCATCGTGTTCGACTCCTTACAGCCCATCGGTGCATCCGGACGAATTGACAGTCCGGAGACCCCGCGCGATCCGCGCGTTCCGGGTCATGTTGATTGTCGTAGACAGGCAGCCCCCCAGGCACGCTCGTGTCAGACCAGAGGCGGATACGCCAGCCGGGCCGATTGGTAAAGATTGACGGATTTCCGTCGGCAGGTTTACGCCGACCGGCGCGGCGGGCCGCAACCCCCACGCGATTTTCCGCCGAGCCACCTTGACAATTCCAAGTCCCTGAAAATGGCGCTCTCGCCAGTCAGCGCAGGTCCGGCATCGGATTATCGGCCTCGCGCCCAACAATCGTGAGTTGAGCCGCCGCGAGACGCGCCACGGGCACCCGAAAGGGCGAACAGGACACGTAATCGAACCCTGCCGCCCGGCAGAAGGCGATCGAATCGGGGTCGCCGCCGTGTTCGCCGCAAATCGACAGCGTCAGGTCGCTGCGCACCGCCCGGCCGCGCGCCGCCGCGATATGCAGAAGCTCGCCCACCCCTTCGGTATCGAGCCGGTGAAACGGGTCTTCGGCAAAGACGCCGTTCTGCACGTAGTAGGACATGAAGCGCCCGGCGTCGTCGCGGCTGAGCCCGTAGGTCATCTGCGTCAGGTCGTTGGTCCCGAACGACAGGAACGCGGAATGCTGCGCGATCTCCCCCGCGCGCAGCGCGGCGCGCGGGGTTTCGACCATGACCCCCAGCCGGTAGTCGAAATCCTGCCCCTTGGCCACGCGCACGGCGGCCGCCACGGCATCGATCCGGGCCTTGACCAGTTCAACCTCGCGCACGGCCGACACAAGCGGGATCATGATCTCGGGAACGACAGGCTGGCCGGTGCGCCCGACCTCGATCGTGGCCTCGAAGATGGCGCGGGCCTGCATCTCGTAGATCTCGGGCATGGCGATGCCCAGGCGGACGCCGCGCATGCCCAGCATCGGGTTGAATTCTGCCAGATCCTCGGCCCGGCGCACGACCAGGGACAGCGGCTTGTCCAGCGCGTCGGCGAGTTGCCGCATCCCGTCGCGCGTGTGCGGCAGGAACTCGTGCAGGGGCGGGTCGAACAGGCGAATGCAGACCGGCAGGCCCTGCATGATGCGGAACAGCTCGACGAAATCGGTGCGCTGCATGGGCAGCAGGCGTTCCAGCGCCGCGGCCCTGTCCTGCGCGTCGTCGGCAAAGATCATCTCGCGCATGACGGTCAGGCGGTCGTTTTCGAAGAACATGTGCTCGGTCCGGCAAAGCCCGATGCCGGCGGCATTGAAATCGCGCGCGATGCGGGCATCGGCGGGCGTGTCGGCATTGGCGCGGATGCCGATGTCGCAAAGCGCATCGGCCCAGTCGAGGAGCGTGTGGAACGGCCCGTCGAGGGCGGGTTCCAGCAGGTCGACCGCGCCGGCCAGAACCTGGCCGGTGCTGCCGTCGACGGTGATCGTGTCGCCCTCGCTGAACGTGCGGCCGCCGGCGAGGACCTCACGCGTGCGGGCGTCGATGCGGATGCCGTTCGCGCCGACGATGCAGGGCAGGCCCAGGCCGCGGCCGATCACCGCGGCGTGGCTGGTCATGCCGCCGCGTTCGGTGAGGACGCCGACGGCGGCATGCATGCCGCGGATATCCTCGGGCGAGGTTTCGCGGCGCACCAGGATGCAATCCTCGCCCCGCGACGCCGCCGCCTGCGCGGCGCTGGAGGTGAAGACTATCCGGCCGGTCGCCGCGCCGGGGCTGGCGGCGATGCCGTGCGCGATCACGTCGCGGGTGCCGCGCGGATCGACCTGCCGGTGCAGCAGTTCCGACAGCGCGCGGGGCTTCACGCGCATCAGCGCTTCCTTGCGGGTGATGATCTCATCCTCGGCCAGCCGGACGGCGACGGCGACGGCGGCGCGGCTTGAGCGGGGCACCTTCAGCGCGTCGATCACCCAGAGGGTGCCGTCCTCTATGGTGAACTCGATCTGCATCTCCTCGCGCAGCTTTTCGCGGCAGACGGCGTTGTGGCGCAGAAGCTGCTCGAACACCGCGGGGTGCTGTTCCTCGAGCGAGGGGCCGCGGCGGTCCCGGCGCAGGTAGATCGCCTGCGGGTTGTTCGCTACCGACTCGCGCCCCTGACCGTGGATCGCGTAGCGGCCGGTGATCTGCGGCGCGCCGGACACCGGGTCGATGAACTGGATCACGCCGGCGCCGCTGTCGCCGGTGCCGAAGCCGCCGGCCATCGCCTGCACCACCAGGCCTAGCCCGGCCTCGATCGGGGCGCCCTTGGCCTGGCGCAATAGCCGCGCCGAGGTGCCGTCCCAGGCCCGCGCCATCGAGCGCAGCACCTCGGTCAGCTGGCGCGCGGGGTCCTGGGGAAAGGGTTCCTCCATTTCGGCGGCATAATCGCGCAGCGCCGCCTTCAGGGCGGCGCGGCTGGGCTCCACCGCCTCGAACAGATCGGGGTCGAGGCGCGCAACATGCTGTGCGTAGGCCTGCACGAACCGCAAATAGAGGGCTGTGGCGACGGGTTCGCCATAGCGGGTGGCGATGGTTTCGTGGCGTTCGTCGTTGATGCCGATGTTGAGGAGGGCGCCGGGGCCGCCCCAGTCGGGGTTTTCGGAACTGGGGCGGACCGACAGAAGTTGCCCGGCTTCGAACCGGCCGAGGAGGGCGGACATGTTGGGCATGTGGCCGGCGGCGATGGCGTGCACGGCGTCGAACGACAGGGAGATGGTCCGGGGCACCGGCAGGTCCAGACGAAGCAATCTTTGCAAGCACTTAGCCCGCCAGCCGTGGCTTCGCAACGAGATCGGGGCGGAGTGCGTGATCTCGGTGAAATCGACGTAGGACCGGGCGGTTGTGCGGGTGGGCATGGGGACTCCTGACCCGGGCAAGATAGGGGTTTGGGCGCACCGTGCAAGTGCAGAAATCAGGTGGATGAAAGGGGTTCCGGGGCGCTGGCAAGGTGGCTGGCAGGCGTATGGCAAGTGGCTGGCAAGCGTATGGCAAACGTATGGCAGTTCCGAGCGTTGCGCATCGGACCTGTTAACCGGCGCGGCACGACGCCGCGGGCCGGGTGGAGGCGGATTTTCGGCAAGTCGCGGGGTGCCGGAGGCCGGCGCCGCGCCGGCCCGGTGGCGGGCGGCGCGGCCCTCTCAGCCCTCCAGCCGCGTGAGGTCGGCGACCTGAAGGCAGGTGGCGCGGATGCGGTGCAGCAGGTTCAGCCGGTTGCGGCGCAGGATGGCGTTGTCGGTGTTGATCTGCACCGCCTCGAAGAAGGCGTCGATGGGCGCGCGCAGCCCGGCCATGGCGCGCATGGCGGCGGCGAAGTCCTCCTCGGCCATTGCCGGGGCGATGGCGGCCTCGGCCCGGTCGAGGGCGGTGAAGAGGGCGCGTTCCTCGTCGGTCTCGGCCAGTTTCGGCTCGGGGCCGAAGGAGTATTCGACGCCGTCCTTTTCCTCGGCCTGGGTCAGGATGTTGTTGGCGCGGCGGAAGCCCTGAACGAGGTTTTCGCCGTCCTCGGTCTTGAGGAAGTCGCTGAGCGCCTCGGCCCGTTTGACCAGAAGCGTCAGGTCGTCGGCGCCGGGCATGGCGAGGCAGGCGTCGATGACATCGTGCCGGATGCCCTGCTCGCGGAGGTGGACTTTCAGACGGTCGTGAATGAAATTGACCAAGCTAGAAGCAATAGCAGAATGCATCTCAGCAGTGTTGAAGTCGAAGAAGTTCGTTTGAGTGTAACCAGTATCAATTATGAACTTGGCATTTTCGGTGCTCTTCACGGTCAATCCGCTAAGTCTCTCAAAGTTCTCCCGAGCTTCCTGCACCTCGAAAGCGTGCTGTCGTTCTTGTTCGATTACTCGCCGCTGATACGTGTGATCGAAGACGTGAAGAAGCGGCATCCGTACCGCATTTCCTAAAACCAACCGAATAACCCCCAGAGCCGCGCGCCGCAGCGCATAGGGGTCCTTTGACCCAGTGGGCTTCTCGTCGATTGCCCAGAAGCCCGTCAGCGTGTCGATCTTGTCCGCGAGCGCGACAGCGACGGCCACCGGATCGGTGGGCACGTCGTCCGAGGGGCCGAGGGGTTGGTAGTGGGTCTTGCAGGCTTGCGCGACGGCGTCGGAATGGCCGGCGGCGCGGGCGTAGTAGGTGCCCATCGTGCCTTGCAGTTCGGGGAACTCGCCGACCATCGCCGATTGCAGGTCGGCCTTGGCGATGCGGGCGGCCTCGGCGGCGAGGTCGGGTTGCGCGCCGACGAGGGGGGCGATTTCGCGCGCCAGCGCCTCGATCCGGGCGATGCGGTCGGCCTGGGTGCCGAGTTGCCCATGGAAGGTGACGTTGGCGAGGCCGGCGGCCATGCCTTCGAGTCCCTTCTCGGACACAACCCGCAAGTCGTTGTCCCAGAAGAATTTGGCGTCCGACAGGCGCGCGGCCAGCACCTTCTGGTTGCCGGCGAGGATGGTCGCGCCCTGATCGGCGGTCTCGCGGTTGGCGACGGTGACGAAATGGGTGATCTGGTCGCGCTTGGGGTCGCGCAGGGAGAGGAACTTCTGGTGTTCGCGCATCGAGGTTTGCAGCACCTCGGGCGGCAGGTCGAGGAAGTCGGCGTCGATCTGGCCGACCAGCACCACGGGCCATTCGACCAGCCCCGCGATCTCGGCCAGAAGGGCGCGGTCCTCGACCAGTTCCAGGCCCATGGCGAAGGCGCGGTTCTCGGCGTCGGAAAGGATCGCCTCCGCCCGCGTGTCGGGGTCGAGGGTGACGAAGGCGCGCTTGAGCTTTGCCGCGTAATCCTCGAAACCCGTTACGGAAAACGCGTTGGGCGCCATGAAGCGATGGCCGCGCGTGGTGTCGTCGGCGCGGATGCCGTCCACCTCCAGATCCACGACCTCCGCGCCCGCTTCGGTCGTCAGGATGCAGAGGATCGAGTGGAGTGGGCGCACCCAGCGCAGGCTGCCCGCGCCCCAGCGCATGGATTTCGGCCAGGGGAACGTGCGGATCGCGTGCTCCAGCACCTCGGCCAGGATCGCGGCGGCGGGGCGGCCGGGGCGGGTGATGCGCGCGAGGTAGAAGGCGCCCTTCTTGTCGTCCTGCGTGGTCAGGTCGTCGAGGGTCAGGCCGGTGGCGCGCAGGAAGCCGTCGAGGGCCTTTTGCGGGGCGTCGAGTTTGGGGCCCTTGCGTTCCTCGGTCAGGGTCGGGCTTTGCGCGCTCAGCCCCTCGATGGCCAGCGCAAGGCGGCGGGGGGCGGCGAAGGCGTGGGCGTGGGCGTAGGTCAGCCCCCCCTCGACCAGGCCGTCGGTGACCAGGCGCTTCAGGTCCTCGCCGGCGCGAGCCTGCATCCGGGCGGGAATTTCCTCGGAAAAGAGTTCGATCAGGACGTCGGGCATGGTCGGGCTTTCGCAGATCAGCTTTCAGGTGCGGGCGGGCAGCCCGGCGGCAGGTCGCGGCCGTCGAAATGCGCGCGGCCGCAGGTGTTCATCTGGTTCCAGAGGTAGGCGGCGCCGTCGGGGTAGACGGCCATGACGCGGTCGAAGCCCCAGGCGAAGTCGCCCTCGACCAGGTAGGCGGTGGCGCGGCCCTGGGCGAGGTCGCCGCCGATCGCGGCGGCGTCGAAGCAGTCGAACCAGCGCGGCGCGTTGAGCGGTTCGGGCGCGGGGTGCTCGATCAGCCCCTCGGCCGCGTGGAGCCGGAAGCAGGCGCGGCGGCGCAGGGGCGAGCTGTCCGAGTCGATGCCGCGGAAGTCGGTGACGGCCAGATCGGCCGGGCCGTCCGGCGTGGCGACGGTCAGGCGGTCGGTGGGGGGCAGCGGGTCGTAGAGGCCCCAGACCTGGAAATAGTACATCGCGCCGCCCGACAGGACACCGGCCAGAACCAGCACGACGACCACGATGCGTCCGGTCACGCCGCGGCCCCGCCGGCCTCGGTCATCACGAAGGCATCGGCGCATTTCTTCGCCAGGGTGCGGACGCGGGCGATATAGGCCTGCCGTTCGGTGACCGAGATCACGCCGCGCGCGTCCAAGAGGTTGAAGATGTGGCTGGCCTTGATGCACTGGTCATAGGCCGGGTGCGCCATGGTGATGCGGCGGCCGGCGCTGTCGGTTTCGGGCGCGGCGAGGGTGCGTTCGCACTCGGCCTCGGCGTCCTTGAAGTGCTGGAAGAGCGTGTCGATATCGGCGATGTCGAAGTTCCAGCGGGAATATTCCCGCTCGGTCTGGCGGAAGATGTCGCCGTAGGTCAGGGGTTGCGGCGCGCCCGGGTCGTTGAACGGCATGTCCATGACGTGATCGACGCCGAGGACGTACATCGCCAGGCGTTCCAGCCCGTAGGTCAACTCGCCCGAGACGGGGCGGCAGTCGTGGCCGCCGACCTGCTGGAAATAGGTGAACTGGCTGACCTCCATGCCGTCGCACCAGACCTCCCACCCCAGGCCCCAGGCGCCGAGGGTGGGGGATTCCCAGTCATCCTCGACAAAGCGGATGTCGTGGAGGGTGTCGTCGATGCCGATGGCGCGGAGTGAGCCGAGGTAGAGGTCCTGCAGGTCGGGGGGCGAGGGTTTGATGATCACCTGGTACTGGTAGTAGTGCTGCAGGCGGTTGGGGTTCTCGCCATAGCGGCCGTCGGTGGGGCGGCGCGAGGGCTGGACATAGGCCGCGGCCCAGGGCTTCGATCCCAGCGCGCGCAGGGTCGTGGCCGGGTGGAAGGTGCCGGCGCCGACCTCGATGTCGTAGGGCTGCAGGATCGCGCAGCCCTGCCCCGCCCAGTAGGACTGCAGGCGCAGGATGATCTCCTGGAAACTGCGGGGGCGGCGGTCGGTGGCTGGGTGCATCGGAGCCTCGGGGAGCGTTCTGCGCCTCCATAGGCAAGGCGCGGGGGCGGGTCAACGGCGCGGCGGGCGGGATGCGCGTTGCCGAGGTGCAACGCAGCGTTGAATTGCATATGGTTAGAGCGATGTTAATGTTGCCAAGGCGAGGTTGCTGCAAAGAATCAGTACGCCAGAATAAGCAGGATCATACCCACCGTGACCAAGCGCCTTTCGACGACCCTCGTTGCCGCCCTCGTTTTCTGCATGCTGCCCCTGGCCGCGCTGGCCCAGAGCCAGCACTGGGTCCAGGTGGAGGCGCATCCGACCTTGCGCACCGCCGAGGAATGGGCCGCGCGCTACGAGCAGCAGTTCGGCAATGTCGCCGGGTTCCGCGTGCCGGGCGGCTGGTACGCGCTGGCGCTTGGCCCGTTCGAGACGGAGGCGGACGCGGGCGCCGTGCGGTTGCAGTTGCTGGCCGACCGGATGATCCCGCGCGACGCCTATCTGACGCAAGATAGCGATTACGGTCAGCAGTTCTGGCCCGCCGGCGCGCAGGCCGCCCGGTCCGAGTTGCAGGCCCTGCCCGAGCCGCAGGAAGAAGTGCTGACCGACAGCGACACCCCTGCGATCGTTGCCCCCGAACCCCCGGTCGTGGTCGAGGAGCCGGAGGAAACGCTGGCCCAGGCCCGCGCGAACGAGGCGCGCCTGACCCGCGACGACCGGCTGGCGATCCAGACCGCGCTGCAATATTTCGGCCATTACACTCTGGCCATCGACGCGGCCTTCGGCCCCGGCACGCGCCGGGCGGTTGGCGATTGGCAGGAAGCCGAGGGGTTCGAGCCCACGGGTTTCCTGACCACGCGGCAACGCAACCAGTTGCTGCAGGGCCACGCCGCCGAACTGGCGCGGCTGGGCCTGGAGACCTGGCGCGACGAGGAAGCCGGCGTCGAGATCACGCTGCCGCTGGGCATGGTCGCCTTCGACCGGCACGAAAGCCCCTTTGCGCATTTCGAGGAGATCAACGACAGCGGCATGCGTGTCCTGCTGATCAGCCAGGAAGGCACGCAGGCCACGCTTTTCGGCCTCTACGAGATCATGCAGACGCTGGCGGTGATCCCGCTGGAGGGCGAGCGCGCGCGGCGGTCGAACGGCTTTCTGTTGACCGGCCGCAACGCCAACGCCCGCGCGCATGTCGAAGCCGGCTATCAGGGCGGGCAGATCAAGGGCTGGGCGCTGCTTTGGGAGCCGGGGGCGGATGACGATGCCGAACGCGTCCTGCCGGCGATGCGCGAGTCCTTCCGTTCCTTCGGCGGGGCGCTGCCCGACAACCTCGGGGCCTCGGCCTCGACCGTGGCGCGGCGGGACCTGCTGGCGGGGCTCGATGTGCGGCGGCCGCTGCGCTCGCGCTCGGGCTTTTTCGTCGATGCGCGCGGCACCGTCGCCACCACCGCCGAGGCGGTCGAAGGCTGCGGCAGCGTGACCATCGACACCGCCTATCGCGCCGATGTGACGCTGCTGGATGCCGACAACGGCATCGCCATCCTGACGCCGGCCGAGCCGCTGGTGCCGCTGGCCTATGCGCAGTTCGCGCCGAACGGCACGCGGCTGGATGCCGAGGTGCGCGTGTCGGGCTTTTCCTACGCCGATACGCTGACCCGCCCGATCCTGACCCGCGGCCAGGTGGCGGATCTGAAAGGGCTGAACGACGAGCCGATGCTGCACCGGCTGTCGATCAAGGTTCAGGAAGGCGACAGCGGCGGGCCGGTCTTCGACAGTTCGGGCGCGGTCGTCGGCATGCTGCTGCCGCGCACCGAGGACCCCGACCGCACCCTGCCCGAGGAAGTGAACTTCTCGGTCTCGGCCCAGGCGATGATCGATGCGCTGGATCGCGCCGGACGGCGCGGCGCGCTCAGCCGCGAGAATGGCGCGATGCCGCCCGAGACGCTGACCCGCGTCTCGGCCGACCTGACCGTGCTGGTGTCCTGCTGGGAGTGACGGGAAAGCGCGGGCCCAGCAAGAAACCGGCCCAGCCGCGCATGACGCCCTGATCGGTCCCGTTCGGCGGCGTCTATGCCTGATCCTGTTCCAGGCCGTGCGGGCCGGCCCGGAGCGGCCAGGCGCCGGGGGGCGCGGCGCGCGCCTGTAGGCGTTCCAGCCGCCAGGCCGGCCGGTCCGCGCCGGCGGCCAGCAGCGGGTGCAGCGCCCAGCGGCTTTCGACCCCGGCGATGCGGCTGTCGGCGCGCTCCTGCATCGTCAGCACCCCCAGCGGCGCGCATTGTCCCTTCCCGACGCCGGCAAGCCCGCCGGCGCGCGCCACCCCCGCGGCCGCGGCGCGGTGCAGCCGGCGAACCTGCCGCAGGTCGGGCGGGGCGGCAAGTTCGGCCACGACCAGCGCCACCGCCCCGCTTGAAAGCGCCTCTTCCGCGGTCCAGAGGATATCGGGCGCGCGCGGGCAGGCCACGAAGATCAGCGCGCCGGGATCGGCGAAGGGGCGCATGCCCCGGGGATGAAACCCCTCCGCCCCCCAGGACGGCCGCAGCCAGAGGACCGGCCCCTCGGCCTGGGCGCGCCCGGCCAAGGCCAATGCCAGAACATGCCGGGACAGGCCGCACACCTCGTGCACCCGGCCGCGGGCCAGACCCATCATCGGCACCAGGTCGAGCGGCGGCAGCGGCGCGGGCGGCAAGCCGGTCAACCCCTCCAGCGCGGCGGTCAGGCGGGCCCGGACCTGGGCAGGGGAATCGGCGGGTTCGTGCATGCGGTATGACTATCATGTTCGCCTTATGTTCTCAACGCCGCCACCTTGCCTTTCCGCCCCAAAAGGCTAGTGTCCCGCCGGCAAGAAAAGGGGGTTCCATGCAGAAGCTTTCGCTCGCCGCCGCGGGATTCGACATTCCCGCCTGGTGCCTTGGCACGATGACCTGGGGCACCCAGACCCCCGCCGCCGATGCGCACCGGCAGATCGACATGGCGCTGGAACATGGCATCCCCTTCCTCGACGCGGCAGAGATGTATCCGGTCAACCCGGTCAGCCCGGAAACCCGCGGCCGCACCGAGGAGATCATCGGCGAATGGATCGCCCGCAACCGCGGACGCGACCGGCCGATCCTGGCCAGCAAGGTCACCGGCACCGGCAGCGAGGTGATCGAGGGTGGCGCGCCGGCGATCGACGCCGCTCGCCTGCGCAGCGCGGTCGAGGATGTGCTGGGGCGGCTGCAGACCGATGTGATCGACATCTACCAGTTGCACTGGCCCAATCGCGGCACGTACCATTTCCGCAAGTCTTGGGTCTACGCGCCGCCCGAGGACAGCCGCGATGCGGTCCGCGAGCACATGCTGGACGTGCTGACGGAAGCGCAGAAGCTGATCGCCGAGGGCAAGATCCGCGCGATCGCGATGTCGAACGAGACGGCCTGGGGCCTGGCCAACTGGATCGCGCTGGCCGAGGCGAACGGCCTGCCGCGCCCGGTGACGGTGCAGAACGAATATTCGCTGCTCTGCCGGATCGCCGACACCGACATGGCCGAACTCTGCAAGCTGGAGGGCGTGCCGCTCTTGGCGTTCTCGCCGCTGGCGGCGGGGCTGATGACGGGCAAATACGCCGGCGACGTGATCCCCGACGGCTCGCGGCGGTCGCATCGGCCCGATCTGGGCGGGCGCATCACGCCGCGGGTCTTCGAGGCGGTCGCGGCCTATCTGGGTCTGGCGCGGGAACGGGGGCTGGAGCCGGTGCAGATGGCGCTGGCCTGGGTCCGCAGCCGCCCCTTTCCGGTGGTGCCGATCCTGGGCGCGACCACGGCCGAGCAACTGGCGCTGCAATTGCCGGCGACCGCCCTGACGCTGGACGACGACTTGCTGGCGGCGATCGATGCCGTACACAAGGCGCATCCGATGCCGTACTGAGCGATGCGCGCGGCACTTCCCGCCCTGGCGTTGCTGCTTCTGTCCGCCTGCCTGCCCGGTCGCGATGCGCAGGTTGCGCCGGGCGAGGACCGGATCGAAGTGACCGCGCTGGAAGCCGCGCCCGACGCCGGGACCGGCACGCCGGCGGTCGAGGTCGCAGAAGTGCCGGAGGTCGGCCCCGAGGAACAGGAAACTGCCACTGAGCCAGTCCCCTCACCCGCCGAGGCCGACGCGCCCCCCCTGCCCCCGTTTCTGGCCGCCGAGGCCCGCGCCTGCGAAGCGCGTGGCGGCACGCTGCGCCCGCGCGGGACAGGTGGCCTCTGGTCCTGCGTACGGGCGATGCGCGACGCCGGCCGAGCCTGCCGGAGCGGAGCCGATTGCGAAGGGCTTTGCCTGGCGCGATCCGGCACCTGCGCCCCGTTCGAGCCGCTTTATGGCTGTCACGAGGCGCTGGACCGCACCGGCCGAAGCCAGACCGTATGCCGCGAATAAGCGAAGCCGGGCGCCGTCAGAGGGCGGGCAGCGCTGCCTCGATCCGCGTGCGGTGCGGTTCCAGCCAGGGCGGCAGCTTCAATTCCCGTCCCAGCGCATCGGCGGGTTCGTCGACGGCGAAACCGGGCGGATCGGTCGCAATCTCGAACAGCACGCCGCCGGGCTCGCGGAAATAGATCGATTCGAAGTACTGGCGATCCTTGCGCTCGGTCACCTGCTCTCCGCGGGCGCGCAGCGCCGCGGCCAGTTCATCCTGATGGGCGCGGTCGCGAGCCCGGAAGGCGATGTGATGGACCGTGCCGGCGCCGCCGCGCGAGCGGCTGCTCGCATCGGCGCGCCAGAGGTCGATGAACCGTCCCGGCGCGTCCCCAGCAAGCGCAAGGCGTCGGCGGTGGCCACCCGCCTCCTGCTGCTCGGGGCCCTGGGTGTAGCCGAACACCTCGACCAGAAGCCGTGCGGTCGGTTCCGGATCGTCGAGCCAGAGCGTCACGCCGGCGATCCCCTCGGGACCCTCGAGCAGTTCCAGCGCCAATCCGTCCGGGTCGGTGAACTGCCAGATCGGGGCGCCGAACCGTTCTGTTCGGGCGACCGCGGTGCCGGCGCGTTCCAGTGCGTCAACCCGGGCTGCCGGATCGGGCACGGAGAAGGCCACCGCCGAGGTTGACCCCGCACCCGCCTGACCGGCCCGCGCGTTAGGAAAGGGGAAGGTGGTCATGATCGTGCCGGGATTGCCCGCGGCATCCCCGAAATAGAGGTGGTAGACCCCGGGGTCGTCGAAATTGACC
Organism: Pararhodobacter sp. SW119; assembly: GCF_017811755.1. Classification (GTDB taxonomy): domain Bacteria; phylum Pseudomonadota; class Alphaproteobacteria; order Rhodobacterales; family Rhodobacteraceae; genus Pararhodobacter. Next base: position 103,573 of record NZ_JADDJF010000007.1, on the reverse strand, counting down.
GTGCGCTTGACCAAGCGCAGCCCCAGTGCTTCGGCGTAGAAGGCAAGGTTCGGCGCGGGTGGTCCGCTGGTGACGGTGACGTGGTGAAGACCTGCGATGCTCATGGCGTTCTCCATTCGATGCTGGACTGAATGTAGCCGCTTCGGCGCACCGATAAAGGCGAGAGTGCGCGCCGGGTCTGCGCGCCATTGCACAATGGCAGCGGATCAGCGGAACAGGCGCGCGGCGAGCAGGATGCGCGATATCGCGGTAAAGATGCAAAGCGCGCCGAAGATGGCTGCGAGAGGTGCGAACGCCGTGGGGAAAAGGCAGATGAGCGCGAAGAAAAAGATCGTCTCGCTCCCCTCGAGCAGCCCGGCGGAGTAATAGAGCGACTTGACCCCCTGCGCATCGGTGCGCATCCGGCGTTTTTCGGCAAGGACGGCAAAGCCAAGGAAGGTCGCGCCGTTGACGTAGAAACTGGCCAGCAGGAAGGCGCCGGCCAGTCCGTTTGCGACCGGGTCGTACCAGACGAAAGCCAGCGGGATCGCGGCGTAGAACATGAAATCCGCGACGATGTCGAGATAGCCGCCGAAATCGGTGATGCCGCGCGCCCGCGCCACCGCGCCGTCAAGCCCGTCGGCCAGCCGAGACAAGAGCACCATCCCCAGCGCGAGCCAGAAGACCCCAAGCGCCACGGCCCCGGCGGCCAGAAGACCCAGAAAAAGCCCCGTCAGTGTCACCTTGTCCGGATGCACGCCCGCCCCGGCCAGCCGCGCCCCGATCCGGTTGAGCGGCGGGTCGATCAAGGGGCGAAGATGTCGGTCGAACACCCGGGAGCGCGGATCAGGGCGCGAGGGCGCGTACCGTGGGCGCCCCCTCGGCGGTCAACTCGAGCGTTCCTTCCTCGGTCACGCGCCAGCCCGTGACGGCGTCAAGCGCGGCCAGAAAGCTGCGCTCGATCTCGCTGGCGCGACCCGGGCAGGCCATGCGCGTCCCGGCGATGGCGCCGACGTCGATATTTTCGGGACCGAGAGAGACGGGCCCGGTGTACTGGTTGCAGCCCGACCGCCCGCTGATGCGACCGTTCTGAAACCGGAGGGTGACATCGTCCGCGGGTTCGATCTGAAGTTCGCCGACGGCGGAGACCTGCCAAGACGTGCCGTCGAGGGAACCGCCGCCGTTCGCCATGGCGCACCCGGCCACCATGATGCCGGCGCATACCGCGAGCAGGGAAGCCGACCGTTGCATCTGCATGTACCCCACGGCGACGATGCGCGCGTCAGGCGCGCTCGGAATATTCGAAGGTCTCGGTATTGACGATAATCGCCTCGTCGGTACCGATGAAAGGCGGGATCATGATCCTCACGCCATTGTCAAGGATCGCGGGTTTATAGCTGTTGGCCGCGGTCTGGCCCTTCACCACCGGCTCGGTCTCGACCACGGTGCAGGTGACCTTCTGCGGCAGCGTGACGTTCAGCGCCTCGTCGCCGTAGTATTCGATCGTGACCATCATCCCGTCCTGCAGGAAGGGACGGCGATCGCCGAGGATATCCGCGGGCAGTGCGATCTGCTCGAACGTCTCGCTGTCCATGAAGGTCAGCATGTCGTCGGCCTCGAACAGGAACTGCTGGTCCTTCTGGTCCAGCCGCACGCGCTCCACCTTGTCTTCGGACCGGAAACGCTCGTTCAGCTTGCGGCCGTCGCGCAGGTTCTTCATCTCAACCTGGGCGAAGGCGCCGCCCTTGCCGGGCTTGACGTGATTGGCCTTCACGGCCACCCACAGGCCACCGTCGTGTTCCAGCACATTGCCGGGCCGGATTTCATTGCCGTTGATCTTTGGCATGGGAAACTCTTGATAAAGTGTTGAGATCGTTTGCGGGCTTCCTATATCTTGCGGGGGATCGGCTGACAAGCTTACCAGATCATGCGGCAGTTTTCCGCTGCCATGCACAAACCGCATGGCAGCCATGCAACAGATTGGTAGCGAATCGCACGCTTTCCCCGCTAGACAGGCACAGGCCGGGAAAAGCAAGAGCAAGAAAGAACAGGACGGAAGCACATGTTCGATTCGATGGATGGCACAGCGTATAATCAGGAGCAGGGTACCCGCGCGCGCAAACTTTTTGCAGCGGTCGTACTTGCGGCGCTGGACGACGCCATTGCGGATGACAAGAAATACGGCAATGGGCCGGAACAGATCGCCCGCTGGGCACGTTCGCGCGACGGGCGCGAAGTTCTGACCTGCGCCGGGATCGACCCCAACGAGCGTGTGGTCGAAGGCCTCATGAAGTTCGTGGGCGCCGGCGTTCGCACCTCTGTCGCGCTGTCGCGCGAGGAAAGCGAACGTCGCGCCGCTGCCGCGATCGCCGAGGCTGCCTGAATCCGCAGTTAACCTGAAGACAATCGGAAACCCGCGTCAACCGGCGCGGGTTTCCGTTTTCTGGCGGCCGGCTTCGGCACCATCCGGTGTGGCGTCCAGCCAGTCATCGATGACCGCGGCCACCTCGGCTGCGTGGGTGATGGGAAGCATGTGACCGGCATTCGGCACCGTGTGCCGCCGGGCATGCGGCAAGCGCCGGGCCAGAGCACGGTTCACCGCGTCGAAGATCGGCGGCGAGTTCGCGCCATCCAGCAGCAGGACCGGCGCGCGCAGTTCGTCCAGCCGACCGGGCTCCAGCACCCCGCCACTGTCGCGCTGAAGCCGCGGCAGGCTGGCCGCAAGGATGGGCATCTGTCCGATGATCTGCCGGCGCATGCGTTCGGTCATTGCCGCCCACCCCGCCGAATCGCCGTTCAACGCGAAGAATTCGGCGGCTGCACGCTCCAGGTCGCCGTTGCGAAAGGCTGCGTGCATCGGCTCCTCGGCCAACTGGTTCGCGGCGAATTCGGGCTCGTCCACGGCCACCGAGAAGTAGACCGGCTCGATCAGCACAAGGCCCGCCACAAGCTCGGGATGCGCGACCGCGAAGCGAAGCGCCGCCGCGCCGCCAAAGCTGTGACCGATCAGAAGCGTCGGGCGATCGACAAGTTCCTCGAATGTCGCTGCGACGAACCCCAGGGGATCGCTCTGCCCGTCCCAGGGGGCTGAGCCGCCGTGCCCCGGCAGATCGAAGGCCAGCGCATCGATCGGGGTCCTGAGTGCCGGGATCAGTCGCGACCAGGCACCGCTGTGCCCCAAGAAGCAGTGCGCCAGTACCGCGGGCAATCCACCCGCCACGCCGAGGCGGACGGAATGGACGCGGCTCACGCGCTTTCCGTAAGATAGCGATCCAGATCCTCCAGCCGGTCTTGCCCCCAGAACCTTTCCTCGCCGACGACCCAGAAGGGAAAGCCGAAGACGCCAGCCTCCATCGCGGCGACGAGGTTGCGGTCATAGGTGTCTGCACCCGACAGCAGCCCCGACATGGCGAGACCGGGGTCGAAGCCCGAAGCCGAAAGGCAGTCACGGATCACGGCGTCATCCGCCACGTCGCGCTCCTCTTCCCAGCAGGCGCGGGAAAGGCCCTGGACCAGTGCGTGGATATCGCCGCCCTGCCCTGCGGCGGCGGCTTCTTGCGCGGCGATCACCGCGTATCCGGCCGGCGCCGGGTTGGTGGGGAAATGACGCGGCTGCAGGGTCATCGGCAGGTTCCGCTTCGCCGCCTGACGGCGCAGATCCTGCAGTCGATAGGTCTTGCGGCTTTCGTGCCGCTCGGCCAGCGGCGTGCCGCCGGTGCGCGCGAAAATGGCACCGGGATCGACCGGCCGATAGACCATGGGAACGCCATGACGCGTCGCGATCTCGGCCGGAGTGCGCCCGGCGAAGTAGACGTAGGGCGAGGTGACGGTGAGAAAGTAGTCGATCTGCGACACGGTGCCTGCTCCGGTGGGGGATGCGGTTTGCAAGATCGTAGCGGGGTGCTAAGCGGTGTCAACCGCGCGACTCGCCGGTGCATCCTGTCCAGCCGGGGATATCCATGCCGACACTGACCGAACCGAAACTGATTGCCGGAAACGCCAATCGGCCGCTGGCGCAGTCCATCGCCCGGCGGATGAGCCTGCATCGCGGGATGTCGGTCAAGCTGGTCGATGCCCGCGTCGAACGGTTCAACGATCAGGAGATCTTTGTCGAGGTATACGAGAATGTCCGTGGCGAGGACATGTTCATTATCCAGCCGACCTCGAACCCCGCCAACGACAACCTCATGGAACTGCTGATCATCGCCGATGCGCTGAAGCGATCCTCGGCGGCACGGATCAACGCGGTGATCCCCTATTTCGGCTATGCCCGACAGGACAGGCGCACCAAGGCGCGCACCCCGATCTCGGCCAAGCTGGTGGCCAACATGATGGTCCAGGCGGGAATCGAGCGGGTGCTGACGCTGGATCTGCACGCGGCACAGATACAGGGCTTCTTCGATATCCCGGTCGACAACCTCTATGCCGCGCCGATCTTCGGGCTGGACCTGGAGCATCAGTTCCGCGGACGGTTGCAGGACGTGACCATTGTCTCGCCGGACGTGGGCGGCGTGGCGCGGGCGCGCGAACTGGCAAAGCGCGTGGGCGTGGCGCTGGCCATCGTCGACAAGCGGCGCGAAAGGCCCGGCGAGGTGGCCGAGATGACCGTCATCGGCGACGTGCAGGGCAAGATCTGCGTGATCGTCGACGACATCTGCGACACGGCGGGCACGCTGTGCAAGGCGGCCGAGGTGCTGATCGAGGCCGGCGCGACCGAGGTTCACAGTTACATCACCCACGGCGTCCTTTCCGGCCCGGCGGTCGAACGGATCACCAAATCGGTCATGAAGACCCTGGTCATCACCGACTCGATCCAGCCGACCGCTGCGGTGCAGGACGCCCCGAACATCCGCATCGTGCCGACCGCGCCGCTATTCGCGCAGGCGATCCTGAACACCTGGAACGGCACCAGCGTGTCGTCGCTATTCGATCTTGAAACGCTGGTTCCGATCTACGAGGGCCTCTACCCGCGCTGAGGTCCGGCCGGTGGGACCCCAGCGCGGCTGCTTCTGGACAGGCCCCGAGGCTTGCGCCAATATGCGCGGCAACAGGGGGTAGGGATGCGCAAGTTCCTCGTCGTGCTCGACGACAGCCGAGAATGTCTGAACGCGATCCGCTTTGCCGCGCTCAGGGCCGCGCATACCGGCGGCGGTGTGCAGATCCTGTCCATCATCCCGCCTGAGGAGTACCAGCACTGGCTGGGGGTGGCCGACCTGATGCGCGCCGAGGCACGCGAGCGGATCGAGGCGCATTTCGAGGTTTTCGCCAAATGGATGCGCGACCGGCAGGGGATCGACCCCGAACTGGTGATCAGGGAGGGGGAACCGGTGGACGAGATCCTGGGTCAGATCCGCGACGACGAGGAGATTGGCATCCTGGTCCTGGGCGCAGGCGCCGACCGGTCCGGCCCCGGGCCGCTGGTGACGCAGCTTTCGCGAAACTCGGGCAGCTTGCCGGTGCCGATCACGATCGTACCCGGCGGCTTGTCGAAGGAACGGATGGAAGCGATCGCCTGACCGGACCCGCTAAGCCACCGGTCCAAGCCCGGGGCGCGCAGAATGGCGCTGGTGCGCGCATGCGCGCATTCTTTCAAGACCTTGATTGTCAAAACAAAACTTTTGGCTGTTAACCCGATTGAAATGTCTGGGACGCGCGCAGACGGGGGCCAATCCAAATGCTGGACGGGTGCCGAAACTCGCGCGGCAACCGGGTCCGGGTCGCCTTTTGCCGAGGCAAACGCGTGGGTGGAAGGAGGGGGCTGTCTGCCCCCTCCGGGCCTGCGGCCCGTTCACCCCCGAGGATACTTCCGGGTAGAAAATTGGCGGTCGAAAGCCCGCTCATTCACCCTGGGTGCGCGATTCGAACCGCAGGCCAAGCGCCGTGCCCCGGTCGAACCCTTCCCAGTAGGTGTGTTCGGGGGTTCGGGTGCCTTCATCCTCGGACCAGACGCCGTCGTGGGCGTATTCGACGAGGTCCAGCCATTCGGCGGCCGCTTCGTTGCCGCTCAGGTGCAGGTCGAGGAACGCGGCGACGAAATGCTGGGCGATGTTGTTCATGCGCGCCGTGTCCCAGACCGGGTCGGCATAGTGGGCGAAGGGTGCCCAGCCCAGGCTTTCGGACACCGGCCAGCTTTCGGCGGGGGCGGGGATCGGCGCGGCGGCGTTGTGGCCGGCGTTGATGAAGGTGAGAAGGTGACGCTCGGTGCCGCGGGCGCCTTCGAAGATCGCGCGCATCGGCCCGTAGCCCGAGACCGTGTCGCGGTCGCCGGCCATGATCAGCGTGGGCACCCTGAGGCCGGAAAGCCCCTCGGCATCCCAGAAGGCCGTGTTCATGCCCCAGGGGCCGATGGCGACGACAGCCTTGACGCGCGAATCCATCAGGTCCTCGTGCGTGTCGCTGCCGGCGCGATGCTGCGACAGCAGGTCCTGCGGTGGCGCGAAAGGCAGATCGAGCGCGCTGGCGCTGACCCCTGCCCCGCCGAAGATGAGCGCGCCGTAGCCGCCCATCGAATAGCCGACAACCGCGGCGCGGTCGGCATCGATCAAGCCCTCGAGCACGGGGTCGAGCGCGCCGGCATCGGCCATCGCCTCGATCGCGAAGGCCTGATCCAGGGGCCGGTTGAACAGCGTCGAGCCGAAGGCGGCCTGATCGGAATACGTGCTGTCGGTATGATCGAGCGCCAGCACCGCGTGCCCGCGCGAGGCCAGCGTTTCGGCCAGATGCGACAGAAGGTAACGATTGCCCGGATAGCCGTGGCTGATCAGCACCAGCGGAAATGGCCCGGCGGCGGGTTCGGCATCGCGCGCCGCCCGGCCGGTCAGCTCGACCGCGGTCTGACCGTCGCGCAGAACGGTCTGGTACGCGGTGCCGGCCGAGGTGCCGTCCGCCGCCGGATACCAGAGTTCGGCCGCGAAGCTGCGCGCCCCGCGCACCACGGCCTCGGTCGAGTTCAGCACGTCGACGCGGTCTTCGTCGGTCAGTTGCAGGCTTCGCACGCCCACCGGATGCTGGCCGTAACCGGCAAGTTCCGGCGCGTCGGGGCGAACGGTGTCGATGCGGTTCTCGGCCATGGCAGCCCCTGTCAGTCCGGCGATCGTGACGATCGCGGCGGCGAGTTTCTTCATGTCTTTTCCTCTCCCGTTTCAAGCGAACACGCGGAACTTGCCCGCGCCCCGGGGTCAGCCTATCAGGGGCGTGCAACAGAAGGAATCCGCCATGCGCCATTTTGCGCCGCTTCCGGCCCCAGCCGGAGGAACGTTCCGGTGAAGCTCAAGGACTTCCGGCTCGATTTCGAAGCGATGCTTTCCGAGGCGGTGTTCGGACATGGTTTCCTGCATTACGGATATTGGCCCGAGGGGCGCCCGGCGACGCCCTCAGCCCGCGCGTTGGGCGAGGCGCAGCAGGCCTGGTTCGACCGGATGCGCGCCGAAATTCCGTCGGGCACCGCGACGATCCTCGATGTCGGGTCCGGCACCGGGGCCAATGCCCTGGCGTTGACGCGCGCCGGGTTTCAGGTCGAGTGCCTGAGCCCCTCGGCCCAGTTGAATGCGATGGCGCGCGCGAAACTGCCGGCGACTGTCCCCGTGCATGAAACCGGGTTCGAGACGCTGGATCTGCCGCGGCGGTTCGATCTGTGCCTGTTCGGCGAAAGCTTCCACTATATCCAGCAGGAAACAGCGCTGGACCAGATCGAGCGCTACGCGGGCCGCGCGGCGCTGATCTTCGATTACTTCCGTCGCGAAGGCGCCGGCGAGGACGGGCGGCGGCAGACGCATGCGGCCTTTCTGGCGGCGCTGGCGCAGCGGCCGGGCTGGCGGGTGGCGCTGGACGAGGATGTGACCGCGGCGATCCTGCCCACGTTCTACGTGCTCGATCACCTCAAGAACGCACATGTCGGCCCCTTCCTGACCCGGTTTCGCGCCGAGTTCCGGCGGAGCCGGCCGTTGCTGAGCCGGGGGGTCGAGGCGGTGCTGGGGCGGCGGATCGAGCGGTTCCTGAAACCGTCGATGCGCGAGGCGACCTTTGGCGAGGCGTTCGAGTATCGACTGATCCGGCTGGAAAGGACAAGCTGATGAACAACGCCGACGAGCGGCTGATCGTCGCGCTGGACGTGGCGGACCCGCTGACCGGGCTGAAGCTGGTGGAGCGGATCGGGCCGGCGGTCGCGTTCTACAAGATCGGACTGGGGATGCTGACCGCCGGCGGGTTGGCGCTGGCGAACGAGCTGAAGTCCGAGCACGGCAAGCGTATTTTCCTGGACATGAAGTTCTTCGACATCCCCGCGACGGTGGAGGCCGCGGTGGCCGGGGTGGCGCGGTTCGGTCTGGATTTCCTGACCGTACACGGCGATCCGAACGTGGTGCGGGCGGCGCGGGCGGGGGCGGCGGGATCGGGGCTGAAGATCCTTGCGGTGACGGTGCTCACCTCCTCGAACCGGGCGGATCTGGACGCCGCGCTGATCGCCCCTGGCACGATGGAGGAGATCGTGGCGCTGCGCGCGGCGCGGGCGTTCGAGGCGGGCGCCGACGGGGTGATCGCCAGCCCGCACGAGGCCGCGGCGATCCGCGCCCTGCCCCAGGCGGCGGGCCGGCTGATCGTCACGCCGGGGGTGCGCCCGGCGGGCAGCGCGGCGGGCGATCAGAAGCGCATCGCGACCCCGGCGGCGGCGGTCCGGGCGGGGGCGGATCACATCGTCATCGGCCGGCCGATCTGGCAGGCGGCGGACCCCCGGGCCGCGGCCGAGGCGGTGCTGGCGGAGCTGCGCGGCGCAGCGTGAGCGGAGGCGCGGGCGGGGTGGCGACCGCCTTGCGGCGGCCATTCGGACGCCGTGGCCGCGGGGGCCGGACCTTCTCGAAATGGGGTCGGGTGCTCACGCGTGAGCAACTGGCCGCTCGCGCCCGAAAATCGTCGAAATTTTTAGGGTTTTGCCCCAAGCGTGAAAGTGAGCGACGGTTTTTTGGTCGAAAGTGAAAAGAAACGTCATTTTTGCGCGTTTGAATTTTGCACATTTTTCGGGGCGTTTTGTAGTCGGGCTGATGTCGTACACTACATATGGCACCGAATTGGCGTGGTGGCGCCTCCGGGCCGGTCGAACGGACTCCGCGAAGGCGTCCCCGAAGGGGGGTCCGCGCCTTGGTTTCGGGCGGAACGCGCTTCATTTGTGGGGCGGGACGCGCGCCTTGCGCGCTTCGGCGGCCCAGAGGGCGAGCGCTACCCCGCCCAGGATGCCGACTGCGCAGACGGTCAGCCGCAGGGTCAGGGGCTCGGCGATGAAGACGACGCCGCCTGCCGCCGCGATGGCCGGGACGCTGAGCTGCACGAAGGCGGCCGAGATGCGGGTCAGGGCGGGCAGGACGCTGTACCAGATGGCGTAGCCCAGTCCCGAGGCCAGCGCGCCGGAGGCAATGGCATAGCCCCAGCCGGCGGGGCTGGCGGTCTGCAGGATCAGGCCCGGCAGGAGGAAAAGCAGCGCCAGCGGCAGGCAGCGGATGAAGTTGCCGGCGGTATCGACCAGCGGCGCCGCCGATCCCCGACCGATCAGCGAATAGGCCGCCCAGGCGATCCCGGCCAGCACCATGAGCGCGGCGCCCAGCGGGTCCGGGGCCGTCGCGCCGGGCAAGAGCAGCGCCAGCAGGAACGCGCCCGCGACCAGAAAGCCCAGCCATTCGAAGGCGCCCGGCCGCTCGCCCCGGCGCAGGGCCCAGCCGAGCATGGCGATCTGCACCGAGGCGAAGAGGATCAGCGCGCCCGTCCCCGCCGCCAGCTCGAGATAGGCCAGCGAGAAGGCGATCGCGTAGGCGAGAAGCGCAAGGGCTCCGCCCAGGCTGCCGCCGAGGCGGTCGCGGCGCGGCGCGCGGCCGCGCAGCGACAGGATCAGCGCGAGGATCACCGCCCCCGACAGAAGCCGCATGCCGGTGTAGGTGACGGCGTCGATATGGCCGCCCGCCAGCGCCAGGCGGTTGAGGATCGAGTTTGCCGCGAAGGCCACCATGGCCGCCGCGGTGAGCAGCGCGATCTTCAGAACCGCCGGTTGTGCCTTCTGCGCTGCCATGTCGACATCCCTTGCGGGGTCGCCCCCTGCCCGATCAGAACGGAAAGGAAGCACAGACCGAAAAGGGTGTCGAGCCAGCGGCCGCGATCAGAGCGTGCGGGCGTAGGCTTCAAGCTGGTCGGCGACGGTGCCCCAACCCTCGAAAAATCCCATGTCCTCATGCCGCTGGCGCGACTCGGCCGAGCGGTGGCGGGCCGTGGCGGTGTAGCGTGTACCGCCGCGCCCGTTATCCGCAATCTCGATGATCGCGGTCATGAAGGGATCGGCGGCGGGTTTCCAGCCTTCGCTGAAGGCATCCGTGAAGACGAGGCGTCGGCCCTCGACAATCTCCAGCCAGACGCCCTGATTCTGCATCTTGGCGCCGTCGACATCAAAGGTGGTGTTGAACCGTCCGCCGGGGCGCAGGTCGATCTGGCAATCGGTCACGCGATGCGGGTGCGGGACGAAGAAATGCGGGATATGTTCGGGCTGCGTCCAGCATTCCCAGACCAGTTCCGGTGGCACGTCCAGATCGCGGGTGAAGCTGAGATCAGTCTGCGGGTCGAGGTCTGTCCGGGTGTCCATGCGGGGGCTCCTTCTGCGATCGGGCGTCGTTCAAACGGGTGACGTAGTTGTCGAAGCGGTCCAGCCGCCCCGACCAGAGTGCGCGCTGCTTACTCAGCCAGTCCAGCGCGGGCGCCAGCGCGTCGGGGGCAAGGCGGCAGATGCGGGTTCGGCCCTGTTTCCGGGTTTCGATCAGCCCTGCAGTTTCCAGCTTCTGCAGGTGACCCATGAACGAGGGCAGCGCCATCGCATGCGGCGCCGCCAGTTCGCTGACGCTGGCCGGGCCACGGGCCAGCCGGGCCAGTACCGCCCGCCGCGTCGGATCGCCGAGGGCAGTGAAAAGGTCGTCGAGGTGCGGATCATGCTTAGCCATACGCCTAAGTAATTCCACCGCAGGCGACAGGTCAAGCGAATACTTAGCGCAACGACTAACTGTGCCAGGGGTGGATCAGCGGCGGGCTTCGCGCAGCCAGCCAGCGAGGATCAGCGCGCCGCCCAGCAGCAACCAGACCCACGGCGGCAGCAGCGCGCTGAGGCGCAGGTCGGTGGTCACATAGGCCTGGCGCGGGGTCACGCCGAGCCATCCGCGCCCGGCTGCCTGACGGCCGGCGGCAACGGTGCGCAAGTCGGGCAGATCGGCCTCGACCCGCATGGTGCCGCCGCGCGTCGTGGCGATGAAGGGGGCAAGGTCGGCGTCGGTGGCGATGGTGGTTTCGTATTCGCGCGGATTGCCGGGGCCCAGCACGATGACTGTGTCCAGATCGCCGTCGCGCAGGCGGTAGAGGCCGGCTTCGTCGGCGGCGTAGGTGGCGGTGAAGCGGCCGGGTTCGGCCTCCGCCAGGTCCAGCGCCTCTTCCTCGCCGTCGGGGCGGATGACGGTCACGCCGTGCGGGCCGTCGTCGAGCGAGCGGCGCGTCACGGTCATGGTCATGCCCTGGGCGCTGGCGCTGAGGGCTTCCTCCTCCAGCTCGGGCTCGCCCATCATCCAGTGCGCGAGCCGGCGCAGCAGTTCCGCCTGCGGCCCGCCGCCTTCGAAGCCGCGATCCCAGAGCCAGGCCTGGTCCGAGGCGAGGAGCGCGATGCGCCCCTCGCCCACCCGGTCGAGGGAGAGGAGCGGGCGGCCGTCGACCCCTTCCATCACCGCGTGCCCGGTGCGGTGGGTCAGGTCGACCTGCCGCAGCCAGCGCCCCCAGCGAGCGCTTTCGCCCGGCTCCAGCGCGCCGGCGCGCGGCAGTTCGGCGGTGACCGGGTGGCGGCGGCCGAGATCGGTCAGGCCGGGGCGATAGGCGGTCTCGAACACGCGGCCGGTGGGCTCGGCCGGGAAGATGCGACCCAGGGGCGAGTAGAAGATGCTGTCGGCGCCGGCCAGTTCGCGCCCGCCGATGACCAGCAGCGCGCCGCCTTGCGTGACGTAGTGGCGGATGTTGTCGAAATAGGCGTTGGGCAGTATGCCGCGGCGGCGGTAGCGGTCGAAGATGATCAGGTCGAATTCGTCGATCTTGTCGATGAAAAGCTCGCGCGTGGGAAAGGCGATCAGCGACAGCTCGTTCACCGGCACGCCGTCCTGCCGGTCGGGCGGGCGCAGGATGGTGAAATGGACGAGGTCCACCGACGGGTCGGATTTCAGCAGGTTGCGCCAGGTCCGCTGGCCGGTGTGCGGCTCGCCCGAGACGAGAAGGACGCGCAGCCGGTCGCGGATGCCGTTGATCTGCACCACGGCTTCGTTGTTGCGCGCGGTCAGTTCGTCCGGCGCGGGGTCGAGGACGAAATGCAGCACGTTCAGCCCGCCGCGGTCGAGCGTCAGGTTGAGTTCCATGTCCTGCCCGACGGGGGCCATCGCGTGGCGCAGATCCTCGCCGTTGATCGAGAAGCCGACGCGCGCGGGCTGGCCGCGCAGGGCCGGCGGTACCGCGCCTTCATCCTCGATCCGCAGGGTCAGGGTCAGGGTTTCGCCGAGGATGCCGTAGGCCGGGGCGTTGCGGATGATCAGGCGGCGGTCCCAGTCGTCGCCCTCGCCGGTCTGGAGCAGGTGCAGGGGCGCGGGCAGGTCGGGCATGAGGGACGGCGCGTCATGTGCGATGCCGTCGGAAACGACGAAGACCCCGGAGAGCCGGTCGCGCGGCAGGTCCGAAAGGCCGGCCGCGACGGCCTCGAACAGTTCGGTGCCGGTGTTGGAGGCGCCGTCGGGCAGCGTGACGGTGCGCGCCTCCACCCCCAGGGCGGAAAGGCGGCGGGTCAAATGGGCGGCGGCCTCCTCGGTCTGTTCGGCGCGCGCGGACAGGCGGTTCGAGCCGGTCTCGTCGACGACGACCAGCGCGATGTCGGGCAGGGACTCGCGCTCCTCGGTCTGCAGCGAGGGGTTGGCCAGCGCCGCGAGGACCGCCGTCAGGCCAAGCGCGCGCAGCCACCAGCCGGCGAGGCCGCGCCAGATCGCGAGCGCCACGGCAAGGACCGCGAGCGCCGCCAGCACCGCGACGGGCAGCCAGCCCAGGAACGGGTCGAAGACGATCTGCGCGCCGCTCATTGGCCCAGCCTTTCAAGCAGCGCCGGCACATGCACCTGGTCGGATTTATAGTTGCCCGACAGCACATGCATGATCAGATTGATGCCGAATCGCAGCGCCATCTCGCGCTGCCGGTCGCCGGTCATGCCGCGCCCGACGGGCAGCATCGGCATGCCGGCGTCATCGACGGCCCAGGCGGCGGCCCAGTCGTTGGCGCCGATCACCACCGGCGTCACCCCGTCGTTGAGGTTGCGAAACGGCATCCCTTCGGCGCGGAACGCATCCGGCGGTGCTGCCTCGACCCAGACCGGTGCGCCGGTGTGGCGGCCGGGAAAATCGCCCAGCAGGTAGAAGGTGCGAGTCAGCACATGGTCGGCGGGGACGGGTTCCAGCGGCGGGACGTCCAGCCCCTCGGCGATGGCGCGCAGGCGACGGGCGGCGGGGGTGGTGCCGGTGGTCAGGCGCGCGATTTCCGCATCGCGGGTGTCGAAGAGGATCATCCCGCCCGAGCGCAGGTAGCGGTTGAGCCGCTCATAGGCCTGCGGTGACGGGATCGGGCTGGTCTCCAGCACCGGCCAGTAGAGGAAGGGGAAGACGGCCAGTTCGTCGCTTTCAGGATTGACGGACATGGGTGCGGCGGGTTCGACCGAGGTGCGCAGAAACAGCGCGTCCGACAGCCCGCGCAGCCCGGCCTGCGCGATCTCGTCGACGCGCGCCTCGCCCGAGACGACATGCGCCAGCGTGACCGATTCGGTCGCCTGCAGGATGCGCGGATCGAGCGACTGCTCATCGGCCTGCGCGGGGGGCGCGGGCACCAGAGCCAGCGCGCCCAGCACCGCGGCGGCGCGCAGCAGGCGGCCCCCCAGCGCCAGTGTCGCCAGCACATCGGCCATCAGGACCATCGCGGCGAGCGCCAGCAGGTAACCCGCAAGCGGTGTTTCGGGGCGGTCGAGGCCGGTCTCGACGGGGACCGAGGCGGGCCAGTCGGCGGGTTGCAGCCGCGTCTGCGGCCCCGTGGCGTTGAGTGCCACGCGCTGCTCGCGCGCGATATAAAGGCCGGGCGGCAGGTCGGGATCGCCGGCTGCTGCGCCGGTCAGCGCCTCGGCCAGCGCGGTGCCGGTGACGGCGGGGCGGTCGGCGGCGCGGTGCAGCAGGCCGAAGCCGTCCATTCGTTCCTCGATCTGCCAGGTGGTGCCGGCCAGATCCGCGGGTTCGGGCATCGCCCCGCGCGTCGACACCGCCAGCCGTTCGAGCATCGACACGAAGAGGCCCGAGAGCGGCAGGTTCGACCATTCGGCATTGGCGGTGACGTGGAACAGCACCACCTGCCCTTCGCCCAGCGACCGGCGGGTCACGAGCGGCGTGCCATCGACGAGTTCGGCGATGGAGCGGTTGGCGAGTTCGGCGCCGGGTTGGGCCAGCACCTGGGCGCTGATCTCGACATCCTCGGGCACGGCGAGCCCGGCGAAGGGCGTACCGTCGCGGAAGGGGGCGAGACGGCGCGGGGCGCCCCAGCTCATTGCGCCGCCGACCGTGCGCCCGCCGGCGCGCAGCTGCACGGGCAGAAGCGGATCGCCGCCCAGCCCCGATTGCGCGCCGGTCGTCGGCGAGCCGCCGGCGCTGGCCAGCCGCGGCCCGGCGAAACGCAGGAGAAGCCCGCCTTCATCCACCCAACCCTGCAGCGCCAGGCCCTCGGCCTCGGTCAGGCCGGGGTGGTCGGCGAGCACCAGCACGTCGGGCGCGGCCAGCAGAAGATCGTCGAGGCTGGCGCTTTCGATGAGTTCGGCGGTGGGCGCCAGCGCCTCGCGGATGTAGTGCAACGGCGAGAGGAGGGCCATCGCCTCGGTCCCGTCGCGCACGGTCAGAAGCGCCACCTTGCGGCGCTGGAGGCTGTCGTCGGTCAGGCTGACGGTCCCTGCCCCGCGCGCGCCCTCTATCTGGAAACGGGTGATACGGTTGCGCAATTCCGGCGGCAGGACCATCGCCGTCTCGGCGGTGGTGGCGCCGCTGGCGAAGGTCAGGGGGGCGCGGGCGAGCGACCGCTCGGCCCCCGAGGGGTCGCGGCCGATCGCCTGGACCATCAGTTCGGCCGTGCCGAGGTCGCGGGCGGCGCGGCGCGCGTTCAGCGTGACTGCGCCGCCTTCGAACCCCGCGGGCATGAGGGCCAGCACCGCGCCCGCCGGTTCGAAAACGCTGACCGGTCCGCGCGTCTGCAGGGCCTGCAGCAGGCCCTGGCGTCCGTCGCGCGCCAGCCCGTCGGAGAGCCACAGCGTTTCGACCCCCTGTGGCAGGTCTTCCAGCCAGACCGGCAGATCGCGCGGCGGCGCGAAGGGTTCGGGGGCGAGGGTCGAGACGCGTTCCTGCCAGTAGTCGGCGGAGCGGAACATCAGCGCGTCCACCGGCGGCGCGGTCAGGGGCACTACGGCGACGGGCCGGCCGGTCCGCCGCGCCTCGGCCAGGGCCTGGCCCAGACGCTCGATCCGGCGCGGCCAGTCGCGGGCGCTGGCCCAGCTTGCGTCCATCACGACCAGCAGCGGGCCGCTGCCCGGACTGACCTGGCGCGGGTTCAGAACCGGCCCGGCCAGCGCCAGGATCAGCGCCGCGAGGGCGCCGATGCGCAGGGCCAGCAACCACCACGGGGTGCGCTGGCTTTCGGGATCCTTCTCGCGCAGTCCCAGAAGCAGGCCGATGCCGGGAAAGCGGTGCAGAGTCGGCGCCGGGGGCACGGCGCGCAGCAGCCACCAGAGGATCGGCAGCGCCAGAAGCGCGATCAGGATCAGGGGCGTGGTGAAGCCCAGGGCACCGAAGGTCAGCATCAGCGCCTCCAGCCGCCGCCGAGCGCGTGCCAGAGCCACAAAAGCCCCGCGGAGGGCGCGCTGTCGGTGTGCAGGGTGGCGAACTGCCAGCCGCCGGACCGCGCCAGCGTGGCCAGCCGGTCCTTGCGCGCGGCGAGCCGGTCGCGATAGGCGGCGCGCAGATCGCCGGCGCGCAGGGTCTCGAACGCCAGGTGGCCGGACATCGATTCGAACCGCGTGCGCCCGTCATAGGGCAGGCTTTCCTCGGCCGGGTCCAGCACCTGCACCAGCATGCCGCGCAGGTTGCGTTCGGCGGCCTCGTGCATCGCGTGTTCGACCGGGTCCAGCGGGCCGAGGAAGTCCGAAAACAGCACCGCGTGCCCGCCGGTCGGCGTCGCGCTCAGGTCCGGGGTGGCGTGCTCGCCGGTCTCGGCGGCCGTCTCGGCCAGCGCCAGCGCCAGCGTCGTCGCCTGGGCGCGGCCGCCGCGCGGCGCCATGTCGGCACGTGCCAGCCCGACGCGTTCGCCGCCGCGCAGCAGCAGAAGCGCCAGCGCCATCGCCAGAAGCCGCGCGCGGTCGCCCTTGCCGACGCGCTTGCGCGGCGCGCCGGAAAACCCCATCGCCGCGCCGTCATCGACCCAGATGGTGACGGCGCGCGCCGCCTGCCACTCGGTTTCGCGGATGAAATGCTCGTCCCCGCGGGCCGAGCGGCGCCAGTCGATGCGCGTCGCGCTGTCCGAGGCGACGGCGGGGCGGAACTGCCAGAACTCGGCCCCGGTGCCGGCCCGCCGGCGCCCGTGCGCGCCGGGCAGCGCGCTGTTGGCCAAGTGCTCGGCCCCGACCAGCAGCGGCGGCAGCGCGCCGGAAAGCGTCTCGGCCGACTGGCGGAGGGAGGCCGGTGTGACGCTCACGCAGCTTCCTCGCGCACGCCGGTGACGCGGTCGGAGATGCGGTCGATGAGATCCGACAGCGACTCGCCGTGCGCGCGGGCGGCGAAGCTGAGCGCCATGCGGTGGGTCAGCACGGGCCGCGCCAGCGCCGCCACATCCTCGGCCGAGGGGGCCAGCCGCCCGGTCAGCAGCGCGCGGGCGCGCACCGCCAGCATCAGCGCCTGCGCCGCGCGCGGCCCCGGCCCCCAGCTGAGGCTGTCGGCCAGCGACGGGTCGGCCTCGACGGTGCCGGGGCGACAGGCGCGCACGAGGTCGAGGATCGCCGCGACGACGCTGTCGCCGACCGGCATCCGGCGGATCAGCATCTGCGCCTCTATCAGTGCGGCGGGCGAAAGGACCTGGCGCGCGGCGCCGTCGTCGTTGCCGGTCGTCGCCAGCAGGATCTCGCGCTCGGTATCGCGGTCGGGGTAGTCGACGTCGATCTGCACCAGGAAACGGTCGAGCTGCGCCTCGGGCAGCGGATAGGTGCCCTCCTGCTCGATCGGGTTCTGGGTGGCGAGGACGTGGAACGGCGCGCCGAGCGGCCGGTGCTGGCCGGCGATCGTCACTTCACGCTCCTGCATGGCCTGCAGCAGCGCCGATTGCGTGCGCGGGCTGGCACGGTTGATCTCGTCTGCCATCAGAAGCTGGCAGAAGACCGGCCCCTCGATGAAGCGGAAGGACCGCCGCCCGTCGGCGTCGGTTTCCAGCACCTCGGAGCCGAGGATGTCGGCGGGCATCAGGTCGGGGGTGAACTGGATGCGGTTCGACCGCAGGCCCATGACGGTGGCCAGCGTATCCACGAGGCGGGTCTTGCCCAGCCCCGGCAGGCCCACCAGAAGCGCATGCCCGCCGGACAGAAGCGCGATCAGCGACAGGTCGACGACCTGTTCCTGGCCGATGAAACGGGGCTGGATCGCGTGGCGCGCATCCTCCAGCTTGGAACCCAGCGCCTCGATCGCGGGCAGAAGCGTCTCCGGGGTGGGGTGGGTCATGCGGCCTCCGGCGGGTGAATTCGGCTTGGCGCCAACTATATGATGCATAGGCCCCTGTCGCCCAGCCCAAGCGAGGGAAAAAGCATGAAGCAACAAGACAATGTGACCCCCGACGCCGAAAGCCTTGCGAAAGCCGCCAAGGACGCGAGCCGGAAGGGCGGATTGCCGCCGGTGCATCTGTGGAATCCGCCCTATTGCGGCGATCTGGATATTCGGATTGCGCGGGACGGCACCTGGTTCTACCTGGGCACGCCGATCGGCCGGAAGCCGCTGGTGCGGCTGTTCTCGACCATTCTGAAGCGCGAGGGGAACAGTTACTACCTGGTCACGCCGGTCGAGAAGGTGGGGATTCAGGTCGACGACGCGCCCTTTGTCGCGGTGGATTTCGTTGCCGAGGGCGCCGGGCAGGATCAGCGCCTGACCTTCGAGACGAATGTCGGCGACACCGTCACCGCCGGCGCCGAGCACCCGATCCGCGTGGTGCGCGACAACGCGACCGGAGAGCCGTCACCCTATGTCATGGTGCGCGCGGGGCTGGAGGCGCTGATCGACCGCAAGAGTTTCTACCGGCTGGTCGAGATTGGCGCGCACGAGGACCACGACGGCGCGCGCTGGTTCGGCCTGTGGTCGCACGGGCGGTTCTTCCCGGTGATCCCCTCGAACGAGTTGGAAGTCTGAGATCGACTGCCGGTGATTCGGGGACGGCTAGATTGGGGGCGGGTGCAACCCGATGCCCTCGCGCTCAGTCTTCGGTGCGCCCGCGCATTCCGTCGAGCGCCCGAAGCCCCGCCGCGAAGAAGATCAGGAAGATAAGTCCCAAGGCCGGCGGCAGTTCGGCCACCCCCAGCCACAACAGTCCCGCCACCGCGGAAGCGACGAGCGCGATGCCGAGGAGCGTCGATCCCCAACCGCCGCCGTCCGCGCCCTTTGCCGCGCCACCGGCATCCTCGAACCGGCCGGCGGCCGCCACGCAGCCCGCCAGTGCCACCGCGAAGGCCAGCAGCAAAAGCGGCTGATGTGCCCACCAGCGGGCGCCGATCGTCTCGGCCAGCGGCAGCCAGGCCAGACGCACCGCCAGGTTGGTCACCACCACCATCGCCAATTGATGCCACAGGAAGAGAGTCATCATCCGTGATCCGGTCAGGGCGACCCCCGCCCAGACCAGCGGTCGCCGAAGCGCCCGGCGCAGCGGATGGCGCGCCAGCAGCGCCAGCCCGGTCTGAACCAGTGCCAGCGAAAAGAGCGCGATCGTCGGCGGCGCGGCGTTGTTGGGCAGCGTCGTGCCCTCGACCGGCACCATCGTCAGCGGCCAGCCTCCGACCCCGATCAGCAGGACCAGCGCGGCGGCGCCGGCCACGGCCATCCCCGCCTGACCGGCCGGGCGCACAGGCAGCCGGTCGTCGGCCCAGAGGTGCCCAAGCTGGTGGATCGCCACCCAGATCAGCAAGAAGTTCGGCAGCCCCAGCAGCGGCTGCGTTCCCACCACCGGGCCGATCCCGGCAAGCCGCGCGACATCGACCAGCGCCGCCACGACCACCGCCGTCGCGATGGCGGGCACACTCCAGCCGCGCTCGTGCAGGGCCAGCGTCGCCGGCGTCAGCGAGAGCACAGCCAGATAGGCCGCGACGAACCAGAGCGGGATCAGCGCCACGCCGGGGTCGATCAGCAGGGCGCGGGGGAACAGCAGGTCCGCCGCCAGCCAGGCCGGGACCACGACCAGCAGAAGTGGCAGGGTCGGGCGCAAGAGCCGCCGGGCCCGGCGTCGGATCCAGCCCACCGGCGCCACGCCGTCGGCCCGCGCGCGCCGCCAGCTGCCTGCATTGAGCGCGCCGCCAACCATGAAGATCAGCGGCATGACCTGCCAGATCAGCGTCGCCGATTGCCAGGACGGCCGCAGTTCCAGAAGATAGCCCGCTTCCGGCGCACCCCCCGGCGCCACGACGACGCGGACGATCCAGTGACCGAAGATCACCATCAGGATCGCCGCCACGCGCAGGAAATCGAGGTAGCGGTCCCGATCGGCCCCGGTCTGCGCCTCGACGCGCGCCGCAAGACCGCCAAGCCCGCCGCCCCCGGAACGCCCTTCCGGCGCGGGCTTCACCATCGGCCCGGTGGCAGAAGGGCGCGCGTGCCGGGTCATCCGCCCTTGCGGAAATGCGGCAGGAAGGCGGCGAGTACCGCCTGGGGGTTTTCCTCCATCGCGAAATGGCCCGAGACGCAGGAGCCATCGGTGACCTGCCGCGCCCACCGGCGCCAGGTCCCGGCGGGATCGCCGGTGCGCGCCGGAAAGCCGCCGTCCGACCAGAGGAAATGCAGCGGCGCGGCGATGGTCAGCCCGGCGGCGCGGTCTTCGGCGTCCTGGCGGCGGTCCACGGTGGCGCCGGCGCGGTAGTCGGCGCACATCGCGGTCAGCCGCGCCGGATCGGCCGCCTGCGCGCGGTAGGAGGCGAGCGCGACGCTTGAGAAGGGCGCGAGGGACTTTTCGCGCGTCCAGCCCTTCAGCGTGTGGTCGATCCAGGCGCCCGGGTCGGCGCCGATCAGGCGTTCGGGCATCGGCGCCGGCTGCGCGAGGAAGGTCCAATGATAGAGCGCCATCGCCAATTCGGCGCCGAAGGCGTCCCAGTACTCGACCGTCGGCAGGATCTCGATCAGGCCGAGACGCGCCACCCGCTCGGGGTGATCCAGCGCCAGGCGGTAGGCGACGCGCGCGCCCCGGTCGTGGCCCAGCACATGCGCCCGCTCGATCCCCAGGGCGGCCATCAGCCCGGTGATATCCTCGGCCATGCGGCGCTTGGAATAGGTGCGATGCCCGGCATCGTCGGGGGGCGCGTCGGACTCGCCGTAGCCACGCAGGTCGGGGACGATGACGTGGAAATGCTCGGCAAGGGCGGGCGCGACGTTTTCCCAGCAGCGATGGTTCTGCGGAAACCCGTGCAGCAGGATCAGCGGCGCGCCCTGCCCGGCGCGGTGCACACTCAGCCGCACCTCGCCGGTGTCGATCTTCGCCTCGGTGAACCCCGCCAGGTCCGACATTACCCCTCCCGTCGCCCGTCGCAGCGGACCGATCCTGCGCGCGCCGCACCGCGAAGGCAAGCCCCGCGTCAGGCGGCAAGCTCGTTCTGCAACATGCTTTCGACCCGGCGCCGGTCGGCACGGCTGCGCAATTGGCGCGCGACCAGCGTGGTGGGCGCCACGCTGTAGCCTTTGCCCGATCTTTCGCGGACGAAATCGCGCGTGGCGCCGACCAGGGCCGAGGCATGGCTGGACGCTGCGACGACGGTGACGCGCAGGCGGTCGACCGCCTCGGGGGAGGTGCCCGGGGCGACTTGCTGCAGTGTCCGCTGGGCAAGGTCGTGAAAGCTGCCGATGTCGAGGAAATCGCCGCTTTTCAACGGCCCCTGCGAGGTGCGACGAAGCGGATCGTCGAAGGTTTCCATGTCGAGTTCCTCGCGGTCGGTGACGCGGGCCTCGCAGACTTCGCCGTCGATGGTCAGTTCGGCGATCACCGACAGGATGTAGATCGGCTCGCTCCCCATGTTCGAGACGATGCATCGGGCGCGGTCGTCATCGCTGGCCCCGCGATGGATCAGGATCACGGTCTCCTGCTGACGGCGGTAGCTGCTGAGGATGAGGTGCAGGTAAAGCAGCCAGATACCGGCGTTGAGAACGCCCACGCCAACCTGCAGCACGGCGCTGTGCTCCGCGATCCAAGACATCTCCACCCCCTCTGGCCTTCAGGGTAGAACGCGGGGGGGCGGTGCGGGTTCCGGCGTCAGTGCGCCTCGGCCCAGTGCGCGCCGGTGCCGGCATCGACGACAAGCGGCACGTCGAGCGCCACCGCGGGGGCCGCCGCCCCCTCCATCACCGCGCGCACGCGGGCAATGGTCTCGTCCACGGCCGCGGCCTCGACCTCGAAGACCAGCTCGTCATGGACCTGCAGCAGCATGGTCGCCGGCAAGCCCGCGATCGCGGCGGGGATGCGGACCATGGCGCGGCGGATGATGTCGGCGGCCGTGCCCTGGATCGGCGCGTTGATCGCGCCTCGACGGGCGAATCCCGCGCCCGGCCCCTTGGCGTTGATCTCGGGCGTGTGGACCTTGCGGCCGAAAAGCGTCTGGACGTAGCCATGCGCCTTGGCGAAGCCCACGGTCGCGTCCATGTAGGCGCGGATGCCGGGGAAGCGTTCGAAATAGGTGTCGATGAAGCTCTGCGCCTCGCTGCGCGGGATGCGCAGGTTGCGGGCCAGACCGAAGCCCGAAATCCCGTAGATCACGCCGAAGTTGATCGCCTTGGCGCGCCGGCGCACCTCGGGCGTCATATGGTCGAGCGGCACGCCGAACATCTCGGACGCGGTCATGGCGTGGATGTCCAGCCCGTCGGCGAAGGCCTGCTTCAGCGCGGCGATATCTGCGACATGGGCGAGGATGCGCAATTCGATCTGGCTGTAGTCGAGGCTGACCAGACGCATCCCCGGCCCGGCCACGAAAGCCTCGCGGATGCGGCGCCCTTCTTCGGTGCGGATGGGGATGTTCTGCAGGTTCGGATCGGTCGAGGCGAGGCGCCCGGTGTTCGCCCCGGTCTGCACATAGGAAGTATGCACGCGCCCGGTTTCGGGGTTGATGTGTTCCTGCAGCGCGTCGGTATAGGTCGATTTCAGTTTGGCGATCTGCCGCCAGTCGAGCACCCGCGCCGGCAGGTCGTGTTCGGTCGCCAGATCCTCCAGCACATCGGCGGGCGTCGACCAGGCGCCGGTCTTGCCCTTCGACCCGCCCGGCAGGGACATCTTGTCGAACAGGATCTCGCCCAGCTGCTTGGGGGAGCCTACGTTGAACTGCTCGCCGGCGAGGTCGTGGATCTCGTCCTCCAGCTGCGCCATCTTTTGGGCGAAGGCGTTGGACATGCGCGAAAGCGTCTCGCGATCGACCAGCACGCCCGCGCGTTCCATCGCCGCCAGCACCGGCACCAGCGGGCGCTCCAGCGTCTCGTAGACCGTCGTCACGCGCGCCCGGTGCAGGCGGGGTCGGAAGGTCTGCCAGAGGCGCAGCGTCACATCGGCATCCTCGGCGGCGTAGCGCGCAGCGTCAGTGATCGGCACGCGGTCGAAGGTCTTCATCGACTTGCCCGATCCGATCAGGTCCTTGATCGGGATGGGAATATGGCCCAGATACTGCTCGCTCAGCGTGTCCATGCCATGCCCGTGCAGCCCTGCGTGAAGCGCGTAGGACATGAGCATCGTGTCGTCGAAGGGCGCGACATTCACGCCGTGGCGCGCCAGGATCTTGGCGTCGTATTTCATGTTCTGCGCGATCTTCAGGATCGCGTCGTCTTCCAAGACGGGCCGCAGCGCATCGAGCACCTCCTCGCGCACCAGTTGCCCCTCGCTCAGCGCGTCCGAGCCGAAGAGATCGCCGTCGCCCTCGCGGTGCCCGACCGGCACATAGGCGGCCTGCCCAGGCGCAAGCGCCAGCGAGATGCCGACAAGTTCGGCCTTCATTTCATCCAGCGAGGTGGTTTCAGTGTCGAACGCCACAAAGCCCTGCTCGCGGATGCCCGCGATCCAGTCCTGCAGCACCGACATCTCGCGGATGCAGACGTAACCCGCGGGATCGAAGGGCGCGGCCTCGGGCGTGTCGGCATCTTCGGACGCGGGTTCCAAGGGGGCGGGCTCCGCGATGACCGGGGGCTCAGTGCCCAGCTTGTCGGCGACGCGGCGCGAGAGGGTGCGAAACTCCATCTGCGCCAGGAACCCCAGCAGCGGCTCGGCCTCGGGCTTGCGGATGGCGAGGTCGTCGAGCGTCACGTCGAGCGGCGTCTCGGGGTCCAGTTCCACCAGCCGGCGCGAGACGCGGATCTGCTCGGCATGCTCGATCAGGGTCTGGCGGCGCTTGGGTTGCTTGATCTCCTCGGCGCGGGCCAGCAGCGTTTCCAGATCGCCGAACTCGTTGATCAGCAGCGCCGCGGTCTTGATGCCGATGCCGGGCGCGCCGGGGATGTTGTCGACGCTGTCGCCGGCGAGCGCCTGCACATCCACCACCTTCTCGGGCGGGACGCCGAACTTCTCGATCACGCCGTCGCGGTCGATCAGCCGGTCCTTCATCGGATCGCGCATCAGGATGCCGTCACCGACCAGTTGCATCAGGTCCTTGTCGGACGAGATGATGGTGGCGCGCCCGCCCGCCGCCACCGCCCGCCGGGCCAGGGTCGCGATGATGTCGTCGGCCTCGTAGCCGTCGATCTCCAGGCAGGGGACGTTGAAGGCCCGCGTCGCCTCGCGGGTCAGCGGGAACTGTGGGCGCAGATCCTCGGGCGGCTCCGGCCGGTTGGCCTTGTAGGCGTCATAGATCGCATTGCGGAAGGTGGTGGCCGAGAAGTCGAAGACCACCGCCAGATGCGTCGGCGCGTCGTCGTTGGCGCGCGTCAGCTCGCTCCAGAGGATGTTGCAGAACCCCGCGACCGCCCCTACCGGCAGCCCGTCGGACTTGCGCGTCAGCGGCGGCAGGGCGTGGTAGGCGCGGAAGATATAGGCGGATCCGTCGATCAGATGCAGATGATCGCCCTTGCCGAAAGTCGTGCCCATCCCTGCCCCTTTCCGTGCCATCGGGCGGGTTATGCCAGCTTCATCGACCGGGGGCCAGACGGACCGGGGCCGCCGACAACGCGCAATGCCCGGTGCGCCGCGCGTCAGTCGTGCGACCGGGACCCGGCGCCAGGGCGGCCATTTGTCCGGATCAGGCGGCCTTGCCGGCGGCCTTCGCGGCCTCGGTGCCCTCGAGGATATAGCGCTTGTCGCAATAGCCGCAATCGACCCATCCGGCGTCCTCGGGGATCGATAGCCACACGCGGGGGTGTCCCAGCGCCCCGTCACCGCCATCGCAGGCGACGCGGGTCCGGGTCACGATCTCGGTCGCGGGGGCGGGATGGGCGGGTAGCGCAGTCATCTGGGCTTCCTTGTCACGGGCGGGCATTCGGCCTAAGCACGCGGGCATTGATACCAATTTGTCCGGCAGGAGCAAGATGAGCGAGAACGCCATCGAGATCGAAGGCCTGCGCAAGGTCTATGCGGGGACCGGCAAGGGCCCCGCCATGGAAGCGCTGAAAGACGTCGACCTGACCGTTCCGGCCGGGTCGATCTTCGGACTTCTGGGGCCGAACGGCGCGGGAAAGTCCACGCTTATCAACATCCTGGCGGGCCTTGTGGTGAAGACCGCGGGGCGCGTGCGGATCTGGGGGTTCGATCAGGACGCCAATCCCAGGCAGTCGCGGGCGGCGATCGGGGTGATGCCGCAGGAATTGAACATCGATCCTTTCTTCAGCGCCCGCGACTCGCTGGAGGTGCAGGCCGGGCTCTACGGTGTGCCCCGGCGCGAACGGCGCACGGCCGAGATCCTGCGCCTGATCGGGCTGGAGGACAAGGCCGATGCCCATGCCCGCACCCTCTCGGGCGGGATGCGGCGGCGGCTTCTGCTGGGCAAGGCGCTGGTGCACTGGCCGCAGGTGCTGGTGCTGGACGAGCCGACGGCGGGCGTGGACATCGAGCTGCGGCAGATGCTGTGGGAGAACGTGCGGCGGCTGAACGCGCAGGGCATGACGATCATCCTGACCACGCATTACCTTGAAGAAGCTCAGGAAATGTGTGACGAGATCGCGATCATCGACCATGGCGCGGTGATCGTGCGGGACACGACCGCGGCGATCCTAGGGCGAATGGATGGCAAGACGCTGCTGGTTCGCGCCGCCGGCGCGGTGGGGCCGCTGGACCTGCCCGAGGGCGTCACGCGCGAGGATCGGCTGGATGGGCTCATGGCCTTCACCTATCCGCGCAGCCGGGTGCAGGCGGGGCAGATCCTGGCCGCGCTGGACGCCGCAGGGGTGGAGATCCGCGACCTTTCGACCGCCGAGCCCGACCTGGAAGACGCCTTCCTGGCGCTGACCGGCACCCGCTGAACGCGTCGCCGCGAGGGCCGAAACGCCCGCCGGCAGGGTGCTGGCGGGCGTATGGCAAGCGGCTGGCAAGCGTATGGCAAACGTATGGCAGTTCCGAACGGTGCCGCAGGGATTTGGCAGGGTTTGCGCCACCCGAATTGGGAACTCCGCGTGGCGCTTTTCCGGCACGCGTGATCAACGCGGGCGTCGACGCTCTCTCAGGGGCTGTCGCGGGTGAACGTCGTATCGGCGAGCGCGCCACAGGACTCGTCGTCCGTTTGCGCCAGCTTGAATCCCGACGCGTCCGCCTCGATGGCGCAACGGATCGGAAATTCCACGCCCTCCAGGTCGCCGTCCGCCTCGTTGAGCGTGAGGATGCCCTCCGACAACTCGTACTCTCCGCTCGCACGGGCGCCGGTTCGGCGATTGAGCATCGTGTACATTCCGTCGGCGTCGAAGATGGCAGTGACCTGATCATGGGCGTAGCGCGTCCCGAAAGCGAGGCCCGACACTTCCTGGTCGGTGGCTGATCTTGCTGCCTGCTGCATCTCCGAAATCCGGCCCTCGAGTTCGGCGAGTTGCTCGCCGCGCTCGGCAAGCGCCAAGGTCAGCTCGACGACCATGTTCTGAGTCGCCTCCATGTGCGCCTCAGCGGCCTCGGTATCGGACGCGAGTTCGTCGCGCCGCTGGGTGAGCGTTTCGACCGTCGCGTCGAGGGTTTCGCGCGCGGCCTCAATCTCCTCCAGTTCCGCGCGGGCCGAAACCTTTTGCTGCTCGAGTTCCGCCTCGGCTAGCCGGGCGGCCTGAACCCGCTGCTCGGAATCGGTGGCTTCCCGCGTCAGGTCGGCCAGTTCGGCGGAAAGTTCGGCAAGGCGCGCCTGCAGTTCGGATTCGCGACCGCGGGCGTCTTCCAGCCGCGCGCCGACCTCGGCAAGTTCTTCCGAGGTCGCGGCGACCTCCTCGCGGGCGTCGGCGATGGTTGCGTCCAGTTCGGCCAGCACCTCATCGTCTTGCGCCCGCTCTGCCTCGAACGCTTCCTGCTCCGCGCGCATCTCCTCCACCTGGCTTTCCAGGTCGGCCATTTCCGCCTGTGCCTGCTCAAGACGCCCCCGCGTGGCTTCCAGTTCGTTCTGGGCTTCGTCCAGTTCGGCCGCGATACGCTCGCGCGTCTCTTCCTGCTGGCGTTGTTCCTGTTCTAGCGCGCTTGTCGCCGCGTCGCGTTGGGTCTGTGCGTCGGTCGTCTCGGCCTGCAGTTGTGCGATGCGTTGGTCGATCTCTTCGGCCGTGCCCACCATCTGGACTTGACGTGCCAGCTCGTTCTCCACCTGCGCCCGCGTGGTCCAGAAGTAGATGGCGAGCAGCCAGCCCAATACCGCCACCGTGACCACGGCAATACCGATGTAGCGGTAACGCTGTGTCTGCGATCCAACCTCTGCCATTCCAATCCCTCCATCTGGAAACTGCGCCGTCAATCATCAACACGTCCGGCCGGCGAACGGTTCCGGGCCCGCGGATGGCGGCCGGATGCGATCAGAGCTTAGAGGAGATGATGCCGGTGTTGAAGCCGCCCATGCGCAACTCGCCAAAGAGGCGCTGATACTCGATCTTCGGGCAGCGGTTCTGCACGAAATCTATCCCCCGGCTGGCCGACATGCGGAAGGCCGCGTCGCTTTCGATACCGATCTGCAGCCAGATGGTGCGCAGGTTCGGCAATGCCTCCAGCGCCTCCTCGACCACCGGGGGGACCTGCTCGGACCGGCGGAAGACGTCCAGCATGTCGGTCTCGGGCGGGCAGTCGGCGAGGCGCGCGCGCACGGTTTCGCCGAAAAGGGTCGTCCCGGCATGGCCCGGATTGACCGGGATCACGCGATAGCCCCGCAGGCGCAGGTAGCGCGCGACGTAATGGCTGGGCCGGATCGGGTCGGGCGAGACGCCGACGATGGCGATGCAATGCGCTCGTTTAAGGATCGCGCGCAGTTTTGCGTCGTCGGGCGGCTGGTAGCGGGGCTCTTCCATGTTCCTCCTTGCGGGGGTGCGCGTCGGCGCGGCGCGGGGCTTCTATTCCGCCCAGTGGATCTGCGCCTCGCCCAGCAGCGCGGCGACCGGCGCCTCGGCCGGGTCCAGATCCTCGGCGCGCTCAAGGGCTGCGCGCTTCTCGGCGCCGGTGATCACGATATGGATCGCGAAGGCCTCCTTCAGCACCGGCAGGGTCAGGGTCATGCGCGGCTCCGGCGCGGCGGCGGCGCGGATCGGCATCAGCGGCGGCGCGTCCGAGGCCAGCGCCGCGTCCAACCCCTCGGCGCCGGGAAAGAGCGAGGCGGTGTGCAGATCCGCCCCCATGCCCAGCAGCGCGACGTCGATGGGCAGAAGCGCGCCGACGGTCTCGCTCAGCGTCTCCAGCGCCTCCTCGGGCGTGCGGTCGGGCAGCCAGAGCGGGATCAGCCGCGCCGCCGCCGCCCGGCCCTGCAAGAGCCGGCGGCGCAGCAGGCCCGCGTTCGAGCGCGGGTCATCCTCGGGCACCCAACGCTCGTCGGACGGCAGCACGTCGATGCTGGCCCAGTCGAGGTCGATGTCGGAGAGGATGTCGAAGACCGGCCCCGGCGTGGTGCCGCCCGGCACGACGAAAAGCGCGCGCTCGCGCCGCGACAGCGCGCGGCGCAACTCGCTGGCCAGCCGGTCGGCCAGCGACAGGCACATCATCTCTTGGTCGGCGTATTCCTTCAGGTCCATCAGCGTATCTCCCGCCAGCGTCGTCCGTCCCGATGCATCAGCATCAGCGCGTCCTCGGGCCCCGAGGAGCCCGGATCGTAGGGGTGGGGCCGGTCGCCGCGCTCGGACCAGCCGGCGATCACCGGGTCGGTCCAGGCCCAGGCGGCCTCGACCTCGTCGCCGCGCATGAAGAGGGTCTGGTTGCCCCGGATCACGTCCATGATCAGCCGCTCGTAGGCATCGGGGATATGCACCCCCTCCCCCAGCGCCTCGGCAAACGACATGTCGAGCGCGACGTCTTTCAGACGCATGCCGCCCGGCCCCGGTTCCTTGATCATCACGCGCAGCGTCATGCCTTCGTCGGGCTGCAGGCGGATGACCAGCACGTTGGCGCGCCAGGGCGCTTCCTCGCCGAAGATGGAATGCGGCGGGTCGCGGAAGGTCACAGCGATTTCGGACGCCCGCGCCCGCAACCGCTTGCCGGTGCGCAGGTAGAAGGGCGTGCCCTTCCAGCGCCAGCTGGAGACCCCGACCTTGAGCGCGACATAGCTTTCGGTGCGCGTGCCCGGATTGCCCACCTCCTCGGCAAAGCCCTTGGCGCCGTTGCCCGCGCCGTACTGGCCGCGCACGATGTCGCCGGGCTGCACCGGGTCGAGGGCGCGAATGACCTTCAGCTTCTCGTCGCGCACGGCGTCGGGGTCGAAGCGGTGCGGCGGTTCCATCGCGATCAGGCAGAGAAGCTGCATCAGGTGGTTCTGCACCATGTCGCGCATCGCCCCGGCGTCGTCGTAGTAGCTGCCGCGCCCGTCCACGCCCACGGTTTCGGCGACGGTGATCTGCACGTGATCGACGAAGCGGGCGTTCCACAGGGGTTCGAACAGGATGTTGGCAAAGCGCACCGCCATCAGGTTCTGCACGGTTTCCTTGCCCAGATAATGATCGATCCGGTAGACCTGACCCTCGTCGAAATGCTGCGCCAGCATGGCGTTGAGCGCGCGGGCGCTGCCGAGGTCGTGGCCGAAGGGCTTTTCGACCACGACGCGGGTTTCGGGCCGGTTCAGGCCGTGCCGGTCCAGCCCGGCGGCCAGATCGGCAAAAAGCGCCGGCGCGACCGAGAAGTAATGCGCCTGCACCACGTCGTCGCGCAGTCGCCCCGCCAGCGTCTGCCAGCCCGCGGCGTCACCCGCGTCCAGCGCGACGTAGTCGAGCCGTTCGAGGAAGGCGGCCATGCTGGCGGGATCGGGCGGGACGCCGTCCAGATACTCGGCCAGCGCCTCGGCGGCGTGGGCGCGGAATTCGGCCGGCGACAGCGGGCTGCGCGCCGCGCCGATCACCCGCGCCTCGGGCGGCATCTGCCCGTCGGCGAAGCGGCGGAAAAGCGAGGGCAGGATCTTGCGCCGCGCCAGATCGCCGGTCGCGCCGAAGACGACCAGATCGAAGGGATCGACGGGAATGACGCGTGCAACCATGCGGGCCTCGATTGGCGGTCGGCGGGCAACCTGAGGCAGAGGGGTAGCGCCCGGATGCCGCCGGGTCCAGCTATTCGTGCGCGCGGCGGCGCGTGGCAAGCCACGGATGCACGGCCCCGCTCAATAAAAAAGCGCCCGGTAAAAACCGGGCGCAAAGGCAGGAACGAGGGACAGTGGAGGAAGCACGAATGTTCCGGTTCCGCGCTTCACACTGTGGATATGGGGACACGGTTTGCGAAAAAAAGGCCACTCTCGATAGTGTGATACATCTGTCAGTTGCGCGTCGCGGCGGCCGCATAAAGGGCGACGGCCGCGGCGTTCGAGACGTTGAGCGAGCCGAAGGCGCCGGTGGCGGGAATGCGCACCAGCGCGTCGCAGGTTGCGCGGGTCTTGTCGCGCATGCCCGGCCCCTCGGCCCCCAGCACCAGGCCCAGCGGGCGGCCGGTGGCGGCGGCGATGCCCTGCGCCAGCGTCTGCTCGGCCGCGCCGTCGAGGCCCAGCAGGATGTAGCCCATGTCCTGCAGGCGAGTCATCGCCTCGGACAGGTTGGTGACGCGCAGGTAGGGTTGGCGCTCCAACGCGCCCGAGGCGGTCTTGGCCAGCGCCCCGGTTTCGGGGGCCGCGTGGCGCGCGGGAGCGATGACCGCGCGCGCGCCGAACACCTCGGCCGAGCGTAGGACGGCGCCGACGTTGTGCGGATCACTCACCCGGTCCAGTAGCACGACGCAAGCATCGGGTCCCGCGGCGCAGAGGTCGTCCAGTGGGGGCCATTCCAGCGGCTTCACCTCCAGCGCCGCGCCCTGGTGGACCGAGCCGGGGTCGAGCGGCGCAGGGAACTGGCGCGCGTCGGCGATCTCGGGCTCGACCCCGGCCTGCGCGAGGGCGTCGCCCAGCCGGTCGGCGGCGTTGCGCGTGACGATCAGGCGCAGGCGTTCGCGCGCCGGGTTCAGCAGCGCGTCGCGCACCGCGTGCAGCCCGAACAGCCACACCGTCTCGGCCGCGGCCGCCCGGCGCGCGCGTTCCTTGTCGATCACCCAGGCGGGTTTCTTCACGGGCAAACCTCTCTGACCCCGGCGGCGGCGTGGCGTGTCATGCCTGCAACCGGCCCCATCTGGCGCAAATTCCGCAGTCCGGCAAGGGCGCGCAGAATGCGCGCCGCGTCAGGCGTCGAAATCCGCGCCCTCCTCGCGCAGGAGGGCCTTGATCTCGCGCAGGTGATCCTCGGCGAAGGCGGGATAGTCCTCCCATTCCTGCGCGGTCTTTTCGGCGACCGCATCGGGCAGCACGCGCAGCGGCCGGCCGGTCTGCAGCGCGCGCAGGTAGGTTTCGGCCGCGCGCTCGAAATAGTAGAGGCGGTTGAAGGTCTCGGCGACGGTCCGGCCGATGACCAGCAGACCGTGGTTGCCCATGACCATGGCGACGGTCTTCGGATCGGACAGGAGGCCGGCGCAACGCTCGCCCTCGGCCTCGAAGGCCATGCCCCCGTAGCCGTCGTCGATCACATGGCGGTCGTGGAACATCGCGCTGTTCTGGTCGATCGCCGGCATGCGCGAATCGGCCAGGCTGGCCAGGACAGTCGCAAACGGCGGGTGCAGGTGCATCACGCAGCGGGCATGCGGCAGGCGCCGGTGGATCGCGCCGTGCAGGCCCCAGGCGGTGGGATCGGGGGCGTCTGGGCGGTCCATCGTCGCCGGGTCCGTGGCGTCGATCTCCAGCAGATCAGCGGCGCGCATGCGGGCGAAATGGCGCCCGCGCGGGTTGATCAGCACCCGCCGCGCGGCCGGGTCGAGCGCGAGCGAGAAGTGGTTGGCGACCGCCTCGTGCAGGTTCAGGCGCGCGGCCCAGCGAAAGGCGGCGGCGAGGTCGGCGCGCATCCCGGCGACCGTGTCGGCAGCGGTTTCGGGGGGCGTCGGGGCGTCGGTGGCGGCAACGGACATGGCAGGCCTTTCAAGGTTTGCGCAAAGTCTAGGCAGCGACGGCGCGGCATGCAACGTCACGTCACGAACCATGGCATTCGCGCTACGGTTGTGCGCCCGCAGGGGGTCCGACCCTTGTATCTTCCGCCAGATTGCGCATATCAGGTGCCGCGCCGACTCTCGTATACCAAGCGTTGGCCAGAATAGTCAGGAGACTGCCCCATGACCCCCTTCGCCATTGCCGGTGTGCAGATGCATGTCAGCGCACTGAATTCGAATGTCGAAGGCATGCTGCAGCGGCTCGACATCCTGATGGCCCGCTTTCCCTGGACGCAGATGGTGTTGTTCAGCGAACTGGCGCCGTTCGGACCCTTGCCGCGCTATGCCCAACCTTTCCTGAACGACACGCTGGAGCGGTTCTGCACCGCCGCGCGTCATTACGGGATCTGGCTGATCCCCGGCTCGATGTTCGAGAAGGGAGCCGACGGCAAGATCTACAACACTTCGGCCGTGATCGACCCCACCGGCAACATCGTCACCAGCTACCGCAAGATGTTTCCCTTCCGCCCCTACGAGGCCGGGATCGATGGCGGCAACGAGTTCTGCATCTTCGACGTGCCGGGCGTCGGCCGGTTCGGCCTGTCGATCTGCTATGACATCTGGTTTCCCGAAACCACGCGGCAACTGACCAGCGCCGGGGTCGAGGTGTTGCTGCACCCGGTGCTGACCGGGACCACCGACCGCGACGCGGAACTGGCCATCACGCGCGCCACCGCCGTGCAGTTCCAGTGCTACGTCTTTTCGGTGAACGGGCTGGGCGCCGGCGGCGTCGGACGGTCCTGCGTGGTCGATCCCGCGTCGCACGTCCTGCACCAGTCGGCCGGTCAGGAGGATGTCTTTCCGATCGAGATCGACCTCGACATGGTCCGGCGCCAGCGCGAGACCGGCATGAAGGGCCTGGGCCAGGTCCTGAAGAGCTTCCGGGACAGGACGGTTGATTTTTCCGTCTACGACCGGAATAGTGGCTGGGATGAGTATCTGAATAGCCTGGGGCCGCTGGAAATACCGAAGCAGGGATCGCGCGCTGGACTGCATGTCGACCATACCGGGACGACGGCCACGCAGACCCGCCACGGGCACAACCTGCACATCCCGACCCCGGGCACAGCTCTGTCGAACGGCGGAGGGCACTGACCGTCACGCGGACGGCCCTGTCCCCGACCCGGCTTCGGCAGGACGGGGGAGGGCTTGATGCAGTCGGTGAACGAATACTATTCCGCAGTCCAGCTGAGGACTGATCGCTGGTCGTCCCTGCGCGAATCGCTGGGAACGCTGGCCCGAAACCCCGATGCGCGCGGCTCGGTCGGTCTGCGCAAGCGGATCGTGCAGCTTTTCGACGCGCTGACGGTGATCGAGCCCTACTGGGCGTTTCCCGGCATGGCCGCCTTCGACATGCTGCGCCGGCAGTTCGATCACGGGCATCTGGAGGCCGCGGCCTTCGCCACGCACCGGATCACCCGCGCGCTCACCTCGGGCGCGTATCGCCGGCGGCACATCCCGCTGGAACGCGACTTGGCCGACAGCGAAGATCACGAGGACGAGGCGCTGCTCTCGCCCGAAGCGCGGGCGCTGTCGAAGCCCTATTTCGAGGTGCTGATCGTCGATGACGTGAACGAGCAGCAGGAACGCTGGCTGAAGGCGAACATGACTCGCATGCGCCGGCCCGAGGACCCGTTCATCTACGAACCCGTGGTCGTGCCCTCGGTCGAGGATGCGCTGATCGCGGTGCTGTTCAACCACAACATCCAGGCGATCGTGGTGCGCCCCGGCCTGTCGCTGAAGTCGCGGACGGAACTGGCGATCCTCAAGCGCTACCTGAACCGCGCCGGCGGCGCCGAGGGGATCGAGACGCTCTCGCCCGAGGATTACGGCCCCGAGACCTGCCGCCTGATCGCCCGCGTGCGTCCCGAACTCGACGCCTATCTGATCACCGATCGCTCGGTCGAGGATATCGCCGGACACGACCTGGGCATCTGCCGGCGCGTCTTCTACAATCAGGAAGACTTCCTGGAGTTGCACCTGAACATCCTGCGCGGGGTCCAGTCGCGCTACAAGACGCCCTTCTTCACCGCGCTCGTGAACTATTCCAAGCAGCCGACAGGCGTCTTTCACGCCATGCCGATCAGCCGCGGCAAGTCGATCACCCGGTCGCACTGGATCCAGGACATGGGCGCCTTCTACGGGCCCAACATCTTTCTGGCCGAGACCTCGGCAACCTCGGGCGGGCTCGACAGCCTGCTGGAGCCGCACGGGCCGATCAAGGAATCGCAGGAACTGGCCAGCCGGGCGTTCGGCTCGCGGCAGACCTTCTTTGCCACCAACGGCACCTCGACCTGCAACAAGATCGTGGTGCAGGCGCTGGTCCATCCCGGCGACATCGTGCTGGTCGACCGCGACTGCCACAAGTCGCACCATTACGGCATGGTGCTGGCCGGCGCGCAGGTGGTCTACCTCGACAGCTATCCACTCAACGAATACTCGATGTACGGCGCCGTGCCGCTGCGCGAGATCAAGCACCAGCTTCTGGCGCTGAAAGCCGCCGGCAAGCTGGACCGGGTGCGGATGCTGCTGCTGACCAACTGCACCTTCGACGGCATCGTCTACAATGTCGAGCGCGTGATCGAGGAATGCCTGGCGATCAAGCCCGACCTGATCTTCCTGTGGGACGAGGCCTGGTTCGCCTTTGCCCGTTTTGGCCCGACCTACCGGCAGCGCACGGCGATGAACGCGGCGAACAACCTGCGCGAACGCCTGAAATCCCCCGAACAGGCCAAGGCCTGGGAAAAGCAGCAGGCAAAGATGAAGGACGCCGACGACGAAACGATCCTGAAGACCCGTCTGGTCGCGCCACCGCATGCCCGCGTGCGCATCTACGCCACGCAATCCACCCACAAGACCCTGACCGCGCTGCGACAGGGGTCGATGATCCATGTCAACGATCAGGACTTCAAGGGACAGGTCGAGCAGAGCTTCCACGAAGCCTACATGACCCACACTTCGACCTCGCCCAACTACCAGATCATCGCCAGCCTCGACGTCGGGCGCCGACAGGTGGAACTGGAAGGGTTCGAATTCGTGCAGCGCCAGGTCGAGGCGGCGATGTCGATGCGCCGCGCGATCTCGACCCATCCGCTTTTGCAGAAATACTTCAAGGTCCTGACCGCCGGCGACATGATCCCGACCGAGTTTCGCGAAAGCGGGGTCGAGAGCTATTACAGCGCCGATCAGGGCTGGACCGACATCTGGGAATGCTGGGAGAAGGACGAGTTCGTCCTCGACGCCACGCGGGTCACGGTGGCCGTCGGCGGCACGGGCTGGGATGGCGACACCTTCAAGACCCAGATCCTGATGGACAAGTACGGCATCCAGATCAACAAGACCTCGCGCAACACGGTCCTCTTCATGACCAATATCGGGACCACGCGGTCCTCGGTCGCCTACCTGATCGAGGTGCTGGTCGAGATCGCGCGCAGCCTCGACGATCTGCACGACGACGCCTCGAAGATGGAGCGCCTGTCGTTCGAGCGGCGGGTGAAGAGCCTGGTCGAGGATCTGCCCCCCCTGCCCGACTTCAGCCGCTTCCACGATGCCTTCCGCGCCGATCAGGTCACCGCCGAAGGCGACATCCGCAGCGCCTTCTTCCTCGCCTACGACGAGGACAACTGCGACTACCTGGACCTGACCGGCGCCCTGCGCACAGCGCTGGAATCAGGGCGCGAGGTCGTCTCGGCCAGCTTCATCATCCCCTACCCGCCCGGCTTTCCGATCCTCGTGCCGGGCCAGGTGGTCAGCCGAGAGATCCTCGCCTTCATGCTGGCGCTCGACGTGAACGAGATCCACGGCTACCGGCCCGACCTGGGCCTGCGGGTCTTCACCGACGAGGCGCTGGCGCGACTGGACCGCAAGGGACTGGCCGACGCGGCCGAATGACGAACAATAACAGGGAGGCAAAGATGCCCAAGAAGGAATTGCGCAACATATCCGAGATCCGGCGGTTCTTTCACCGTAACGAGGAGCCCGTCTACTTCATCTCGGCGACCAACTTCAACCTGCTCGGCCTCGATGAATGGGTCAAGAACTTCAAGTACATCTGCTACATCGACTGTTATGACGGCAAGCATCCGAACGTCTTCTGCCCGTCCGAGCAGCCGCATGCCGAGTTCCAGTCGATCGAGGACATCAACAACTACCTGCTGCAGCACAAGGAGGTCATCGACTTCATCAAGCGACGCGGCGGCAAGCCGAAATTCGTGTTCCTGATGTTCGACGAGGAGACCGAGCGGCTGTCCAAGGAACTCGGTGCCGAGGTCTGGTTCCCCAAGGCCGATCTCCGCCAACGGATGGACAACAAGATCGAGACCGTGCGCATCGGCAACAAGGCCGGCGTCCCCTCGGTCCCGAACGTGCTGGCCGAGGTGAAAAGCTACGAGGATCTGCGAAAGACCTGCGAGAAGGCCGGCATCGGCCACGACCTCGTGCTGCAATCGGCCTTTGGCGACTCAGGCCACACCACCTTCTTCATCAAGTCCGAGGCCGATTTTCGCCGCCACGAGCACGAGATCATCGGCGAGGGCGAGATCAAGATCATGAAGCGGATCGACTGCCGCGGCTCGGCGATCGAGGCCTGCGCGACCAAGGAAGGCACCATCGTCGGCCCGCTGATGACCGAGCTTGTCGGCTTCAAGGAACTGACCCCCTATCGCGGCGGCTGGTGCGGCAACGAGATATTCGCCACCGCCTTCTCGCCCAAGGTTCGCCAGCAGGCGCGCGACCTGACCTTCAAGTTCGGTGAACAGCTGCGCAAGGAAGGCTATCGCGGCTATTTCGAACTCGACTTCCTGATCGACAAGAAGACCGGCGACCTCTGGCTGGGCGAATTGAACCCGCGCATCACCGGCGCCAGTTCGATGACCAACCACGCGGCCTTCGCCCATGCCGATGCGCCGCTCTTCCTGTTCCACCTACTGGAATTCTCGAAAAAGAAGTTCAATCTGGATGTGGACGAGCTGAACGCCCGCTGGTCGGATCCGGACATGATCGACAGCTGGTCGCAGATGGTCATCAAGCACACCGAGGATTCGGTCGATATCTGCACCGATGTGCCGGAGACCGGCATCTACCGGCTGCTTGATGACGGGCGCGTCGTCTTCGACCGCTTCGACTATCACCGCCGTGCGGTCGAGTCCGAAAACGAAGCCTTCTTCCTGCGCATCCTGCGTCCCGGCGACTACCGTTACGAGGGTGCCGATATCGGCATCCTGGTCACCCGCGGCCGCTCGATGACCCAAAGCTTCCAGCTCAACGAGCGCGCGAAGAAATGGATCCACGGCATCAAGCAGGCGGTGTCGGCCAAGCCGTTGCCGATGGCCGAGGCCGGACCGGCGCTCAGCGACCCAGCCTTCAAGATCCTCTGATCCGGTGCAGCTGGTCTGGCGCGCCCTGAACGAACCCCAGCCCGGCCCGAAATGGGCCGGGCTCTTCCACGAATTCTGGCCCGACTATCACCGCTGGTGGCTGCGCGAGGGCGAGGACCCGCGCCCGACCTACTGGGAAAGCCGCAAGGCGCTGGCCGCCCACATGCCCGAGATCCTGCCGCTCTACGACCGTCTGTGCGAACTGGCCGGCGGCGGCGATCACGCGGCGCGGTTTCTCAGCTTCTACCGCCCGCCGCCCTATCTTTCGGGCTGCAGCCAGGCGATCTGGCCGGGCAAGGAGCCGGTGCTGGTGCGCAACTACGACTACCACGCGCAGGCTTTCGATGCGCTGGTCCTGCGCACCGAATGGGCGGGGCGGACGGTTCTGGGCACGTCCGACGGGCTCTGGGGGCTGGTCGACGGGATGAACGACGCAGGGTTGGCGATCTCGCTGACCTTCGGCGGGCGGCGGGTGGTGGGCGACGGCTTCGGCGTGCCGATCATCCTGCGCTACGTCCTGCAGACCTGCGAGACCGCGGCCGAGGCAGGCGCGGCGTTGGCCCGCATCCCCACGCACATGAGCTACAACGTGACCGTCGTCGACCGCCATCGCCATTTCCGCACGGTGATGATGGCCCCCGACCGGCCCGCCCGCGTGAGCCATGCCGCCGTCGCCACCAACCACCAGGACAAGGTCGAGTGGGACAGCCACGCGCGCTTCACCGCAACCGTGGAGCGTGAACGTTTCCTGCTGCAGCGCCTGACCCTGCATGTCGAACCGCAGGAAAAGTTCGTTTCCGCCTTCCTGCGCGCCCCGCTCTATTCCTCGGCCTTCACGGCAGGCTTCGGCACACTCTACACCGCCGTCTACCGGCCGCGGCTGGGCAAGATGGAACTGCGCTGGCCGCGCGCCACATGGCCGCTGGACCTGCACGATTTCCACGAGGATACGCGCGTGATCTACACGCCCGAGGCCAGCCAGCCGGCCTAGTCAAGCGGCGCGGAGGGGACCAATCCGGTCGCCACCCGGCCTACCCGGTCAGGCCGACAGGGCCCCAACCGGGGTTAATAAATGGTTTCTGAAAAAACTCTTTTCACCTTGTTTCAAGCGCTTATCCGATTGCTCAAGCTTGAGCACGCGCCCATAGCGCACCCGAACGGCAATCCCGGCCAACGCGCAAACGGACGGATCAATCCGCCGCGTCGAACTCGATCAGCAGCTCCTTCGCCTCGATCTGCGCGCCGGGCTGGACATGCACCGCCTTCACCTGCCCGGCGCGCTCGGCGTGCAGCCCGGTTTCCATCTTCATCGCCTCGATCGTCATCAACAGATCGCCCGGGCTGACCTTCTGCCCCGCCTTCACCGCGACCGACGCCACCGACCCCGGCATCGGCGCGCCGACATGCGCGGGGTTGCCCTCCTCGGCCTTGGGCCTTGCCGTGACGCTGGCCTTGGCCTTCCGGTCGGGCACCCGGATGGTCCGCGGCTGGCCGTTCAGCTCGAAGAAGACCCGCACCTCGCCGTCGTCCTGCGTCTCGCCCACCGTGATCAGGCGGATCTCCAGCGTCTTGCCGGGATCGATCTCGGCCGCGATCTCCTCGCCCGGCTCCATCCCGTAGAAGAAGTTCCAGGTCGGCAGCGTGCGCACCGGGCCGTAAAGCCGGTGCCGGCCCATGTAGTCGAGGTAGACTTTCGGATACATCAGGTAGCCGTTCAGGTCCTCGTCATCGACCTTGTAGCCCTCCAGATCCTCGATCAGCTTCGCGCGCTCGGCCTCGAGGTCGACGGGCGGCAGGTTCTTGCCCGGCCGCTCGGTCATCGGCGCCTCGCCCTTCAGCACCTTGGCGATCATGCCCTCGGGAAAGCCCCCCGGCGGTTGTCCCAGGTTGCCCCGCATCATGTCGACGACCGACTCGGGGAAGGCGATGTCCCGCTCGGGGTTCTCCACATCCGCCCGCGTCAGGCCCTGCGCCACCATCATCAGCGCCATGTCCCCCACCACCTTCGACGATGGCGTGACCTTGACGATATCGCCGAAGATCTGGTTGGCGTCGGCATAGGCGCGGGCGACTTCGGGCCAGCGCTCCTCCAGCCCCAGCGACCGCGCCTGCGCCTTGAGGTTGGTGAACTGCCCGCCCGGCATCTCGTGCAGATAGACCTCGGACGACGGCGCCTGCTGGTCGGTCTCGAACGCGCCGTAGAGGGCGCGGACGGTTTCCCAGTAATCCGAGATCTCGCGGATCGCCTCAATGTCCAGCCCGGTGTCCCGGTCGGTGTGGCGGAAGGCCTCGACCACCGATCCCAGCGTCGGCTGGCTGGTGTTGCCCGACAGCGCGTCCATCGCCGCATCGACGCAATCGACGCCCTGCTCGGCGGCGGCGACGATGGTGGCGATGGCCGCGCCCGAGGTGTCGTGGGTGTGGAAATGGATCGGCAGATCGACCGCATCCTTGAGCGCGGCAAAAAGCGACCGCGCGGCCGGGGCCTTCAGCACGCCCGCCATGTCCTTCAGCGCCAGGACATGGGCACCCGCGGCCTCCAGTTCCTTGGCCATGGACACGTAGTAGTTCAGGTCATATTTCGGCCGCGCCGGGTCCAGAAGGTCGCCGGTGTAGCAGATCGTCGCCTCGCAGATGCGGCCGGTTTCCAGCACCGCGTCGATCGCAACCCGCATGTTCTCGACCCAGTTAAGGCTGTCGAAGACGCGAAAGACGTCGATCCCGGTCTCCGCCGCCTGCCGCACGAAGAACTGCACCACGTTGTCGGGATAGTTGGTGTAGCCCACCCCGTTCGAGGCGCGCAGCAGCATCTGCGTCATCACGTTCGGCATCCGCGCGCGCAAATCGCGCAGACGCTGCCAGGGGCATTCCTGCAGGAAGCGATAGGCGACGTCGAAGGTGGCCCCCCCCCAGCATTCGACGGAGAAAAGCTGCGGCAGGTTCGCGGCATAGGCCGGCGCCACGCGGATCATGTCGATCGAGCGCATGCGCGTCGCCAGCAGCGACTGGTGGGCGTCGCGCATCGTCGTGTCGGTGATCAGCAGCTTCCGCTGCGCCTTCATCCAGTCGGCGACGGCCTTGGGCCCCTTTTCCTCCAGCAGCGTTCGCGTGCCGGCGACGGGCTCGGCGCGCTGCGCGGGCGCGACCGGGGCGCGTGGCTGCGCGGGTCGGGGCCGGCCCGCGGTCTCGGGGTGGCCGTTGACGGTGATGTCGGCAAGATAGGTCAGCACTTTCGTGCCGCGGTCGCGCCGCTTGCGAAAGATGAACAACTCCGGCGTCGTGTCGATGAAGCGCGTCGTGTAGCTGTCGTCCAGAAACGTCGGATGCTTCAGCAGGTTCTCGACGAAGGCGATGTTGGTGCTGACCCCGCGGATGCGGAATTCGCGCAACGCCCGGTCCATCCGCGCGATCGCCTCCTTCGGCGTCGGCGCCCAGGCGGTGACCTTGACCAGAAGCGAGTCGTAATAGCGCGTGATGACCCCGCCCGCATAGGCCGTCCCGCCATCGAGCCGGATGCCCATCCCGGTGGCCGAGCGGTAGGCGGTGATGCGCCCGTAGTCGGGGATGAAGTTGTTGAGCGGGTCTTCGGTCGTCACCCGGCACTGCATCGCATGGCCTCGCAGCCGGATGTCCGCTTGCGCGGGCGTGCCGGTGGCCTCGGCCAGCGTCGTGCCCTCGGCCACGCGGATCTGCGCCTTGACGATGTCGATGCCGGTCACTTCCTCGGTGACGGTATGCTCGACCTGGATGCGGGGGTTGACCTCGATGAAGTAGAAACGGTCGGTGTCCATGTCCATCAGGAACTCGACCGTGCCGGCGTTCTGGTAGCCCACCGCCTGCCCGATCTTCAGCGCCAGCGCGCAGACCTCGGCGCGCTGTTCGGGCGTCAGGTAGGGGGCCGGGGCGCGCTCGACGACCTTCTGGTTGCGGCGCTGCACGGTGCAGTCCCGCTCGAACAGGTGATAGAGCTGCCCGTGCTGGTCGCCCAGCAACTGCACCTCGACATGGCGCGCGCGCTCGATCATCTTCTCCAGATAGCCCTCGCCATTGCCGAACGCCGCTTCCGCCTCGCGCCGGCCCTCGCGGACTTTCGCCTCCAGCTCGTCCGCACCCTCAATCGCGCGCATCCCGCGCCCGCCGCCGCCGTGGCTGGCCTTCAGCATCAGCGGAAAGCCGATCTCGGCGGCCTCCCTGCGGATCGCGTCCATGTCCTCGCCCATGACCTCGGTCGCGGGGATCACCGGCACGCCGGCCTCCATTGCCACGCGCCGGGCGCTGGCCTTGTCCCCCAGCGCGCGCATGGTCTCGGCGCGCGGGCCGATGAAGGTGATGCCGGCCGCGACACAGGCATCGACCAGTTCGGGGTTTTCCGACAGCAGCCCGTAGCCCGGATGGATCGCATCGGCGCCCGCGGCCTTGGCCACGCGGATAATCTCGGGGATCGACAGATACGCTGCCACCGGTCCCAGCCCCGCGCCGATCCGGTAGGCCTCGTCGGCCTTGAACCGGTGCAGGCCCAGCTTGTCCTCTTCGGCGAATACGGCGACGGTGCGCTTGCCCAGTTCGTTGGCCGCGCGCATGACGCGGATGGCGATCTCGCCGCGATTGGCAATCAGGATCTTGCGGAAAGCGGCCATGCGGTCCCCCGGGCAAAGTGGCGGTGTCATCGGTTCTGCAGCGCGGCAGGCGCCGCCCCACTTGGCCCGTTCACCCGGGGCTTTGCAAGTCCCGCCGCCGCATTCCCTCCGCAGGGCGCTCGGGGCGGTGTCTGGAAAAATGCCCGCCCCGGTCCCGCAGCGCGGGTCAGCCATTGAGCGGGCGGCCGGCACCGCCGGTACCGGCGCCGCAGGCCGGGCGGTCGCGACTCAGTGCAACGTGAACTCACCCACCACGTTGCGCCACTCGCCGGGGGCGATCAGCTTGCGATGGGTGAAGCGCACCGAATGTAGCGGCCCCTCGATCTCGCGTTGCCAGAACTCGATGAAGCCGAAAAGCTTCGGATAGTCGGGCGCCAGATCGTATTCCTGCCAGATGTAGCTGTTGAGCACGCGCTGATAGTCCGGCATGCGGTAGTAAAGTTCGGCCGTCGTCAGGCCGTAGCCCTTGAGCATGAGTTCGGTTTCAGACTGTTCCATCGCTCGGATACCATGAAAGATGCCTCGGACTTACATATCTGCCATAGCCGTCTTAAAAATCAACAAAAACAGATTGTTGGCAATCCTGTCCGGTGGCTGCCAGCCAGATCTTCAGCGTACCACCGGCGAGGACGACGCATATTCGCGCAGCCTCGGCGATGGCGCGAGCGGCATGGGAACGGAACGCGCGCTGACCCTCGACCCCGCCCCAGCAGCGCGTGGAACGGCGCATCTGCCCGCTCGCCAAAGATTTCATTGCGGTTAACGAGGCCGATTTCGTCTGCCATTTCAATGCCTTGCGAAAACGTCCGCATGCGGACCGAAGGCTCGGCAGCGCGTC
This sequence comes from Pararhodobacter sp. SW119, assembly GCF_017811755.1. GTDB lineage: Bacteria > Pseudomonadota > Alphaproteobacteria > Rhodobacterales > Rhodobacteraceae > Pararhodobacter. Next base: position 60,812 of record NZ_JADDJF010000007.1, on the reverse strand, counting down.
CTGCCGCGCCTCAAACCAGCTTCTCGGACCGGAACATTGCCAGCACGTTCGCCTTGGGGCGCGCGCCCAGATGGCCGATGACCTCGGACGCGGCGATGCAGCCCATCCGCGCGCTGGTTTCCAGCGAATGCCCGCCCGCCAGCCCATAGAGGAACCCCGCCGCGAACTGGTCGCCCGCCCCGGTGGCATCGACCGGCGTCACCCGCGCCACCGGCGCGGTCACCCGGTGCCCGTCATGGATCGCCACCACCGGATCGCCCGAGCGCGTGCAGATCACCATCGAACAGTCGCGCGCCGCCTGCGCCAGCGCCTCGTCCAGGTCGTTCGCCTGATAGAGCGCGACCCATTCGGACTGGTTGCCGATGACGTAATCCATATCCTCGGCCACCAGGCGGCGGAAATCGGCGCGGTGGCGGTCCACGCAGAACGGATCCGACAGCGCGATGCCCGCGCGCCCGCCCGCCCCGCGGCAGGCCCGCGCCGCCTTCAGGAACGCCTGCTTTCCGCGGTCCTTGTCGAACAGATACCCTTCCAGAAAGACCACGGCGCTGTCGGCCATCACCGCCTCGTCCACGTCCTCGGGGCCGAGGTCGGCGGAAATGCCCAGATAGGTGTTCATCGACCGCTCGCCATCGGGCGTGACGAAGATCATCGACCGCGAGGTCGGCAGGTCGCCCCCCGGCACCGGCGCATTGACGAAATCGGTGCCCGCCCGCGCGGTGTCCTGCGCGTAGAACCGCCCCAGCGCGTCGTCCTGCACCCGCCCGACAAAGGCCGTGGACAGCCCCAGCGCCCCGATCCCGGCGATGGTGTTGGCCACCGACCCGCCCGAGGCCTGCGCGCGGTCCTTCATCGCGCCGTAGAGCGTCTCGGCCCGGTCGCGCTCGATCAGCTGCATGATGCCCTTGCGGATACCCATGTGGTCCAGGAAATGGTCATCGACGGTGGAAATCACGTCGACGATGGCGTTGCCGATCCCGGCCACTTGGTACTTCTTCACAGGGACTTCTCCTCATAGGGGCAAAGATCGCGGATCGGGCAGGCGGGGCAGTTGGGCTTGCGCGCCTTGCAGATGTAGCGCCCGTGCAGGATCAGCCAGTGATGCGCGTGGCGCTGGTAGGGAGCGGGCACGTTGTCCTCGATCGCGCGCTCGACGGCGTCGGGGTCGCGGCCGGGGCAGATGCCGGTGCGGTTGCCGACGCGAAAGATATGCGTGTCCACCGCCTGCGCCGGATGCCCCCACCACATGTTCAGCACCACATTGGCGGTCTTGCGCCCCACCCCCGGCAGCGACTGGAGCGCGGCGCGCGACGACGGCACCTCGCCGCCATACTCCTCGACCAGGATGCGGCTCAGGCGGATCACGTTCTTCGCCTTATTGCGGTAAAGCCCGATGGTGCGGATATACGCGACCAGCCCCTCCTCGCCCAGTTCCAGCATCTTCTCGGGCGTGTCGGCGATCTGGAACAGCGCCCGCGTCGCCTTGTTCACGCCGACGTCCGTCGCCTGCGCGCTCAGCGCCACGGCGACCAGCAGGGTGAACGCGTTCAGGTGCTCCAGCTCGCCCTTCGGCTCGGGCTCGGCCGCGTGGAAGCGGCGGAAGATCTCGTGGATCGTATGATAATCCAGCTGGCGGGCCATGCCGGTCTCATGCACGGGCCTTGCGCGGGCGTCAATCCTCGGGTTCGCGCCCCCCTACCCGGTCGCGGCCGCCGCCATCGCGCCGCTTGCTGTTCTCGCCATTGCCCCGGCGCAACAGCCGGCCGATCAGGAACGAGGTGCGCGGCACGTAGACATAGGCCGTCCGTTCGCCCGGCGAGGGGCGCACCCACATCCGGTAGAAGCCGAAGACGACCAGGATCAGATGCGCCAGCGCGATGAAGACGAACATGCTCGCCGGCCCGAACCGGTCGATCAGGACCGAGGCGATGACCGGGCTGGCGATGGCGCCGACCGCGTAAAGGAACATCAGCGCCGCCGACAGCTCCACCCGCTCGTGCTGCGCGGCGTGGTCATGGGCATGCGCGGCCGAGACCGAATAGACCGGAAACGTCGTGAACCCGAAGAACCCCGCCGCCAGGAAGATCGCCACCACCCCCTGCTCGGCGCCCAGCACGGTCAGCCCGCAGGCCAGGATCGCCGCCACCGACAGCCAGATCAGCACCCAGCGCCGGTCGAACTTGTCAGCCAGCCACCCGATGGGGATCTGCGCCACCGCGCCGCCCAGTACATAGGCGGCGAGGAAGAGCGCGATCCGGTCGGCCTCCAACCCCACGGCCAACCCGTAAAGCGGGCCGACCATGCGAAACGCCGCCCCGGTGATACCGGTGACCACCACCCCCGTCGCCGCCAGCGGCGACATCTTCCAGGCCATCGTCGGGCGCAGGCGCGGCGCGGGGCCGGTCTCCGGCGCCTCGGCGCGGGTCAGCACCAGCGGGAACAGCGCCGCGCAGCACAGCAGCGCCAGCAGGTTGTAGGACAGGTACACCGCCGGCTCCAGCACCGCGATCAGCAGCTGCGCGCCCAGCGATCCGACGATGTCGACCACCCGGTAGACGCCCATCGCCCGGCCGCGCGTGGCGTTGGTGACCTTGGCCTGCAGCCAGGCCTCGATGATCGTGTAGCAGCCGGCGACCGCCATGCCGATGGTCACCCGCATCAGCGCCCAGGCGATCGGGTCGGTCAGCATCATGTGCGACAGGATGCCGATGGTGCCGGCGCCGATCAGCGCGGCAAAGGCGCGCGAATGACCGACCTCGCCCATCAGCCGCGGCGCCCACCAGCAGCCGATGAAGAAGCCGACGAAATGCGCCGACCCCAGAATCCCGATCTCGCCCGCCGAGAACCCCAGCACCGCGCCGGACAGCGCATCCAGCGGCGCAACGCCACCCAGGCCCAGCTGCAGCAGCACGACCGACAGGAACAGGGCGGCGAAGGATACCAGAAGGCGCATGGGCAGGGGTCCGGATTCGCTTGCACGTTGCGCCGGGGGCCGCCAAAGGTCCAGTGCGGATGCGCAGCTTCCGGGTCGCGGTCGGCGGCCTGTGGCGTTAGGATCGCGGCACACGGCACGAAAGGTCCGCGCGCATGTCCGACACCGTCACCCCCCTGCCCGACGCGGCCGAGCGGGCGTATCATTACCGCGTCATCGCCCGCGCCATCGCCGCGCTGGACGCCGCCGGCGGCGAGCGGCTTGCGCTGCCCGATCTCGCCGCGCGCCTCGGCATGAGCCCGGCGCATTTCCAGCGCGTCTTCAGCCAGTGGGTCGGCGTCTCGCCCAAGCGCTACCAGCAATACCTCGCGCTCGGGCACGCTCGCCGGCTTCTGGCCGAACGCTTCACCGTGCTCGAAACCGCCATGGCCTCGGGCCTGTCCGGCCCGGGCCGGCTGCACGACCTCTTCCTGCGGTGGGAGGCGATGACCCCCGGCGACTACGCCCGCGCCGGTGACGGGCTGCGCATCGCATTCGGCTGGTTCGACAGCCCCTTCGGCCCGGCCATCGCGATGGGCACCGACCGCGGCCTCTGCGGGCTGGGCTTCGCCGCCGAAATGGGCGCGCAGGCCGCCCATGACGACCTCGCCCACCGTTGGCCCAAGGCCACCTTCACCGAAGACCCCGAAAGCCTGCGCCCCTGTGTCGAGGCCGCCTTCGGCGCGGCACCCGGCACCGCGCGGCTGCACCTGATCGGCGCCCCCTTCCAGATCAAGGTCTGGGAGGCGCTGCTCAGCGTCCCCTCGGGGCACGTCACGACCTATTCGGAACTGGCCGGCGCGGTGGGCAGCCCGCGCGCCGTGCGCGCCGTCGGCACCGCCGTCGGGCGCAACCCGGTCAGCTTCCTGATCCCCTGCCATCGCGCCATCGCCAAGTCCGGCGGTCTGGGCGGCTATCACTGGGGCCTGCCGGTGAAACGCGCGATGCTGGCGTGGGAGGCCGCGCGCCTCGACGCGGGCACCGAACGCACACCCGCCTGATTCCGCGCCGCCCGGAACCCGGCGTTCAGCCAGACGTTATCGGATAACGTGGCCTGACCCTGTTCCGCGCGCGCGGCACCGGATAAAAGGCCGTGAACCGAGTCGGAGGAATCGACATCATGACCTTGAAGCCCTTTATTGCCTCTATCGCCGCCGTGGGCCTGCTGGCTGCCTGTGAAACGCCCCAGGGCGAATTCAGCCGCACCCAGACCGGCGCGCTGACCGGCGCCGCCATCGGCGGTCTCCTCGGCGCCACCTCGAACTCCTCGAACCGGCTGGGCGCGACCGCCGTCGGCGCGGCGGCCGGGGCCATCGGCGGGGGCGCCATTGGTGGCATCCTGGACCGTCAGGCGGCCGAGCTGCGCCGCGACCTGGGACCGGGCACCGACGTGCGCAACACCGGTCAGGAAATCATCGTGACGATGCCGCAGGACATCCTGTTCGCCACCGACAGCGCGACCCTCCGGCCCGACCTGCGCGCCGATCTGGCGGTGATCTCGAACAACCTGCAGCGCAATCCCGAAAGCATCATCCGCGTCGTCGGCCATACCGACAGCACCGGCTCGCTGGCCTACAACTTGGGCCTGTCCGAACGCCGCGCCGATTCGGTCGCCGCAGTGCTGATCCAGAACGGTGTGTCGGGTCGCAGGATAGTGACTCAGGGCGTCGGTCCCAACCAGCCCGTCGCTTCGAACGCCACGGCCGCGGGCCGCGCGCAGAACCGCCGCGTCGAGATCGTGATCCGCCCGACCATCTGATCGGATCAACCGGGCGCTGAACCCGCCCGCGATCAGGACCGCGATGGGCGCATGATAGCGCTTGCCAGCCCCTCCGACCGGTCATAACATTTGACCAATCGGAGGGGATCATGCCGTTCCAGCCCGTTCAGACCGAAAAGCTCGCCCGCGGCGTCGTGCGCCAGGTCGAGCTTCTGATCCTGCGCGGCCTGCTGCGCCCGGGCGAGCGCCTGCCGCCCGAGCGCGACCTGGCCGAACGCATGAACGTGTCGCGCCCGTCGCTGCGAGAAGCGCTTGCCGAGTTGCAGGAACGCGGCCTCGTCGTCGCCCGCCCCGGCGCCGGCGTCTATGTCGCCGAAATGCTCGGCTCGGCCTTCCCCGAGGCGCTGGTGCAACTCTTCGCGCGCCATCAGGAAGCGGTTTTCGACTACGTCAGCTTCCGCCGTGATCTGGAGGGGATGGCCGCAGAACGCGCCGCCCGCTTCGGCTCGGACACCGACCTGATGGTGATCGGCGCGGTCTTCGCCAAGATGGAAGCCGCGCATTCCAGGCGCAACCCGGCGACCGAGGCCGAACTGGACGCCGAGTTTCACCTCGCGATCATCGAGGCCAGCCACAACATCGTCATGCTGCATCTGATGCGGGCGATGTTCGACCTGCTGCGCGCCGGGGTTTTCTACAACCGGCAGGCCATGTTCCGGCATCGCGGCACGCGCGATCTGCTGCTGGACCAGCACCGCGCGATCAACGACGCGATCCAGTCCCGCGACCCGCAGGCCGCCCGCGCCGCCGCCGAGGCGCACATGAGCTATGTCGAAAGCACGCTCAGCGACCTACAGAAAGCCGACGCGAACGAGGCCTTCGCCCAACTGCGCTACCAGCACGAGATGTCACGCGGCTGAAGATGTCGCGGGAATGACTGCCCGTTCAGGCACCGCGCAGGCGCCGAAATCCGCGGCCCGCCGCCTCAACAAAACCTTTCCGCACCGTTCGGAACTGCCATACGTTTGCCATACGCTTGCCAGCCACTTGCCATACACTTTCCAGCACCCTGCCAGCGGGCGAAACCACCCGTCAGAGGGGGACAGTCGGGTCCCCGAATCCCTGCGGAACATACAGCATGTGCGGCCCGACATTCGCGATGTCAGTCTCCCCACACAGCGCCATCGACACGTCGAGTTCTTTGTGGATGACCTCCAGCGCCTTCGTCACCCCCGCCTCCCCCATCGCGCCGAGACCGTAGGTGTATGCCCGCCCCACGTAGGTGCCTTTTGCCCCTAAACTCAAGGCCTTGAGAACGTCCTGCCCCGACCGGATGCCGCTGTCGAGATGCACTTCGACGCGGTCGCCGACGGCATCCATGACCTGCGGAAGCATCCGGATCGAACTCACCGCGCCATCCAGTTGCCGTCCCCCGTGGTTCGACACGACGATCGCATCGGCCCCCATATCCGCCGCGCGCCGCGCGTCCTCGGGCTCCATGATCCCCTTGACGATCAGCTTGCCCCCCCACCATTCCTTGAACTGCGCGATCCGCTTCCAGTCCAGCGACGGATCGAACGCCTGGCTCGTCCACTCCGACAACGACCCCGGGTCCGACACGCCCTTGGCATGGCCGACGATATTGCCGAAGAACCGCCGCTTGGTGCCCAGCATGCCCAGCCCCCACTGGACCTTGGTCATCATGTTGGCGATCGATGCGGGGGTCAGCTTGGGCGGCGCCGAAAGGCCGTTCTTCAGGTCTCGGTGGCGCTGGCCCAGCACCTGCAGATCGACGGTGATGACCAGCGCCGAGCATTTCGCCGCGCGCGCCCGCTCGAACAGCCGGCGCATGAAGTCATCGTCCTTGAGCGTGTAGACCTGAAACCAGAAAGGCTTGCTCGTGTTCTCGGCTACATCCTCGATCGAGCAGATGGACATCGTCGACAGCGTGAACGGCACGCCGAACTTCTCGGCCGCGCGCGCCGCCTTGATCTCGCCATCGGCGTGCTGCATCCCGGTCAGGCCCACCGGGGCCAGCGCGACCGGCATCGCCACCTCCTCGCCGATCATGGTCGATTTCGTCGACCTGCCGGCCATGTCCACCGCCACGCGCTGGCGTAGCTTGATCCACGCGAAATCGCTCGTGTTCTCGCGAAAGGTCTGCTCGGTCCAGCTGCCCGACTCCGCGTAGTCGTAGAACATCCGCGGCACCCGGCGGCGGTAGATCTGGCGCAGATCCTCGATGGAGGTGATGACAGGCATCGCGGACCCCTTGCGATTGGACAGGTTTTGTTACCAAACGCGACGTCACGGCACAAGCGGCGCATCCGTTCAACGGTTCATCGCGCGGCTGAGCAGGATCACCGGCAGAATGCCGACCGCGACGATCAGCAAGGCCGAGGTCGCCGCCTCCTCCAGCCGTCCGTCGCTGGCCAGCCGGAAGGTGCGCACCGCCAGGGTGTCGAAATTGAAGGGCCGCACGATCAGCGTCGCCGGCAGTTCCTTCATCACGTCGGCAAAGACGAAGATCGCCGCGGTCAGCATCCCGCGCCGCATCAGCGGCAGATGCACTTGCCGCAGCGTGCGCAGCGGCCCCGCGCCCAGATTGCGCGCGGCCTCGTCCATGCTGGGCGGGATGCGGGCGAACCCCGCCTCGACCGTCTTCAGCGCCACCGCCAGGTAGCGCACGACATAGGCAAACATCAGCGCGGCAATGCTGCCGGTCAGCAACAACCCGGTGGAGACGCCGAACCAGGCGCGCATCAGCGCATCGAGCCCGTTGTCGAACGCCGCCAGCGGCACCAGCACCCCCACGGCGATCACCGCGCCGGGCATGGCATATCCGAAGCTGGCCGCCTGCATCGCCGCACCGATCGCCAGCCCGCCCTGCATCCGGCGCGCATAGGCCAGAAAGACCGACAGCGCGACCAGGATCACCGCGGCCCCGCCCGCCATCTTCAGGCTATTCGCGGCGAAGCCGAAGAACCGCGCGCCCCAGAGCGGATCGCCGGCGATGATCGACAGGCGCAACAGTTCCGCCGCCGGCAGCAGGAAGCCCAGCAGGACCGGCACCGCGCAGGCCAGCACCGCCAGCAACGCGCGCCCGCTCCCCAAAGGATGCCGCGCCACCGAGGCCGCGCTGCGCCCGCCCGGATCGCCGGTGAACCGCCGGCTGCCGCGCAGGAACCGCTCGACCAGGAAGGCGGCGGTGACGAAGCACAGCAGCAGCGCCGACAACTGCGCCGCGGCAATCGGCGCGCCGCGGGCGAACCAGGTGCGGAAGATGCCCGTGGTCATCGTCTGCACGCCCAAGTGCAGCACGGTGCCGTAATCGGCCAGCGTCTCCATCGCGACGAAGGTGGCGCCCGCGGCGATCGCCGGCCAGGCCATCGGCAGTGCCACCCGCCGAAAGGCCGAGGCGCGGCTGTGACCCAGCGCGCGCGCGGCTTCCATCATGCGCATCGACTGCCCCAGGAAGGCGGCGCGTGCCAGCAGGTAGACATAGGGATAAAGCACCAGCGCCAGCAGCACCGTCGCCCCGGGAAGCGAGGCGATCTGCGGAAACCAGTACTCCCCCCTTTCCCAGCCGAACGCCGTGCGCAGCCCGCTCTGCACCGGGCCCCAATAGCTGAGCCTGTCGAAATAGACATAGGCGATGACATAGCCCGGCATCGCCAGCGGCAGCATCAGCGTCCATTCGAAGAGGCGCCGGCCCGGAAACTCGCAGGCCGCGACCAGCCAGCCCGTGGTCACGCCGATCACGATGGCCAGCGCGGTCACACCCGCCACCAGGATCAGCGTGTTGCCGACATAGGTCGGCAGCACCGTTTCCAGCATGTGCGGCCAGACCCCTTCGGAGGGAACGAAGACCCGGCTGACCACCGTCGCGATCGGCAGCAGGATGACCGCGATGACCAGGAATGCCCCCAGCGTCCAGACCGACGCGCCGAACCGCCGCGCCAGCGCGCGGATCGGTCGCGCCCCTGTTGGCGGCACGCGCGGCGCAGGGCGGGTCAGGCTGTGGCTCATCGAAACCCTCCGGGGGATGCCGGGCAGGCTTACCCCGGATCGGCGCCCCTGTCGAGTATTCCGAGCGTTATTGTCAGGTTCTGCGACCTGCGATAGACAGATCCCGCGGCGGGCGATTCGGCCCGCCTCGATTGCCAACCCAGCGACTGCGCCCGACGCGGTCCGAGGCAGGCGCACACAACAAAGACAGGAGTCCGAAATGTTGCGCTATGCGACCGCCTCCCTGCTCGCGCTCGCCACGGCGATGCCGGCGATGGCCGATGAACTCAACCTCTATTCCGCGCGCCACTACGATACCGATCTCGCGCTCTATGAAGGCTTCACCGAAGCCACCGGGATTCGCATCAACCTGATCGAAGGCTCGGGCGACGAACTGGTCGCGCGCATCCAGGCCGAGGGGGCGAACAGCCCCGCCGACATCCTGCTCACGGTCGATGGCGGCCGCCTGCACCGCGCGGTCGAAGCCGGCCTCTTCCAGCCGGTCGAAAGCGACGTGCTGACCGACCGCATCCCCGAGGCGCTGCGCCACCCCGACAACCTCTGGTTCGGCCTCAGCACCCGCGCCCGCGTGATCTTCTACAATGTCGAGCAGGGCCTTCCCGAAGGCGTCACCGACTACGAGGATCTGGCGAAACCCGAATTCGAAGGCATGCTCTGCATGCGCTCGTCCTCGAACATCTACAACGTCTCGCTGATGGCCGAACTGATCGACGCCCTGGGCGAGGAGGCGGCGACCGAATGGGCGCGCGGCATCGGCCGCAACCTGGCCCGCGCCCCGCAGGGCGGCGATACCGACCAGATCCGCGCGGTCGCCGCCGGGGAATGCGCGCTGGGCATCGCCAACACCTACTACTGGGGCAGGCTGAAAGCCTCCGCCAACCCCGAGGATACCGCGGTGGCCGACGCCACGGCGTTCATCTTCCCCAACCAGGACAACCGCGGCACGCATGTGAATGTGACCGGCGCCGGCGTGCTGGTCAACGCGCCCAACCGCGACGCCGCGGTCGCCTTCCTCGAGTACCTCGTGTCGGATGATGCGCAGGTGATGCTGGCCGACGGCAACAACGAGTACCCGGTGGTCGACAGCGTCGCGCCGACCGGCCCGATCAGCGCCTTCACCGATTTTGCGGCCAGCGGTGTCAACGCCTCGATCTTCGGCACCAACGCCTCGGCCGCGGTGGCGGCCTGGGACCGCGCGGGCGTGCCCTGATCCCGGCACCGCGCCGACACCCGTGGGCCTGAACAGCCTGACGGCCTCCTGATGCCGGCGCAACGCCCGGTCCGGAAACGGGCCGGGCGATTTGCATCGGCGGTCGCGCCAACCGAAACGGGCCCCGCCTTGCCGATGGATCAAAAATCCACCTTGACCCCCGGCAGGTCCAGCGCGGCGATCAGGTCCCGCAACTCCTGCCGGGCGGCGATGTTCGACAGGCTCAGGCTCTCGGTTCCGATGTCGCGCAGATCCAGCAGCGTCAGCCCGCGCGGGAACAACTCGCGGAAGATCACCCGCTCGGAAAACCCGGGCGCGACCCGAAACCCAATCCGCTTCGCCAGCGCCTTCAGCGCCTCACCGACGCGGCGCTTGTTGTGCATCTGCTGGGTGCCCATCCGGTTGCGCAGCACCAACCAGTCGATTGGCTTCAGCCCCGCCTCGGCCCGCGTCTGGCGCGCCTGCCAGACCATCTCGGCATAGATCGACGGGCCGAGAACCTTGTTCGTCATCGGGTCGATCCGCGCCAGCAGGTCGAAGTCGATGAAGGAATCGTTCAACGGCGTGACCAGCGAATCCGCCATCGCATGCGCCATCTGCGCCAGCCGCGTGTGCGAGCCGGGGCAGTCGATCACGATGAAATCTGCGCTCTCCGACAGCGCCTCGACCATCTCGGCAAAGGCGCGGTCGATCCCCTCGCTCCCCGCCGGCGGCAGCGCGCGGTAATCCGGCGTCGGCATCTCCCGCCCTTCGCGCAGCAGAAAGGCGCGGCGGTTCTCCACATACCTTCCGAAGCTGCGCTGCCGAATGTCCAGGTCCAGCGCGCCCACGCGGTGGCCCATGCGCGCCAGCGCCGTCGCCACATGCATCGCGGTCGTCGACTTGCCCGACCCGCCCTTTTCGTTGCCGGTGACGATGATATGCGCCATGCCTGCCCGTCCTTGCCCAGGCGCCGGCTTAGCCGTGCCGCCGGACGGGTGCAAGCCACTGAAAAAGGGCGCGACCCTTCGGTCGCGCCCCTGTCCCTCGTCGCCCTTGCGCTCTCAGAATCCGAGGCCGGCGTACTTGTTCTTGAACCGCGACACCTTGCCGCCGGTGTCCATCAACCGGGTCGAGCCGCCGGTCCAGGCCGGATGCACGGTCGGGTCGACGTCGAGCGAGATCGTGTCGCCCTCCGCGCCCCAGGTCGATTTCATCTGCAACATCGTCCCGTCGGTCATCTTGACGTTGACCATGTGGTATTCGGGGTGAATGCCTTTTCTCATCGCGCCTCTCCTCAGCCCTTGGCGCCACCCAGGGCGCGGTAATTGGTCTTCTCGGCGATCCGCGCCGACTTGCCCCGACGCTCGCGCAGGTAATAGAGCTTGGCGCGACGCACCTTGCCGCGACGCACCACCTCGATCGCGTCGATATTGGTCGAATGCAGGGGGAACATCCGCTCCACGCCCTCGCCGAACGAGATCTTGCGCACGGTGAAGGACGCGGCGATGCCGCTGCCGCCGGCCCGCTTGATGCAGACGCCCTCGAAGTTCTGCACGCGCGACCGGGTGCCCTCGGTCACCTTGTAGCCCACGCGGATGGTATCGCCGGCCTTGAAATCCGGAATGTCCTTGCCAAGCTCGGCGATCTGCTCGGCTTCGATCTGCGCGATCAGGTTCATCGCGTCGTCCTTTCGATAAGCGCGGTTCATATTCCGCGACGTGTGAGCGCCCTCAGAGCTTTGGGTCTCTTCCCGGGTCCCTACCGCGCGCGTCGCAGTAAGCCCGCCAGAGGTCAGGGCGGCGTTCCTTGGTCAGCCTCTCGGCCCTCTCCCTCCGCCAGGTGGCGATCTTCGCGTGATGCCCGGACAAGAGCGTTTCCGGTATCGCGCGGCCTTCCCAGACGGCGGGTTTCGTGTACTGCGGGTGCTCCAGCAAACCTTCGCTGAAGGACTCCTCCTCCATCGACGCCTGATTCCCGAGCACGCGCGGTATAAGCCTGACCGCCGCGTCAATCAAGGCCTGTGCGGCGATCTCGCCCCCGGTCAGGACGAAATCGCCCATCGACACCTCCTCGATACCGAAATGGTCGATCACGCGCTGGTCCAGCCCCTCGAACCGGCCGCAAATCAGGGTGATCCCCTCGGCCTCCGCCAGCCGCCGCGCCATCGCCTGGTCGAACCGCGCGCCGCGCGGCGACAGGTAGATCAGCGGCCGGCGCCCCGGTGCAAAGGGCTCCGCCCCCGCGGCGGCCAGCGCCTTCGCCATCACATCGGCGCGCAGCACCATCCCGGCGCCGCCGCCCGCGGGCGCGTCGTCGACATTGCGGTGCCGGCCTTCGCCGAACGCGCGCAGGTCCACCGTCTCCAGCGACCAGAGCCCCTGCTCCAGCGCGCGCCCGGTCAGCGACAGGCCCAGGACGCCGGGAAACGCCTCGGGGAACAGCGTCACCACCGTCGCGCGCCAGGGCTCGGCCCCCGGCGGCGCATCCTGCTCCGGCGCCGGGTCCCGCCCTTCGGTCGGACGCGGCCTGCACCCCTCGCTCATTCGATCAGCCCTTCTGGCGGGTCGACGACGATGCGACCCGCGCCGGGGTCCACGGTCGGCACCACTTCGCGGGTAAAGGGCAGCAGGATCGCGGCGTCTCCCGGCCGGCTGACCTCCAGCAGGTCGCCGGCGCCATGGTTCAGCACCACCGCCACCCGCCCCAGCACCGTGCCCCCGGTGTCGCGCACCTCCAGCCCGATCAGGTCGGCATGGTAGAATTCATCCTCGGGCAGGGCCGGCAGGCGGGTCCGGTCGACGTAAAGCCGCTGGCCACGCAGCGCCTCGGCCGCCTCGCGCGAAACGACGCCCGACAGGCGCGCCGCGATCCCGTTGGTCACCGGCCGGCCCAGCGTGATCTCGAAGGCGCGCCCGTCCTCGGTGGACAACGGTCCGTAGCCGGCAATCGCTTCCGGCTCGGCGCAGAAGCTTTTCAGCCGCACCTCGCCCCGGACCCCGAAGGCCCCGGCAATCGCGCCCACGCAGACCCGCTCACCGCTCATCGCGCGCGCCCTTCATCTGTCCCCAAGTATCCTCGGGGGGTGAATGCCCCGGAACGGGGCAGAGGGGGGCAGACAGCCCCCCTCTCTGGCAGATCACTCGGCGGTCGCGGCCTCAGCCTTGTCGGCGCGCGCCTTCGCCCGCTCGACGGCCTTCTTGCCGGGCTGGGCCTTCTTCGTGTTGGCGCGCTCGGCCTTCGGCTTCACGCCGGCGGCTTCCAGGAAGCGGGCGATGCGGTCGGTGGGCTGGGCGCCCTTGGCAAGCCATTCCTGGGCGCGCTCCATGTCGAGCTTCACGCGGCCCTCGTCGTCCTTGGCCAGAAGCGGGTTGTAGGTGCCCAGCTTCTCCAGGTAGCGGCCGTCGCGCGGCATGCGGCTGTCGGCGACAACGATGGCGTAATGCGGGCGCTTCTTGGAGCCGCCGCGGGCGAGTCGGATCTTGGTGGCCATGATATGTCTCCTGTCTATGGCGTCTTGGGCGCAGGGCCCGGTTGAGGGTTGGGCCGGCTGGCCCGGTATTCGTTCAGCCCTGCATCCTCTCGTGGTGACGGATCACCTCCGATATGATGAAGCCGAGGAATTTCTTGGCGAATTCGGGGTCGAGATCGGCCTCGCGCGACAGCGCCTCCAGCCGTTCGATCTGCCGCGCCTCGCGCGCCGGGTCGGACGGCGGCAGCGCGTGTTCGGCCTTCAGCCGACCCACCGCCTGGGTGTGCTTGAAGCGCTCGGCCAGCGTGTAGACCAGAATCGCATCCAGCCGGTCGATCGAGGCGCGGTGCCCCGACAGCAGCGCCTCAGCCCGGGCGGCGTCGGTGTCGCGGTTCATGCAGCCTCCCCGGGCGCATGGCGCCAGATTTCCGCGGGCTCTGCATCGCCCGGATAACTCAGAACGCCGTCCAGCCGCGCGCCCAGCCGTTCGGCCAGGCGGCGCGAGGGCGCATTGCCCGGCGCGATGCAGCTGACCAGCGCCGGCAGGCGCAGCGTCTCCAGCGCATGTCGACGGGCGGCCGCCGCGGCCTCGGCGGCATAGCCCTGCCCGCGCGCCTCCTCGCAAAAGAGAAAACCCAGTTCCGGCTCCGGATCGCCCGGCTCGAAGCCGATCAGCACGAAGCCCAGCACCGCCCCCGCCCTGTCCGTCACCGTCCAGAGGCCGTGGCCGCGCAGAAGCCAGGTGCCGACCGTCGCGGCGAACTCGCGAAACGCGCTCTCGGCGTCGTGCGGCCCGCCCAGATGGCCCTCGGCATCCGGCACCATGATCGCCTCCCAGGCCGGCGCATCCTCCAGCACCGGCGCGCGCAGAATGCAGCGCCCAGTTTCCAGCACCGGCAGTTCGGCGCGCAGGCGGGCGGCGAAATCGGCGGCCGGGCCGGGGATCGGGGTCAGGTGCGGCGCGCTCATGCGTAGGCCTCCATCCCGCCATCGGCCAGCGTCCCGGGCGCCGGGTGGCGCCAGATCGCGCAGCTGCCCAGGCGCTCGTGCGTGAACACCCCGCCGGGGGTGCAGCCCAGCCGCCGCGCCAGCGCCTGGCTGCGGGCGTTGTCCTCGACGATCAGGCTGATCGCGGTCGGCCAGCCCAGCACGTCATAGGCAAAGCCGCGCGCGGCCTCGGCGGCCTCGCGCGCGAAACCCTGCCCCTCGTCCACGGGGTCCCAGATCTGCCAGCCGATCTCGGGTTCGGGCCAGCCCTCGGGGCACCACGGCCCGGCCATGCCGATGGCCCGGCCGCTGGCGCGCTCCTCGATCACGAAGAACGCGTAGCCGCGCTGCACCCAGTTGCCGGTGATCGCGCAGAACGCCCGCCAGGCCAGGTCCCGGTTCAGCGGCCCGCCGGTGAACCGCGACCGGTCCGCGGCACAGTAGGCCGCGAACGGTTCGAAATCCCGCGGCGCCGGCGCGCGCAGGATCAACCGCGCGGTCTCCAGCACCGGGACGCCGGTGAGTTGCGGATGCGGCGCGCTCATGCCAGCGCCTCGGGGCCGGGGTGGCGGTAGACGGTGCAAGGCTCGTCGCCGAAGGGATGCGCGACCGCGGGGTCGACCACTGCGCCCAGCCGTTCGGCCAGCCGGATCGAACGGGCATTCGCCGGGTCGATGTAGCTGATCGCCGATCTCCAGCCCAGCCGGTCATAGGCGAAGCGGCGCGCGGCCGTTGCCGCCTCAAAGGCATAACCCTTGCCCTCGTGCGCGGGCGACCAGACCGACCAGCCGATCTCGGGCTCGGCCCAGCTTTCGGGAAAGAAGGGGCCGACCATGCCCAACGGCTCCGCGCTGCCCTTCTTGCAGAAGACGAACATGCCGTAGCCCCGCAGCACCCAATGGCCGACGACATGGCCGAAGCTGCGCCAGACCGCGCCCCGGTCGGAACTGCCGCCGACATACTCGGCCCGCGGCGAGGTCATGAAGGCCGCCGCGGCCTCCCAATCCTCGGCCGTCGGCTGGCGCAGGACCAGCCGCTCGGTTTCCAGCGTGATTTCGGGCGCGAGGCGGATCATCGCTTCTTGCCCAGCCCCGACAGCCCGCCGGGCAGCGTCATGCCGCCGCCCATGCCGGGCAGGCCGCCCATGCCGCCGGGCATGCGGCCCTGCAACTGCTGCGCGGCCGCGCGCATCGCATCCGGGTCCATCGTCGCCGGATCGGGCGCGCCGCCCTTGCCGAACATCTGCTTCATGGCGTTCTTCAGCATCCCGCCCTTGCCCATCTTCTTCATGACATCAGCCATTTGCCGCTGCATCTTCAGAAGTTTGTTGAGCTCGGAAACCTCCAGCCCTGCCCCCGCCGCGATGCGCTTCTTGCGGCTGGCCTGCAGCAGGTCGGGATTGGCGCGCTCCTTCTTGGTCATCGACTGGATCAGCGCCACCTGGCGCTTGAGCATCTTGTCGTCGAAACCCGCCGCCTCGGCCTGTTTCTGCATCTTGCCCATGCCCGGCATCATCCCCATGACGCCCTGCATGCCGCCCATCTTCATCATCTGTTCCAGCTGGCCCTTCAGGTCGTTCATGTTGAACTGACCCTTCTGAAAGCGCTTCATCATCCGCTCGGCCTGCTCGGCCTCCAGCGTCGACTGCGCCTTCTCGACCAGGGCCACGATATCGCCCATGCCCAGGATGCGCCCGGCAATCCGCTCGGGCTCGAACGTCTCCAGCGCGTCGGACTTCTCGCCCAGGCCCACGAAGCGGATCGGCTTGCCCGTCACCGCGCGCATCGACAGCGCCGCACCACCGCGCCCGTCACCGTCCATCCGCGTCAGGATGACGCCGGAAATGCCAACCTTTCCGTCGAATTCCGTGGCGACGTTGACAGCGTCCTGGCCGGTCAGGCCGTCGACCACCAGCAGCGTCTCGCGCGGGTTGGCGACATCGCGGACGGCCTGCACCTCGTCCATCAGCACTTCGTCGATATGCAGCCGGCCGGCGGTGTCCAGGATATAGACGTCATAGCCGCCCAGCGTCGCCTGCTGCTTCGCGCGCCGGGCGATCTGCACCGCCTTCTCGCCCAGCACGATCGGCAGGGTATCGACGCCGATCTGCGTGCCCAGGATCGCCAGCTGCTCCATCGCCGCCGGGCGGTTGGTATCGAGCGAGGCCATCAGCACGCGCTTGCCCTCGCGCTCCTTCAACCGCCGCGCCAGCTTGGCCGAGGTCGTGGTCTTGCCCGACCCCTGAAGCCCGACCATCAGGATCGGCGCGGGCGGGTTGTCGATCTTCAGCTTGCCCGGATCGCCCTCGCCGGTCAGCGTCGCGATCAGCTCGTCATGGACGATCTTGACGACCTGCTGGCCCGGCGTGATCGACTTGGTGACCGCAGCCCCCGTGGCCTTGGCCTGCACGCGCTTGATGAAATCCCGTGCGACCGGCAACGAGACATCGGCCTCCAGCAGCGCCACGCGCACCTCGCGCAGGGCCGCGGTCACATCCTCGGCCGACAGCGCCCCCGCCTTGGTCAGCCGGTCGAAGACCCCGCCGAGGCGTTCGGACAGATTCTCGAACATGCACGCGTCCTTTGCATCCAGCCAATGCAAGGCAGCACCCGCGGGCGCAACGCGCTGACGGATGGCGATCCCCGCAAAGACGAAGGGACCGGAAGCGGCAGGCCTCCGGGAAGTTGGGCGCGGGGTACGCCATCGCGCCTGCGCTGTCAAGGCACCGGCCCCGCCCGGCCGCGCACCTATCGAGGCCGGCGCGACGCCCCCACAGCGGACAGCACATCGCGCGGGTTAAGATTTCCTTGCGATCACGGATTTTTCCGCATCTTGTCAGTTATTTGCCAGATTGCGCGCATGCGCGCAGGTCCGGCATCGGAACGATTCAGCCCGAATTCGGACCCGCCGCGCCCCGATCAGATCGCCGATCTGCGGCTCTCGTCCAGATAGATCTCGCGCAGCCGGGTCGCCACCGGGCCGGGCTTGCCGCCGCCCAGCGCCACGCCGTCGATCTCGACCACCGGCATCACGAAGGCCGAGGCCGAGGTGATGAACGCTTCGTCCGCCGCCTTCGCCTCCTCGACGGTAAAGGCCCGCTCCTCGACCTCCATCTGCGCCTCGCGGGCGAACCGCAGCACGGCGGCGCGGGTGATCCCGTGCAGAATGTTGGTCGAAAGCTGCCGCGTGACGATCTTGCCGCCCTTCACGATATACGCGTTGTTCGACGTCCCCTCGGTGACCTTCCCGTCCTCGACCATCCAGGCATCGTCAGCGCCGGCCTTCTTGGCCATCATCTTGCCCATCGACGGATAAAGCAGCTGCACCGTCTTGATGTCGCGCCGCCCCCAGCGGATGTCGGGGATCGAGATGACCTTGATGCCGGTCCCCGCTTGCGGACTGTCCGCCAGCCCCGGCTTCGACTGGGTGAACAGCACCACCGTCGGCGCCACCTCCGCCCCCGGCCAGGCAAAATCCCGGTCGCCCGGATTGCCGCGGCTGACCTGCAGGTAAATCATCCCGTCCTCCAGGTCGTTTTTCGCCACCATCTCGCGGTGGATTGCCAGCCAGGCGTCGTCGTCATGCGGGTTGGCGATCTCAAGCGCCGCCAACGACCGCGCCAGCCGCGCCAGATGGCCGGGAAAGTCGATCAGCTTGCCGCCCAGGACCGAGGTCACCTCGTAGACCCCGTCGGCCATCAGGAACGCCCGGTCGAAGACCGACACCTTCGCCTCCCCCTCGGGCAGATAGGCGCCATTCACGTATACGGTGCGGGTCATCGTCTCTCCTTCATCCCCAAAGCGCCGGTTCGGGCGGATGCACGCCCGCCGCGTCATAGTGCAGCGCCGGGTCGCGGTCCTCGGCCAGCAGCAGCGGGCCGTCCAGATCGACCACCTCCGCCCCCTGCGCGACCAGCACCGCCGGCGCCATCGCCAGCGAGGTCCCGACCATGCAGCCGACCATCAGCCCGTAGCCCTCCGCCCGCGCCGCGTCGCGCAAGGCCAGCGCCTCGGTCAACCCGCCGGTCTTGTCCAGCTTGATGTTGACCATGTCATACTTGCCCTTCAGCCCGGGCAGGCTGGCGCGGTCGTGGCAGGATTCGTCGGCGCAGACCGGCAGCGGCCGCGCGATCTCGGCCAGCATCGCGTCGTCACCGGCCGGCAAAGGCTGTTCGACCATCGCCACGCCCAGACGCAGCAGGTGCGGCGCCAGATCGGCATAGACCTCGGCCGACCACCCCTCGTTGGCATCGACGATGATCTTGGCCTCCGGCGCGCCCGCGCGCACCGCTTCCAGGCGGGGCATGTCGTCGGGCGTGCCCAGCTTGATCTTCAGAAGCGGACGATGCGCCTGCCGCGCCGCCGCCGCCCGCATCTTCTCGGGTGTGTCCAGCGACAGCGTGAAGGCCGTCACCATCGGCCCCGGCGCCGCCAGCCCGGCCAGTTCCCATACCCGCCGCCCCGCCGCCTTCGCCTCCAGATCCCACAGCGCGCAATCGACCGCGTTGCGCGCCGCCCCCGCCGGCAGCGCCGCCTGCAGCGCCGCCCGGTCGATATCCGCCGGCAGCGCCTCGATCTGCGCCGCAACGCTCTCCACCGTCTCGCCATAGCGCGCGTAGGGCACGCATTCGCCGCGCCCGGTCACGCCCCCGCGCGCCACCTCGACCGTCAGCACCCGCGCCTCGGTGCGCGAGCCGCGCGCGATGGTGAAGACCTCGGCCAGCCGGAAGCTATCGGCCCGAACGGAAATCATCGCAGTTCCTTCATCTGTCCCCAAATATCCCGGGGGGTGAGGCCGCAGGCCGAGGGGGGCAGCGCCCCCCTGCCCGGTTCAGATCGCTTCCAACGCGTCGACCAGCTTGCCCGCGCCGAACCGATAGGGATCGGTCGCCGGAAGGTCCAGCCGCGCCTCGACCTCGGCGAGGTAGGCGCGCGCGGCGTCCTCGTCCAACCCTTGCGTATTCACCGCCACGCCCACCACCTGGCAGCCGGGGTTCGACACCCGCGCCAGTTCCAGCCCCATGTCGCGCACCGCCTCCAGCGTCGGCAGCTTGTAGTCCGGCAGGCCGCGCATGTGCGCGCGCGTGGGCTCGTGGCACAGGATCAGCGCGTCGGGCTGGCCGCCATGGATCAGCGCCAACGTGACGCCGGAATAACTGACGTGGAACAGGCTCCCCTGCCCTTCGATCAGGTCCCAGTGGTCGTCTTCGTTGTCCGGCGTCAGCCACTCGATAGACCCGGCCATGAAATCCGCGATCACCGCATCCAGCGGCACGCCACCGCCGGTGATCAGGATGCCGGTCTGCCCGGTGGCGCGAAAGCTCGCCTTCATGCCCCGCTCGCGCATCTCGCGCTCCATGCAGAGCGCGGTGTACATCTTGCCGACCGAACAATCCGTGCCGATGGCCAGGCAGCGCTTGCCCGTCCGCCGCACGCCGTTGGCGATCGGATACTTCACTGCCGGCACCCGCACATCGTGCAGCTTGCGCCCGGTGGCGCGGGCGACCGCGGCCAGGTCCTCCTCGTCACGCAGAAGGTTGTGCAGCCCCGAGGCCAGGTCGAACCCCTCCTCCAGCGCCTCGACCAGCACCTTCTTCCACTTCTGGCTGATCACGCCGCCGCGGTTGGCGACCCCGATCACCACGGTCTTCACGCCGGCCGCCTTCGCCTCGGCCAGCGTCATGTCGGGGATGCCCATGTCGGCGCGGCAACCCTCCAACCGCAACTGGCCGACCGCGAATTCCGGGCGCCAGTCCTTGATCCCTTGCGCGACCTTGGCCGCCAGCGGGTCCGGCGCATCGCCCAGAAACAGCAGGTACGGGGTCTCGATCATGGCAGTCTCCTTGCGCGCAGGCGGCAATCCCGCCCGTGTTCTGCGGCGCGCGCCCTTCAAGTTCAAGACGTATTGCGCCGGCATCCCCGGGGCAAGCCGGGCTTTCGCAGGTGCAGAAACGGGGTTGCGAAAACCCGCGCAACTTCCTAACCCTTCCGCAATCCGCCGCGCAACTTCCTGACCGAAAGCCCTGCCCATGTCCTTCCGCATCCAGCCCGCGCCGACCGCCCGCCCCAACCGCTGCCAGCTTTTCGGCCCCGGATCGCGCCCGGCGATCTTTGCCAAGATGGCCGCGTCCGAAGCCGACGTGATCAACCTCGATCTCGAGGATTCGGTCGCGCCCGGCGACAAGGACAACGCGCGGGCCAATGTCATCGCCGCCACGCGCGACATCGACTGGGGCAGCAAGACGCTCAGCGTGCGGATCAACGGCCTCGACACGCCCTACTGGTACCGTGACGTGGTCGACCTCCTGGAACAGGCCGACGAGCGGCTGGGCCAGATCATGATCCCCAAGGTCGGCTGCGCCGCCGACCTCTACGCAGTGGATGCGCTGGTCACGGCGGTCGAGCGCGCGAAGGGCCGCGAAAACCCCATAGCTTTCGAGGTGATCATCGAATCCGCCGCCGGCATTACCCATGTCGAGGAGATCGCCGCCGCCAGCCCCCGCCTGCAGGCGATGTCGCTGGGCGCGGCCGATTTCGCCGCCTCGATGGGGATGCAGACCACCGGCATCGGCGGCACGCAGGAAAACTACTACATGCTGCACGACGGCGCGCGCCACTGGTCCGACCCCTGGCACTGGGCACAGGCGGCGATCGTCGCGGCCTGCCGCACGCACGGCGTCCTGCCCGTCGACGGCCCCTTCGGCGACTTTTCGGATGACGAGGGGTTCCGCGCCCAGGCCCGCCGCTCGGCGACGCTCGGCATGGTCGGCAAATGGGCGATCCACCCCAAGCAGGTGGCGCTGGCGAACGAGGTCTTCACCCCCTCCGACGCCGCCGTGGCCGAGGCGCGCGAAATCCTCGCCGCGATGGAAGAAGCCAAGGCGCGGGGCGAGGGCGCGACGGTCTACAAAGGGCGCTTGGTCGACATCGCCTCGATCAAACAGGCCGAGGTGATCGTGCGCCAGTCCGAGATGATCGCCGCCTGCTGAACCCGCGACCCGCCGAACGCGGTCCCGGGCGCCAGTCCGCGGGCAAAGGGCCTTGACGCTGCACGGAAAAGTTGAGCCGCCGCGCGGAGTGTGGTATGTTAACCTAAGTTAATTTGCTCGTTTTTCGTTTTGGACTGAACGACGCGGCGCGGACCTCTCGCGGCTGGGCGGATCGCCGGACCAACCCGCATTGGCGCAGCCGGTTCCCGCGCAAGCGTCATCCCGTGTCAGGAGTCGGGACATGAACATTCGGACCGTCATCTGTGGCGCCCTGGGCGGCACCTGCCCGACCGTCGCCAATCTCGGCGCCTTCTACCTTGCCAATCCCCTGGCCGCGATGCCCTCGCCGGGGCTGATGGTCGGCATGGGGCTCTTTGCCGTTCTGGGCGCCATCGTCGCCATCGGCTTCGGCACCGAAAGCCCGCGCGCGGCGATCATCGCCGGCATCGCCGCCCCGGCGATCGTTTCCAGCGCGCTCGACGGGGCCACCACCGCGAACGGGCCGAACGCTGCGTCCCACGCCGCGCGCGCCGCCGTTTCCGAACACGTCCCGGCACCCGAGGCCAGCGCGCCCGCCAGCGTCCCGCCGGCCGCCGCGTTGCAAGCCGCACCCCCCGCCACCGAATCACGCACGGCCAACGCCATCGGCGCGCTGGCCACGCGCAGCGTCGACCTGATGCCGGGCGCTGCGCGCGCGCAGACCCGCAGCCCGGCCAACCCGCAGATGTTCCGCGGGCTGGGCGTGGTCACCATCCAGCCGGTGCTCCGCGGCAGCCTGCCGACCGACCTGCGCCTCGAGGTGCTGGCCATCCTGCCCGGCAATGTGGAGGTGTCGCTGGGCACCATCACCTCGGCCGAACCGCTGACCGTGACCCTGCCCGCGCAGGCCCAGGGGATTCGCGTCGGCGCGTCGCAGGTCGATGTCGCGCCGGGACGGCAGTTGCTGAACGTGGTGATCGATTCCGCCCCGACGCTGCGCGGCGACCTGCTCTGGGCGCTCGGCGCGAAACGCAGCCTCTCGGTGCGCGACGTCCAGATCACCCCCGGCGACTGACGCCCGCCGCCCGTCAGCCCGTGCCGTCGTACTGCGCGTCGCTGACCGGCTCGGCCCAGTCTGTCGTCGATCCGTCCTGAGCGACCTGAAGCGCGATATGGCTCATCGCGACCTCCGGCGCGGCGCCATGCCAGTGCCGTTCGCCGGGTTCGAACCATACCACATCGCCCGGCGCGACGGTCTCGACCGGCCCGCCCTCGCGCTGCACGCGCCCCAGGCCGGCGGTGATGATCAGCGTCTGGCCCAGGCGATGCGTGTGCCAGTTCGTTCGCGCCCCGGGCTCGAAGGTGACGTGCAACCCGGCGGGGCGCGCCGGCGCCTCGGCCTCGATCAGCGGGTCGAGGCGGACGGTCCCGGTGAACCATTCGGCCGGCCCGCGCTTCGCCGGGCGGCTCCCGTTGCGAGAGATCTGCATGCGAATCCTCCGTTTCTGAAGGGCAAGGATGGCACGGAAGACACCCCGCCAACAATCCCGCCGTCAACCGCCCCGTCACCCAGAAAGCGGGCAGCGTGTGGGGGCGCTGCCCCCGTCCCCGCCAAAGCGGGGACTCCCCCGGGATATTTGAGGACTGATGAAGCGCAATGCGATGGCCGTGCGGCCAAGCCCTCTTTTCGCCGCGCGCGAAGCGCGCGGCGCCCGGCCCAACGCGAGGAAGGTTCGTGCGCGGAACGCGCACAGCCTGACGAGGGGCGGGAGAACCTCCGGGAACGCGTCGCGCCGAAGGGATCACGCCGCAGCGGCCCGCCGGTCAGCGGGAAAGCCGGTTCAGCGTCGCCAGCAGATTCAGCGTCGATCCGTCGCGCCCGGTGGCTTCGGTGCGGCCCTCGACCATCGGGACCAGCGACTCGGCCAGTTCCTTGCCCAGTTCCACCCCCCACTGGTCGAAGGAATTGATCCCCAGGATCGTGCCCTCGACGAAGACCCGGTGTTCATAGAGCGCCAGGATCGCGCCCAGCACCGCCGGGGTCAGCTTCGGATAGACCAGCAGGGTCGAGGGGCGATTGCCCGGAAAACTGCGATGCCGCGCCATCCGCTCGGCGGCCTTGCCGCGCAGGCCGGCGGCGCTGGCGCGGGCGCGCGCCTCCTCCTCGGTCCGGCCGCGCATCAGCGCCTCGGCCTGCGCCAGGCAATTGGCGATCAAGAGTGCGTGGTGATGCGCCAGCGCCGGCTCGTGGCCCCGCGCCGCCAGCAGGAATTCGCAGGGCACCACCTGCGTGCCCTGGTGGAGCAACTGGAAGAACGCATGCTGCCCGTTGGTGCCCGGCTCGCCCCAGACGACGGGGCCGGTGGCGTGGGCGACCGTGGCGCCGTCCATTTCCACCCGCTTGCCGTTGCTCTCCATCTCCAGCTGCTGCAGATAGGCTGGCAGCCGCGCCAGCCGCTGGTCGTAGGGCAGGACCGCGCGAGTCGGGTGGCCGCAGACTTGGTGGTGCCAGATCCCGACCAGCGCCAGCATTGCCGGCATGTTCTCTTGCAGGGGCGTGGTGCGGAAATGCCGGTCCATCGCCGCCGCCCCGGCCAGGAAGGCGCGGAAATGGTCCGGGCCGATCGCGATCATCAGGCTCAGCCCGATGGGCCCCCAGACGGAATAGCGCCCGCCGACCCAATCCTCGAACGAGAACACCCGGCCCGGGTCGATGCCGAAGGCCGTGGTCCGGTCGGTGGCCGAGGACAACGCTACGAACTGCCGCGCCGGATCGCCGCCCCGCGCGATCCAGTCCCGCGCCGTGCGGGCATTGGTCATCGTCTCGGTCGTGGTGAAGGTTTTCGACGCGACGATCACCAGCGTCGTCTCGGGGTTCAGCGGATCGAGCGTGTCGTGCACATGCGCGCCATCGACATTCGAGACGAAATGGCAGCGCGGCCCGTCGCAATAGGGCGCCAATGCCTGCACCGCCATCGCCGGGCCCAGGTCCGACCCGCCGATGCCGATATTCACCACATCGGTGATCCGCCCGCCGGCGCCGCGGATGCGCCCGTCGCGCAGGTCGCGGGCAAAGCCCTCCATCCGCTCCAGCGTGGCGCGGACCTGCGGCATCACGTCGACCCCGTCTACCGTCACCGCGCCGTCGAGGTTCCGCAGCGCCGTGTGCAGGACCGCGCGGCCCTCGGTCGCGTTGATCGGCGCGCCGGCGAACATCGCGTCGCGCCGCGCCTCGACACCCGTGGCCTGCGCCAGCTCCAAGAGCACGGCGCGCGTCTCGGCGTCGATGCTGGTCTTGGAATAGTCGAAGAACATCTCGCCCAGCGGGTCGGCGCGCAGGCTGATGCTGAAATCCGCGGCCCGCCCGGAATCGTCGAAAAGCGCCGCAATCGGGCGATCTGCCGCATGCGCCTGCCGGGCGTCCAGTGCCGTCCAGGGGTCCATTCCGAAGCCTAGGTCTTGTTATTTTCCCCTTGATGCCAGCAAGCCCCTGTATTGCCCAGCCAAAAACGGACCGCCTGACGGATTGCCGGGGCGGTGTTGCCATTCTGCGTCCCTGCCCTCGCAAGGCCCGCCGTTCCACCCCCTTGCCCCCCGCGCGCGTCTGGCGCAGTCTGCCGGCGATGACCCTGGGCCGTATCCTCACCACCGACGACTGCATGCGCGAGGGGGCCGCGTGGCTGGCCCGTGCCGAGCCGCGCTTCGCCGCGGCGCTCGACCTCTGCGGGACGCCGCCGCTGCGCCGGCGCGCCGATGGCTTTGCCGCGCTGATGGGCGCGATCGTCAGCCAGCAGGTCTCGACCGCCGCAGCGCGCGCCATCCAGGGCCGGCTGGACGCCGCCGGGCTGACCGAGCCCGCCGCGATCGTTGCCGCCGACGACGAGGCGTTGCGCACAGCCGGCCTCTCGCGGCAAAAGATCCGCTACATCCGCGCCCTCGCCCAGGCCGGGATCGACTTCGACGCGCTGCGCACCGCGCCCGACGATCAGGTCGTGGCGACGCTGGTCGAGATCCCCGGCATCGGCCGCTGGACGGCCGAGATCTACGCCATGTTCAGCCTCGGCCGCGCCGATGTCTTCGCGCCCAACGACCTCGCGCTGCAGGAATCGGCGCGCCTGCTTTTCGAGCTTCCCGACCGGCCAAAGGAACGCGCCCTGCGGGAATTCGCGCAGCCCTGGTCGCCCTGGCGGACGGTTGCCGCCGGCATGCTCTGGCACTATTACCACCACGCCAAGAACCGCGAAGGCATCGCCTGAAAGGACCGCCATGACCCGCAAGCTGCAATCCGACCGCAAGGGCGCGGCGAAGGGCCAGGCCCGTTCGGCGGTGATCTTCCTGCACGGCTATGGCGCGGACGGTGCCGACCTTCTGGGCCTGTCCGACCCGCTGGCGCCGCACCTGCCCGGCACCGCCTTCTATGCCCCCAACGCGCCGGAACGCTGCACCGGCAACCCCTTCGGCTACCAATGGTTTCCGATCCCCTGGCTCGATGGCTCGTCCGAGGCACAGGCCCGCGACGGCATGCTGGCCGCGGCCGAGGACGTGAACGCCTTCATCGATCAGGTGCTGACGGACGAGGGGCTGGAACCCGCCGCCCTGGCCCTGGTCGGCTTCAGCCAGGGCACGATGATCAGCCTGCACGTGGCGCCGCGCCGGCCCGCCCCCTTGGCCGGGGTGGTCGGCTTCTCGGGCCGCTTGCTGGACCCCGCCGCGCTGGCCCGCGACGTGGTCAGCAAGCCGCCGGTCCTCTTGATCCACGGCGACGCCGACGAGATGGTGCCCGTGGCCAGCCTGCCTGAGGCCGCCGATGCGCTGACCGCCGCGGGGTTTGAGACCTACACCCATGTCTCCAAGGGCCTGGGGCACGGCATCGCGCCCGACGGGCTGTCGCTCGCGCTGGGTTTCCTGCACGAAAGGCTGCCAGGCTGAGGCCACCGCGGGCGCCGCCCGGCCGTCAGCCGCCGCGCCCCGCCGTCGCGGAACCGTCACGCCCACCTGCCATCATCCGCGCGCGGGTCCCGACCACATCACGGGACTTGCCAGATGACGGGCACAGGATATAGTCACTGCGTCGGGCCCCGGTTCGACAGGTGTTTGGACTGGAGCGGCGGCCGATGGATGGCGACTTCCGGAACGGCTTCGTACACGAACCCGCAGCACTGAAGCGCTTCCCGGCGCTGGTGCTGAACGCGGATTACCGGCCGCTGTCCTACTTCCCGCTCTCGCTCTGGCCCTGGCAGGAGGCGGTCAAGGCGGCCTGGCTGGATCGCGTCGACATCGTCGCCGAATACGACGCGACAGTACGCAGCCAGCGGCTGGAGATCCGAATACCCTCGGTCGTCGTGCTGAAAGACTATGTAAAACCCCGGAAGCGCGTGGCCTTCACGCGCTTCAATCTTTTTCTGCGGGACGAATTCACCTGTCAGTACTGCGGCGCGCGTCATGACCTGACCTTTGACCATGTCATCCCGCGCGCGCTCGGCGGGATCACCAGCTGGCAGAACGTCGTCGCCGCCTGCGCCGGCTGCAACCTGTCCAAGGGCGCCAAGACGCTGCGCCAGTCCGGCCTGTCGCTGCGCCGCCCGCCGCGCCGCCCCTCGGCACAGGAACTCATCGAGATCGGCCGCCGCTTCCCGCCCAACCACCTGCACGAAAGCTGGACCGACTTCCTTTACTGGGACACCGAGCTGGAGGCCTGAGGCCCGCGCCCTGCCCCCAGGACTGCCCCCCCCATGATCACCGAACTCGAGGACTACTTCACCAGGGGTTGCGGGCGCTGCGCGCGATTCGACACCGCCGACTGCTCGACCCGGAAATGGGCCGCGGGCCTGGCCGCGCTGCGCCGCATCTGCCGCGACCTGGGCCTCGACGAAACCGTGAAATGGGGCCACCCCTGCTACCGGCACGCGGACCGCAACATCGCGGTTTTTGGCGCCTTTCGCGGCGATTTCCGCCTTTCGTTCATGAACGCAGCCCTGCTCGCCGACCCCGAAGGCATCCTCGAACCCGCCGGCCCGAACGCGCAGGTCCGCTCGGTCCTGCGCTTCACCGACGCGGCCGAGGTCGCACAGCGCGAACCCGTCCTGCGCGCCTACCTGGCCGAGGCGATGGCCCATGCGCGCGCCGGCACCAAATCCCCGAAAACTAAGCGCGAGATCGATCTGCCCGACGAACTGGTCGCCGCGCTCGACGCCGACCCCGCCTTGGGCGACGCTTTCCACAACCTGACCCCCGGCCGCCAGCGCAGCTATGTGGTCAACCTGAGTGGCGCGCAGAAATCCACAACACGCATGGCCCGCATCGCGCGCTTCCGCGACCGGATCCTTGCCGGCAAGGGCGCGACCGAACGTTGATCGTTTTCTATTCGGCGGCGACCGGCCGCGCGTCGACCAGCCCGACGATGTCCATCATGATCCGGTTCAGCTCGAAATCCTTGGGCGTGTAGACCGAAGCGACCCCCATCGCGCGCAGGCGGGCCGCATCCTCCTCGGGGATGATCCCGCCCACGATCACCGGCACCTCGGCCAGCCCCTCGGCGCGCAGGCGGGCCATCAGGTCCTCCATCAGCGGCATGTGGCTGCCCGACAGGATCGACAGGCCGACGACATGCGCGCGCTGGTCGCGCACCGCTTCCACGATCTCGGCGGGCGTCAGGCGGATGCCCTCGTAATGGATTTCCATGCCGCAGTCGCGGGCGCGCGCGGCGATCTGCTCGGCGCCGTTGGAATGCCCGTCCAGCCCCGGCTTGCCGACCAGGAACGACAGCCGCCGCCCCAGGCGGGTGGACACCGCATCGACCGCCTCACGGATCGACTCCAGCCCCTCGGTCCGGTTCGACGGGTTGCGCGACACGCCCGTTGGCGCGCGGTATTCGCCAAAGGCCGCGCGCACCACCGCGCCCCATTCGCCGGTCGTCGCGCCCGCCTTCGCCGCGGCAATCGACGGTGGCATGATGTTGGCCCCGCCTTCGGCTGCGGCGCGCAGATCGGCGAGCGCGGCCTTGACCGCGCCCTCGTCGCGCGCCGCGCGCCAGGCCTGCAGCCGCTCGATCTGGTCGCGCTCGGCCTCGGCATCCACGACCATGATCGCGCCCTCGCCCGTGGTCAGCGGCGACGGTTCGGTCGTGGTGAAACGGTTGACGCCGACCACCACCGTCTCGCCGGCCTCGATCCGGCCGATGCGCGCGGCATTGGCCTCGACCAGCCGGCCCTTCATGTATTCGATCGCCTCGTTCGCGCCGCCCATCCCGTCGATCAGCTTCAACTCGGCGCGCGCGCCGTCCTTCAGCTCCGCCACCTTGCGCTCTATCGCCGGGTTGCCGTCGAAAAGATCGCCGTATTCCAGCAAGTCGGTCTCATAGGCCAGCACCTGCTGCATCCGAAGCGACCATTGCTGGTCCCAGGGCCGCGGCAGGCCCAGCGCCTCGTTCCAGGCGGGCAGTTGTACGGCGCGGGCGCGGGCGTTCTTCGACAGCGTCACCGCCAGCATCTCGATCAAGATGCGGTAAACGTTGTTCTCCGGCTGCTGCTCGGTCAGGCCCAGCGAGTTCACCTGCACCCCGTAGCGGAAACGCCGGAACTTCGCGTCCTCCACGCCATAGCGCTCCCGGCAGATCTCGTCCCAAAGTTCGGTAAAGGCGCGCATCTTGCAGAGTTCCGTCACGAACCGGATGCCCGCGTTGACGAAGTAACTGATCCGACCGACCATGCCCGGAAAATCCTCGGCCGCGACCTTGCCCTTCAGGTCGTCCAGCACCGCGGTCGCCGTCGCCAGCGCGAAGGCCAGTTCCTGCTCCGGCGTCGCGCCGGCCTCCTGCAGGTGGTAGGAACAGACATTCATCGGGTTCCATTTCGGCAGATGCTCGCGCGTCCAGGCGGCAACATCGGTAATCATGCGCAAGGACGGCTTCGGCGGGCAGATATAGGTACCGCGGCTCAGGTACTCCTTGATGATGTCGTTCTGCACGGTGCCCTGCAGCGCGGCGACATCCGCCCCCTGCTCCTCGGCCACCGCAACGTAAAGCGCCAGCAGCCAGGGCGCCGTCGCGTTGATCGTCATCGAGGTGTTCATCTGATCGAGCGGAATCGCGTCGAACAGCATCCGCATGTCGCCCAGATGGCCGACCGGCACGCCGACCTTGCCGACCTCGCCGCGCGCCAGTTCATGGTCGCTGTCATAGCCCGTCTGCGTCGGCAGATCGAAGGCCACCGACAGCCCCGTCTGCCCCTTGGACAGGTTCGTGCGGTAAAGCGCGTTCGACGCCGCCGCCGTCGAATGGCCGGCATAGGTGCGGAACAGCCAGGGCTTGTCGCGGGGCGCTGCGCGGGGCGTCTCGGTCATGGGACCTCCGATAGGCAGGCAACAAAATATCGTTCGCCCGTAAGTACGGGAAAGAATGTGTCGCTGTCAATCGCTGCGCTGCGGCGGGACCTGATTTTCGCCCGCAGCATCCGCCGCCCCGCCAACCGCCCCCGGCACGTCGAAGAGCCGCTCCAGCACCGCCAGCCCGGCATCGACCTGCCGGCGTTCCTCGGCGCTCAAGGGCGCCAGCATCGCCGCCGTCGCCGCCTCCATCTCAGGGCGCACGCGCTCGAACGCCTGCCGCCCCCGCGCCGTCAGCCGCGCATGCGCCACCCGGCGGTCCTGCGCGTCCCCGGCCCGCGTCACCCAGCCCCGCGCCTCCAGCGCCGACAGCGCGCGGCTGACCTTGGTCTTGTGCATCGGCACCCGCGCGCAGAGCTCGGTCGCCGTCAGGCTCTCGGCCTCGGCCAGGTTGACCAGCACGCGCCATTCCGGCCGGGTCAGCCCGTGGCGCCGCCGGTAGATCGCGCGCGTCGCCTCGGACGTCATCTCGGCCAGGTAGTTCAGCCGGTAGGGCAGATAGCCTTTCAGGAACATCGCGCGCGCGCCGCCGTTGATGGTTACATTCTCAACCATTATGCTTCGCCCAAACCCGATTCGCAAATGCAGCTATTGGCGCGCCCTGCGCCCGGAGGACCGAGAATGAGCAAGAGCTTCGCATCGCAAGGCGACATGGCCGAGAAAAAGACCTCCTTCACCGAGGTGGGCGAGGGCCTTTACGCCTTCACCGCCGAGGGCGACCCCAATTCCGGCGTCATCATCGGCGACGATTCGGTCATGGTGATCGAGGCGCAGGCGACCCCCCGCCTCGCCCGCAAGGTGGTCGAACATATCCGCACCGTCACCGACAAGCCGATCAGCCACTTGGTCCTGACCCACTACCACGCCGTCCGCGTCCTCGGCGCCTCGGCCTATGGGGCGCGCGAAATCATCATGTCCGACGCCGCCCGCGCCATGGTCGTCGAGCGGGGCCAGGAGGATTGGGACAGCGAATTCGGCCGCTTTCCGCGCCTCTTCCAGGGGCACGAGGAAATCCCCGGCCTGACCTGGCCCACCACGACCTTCAGCGACCGGATGACCGTCTACCTCGGCAACCGCCGCGTCGACATCATGCACCTGGGCCGCGCCCACACCGCCGGCGACGCCGTCGTCTGGGTGCCGGATCAGGAGGTGATGTTCACCGGCGACATCGTCGAGTACCACTCCGCCTGCTACTGCGGCGACGGCCATTTCGAAGACTGGGGCGACACGCTCGCCGCCATCGCCGACTACAACCCCCGCTCCATCGCACCGGGCCGGGGCGACGCGCTGGTGGGCGAGGAAATGGTCGAAAAGGCCATCGCCAACACCTGGGATTTCGTCGATTCGACCTATGCCCCGGTCAAGCGCGTCGCCGGGCGCGGCGGCAGCCTGAAGGAGGCTTGGGACGCCGTGCGCGCCGAATGCGACCCCAAATTCGCCGACTACGCGATCTACGAGCACTGCCTGCCCTTCAACGTCGCCCGCGCCTATGACGAGGCGCGCGGGATCGCGACACCCCGCATCTGGACGGCCGAGCGCGACCAGCAGATGTGGGCCGACCTTCAGGGATAAGCGCCATGACCGTTCAGGACCGCTACACGCTCGCCTACCGGACCTGGCCCTATGCGCGGGTCGCCGATCAGGACAGCGACCAGCCCGTGCGCCACCCGGTCGTCGTGGCCGGCGGCGGGCCGGTCGGCATGGCCTTCGCGCTGGATCTGGCGCTCAAGGGCGTGCGGGTTCTGGTGCTGGACGACCATGAAGGCATCGGCATGGGCTCGCGCGCGATCTGCTTTGCCAAGCGCCCGCTGGAAATCCTCGACCGGCTGGGCTGCGCTGCGCCGATGGTCGACAAGGGCGTGGTCTGGAACCTCGGCAAGGTCTTTCACCGCGACGACCTGATCTATGAATTCAACCTGCTGCCCGAAGGCGGGCACAAGTTTCCCGCCTTCATCAACCTCCAGCAGCCCTTCATGGAAAAGTTCCTCGCCGACCATGTCGGCGCGCTGCAGGCGCAGGGCCTGCCGCTGGAAGTGCGCGGCAAGAACCGCGTCGACGCGGTAGACCAGCACGCCGATCACGCCATGCTGACCGTGATGACCCCCGATGGCCCCTACAAACTCGCCGCCGACTGGGTCGTGGCCTGCGACGGCGCCTCCTCGCCCATCCGCACCATGCTGGGCCTGGGGTTCGAGGGCGAGGTTTTCAAGGACAGCTTCCTCATCGCCGACGTGCGCATGAAGGCCGAATTCCCGACCGAGCGCTGGTTCTGGTTCGACCCACCCTCGGGCGCGGGCGCCTCGCAGCTTCTGCACAAGCAGCCCGATGACGTCTGGCGCATCGACTTCCAGATCGGCTGGGACGTCGACCGCAAGGAGGAACTGAAGGAAGAAAACGTCCGCCGCCGTGTGTCCGACATGATCGGGCACGATGTGGAGTTCGAAATCGTCTGGTCCTCGATCTACACCTTCCAGTGCCGGCGAATGACGCGTTTCCACGACGGCCGCGTGATTTTCGCCGGCGACGCCGCGCATCAGGTCTCGCCCTTCGGCGCGCGCGGGGCCAACAGCGGGTTGCAGGACAGCGACAACCTTGCATGGAAGCTGAAGCTGATCCTCGACGGCAAGGCCACGCCGCGCTTGCTCGAAAGCTATGATGTCGAGCGCATCCACGGCGCGAACGAGAATATCCTGAACTCGACCCGCGCCACCGACTTCATCACCCCCAAGACCGAGGTCAGCCGCATCTTCCGCGACGCGGTGCTGGATCTGGCCGAAAAGCACGACTTCGCCCGCCCCTTCGTCAATTCCGGGCGGCTCTCGGTGCCCTGCACCTATGACGGCTCGCCCCTGAACACGCCCGATGCGCTGGAAGGCGGCCCGGCGCAGTCCCGCCCCGGCAGCCCCTGCCCCGACGCGCCGCTGGATGGCGGCTTCCTGATGGAAAAGCTGGGCGACAGGACCGGCGCGCGCTTCCAGATCCTCGCCATCGACGCGGATGCGCCCGAGACGTTCTCGGCCTTCGGGCTTGATTGCGCGGTCCTGCACCTTTCGACCGACGGCAACGACGCCCTGCGCGCCCGCTATCTGGGCGATGCGCCCGGTGGGGTCTACCTGATCCGCCCCGACCAGCACGTCGCCGCCCGCTGGCCCAACTGGGACGAGGGCGCCGCCCGCGCCGCACTCGCCCGCGCCTGCGCGCTGGAGGACACAACGGATGCCGGACTTCCCCACGGGGAAATTTCCGCGGACCGCGCGGCGCTCGGCGGACGGGTCGACATCAGCATCGGATCTCCCCGCGGCGACATGGTTAACAAAACGCTATTTCCCCGCGGGGAAACGGACCCGGGCGAGCGATCTCCCCACGGGGAAACGGACCAAAGCGGCCAATTTCCCCGCGGGGAAATCGGGGCGGCGGGACCGGATGGCGCCGGGGCCCTTGGCGGCGGGCTGAACACCACCCGCAACACCCCCCGCCCCGACGATATCTATGCGCGCCTGATCAAGGCGCATGAAGGCCGGACGCGCGCCGAAAGCGACGCCTTCAACGCCCGGCTGATCCTGACGCTGATCAACCACATCGGCGACGAGGCGGTGATCGCCGAGGCGCTGAAAGTGGCCAAAGGTTAGGGAGGGGGGCCGGGCCGGCGCAGTCGACCGCGCCGTCCCGGTCGGGTTTGGCCCGGGGTCAGAGCACCCGGCGCACGGCCAGCGCGAAAGCCACCAGGCCGCCGAAGGCTAGGATCGAGCCCAGCGCGATGAACGGCTCGGCCGCCGGCAGACCGGAATGATGCGCAGCCAGCGCCGTCACCATCACCGGCAGGCCGATATTGTGCAGCGCCACATGCCAGCGCGCCAGCATGCTGACGGCCGCGTCCGGCAGCACCGCGTAGGTTAGCCCGGTCAGGCACAGCGTCACCCAGCCCAGCAGTTGCACATGGCTATGCACGCTGCGCAGCGCGAAATCGCCCGACGCCGCCATGGCCAGCCCCAGCGCCAGCCCCGCCAGCATCCAAAGAAGCGCCGCGCCCAACTGGAGCCGCGCCACCCAGGGCAACGCCCCCGGTCTCGCGCGGCGCAGGGGCGGATCGAAGGAGATAGCCGCCATCACGCCACCTCCACCTTCGGGGGCAGCAGGGTCATGCCGACCGCCTGCGCCACCTGCATCACCCGCGCCATGTCGGGGGGCCCGGCCGGCGGCTGCGGCGCCTCGACCGTGTCATCCAGCGGCCGGCCGACGCCGGTGAAGAAGTCGACATGCATCCGCCCCGGCGCGTTGATGATCGCCAGCCGGCCCGGCACGGCGCCGGTGCAAGCGAAGGCATGGGCCGCCCCCTCGGGGACGACGACGATTTCGCCCGCACCAGCCCGGCGGGTGGCGCCGTCGATGGTGAAGTCGAACTGCCCTTCGAGGACGTGGAAACACTCGGACTCGCCGGGATGCGCGTTCATCGGCGCGCCGAGGCCGGGGGGCACCACGGCTTCAACCAGGCAGAACTTGCCCGCGACCTCTTCGGGGAGGACGCGGAATTTCAGAAGCAGCCCGAACACATCATAGGTGCGGGAAACGGGGGCAGTCATGGAAAGCTCCGGATTTGGGTTGACGGGAACGATTCGATTTGTGAGACTTGAGTATCATAATGAGACATTTGTCTCAATACCAAAAAAGCGAGACCGCCGTGTCCCAGACCGCCGAGACCCGAACCGCGCATCCCCGCCCCAACCAGCGCCAGCGCACGCGCGAGGCGATACTGGACGGCGCGCGGCAGCTGATGGCGCAGGGCGAACCGGTGACCGTGGCCGCTGCCGCCGGGTTGGTCGGGGTGTCGCGGGCGACGGCCTATCGCTATTTCTCGGACCCGCAGGCGCTGGCGGTGGAGGCCGGGCTGGACCTGCGCGTCGCCCCCTACGAGGCGGTGGTGGCCGGAACCGCCGACTTGCGCGCCCGTCTGGCGGCGATCGCGGGTTTCATGATGCAGTTGACGCTGGAGAACGAGGAGAGCTTTCGCCAGCTGATCGCCCATGCCGCCGCCGGCCCCGCCAACAGCCCGGCCCCGCGCCGCGGCGCGCGCCGCGTCGCCTATTTCCAGCGCGCGCTGGAAGATTTCGCATCCCCCCTGCCCGAGGCGCAGGCGCGACGGCTGGTGGCGCAGCTGTCGGCGGCGACCGGGATCGAGGCGCTGATCGCCTTCGTCGACATCGCCCGCACGCCGCGCGCACAGGTCCCGGCGCTGGCCGCCGAGATGGTCGCGGCGATCCTGGACCGCCACCTGGGACCGGCGGCGGGCTGACGGGCGCACGTTCCCGTTTTGCACCCCAATCCCCCTGTATCAACCGCCCGGTTTTGTGGCACGATAGGGCCATGACCCGAGGCAGGAGGCCGCCATGACCGCGCATCCCCGGCAGGGCAGACGGCCCGACCCGCTGGCCCCGATCCTGCGGGACCTGCCGTTGCGCGCGGGCGGGTTCATCGTGACACTTTACGGCGACGTGGTCGCCCCGCGCGGCGGCGAGGTCTGGATCGGCAACATCATCGAGGCCTGCGCCGCAGTCGGCATCAGCGAGACGCTGGTGCGCACGGCGGTGTCGCGGCTGGTCGCGGCGGGGCAGCTGGTCAGCCGGCGGATCGGGCGGCGCGGGTTCTACCGGCTGGCGCCCGCCGCCGAGGCCGAGTTCGCCGCCGCCGCGCGCGCCATCTACGGCCCCGAGGACCCCTGCGGCTGGCGCTTCGTCGTGCTGCCCGAGGCCGAGGCGGAGGCGCTGATGCCGGAGCTGGAGCGCAGCGGACACGCTCGGCTGCGCGCGCATCTGGCCTTTGGCCCGGCGCGGGCGGCGTTGCCGGCCGGCGTGCTGGCCTTTGCCGCGCGGCCTGCGGGGGCGCTGCCGCTGCTGGCCGGGTTCGCCGCCGGGGCCTACGACCTGGGCCATCACGCCCGCGCCTATGATGCGTTTCGCGCCCGCTTTGCACCGCTGCAGGCGGGGGCGCCGCGGCTGACCGGCGCGCCTGCGCTGACCGCGCGGCTGGCGCTGGTCCATGCCTATCGGCAGGTGCTGCTGCGCGATCCGCGCCTGCCGCCCGAGGCGCTGCCCGCCGACTGGTCCGGCCACGCGGCACGGCGGCTGTTCGCGCGGCTGTATCTGGCGCTGTCGCCCGCCGCCGATTCGCATGTCGCCGCGCAATTCGAGGCCGCCGCCGGCCCGTTGGCGGCTACGACCGCGATCACGTCGGCGCGACTGGCGGCGCTGGAGGGCGACGCCGGGTCACGCGAATCCGCGCCCGATCAGGGCCTTGCGGCGGAGGATCTGCACGAATGATTAACATGTCACACAAATTCAGGAAATTTTCGTTGATTTGTGACATATCGATGCCTATACCGTGACCGAACGGTCAGCCAATGGGGGGAGCCTGATGACTGATGCCTATCTCTGCGACGCGGTGCGCACGCCAATCGGCCGCTACGGTGGCGCGCTGTCGTCCGTGCGCGCCGACGATCTGGCCGCCGCCCCCCTGCGCGCGCTGATGGCGCGGAACGCGGGCGTGGACTGGGAGGCGGTCGACGACCTGATCTACGGCTGCGCCAACCAGGCGGGCGAGGACAACCGCAACGTCGCGCGCATGGCGGCGCTTCTGGCCGGACTGCCGATCTCGGTCCCCGGGACCACGATCAACCGGCTTTGCGGGTCGGGCATGGACGCGGTCGGCATGGCGGCGCGGGCGATCCGGGCGGGCGATTGCGACCTGATGATCGCGGGCGGGGTCGAGAGCATGTCGCGCGCGCCCTTCGTGATGCCCAAGGCCGAAGCCGCGTTTTCGCGCGCCAACGCGGTTCATGACACGACCATCGGCTGGCGCTTCGTCAACCCGAAGATGAAGGCCGAGCACGGCACCGATTCGATGCCGCAGACCGCCGACAATGTCGCCGCCGACTACGGCGTCAGCCGCGCGGATCAGGACGCGTTTGCGCTGCGCAGCCAGCAACGCTGGGCCGACGCCCAGGCC
This sequence comes from Pararhodobacter sp. SW119, assembly GCF_017811755.1. GTDB lineage: Bacteria > Pseudomonadota > Alphaproteobacteria > Rhodobacterales > Rhodobacteraceae > Pararhodobacter. The sequence continues at coordinate 24,096 of NZ_JADDJF010000007.1, read as the reverse complement.
GCCGGGCGCTTTGCCGACGAGATCGCGCCGGTGACGATCCCGCAGCGCAAGGGCGACCCGAAGGTGGTCGACACCGACGAGCACCCCCGCCCCGAGGCCACGGCCGAGGCGCTGGCCAAGCTGCGCGGCGTCAATGGGCCGGAGTTGAGCGTGACGGCGGGCAATGCCTCGGGCGTCAATGACGGGGCGGCGGCGCTGATCGTGGCGTCCGAGGCGGCGGCGCAGGCGCAGGGCCTGACGCCGCGGGCGCGCATCGTCGGCATGGCGGCGGCGGGCGTCGCGCCGCGGGTGATGGGCGTGGGCCCGGTGCCGGCGGTGCAGAAGCTGATGGCGCGCACGAAACTCTCCACCCGGCAGATGGATGTGATAGAATTGAACGAAGCCTTCGCCGCGCAGGGACTGGCGGTGCTGCGGCAACTGGGCGTGGCCGACGACGACGCGCGCGTGAACCCCAACGGCGGCGCCATCGCGCTGGGCCATCCGCTGGGCATGTCGGGCGCGCGGCTGGTCGGCACGGCGATGTGGCAGTTGCAGCGGACCGGCGGGCGCTACGCGCTTTGCACGATGTGCGTGGGCGTGGGTCAGGGCATCGCGCTGATCATCGAACGGATCTGACGGAAGGGAACGACCATGTACGCACAGATGGTGAAATCCGAAGCCACCAACGACGACCCGGCGCTGCTGGAGGCGTTCCAGGCGCGGGTCGACGCAAACGAGAAGATCGAGCCCAAGGAATGGATGCCCGAGGGGTACCGCAAGACTCTGATCCGCCAGATCGGCCAGCACGCGCATTCCGAAATAGTGGGCCAGTTGCCCGAGGGCAACTGGATCACCCGCGCGCCGACGCTGGAGCGCAAGGCGATCCTGCTGGCCAAGGTGCAGGACGAGGCGGGGCATGGCCTTTACCTCTACTGCGCGGCGGAAACGCTGGGAATCAGCCGCGACGAGATGACCGAGATGTTGCTCTCGGGGCGGATGAAGTATTCGTCGATCTTCAACTACCCGACGCTGACCTGGGCCGATATCGGCGCCGTGGGCTGGCTGGTCGATGGCGCGGCGATCATGAATCAGGTGCCGCTGCAGCGCACCAGCTTCGGCCCCTATTCGCGCGCCATGATCCGCATCTGCAAGGAGGAGTCGTTCCACCAGCGGCAGGGCTACGACATCATGATGAAGATGGCCAAGGGCACGCCCGAGCAAAAGGAAATGGCGCAGGATGCGCTCAACCGCTTCTGGTATCCCTCGCTGATGATGTTCGGCCCGTCGGACAAGGACAGCGTGCATTCGGCGCAGTCGATGGCCTGGAAGATCAAGATCAACACCAATGACGAGTTGCGCCAGAAGTTCGTCGACCAGACCGTGCCGCAGGCCGAATATCTGGGCCTGACCGTCCCCGACCCCGAGCTGAAGTGGAACGAGGAGAAGGGCGGCCACGATTTTTCGGAACCCGACTGGTCGGAATTCTACGACGTGCTGCAGGGCAACGGCCCCTGCAACCGCGACCGGATCGAGGCGCGGCAGAAGGCCTGGGAAGACGGCGCCTGGGTGCGCGACGCGATGGTCGCGCATGCCGAGAAACGCGCCGCCAAGCGCATCGCGACCGAGTGAGGGAGGCAGAGACATGTCCAGCGAATGGCCCCTTTGGGAGGTCTTCATCCGCGGCCAGCACGGGCTGAACCACCGCCATGTCGGGTCGCTGCACGCGCCCGATGCCGAGATGGCGATGAACAACGCCCGCGACGTCTATACCCGCCGCAACGAGGGCGTCTCGATCTGGGTGGTGCGGTCCGCCGACATCACGGCGTCGAGTCCGTCCGACAAGGGCCCGATGTTCGAGCCGTCGAATTCGAAAGTCTACCGCCACCCGACCTTCTACGACATTCCCGATGAAGTGGGGCATATGTGATGCCGTCGCTGCCTGACATCATGACCCCCGACGCCGAGGCGCTGGCGAAGGCCGCCGGCAAGGGCCGGCGGGTGACGCTGCCGGCCGGCTCGCCGGAACACGACCTCTTCACCGGGCTCACGCGGATGGGCGACAACACGCTGATCCTGGGCCACCGGGTCAGCGAATGGTGCGGCCACGCGCCGGTGCTGGAGGAGGACATCGCGCTGGCCAATGTCGCGCTGGACATGATCGGCCAGACGCAGCTGTGGCTGGGCTTGGCGGGTACGGTCGAGGGGCACGGCCGCAGCGCCGATGACCTCGCCTTCCTGCGCGACGCCTGGCATTTCCGCAACCTGCTGCTGGTCGAACGCCCGAACCGCGATTTCGGCCATACGCTGATGCGCCAGTTCCTGTTCGACGCCTGGCACCAGCCGATGCTGAAGGCGCTGGAGGGATCGAGCGACGACCGCATCGGGGAAATCGCGCTGAAGGCCGGCAAGGAGGTCGCCTATCATCTGGAGCGCTCGGCCGATCTGGTGATCCGGCTGGGCGACGGGACCGAGGAAAGCCACGCCAAGATGAAGGACGCGCTTGAGCGGCTCTGGCCCTATGCGGGCGAGATGTTCCTGGCCGACGAGGTCGATGTGCGGCTGGCGCATGAGGGGCTGATGCCCGACCCCGCCGGCATCCGCCCCGCCTGGGACGAGACCGTGGCCGAGATATTAGCCGAAGCCACCCTCAACCGCCCCGACAGCGATTTCGCCCACAAGGGCGGCAAGCAGGGCCGGCATACCGAGGATCTGGGCCATCTGCTGACCTCGATGCAATGGCTGCAGCGCGCCTATCCCGGCGCCACGTGGTGACTGCCGTGCAGCCGGACACCGACACCGTCTGGCACTGGCTGTCCGAGGTGCCCGACCCCGAGATCCCGGTGATCTCGATCACCGAACTGGGGATCGTGCGCGATGTCGACTGGCGGGGCGACACGCTGGTGGTCACCGTGACGCCGACGTATTCGGGCTGCCCGGCGACCAGCGTCATCAATTTCGAGATCGAGCAGAAGCTGCGCGAGAAGGGCATCGAGCGGATCGAGTTGAAGCGCCAGCTCTCGCCCCCCTGGTCCACCGACTGGATCGCCGAGGAGGCGAAGGAGAAGCTGCGCGCCTACGGCATCGCCCCCCCGATCGAGGGCACCGCCGCCGAGGGCGTGGTCGCCGGCCGCGTCCGCCGGCTGACCGGCGAGCCGCTGACCATCCCCTGCCCGCGCTGCGGATCGCCGGACACGCGGCTGGTCAGCCAGTTCGGATCGACCCCCTGCAAGGCGGCGTACCAGTGCAACGCCTGCCTGGAACCCTTCGACTACTTCAAATGCATCTGAGGCAATAGATGGCCCGTTTTCTTCCCCTCGAGGTGATCGACGTCAAGAAGGACACGCGCGACGCGGTGGTCGTGACGCTGCGCCCGAAGCCCGATGACGCCGACCGCTTCGCCTTCACCCAGGGCCAGTACCTGACCTTTCGCCGCGACTTCGACGGGGCCGAGTTGCGGCGGTCGTATTCGATCTGCGCGGGGCTGGACGAGGGCAGCCTGAAGGTCGGCATCAAGCGCGTCGATGGCGGGGCGTTTTCCACCTGGGCGAACGAGAACCTGGCCCCCGGCGAAGTGCTGGAAGCCATGCCGCCGATGGGCAACTTCCACCTGCCGCTGGACCCGTGGCAGGGCCGCCACTACCTGGGCTTCGCCGGCGGGTCCGGCATCACGCCGGTGCTGTCGATCCTCAAGACCGTGCTGGAACGCGAGCCGAAGTCGCGCTTCACGCTGGTCTATGCCAACCGCCAGATCAGCTCCATCATGTTCCGCGAGGAACTGGAGGATCTGAAGAACACCCACCTCGGCCGGCTTTCGGTCCTGCATGTGCTGGAATCCGAGGGGCAGGAGATCGACCTTTTCGCCGGCCGCGTCGACGCCGAGAAGATGCAGGCGCTTTTCACCCATTGGCTGGACCCGACATCGGTCGATGCGGCCTTCATCTGCGGGCCCGAGCCGATGATGCTGGCCATTGCCGCGTCCTTGCGCGACCACGGCCTGACCGACGCGCAGATCAAGTTCGAGCTTTTCGCCAGCGGCCAGCCGGGCCGCGCGAAGAAGAAGGCCGTCAGCCAGCAGGCCGACAGCGCCGAGGCCTGCGAGGCGACGGTGACGCTCGATGGCACCACCCGCACCTTCCGCATGCCGAAGACCGGCGAAAGCCTGCTCGATGCCGCGCTGGGGGCCGATCTGGACGCGCCCTATGCCTGCAAGGCCGGGGTCTGCTCGACCTGCCGCGCCAAGGTGCTGGAGGGCGAGACCGAGATGCGCGTCAACCACGCGCTGGAGGACTACGAGGTCGAACAGGGCTACGTGCTGACCTGCCAGTGCTACCCGCTTTCCGACCGCATCACCGTCAGCTACGACCAGTGAGGCCGCCATGGACATGACGATCGAGGACTATCTGGCCCAGGGCGGCAAGCTGACGTCACCGGGGAACGTGCCGCCGCGCTACCGGGGCGAGTTGCTGCGCCTGATGGCGACCTTCGTCGACAGCGAACTGGCGGGATCCGCGGGCTTTGCCGACACGATCAACGACGCGCCGGGGATAAAAAGCCGCATCGCCGCCGCCCGGATCGTGCTGGAAAAGGCCGACCATGCCGAGCGCGTGCTGAAGATCATGGCCGAATTCGGCGCCAATACCGACCGCTACGAGGGCGTGCACCCCTGGACCGCGCGGCTGGCGCGCGACGCCGATATCGGCGCCTCGCGCCAGGGCGGCGACATGCGCCTCTCGGTCTTTCACTACCCGTTGCAGGGCTGGGTCGATGCGGTGGTGATGAACGTCCTGCAAGGTGCGGCGGCGGTGATCCAGCTTCGGGAATTCGCGAAGATCTCCTACCAGCCGCTGGCCGAGGTCTTTCGCGCCGTCGCCCCGCGCGAGGCGCGCCATTATGAGTTGGGCTGCGAAGGGCTGGCGAAGATCGTCGAGACCGACGATGGCCGCGAGCAGGCGCGCGCCTCGCTCGCCTACTGGACCCCGCGCGTCGAGGCCGGCTTCGGCCCGCCGAAATCCACCCGCTTCGACACGCTTTCCCGCTTCGGCCTGCGGCACCGCCCGAACGCGGCGCTGCTGGCCGACTGGCGCGCCGAGACCGGCAAGCTGCTTTCGGACCTCCACCTGACCTGAGGACGGCCCCATGACCGACCAGACCCCGATCCGCCTGAAAAGCTACCTCAGCGGCGAATGGCAAGCCGGCAGTAGCGACGGCAAGGAGTTGCGCGACGCCGCCACCGGCGAGGTCGTGGCCCTGATCGACGCCGCCGGCCTCGACATGGGCGAGGCGCTGGACCACGGCCGCCAGGCGGGCGCGAAGCTGCGCGCCATGTCCTTCCACGAACGCGCGCTGATGCTGAAGGCCCTGGGCCAGGAACTGATGGCGCAGAAGGACGACTTTCACGCGCTGTCGCTGGCCACCGGCGCGACACCGAAAGACGGCTGGGTGGATATCGAGGGCGGCATCGGCACGATGCTGGGCTACGCGTCGAAGGCCCGGCGCGAACTGCCCAACACGCGCGTCCTGACCGAGGGCGACGTGGAACCGCTGGCCCGCGACGGCAGCTTTTCCGCCCAGCACATCCTGACCCCGCTGCAGGGCGTCGCGGTCCACATCAACGCCTACAACTTCCCCTGCTGGGGGATGCTGGAAAAGTTGGCTCCCACGCTGATCGCCGGGATGTCCGCGATCGTCAAACCCGCCAGCCAGACCGCGTATCTGACCGAACTCATGGTCCGCCGGATCATCGCCACCGGCCTTCTGCCCGAGGGCGCGCTGCAACTCATCTGCGGCTCGGTCGGCGATCTGCTGGATCACATGACCGGGCAGGACGTCGTCACCTTCACCGGCTCGGCCAGTACCGGGCAGAAGCTGCGCACCCATCCCGCGATCATCGCCAATGCGACCCGCTTCACGATGGAGGCCGACAGCCTCAACGCCTCCATCCTCGGCCCCGACGCCACACCCGGCACGCCCGAATTCGACCTCTTCATCCGCGAGGTGGCGGCCGAGATGACCGTCAAGGCCGGCCAGAAATGCACCGCCATCCGCCGCGCCTTCATCCCGCGCGCCCAGGTCCTGGCCGTGCGCGATGCGCTGGCCGAACGGCTGGCGAAACTCCCCGCCGGCCTGCCGGGCGACGCAGGCACGCGCATGGGCGCGCTATCCAGCCTCGATCAGCGCGAGGAGGTTCGCGCCCGCATTCGCGACCTGCAGGCCGACGCCGAGATCGTCATCGGCGACCCCGCCCAGGTCACGACCCTGACGGGCGATCCCGACCGCGGCGCCTTCCTCAACCCCGTCGTCCTCTACTGCGACCGCCCCGGCGCGGCGCAGGCGGTGCACGATGTCGAGGCCTTCGGTCCCGTCGCCACGCTCATGCCCTATGACGACCTCGATCAGGCCGTCGCCCTCACCCACCGCGGCAAGGGCTCGCTCGTGGCCTCGGTCTTCACCGACGACCCGAGGGTGGCGGAAGCCGCCGTCCTCGGCATCGCCCCCTTCCACGGCCGCGTGCTGATCGGCAACCGCGCCAGCGCGAAAACCTCCACCGGCCACGGCTCGCCCCTCTACATGCTCACGCACGGCGGCCCGGGGCGCGCCGGCGGCGGCGAGGAGTTGGGCGGCATCCGCGGCGTCAAGCATTTCATGCAGCGCACCGCGGTGCAGGGCACGCCGCGGCTGCTGTCGGCGGTCACGGGCCGATGGACCGAAGGCGCCGACACCCGCGCCGACACCCACCCCTTCCGCAAATCGCTGGCCGATCTGCGCATCGGCGACCAGTTGGTGACCGGCACCCGGCAGGTCACGCTCGACGATATTGAGCATTTCGCAAACTTCACCGGCGACACCTTCTACGCCCACATGGACGAGGATGCCGCCCGCGCGAACCCCTTCTTCGAAGGCCGCGTCGCGCATGGCTACCTGATCGTGTCCTTCGCCGCCGGCCTCTTCGTCCAGCCCGATCCGGGCCCGGTGCTGGCCAACTACGGCGTCGACAACCTGCGCTTCCTGACCCCGGTGAACCCCGGCGACACCCTTGGCGTCCGGCTGACCTGCAAAGAGATCAACCCCCGCGAAGGCGCCGATTACGGCGAGGTGCGCTGGGACTGCCAGGTCACCAACCAGAAGGAAGAGGTCGTCGCGCAATACGATGTGCTGACCATGGTCGCGAAAACCTGGCCGCAGGCCCAGCCCGCCGCCTGACCCTTCATCTGTCCGGAAATATCCTCCGGGGGGTGCGGGGGGCAGACAGCCCCCCGCCTTCCCGCCTCAGGCGGCTTCCTGCTCGGCGAGCATCTCGCGCACGATCGGGATCACCTTCTCGCCGTAAAGGCGCAGGCCTTCCATCAGGTCGCCATGCGGTTGCGGCCCGGTTGCGTACTTCAGGTCGAACCGGTCGATCCCCAGCCCCTTCACCGTGCGCACGATCTTGCGCGCGACCGTGTCCGGCGAGCCGACGAAAAGCGCGCCATGCGCCACCTCGCCGATGAACCGGTCCTTGGTGACCGGCGGCCAGCCGCGCTCGCGCCCGATGCGGCCGAACATCGCCTGGTAATGCGGCCAGAGCGATTCGCGCGCCGCCTCGTCGGTCTCGGCCACGAAGCCGGGTGAATGCACCCCGATCGGCCGCGCCGCCTGCCCGGTCTGCGCGATCGCGCGGTGATAGAGGTCGACGAAGGGCCGGAATCGCAGCGGGTCGCCGCCGATGATCGCCAGCATCAACTGCAGATCGTGGCGCACCACGCGCAGGACCGACTCGGGGCTGCCGCCGACGCCCACCCAGGTGGTCAGCGGCTGGCCCAGCCGCGGATAGACCCGCGCCTTCGACAGCGGCGCGCGCGTCTTGCCCTGCCAGCTCACCTTCTCCTCGCGCAACAGCCGCGCGAAGATCTCCAACCGCTCCTCGAACAACTGGTCGTAGTCCTGCATGTCATGCCCGAAAAGCGCGTAGCTCTCGCTGAAGGACCCGCGGCCGAGGATCGCCTCGGCCCGCCCGTTCGACACGGCGTTCAGGGTGGAAAACCGCTGGAACACCCGCACCGGGTCGTCGGTGGACAGCACCGTCACCGCGGTGCCCAGCTTGATGCGGCGCGTGTGCCCGGCAATCGCCCCCAGAACGATCTCGGGCGCCGAGATGGCGAAATCGTCGCGGTGATGCTCGCCCAGGCCGATGAAGTCGATGCCTAGATCGTCGGCCAGCACCGCCTGGTCCACGACATCGCGCAGCACCTGATCCATGGGTTTCAGCTTGCCGTCAGCGCCCAGGCTGACATCCCCGAACGTGTCGAGGCCGAGTGAGACTTGGGACATGATCGCCTCCTGTTGCGAAGTTGCGACCAAGATAGGCATCCGACCCCGCCGCGCCTATCCCCGTCCGCGCACTGTCCATGTGCGCGGCCGCGCAGGCGGCTGCTGCCTTCCGTCCATCCTGAGCCACAAGATCTCCTCAGCCGAGAAGGCGGCGACCCCTTCGGGACATCAGAAACCGCGGTCGCGATGCTTTCGGAGCTTCTTGACGCGATGGCGACAATAGGAATCTATCTGGCGAAAAAGCGGGGATCGTCTGTCAAAGTCGAGATGCGTCATCGACACGATGAAGGGGGTGCTGCTGTCTGGCCCTCCGATATCCAGGCGGCAGGTAATCCCTCCTTCGTCTCCCATGTAGAAGACCTCCGTCACCATGCATCTGGCGGGCAGCCTCGTCCCCGGCGCCTGCTTCGACAGTACCTTGCTCAGGTTCGGTGACAGCCGGGCTTCCAATGGCAGCAAGGCCTTCATTTCCGCAAGGAGGCGTTGGGTCTTGCCAGGGTCGTCGATCGTCACGTTCTTTGCCTTCCATCATCATCGAAGGGCGGTCAGGTCTGCCGAGACCGTCTGGTAATGACCCTTCGCGCCGACACGGTTCGCTTGGCGCCCGCGGAACGGGGGCGGGTGGGTGGGCCGTTCCGCGGGCGCCAGGCGAACCGCCCACCACGTCAGAGGGGTCCCGGCCGCCGCTCCTCGCTCAAGAGCACATTGGCATCGACCTGCCCCACCCCCGGCAGCGTCATGATCCGCCGGCGCAGCACGCGCTCGAAATCGCTGATGTCGCGGGCCACCACGCGCAGGCGGTAATCGTAGACGCCCAGCACATGCTGCACCGTCTGCACCTCGGAGATCGCCGCCACCGCGCGCTCGAAATCGTCAAGACTCACGCGCCCCTTGGTCGCCAGCTTCACGCCCAGAAAGACGGTGACTCCGAATCCCAGCGCCTCGCGGTCCAGCACCACGCGGCGCGTGCGGATCGCGCCCGCCTCCTCCAACTTCTTCATGCGCCGCAGGATGGCGGGGGGGCTCAGGTTGGTATCGCCCGCCAGCGCCTTCGCGCTCTGCGTGGCATCGGCCTGCAACCCGCGCAGGATCGGTCCGTCCAGGGGATGGGGCTTGATCATAGCGGCAGGATCTCCTGGTCCTTGATGACGGCGACATGCATCAGCGCCTCGATATCGGCGATATGCGGCAGGGTCAGGATGCGCTCGCGGTAGATCTGCTGATAATGCGCCATGTCGCGGGCAATGACGTTGAGCCGCACATCGACGCGGCCCAGGAAGGTCTGGATCTCGATCACCTCGGGCACCTCGCGCGCGGCCTCCAGAAAGTCGTCGAAGGCCCGCGGGTTGGTCTTGTCGAGCGTGAAGCGCAAGCTGACCTCGACCTCCCATCCCAGCCGCCGCCAGTCAATCACCGCCTGCACGCCGCGGATCACGCCGCTGGCGCGCATTCGCTCCAGCCGCCGCCAGCAGGTCGCCAGCGTTACCCCGGCCTGTTCGGCCATCTCCGCCATCGCCATCGCCGGGTCCGCCTGGTACCGGCGCAGGATGCGTAAGTCCGTCTCGTCAATTCGCATGATTCTTTTCATATTCGGGCCGTTTCGCGTTTCCAGTTTGCACGTTTGGCTGTGAATCGTCAAAATTTGGACACTTCGGCGGCCCGAGGGGCGCTATGTTCGCATGCGAACAAACCCTCGGAGGAAACCATGCGCGTTTATTACGACCGCGACTGCGACATCAACCTGATCAAGGACAAGAAGGTGGCGATCCTGGGCTACGGCAGCCAGGGCCATGCCCACGCCCTGAACTTGCGCGACTCGGGTGCCAAGAACGTCGTCGTCGCGCTGCGCGACGGCTCCCCCAGCGCCAAGAAGGCCGAGGGCGAGGGCCTGCAGGTCATGGGCATTGCCGAGGCCGCCGCCTGGTGCGACCTGATCATGTTCACCATGCCGGACGAGTTGCAGGCCGCAACCTACAAGGCCCATGTCCATGACAACCTGCGCGAAGGTGCCGCGATCGCCTTCGCCCACGGCCTGAACGTCCATTTCGGCCTGATCGAGCCCAAGCCCGGCGTCGACGTCATCATGATGGCCCCGAAAGGCCCCGGCCACACCGTGCGCGGAGAGTACGCGAAAGGCGGCGGCGTGCCCTGCCTCGTCGCCGTCCACCAGGACGCCACCGGCCGGGCGATGGAACTGGGCCTTTCCTATTGCGCCGCCATCGGCGGCGGCCGCTCGGGCATCATCGAGACCGACTTCCGCCAGGAATGCGAAACCGACCTCTTCGGCGAGCAGGCGGTGCTCTGCGGCGGTCTGGTGGAGCTGATCCGCATGGGCTTCGAGACTCTGGTCGAGGCCGGCTACGAGCCCGAGATGGCCTATTTCGAATGCCTGCACGAGGTGAAGCTGATCGTCGACCTGATCTACGAGGGCGGCATCGCCAACATGAACTACTCGATATCGAACACCGCCGAATACGGCGAATACGTCTCGGGCCCCCGCATCCTGCCGCGCGAGGAAACCAAGCGCCGCATGAAGGAGGTCCTCAGCGACATCCAGACCGGCAAGTTCGTGCGCGACTTCATGCAGGAAAACGCCGTCGGCCAGCCCAGCTTCAAGGCGACCCGCCGCCTGAACGACGCCCACCAGATCGAACAGGTCGGCGAGAAGCTGCGCGGCATGATGCCTTGGATCGCCAAGGGCAAGATGGTCGACAAGGCGCGCAACTGAGCGGCGGAATAGGGGGCCGGGCGTAAGTCCGGAACGGAGGGGCGGGCGCGCGGGTCGGAGGAGCTGCGCGCCTTTTGCGTGGATCGCGCGCGGAAATCCCCGACTTTTACGGCCCGTCAGCGTTAACGGGCCGGCTTGGGCATTGTCGCGCGGTCCCGCGGCCAGTAATCCTGCCCCATGAATCCATAACAGGAGCCCGTGATGCGCGCGACCAGAACCGTTCAGAAGATCCTGTCCAACTACGAGGGCGACACGCCGGGCGTGAAGGCCAACCTCTGCCGGATGCTGATGCACGGCAAGCTGGGCGGCACCGGCAAGATGATCATCCTGCCGGTCGACCAGGGGTTCGAACACGGCCCCGCGCGCAGCTTCGCCGCGAACCCCGCCGCCTACGACCCGCATTACCACTACCAGTTGGCCATCGACGCGGGGCTCAACGCCTATGCCGCCCCCCTGGGCATGATCGAGGCCGGCGCCGACACCTATGCCGGGCAGATCCCGACGATCCTGAAATGCAACTCGGCCAACTCGCTGATGTCGGACACCGCCGGCAAGAACCAGGCGATCACCGCGGGCGTCGACGATGCGCTGCGGCTGGGATGCGCGGCGATCGGCTTCACGGTCTATCCGGGCTCGGACATGGGGCTGGAGATGTTCGAGGAGATCAGCGCCATGCGCGAGGAGGCCGCGGCGAAGGGCGTGGCGACGGTGATCTGGTCCTATCCGCGCGGCGAGGCGCTGACCAAGGATGGCGAGACGGCCATCGACATCGCGGCCTATGCGGCGCAGATTGCGGCGCTCCTTGGCGCGCATGTCATCAAGATCAAGCTCTCGACCGACCATCTGGAACTGCCCGAGGCAAAGAAGGTCTACGAGGCGCAGAAGATCGACGTCGCCAGCCAGGCGGCGCGGGTGGCGCATTGCATGCAGGCGGCGTTCAACGGGCGGCGGATCGTGGTCTTTTCGGGCGGCGCCAAGACGGGCTCCGACGCGGTCTTCGAGAACGCGCGTGCGATCCGCGACGGCGGCGGCAACGGCTCGATCATCGGGCGCAACAGTTTTCAGCGCCCGCGCGAGGAGGCGCTGGAGATGCTGGCCAAGCTGATCGAGATCTACCGGGGCAAGGCCTGAGGAAGCGGTCCCGCCGAGGGATGTGCGCGCGCGCACATTCCGCCAAGTCTCTGGTTTATTGCGATAAAAGTCGTGATCGTAATCAGAAATTAACCACTGCAAACGCGCCAAGGGCAAGATCAGAATTGGCCCCGGCGGCCCAGTTGCCGTCTTTGGCAAATGACGCCGCCAAGACGGCAGCGCGGGGGTCCGACAATCGCGGCCCGGCCTTTTCGCCGCGCCGCAGGCGCGGCGCCCGGCCCAACGCGAGGAAGGTTGTGCGCAGCACAACCTGACGAGGGGCGGGAGCCACGTGGAGTCCCCACCCCGCGACTGAGGCGCCCGATCAGCGGAAAGGTCGGCTGAGATAGGCCGAGCCCTTCATCCCGAAGCGGCGTGGCCAGTCGGCGGCGCGGGTGATGCCGATGCGCGGGCCGACCAGCAGATCGGCGGATGCACCGGGGCGGATGCAGAAATCGGGTGCATCGAACGGCGTGTGGTTGTCCTCGGGTCCCACCGCCAGCGCTTGCCCGACCCGGCCCGGCCCAGACGCGATCAGGCGCGGCCGGTCGGTGCCGCGCCGTTCCTGCATCCTCGCGATGCCGAAGCGCGGCTCGAAGGCGCGGATCAGCACGCCGTGGCCGGCGCCGCAGACCACGTTCAGGCACCAGTGGATCCCGTAGGAGCGGTAGACATAAGCCCGCCCGCCGGGGCCGAACATGGCGGCGTTGCGCTTGTTAGGGCCGCGGTGGCTGTGCGAGGAGGGGTCGCCCGGATCATAGGCCTCGGTCTCGGTGATGATGCCACCGCAACCGCGCAGGATCAGTTCCGTGCCGATTAGGTCGGGCGCGACCGCGGTCGCCGGGCGTTCGAACCAGTCTTGCGGAAGCATCGGGGGCGGCATCAGCGCAGCATCGCGACCACCTCGCGCCGGTGCGGGCGGGTGCGGTGTTCGACCAGATAGACGCCCTGCCAGGTGCCAAGCGCCAGGCGGCCGCCGATGACGGGGATCTGCAGGCTGGTGGGCAGGAGTGCCGCCTTGATATGCGCCGGCATGTCGTCGGGCCCTTCCTGACGGTGGCGCAGATAGGCCATCGCAGGGTCGTCGGCTTGCGGCACCAGCCGGTCGAGGAAACCGAGCAGGTCGTCCTGCACCTCGGGCGCGGCGTTCTCCTGGATCAGAAGGCTGGCCGAGGTGTGACGGATGAACAGCGTCAGCAGCCCCTCGCCCGTGCCATTCTGGCCGACCCAGCCGCGCAGTTGGTCGGTGAATTCGTAAAGGCCGGGGCCGCGTGTCTCGATGGTCAGTGTGGTGTGCATGAAAGATGCGGCCGGGGTTGCCCCCGGCCGTCAGGATCGGGTTCAGTCGAAGGCGGCGTCGGTCACCGCGTGGGTCCAGGCGCCCTCGGGCTCCTGACGGATGACCGGGTCGGAGCCGCCGCCCAGCAGCGTCGCCACCGTGCTCTCATAGGCCTCGACATCCAGCACGCCCGTCGCGCCCTCGGTCAGTTTCGCGATCTCTCGCACCATGCGGATCTGGTGCTCTTCGGTCTGCGCCCCGGTCTCGTCATAGTCGAGCACGATCATCGCCGCCTCGTCGGGGTTCTCCTCCGCCCAGCGCCAGCCGCGCATCGAGGCACGCACGAAGCGGGCCATCTTGTCAACGAAGGCGGGATCCTCGAGATTCTCTTCGAAGACGTAGAGGCCGTCCTCCAAGGTGGCGACGCCATAGTCCGAATAGCGGAACAAGGTGATTTCCTCGGGCGTGATGCCGGCGTCGATGACCTGCCAGTATTCATTGTAGGTCATCGTGGTGACGCAATCGGCCTGCCGCTGCAGGAGCGGGTCCACGTTGAACCCGATGCGCAGGATCTCGACCCCGTCCTCGCCGCCGTCGGTGGGAATTTCCAGCTGCGACAGCCAATTCAGAAGCGGAATCTCGTTGCCGAAATACCAGGTGCCGATCCGATGCCCGCGGAAATCCTCGGGTTCGGTGATCCCGGCATCGGCCCAGCATGTCAGCATCAGTCCGGACCGCGCGAAGGGCTGCGCGATGTTGACCACCGGCGCGCCCTGTTCGCGCGCGGCCAGTGCCGACGGCAGCCAGTCAACCATGACATCGGCACCCCCACCCATCAGCACCTGCACCGGCGCGATGTCGGGGCCGCCGGGGCGGATGGTGACATCGAGCCCCTCTTCCTCGTAGAAGCCCTGGTCCAGCGCAACGTAGTAGCCGGCGAACTGGCCTTGCGTGACCCATTTCAGTTGCAGCGTTACCTCGTCCATGGCGTGCGCCGCGCCCGCGGTCAGCGCGAAGGCCGCCACCATACTCGTCAGTTTAACAGTCATTCAGTCACCTCCTTGTTGGCCGGAATGCCCGGCAATTACCTGCCACGCTGCGACGGGTGCCAGAAGGTCACCCGCCGTTCGAGCAGAGCCCAGAAACCGTAGAAAGTCGAGCCCACGAGGGCCGCCACCGCGATCTCGGCCCAGACCATGTCGAGCTGCAAGCGCCCCACCTCGGTCGAGATGCGAAAGCCCATGCCGCGGGTGGGCGAGCCGAAGAATTCGGCGACGATCGCCCCGATCAGCGCCAGCGTTGCCGAGATTTTCAGCCCGTTGAAGATGAAGGGCATGGCTGCGGGCAGGCGCAGGGTCAGAAGCGTCTGCGCCCAGCTGGCGGAATAGGTGCGCATGAGGTCGCGCTGCATCGCCTCTGTCGCGGCGAGGCCCTGCACGGTGTTGACCAGCATCGGGAAGAAGACCATGGCGACGACAACCGCGGCCTTCGACGGCCAGTCGAAGCCGAACCACATGACCATGATCGGCGCGGTGCCGATGATCGGCAGCGCGGCGAGGAAGTTGCCGACCGGCAGCAGCCCCCGGCGCAGGAAGTCGAAGCGGTCGACGACGAGGGCGAAGAGGATCGCCGCACCCGTGCCGATGGCGAAGCCCGAGAGCGCGCCCTTGAAGAAGGTCTGCACCACGTCAGTCCAGAGCGTGTCGGTCGAGGTCATGATCCGCGCCCCGATCATCGAGGGCGGCGGCAGGATGACGCGGGGCACCTCGTAAAGGCGGGTGGCGAGTTCCCAGAGGCCGATCAGCGTGACGCCGAAAAGGACCGCGACCAGCGCGCGGATGCGGGACCCCGGGTAAGCCGCGACCAGCCAGGCGTTGACCGCCCAGGCGCCGAGCCAAATCGCCAGCAGGAGCAGAAGCCGCGCATCGGGCGCGCCGGCGGCGGGCAGGCGCAGGGCAAGGACGGCCGCGATCAGCGCTGCAGTGACCAGGATCGGGCGCGCCCAGGCCGGGGTGGCTGACCAGGCGGCGGTCATTGCGCCAGCCCCATGCGTTTCAGTGTCGTGCGCTGGACCCAACCGATGATGCCCACCAGCACCGCCGCCAGGATCGCCGCCCCGAAAAGCGCCGCCCAGATCTGCACCGTCTGCCCGTAGTAGCTGCCCGACAGAAGCCGGACGCCAAGGCCGCCTTGCTGGACTGGCAGTTCGCCGACGATGGTGCCGACGAGGGCAGCGGCGATGCCGATCTTCATCGAGGCGAAGAAATACGGCATCGACGACGGCAGGCGGAGTTTCAGAAAGCCCTGCACGCCGCTGGCATTCCAGGTCTTCATCTGGTCGAGCTGCATCGCGTCGGGCGCGCGCAGGCCCTTGACCATGCCGACGACGACCGGGAAGAAGCTGAGATAGGCCGCGATGATCGATTTCGGGATCAGCCCGGTGATGCCGACCGAGTTCAGCACCACGATGATCATCGGCGCCAGCGCGATGATCGGGATGGTCTGGCTGGCGATCGCCCAGGGCATCACGCTGGCGTCCATCGCCCGGTTGTAGACGATGCCGATGGCGAGAAGTACGCCCAGCCCGGTGCCGATCAGAAAGCCCAGCATCGTCGCCGACAGCGTGACCCAGCCGTGCCAGACGAGGCTGCGGTTGGACAGCGACCCGGTGTTCCACCAGCCACGGCGGCCGTGGCGTTCCTCCACCCAGGTCGACTCCCAAAGCTCGGCCACGACCTGGTGCGGCGCCGGCAGGCGGGGTCGGTCCTGCGCCATGGTCCGGGCAACGAGGTCGCCGAAGGCCAGTTCGGTGCCGGCCCGCGCGGCCTGATCCCGCTCCCACTGCGCGTTCATCGGCACGACGGCGACATACCAGGCCGCGATCAGCGCGAGGGCGACGGTGAGGACGGGCAGCAGGTTTCTCATGCCGGCCTCGGTGGCGCGGGTGGGGTATGGGGGGCGCTGCCCCCCGTCCCCTTGCAGGGACTCCCCCCGGGATATTTCAGGACAGATGAAGGCGGAGCAGACTCAGTCATCGACGTGGCCCGCCCGGAGCCCCTCGCGGACGCGGTGGGCGATGTCGATGAACTCGCGGCTGTCGCGGATATCCAGCGGGCGCTCGCGCGGCAGGGGGCTGTCGATCACGTCGGTGATGCGCCCCGGGCGGGGGGACATGACGACGATCTTGGTCGACAGGTAGACCGCCTCGGGGATCGAGTGGGTGACGAAACCGATGGTCTTTTCGGTCCGCGCCCAGAGCTTCAGCAACTCCTCGTTCAGGCGGTCGCGCACGATTTCGTCCAGGGCGCCGAAGGGTTCGTCCATCAGCAGGATGTCGGCATCGAAGGCCAGCGCGCGAGCGATGGAGGCGCGCTGCTGCATGCCCCCCGAGAGCTGCCAGGGAAACTTCTTCTCGAACCCGGTCAACTCCACCAGTTCCAGCACCCGGCGCGCGCGTTCGGCGCGCTCAGCGCGGGAATAGCCCATGATCTCCAGCGGCAGCTTCACGTTGCCCTCGATCGTGCGCCAGGGGTAGAGGCCCGCGGCCTGGAACACGTAGCCATAGGCGCGGGCACGGCGGGCGTCCCCGGGCGACATGCCGTTGACGGTGATCGTGCCTTCGGTCGGTGCTTCCAGATCCGCGATCACGCGCAGGAAGGTCGTCTTGCCGCAGCCCGACGGGCCGATGAAGCTGACGAATTCGCCCTTGTGGATCGTGAGGTCGATGTCCTTGAGCGCATGCACCGGGCCGTCGGCCGTCCGGAAGGTCAGGCCCAGTCCCTGCGCCGCGATCACCGGCACCAGTGAGGCGTCGCGCATCAGACCCCCGTCGCGGGAATGCCGGTGCGGGTGACCGGCCGCGGCGCGGTCAGATCCTTCCACTGGCTTAGCGCGCGGTTGACGGCGGGGCGCGCCTCGCGGCCGACGAACTGGCCGTGGCCTTCCTCGGTGCGCATGTCGCCGTCATGGACCGCGACCTTGCCGCGGGTCAGGGTGAAGCGCGGCAGGCCCTTGACCTTCTTGCCCTCGAAGACGTTGTAGTCGATGGCCGACTGCTGGGTGCCGGCGGTGATCGTCTTCTCCTTCTCGGGGTCCCAGACGACCAGGTCGGCGTCCGAGCCGACGCGCACCGCGCCCTTCTGCGGGTAGAGGTTGAAGATCTTCGCCGCGTTGGTCGAGGTCAACGCGACGAATTCGTTGGGGGTCAGCCGCCCGGTGCCCACCCCATGCGTCCAGAGCATGGGCATCCGGTCCTCCAGCCCGCCGGTGCCGTTGGGGATCTTGGAGAAATCACCGAGACCGAAGCGCTTCTGCTCGGTGGTGAAGGCGCAATGGTCGGTGGCGACGACCGAGAGCGAGCCCGCCTGCAGCCCGGCCCAGAGGCTGTCCTGATGCATCTTGTTGCGGAAGGGCGGCGACATCACGCGACGGGCGGCGTGGTCCCAGTCGGCGTGGAAGTATTCGCTCTCGTCAAGCGTCAAGTGCTGGATCAGGGGCTCACCGAAGACGCGCTTGCCCTGCTGGCGGGCGCGGCGGACCGCCTCGTGGCTGTCCTCGCAGCTGACATGGACGACATAGAGCGGCACGCCGGCCGTGTCGGCGATCATGATGGCGCGGTTGGTGGCCTCGCCCTCGACCTGCGGCGGGCGGGAATAGGCGTGACCTTCGGGGCCCGAGTTGCCCTCGGCCAGAAGTTTCGCGGTGAGTTCGGCCACGACATCGCCGTTCTCGGCATGGACCATGGCCAGCCCGCCGACATCGCCGACGCGGCGGAAGCTGGCGAAAAGCTCGTCGTCGTTGACCATCAGCGCGCCCTTGTAGGCGAGGAAATGCTTGAAGCTGGTGATCCCGGCATTCGCGCTTTCCTCGATTCCCTTCCAGACCTCCTCGCCCCACCAGGTGATCGCCATGTGATAGGAGTAGTCGCAGTTGGCGCGGGTGGACTTGTTGTGCCACATCTTCACCGCGTCCATCAGCCCCTGGCCCTGGCCCGGCAGGACGAAATCGACGACCATCGTGGTGCCGCCCGCCAAGGCGGCGCGCGTGCCGCTTTCGAAGTCGTCGGTGGAATAGGTGCCCATGAAGGGCATCTCCAGGTGCGTATGCGGGTCGATGCCGCCGGGCATGACGTAGCAGCCGGTGGCATCCAGTTCGCTGTCGCCCGACAGGTTCGGCCCGATCTCGACGATCTTGCCGCCCTCGACCTTCACATCGGCGGCGTAGGTCAGATCGTGGGTGACGATCGTGCCGTTGCGGATGACGGTGCTTGCCATTCTCTACTCCCTGTCGGGGCCTCGGCCCTCTCTGATTGCGGGTTTGGTCCGCGGGGTTCCAAGGGGGGCGCGCCGCCCCCCTTGGCGGGGGGTGCGGGGGGCTGGCCCCCCGCGGCCCGCTAGTCCACGATCTCCGCGGTTTCGAGGACGGCGTGCAGCAACACATCGGTGCCCGCCGCCGCCCAATCCTTGCTGATGTCCTCGGCCTCGTTGTGGCTCAGCCCATCCACGCAAGGACACATGATCATCGCCGTGGGCGCCACGCGATTGATCCAGCAGGCGTCGTGCCCCGCGCCCGAGACGATGTCCATGTAGCTGTAGCCCAGCCGCTCCGCCGCGCCGCGCAGGCGCCCCAGCAGCGTCTCGTCAAAGGCCGGCGGGTCGAACTGGCCGGCGATCTCGGCCTTGAACTTCACCCCGATATCGGCGCAGACGCCCGGCGCGTTTTCCAGGAACTCGGCCACCATCTCTTCCAGCGTCTCCAGCACGTGGGAGCGGAAATCGACCGTGAAGACCACCTTCTCGGGGATGATGTTGCGGCTGTTGGGATAGACATCGATATGCCCGATGGCGCCCACGGCGTTGGGCTGGCGGGCGATGGCGATCTCGTGCACCAGTTCGGTCACGCGCGCCAGCGCGCGGCCCGCGTTGCGGCGCATGTACATCGGGGTTGAGCCGGTATGCTGGCCCTTGCCGGTCACCGTGCATTCGATCCACCTGAGGCCCTGGCCATGGGTGACGATGCCCACATCCTTGCCCTCGGCTTCAAGGATCGGACCCTGCTCGATATGCAGCTCGAAGAAGGCGCGCATCTTGCGTGCGCCCACCTTCTCCTCGCCCTTCCAGCCGATGCGGTCCAGCTCGTCCCCGAAGCGCTTGCCCTTGGCGTCCACGCGGTTGTAGGCCCAATCTTGGTCGATCACGCCCGCAAAGACGCCCGAGGCCAGCATCGCCGGCGCGAACCGCGTGCCTTCCTCGTTCGTCCAGTTGGTGACCACGATCGGGTGTTTCGTCCGGACGCCGAGGTCGTTGAGCGTGCGCACGATCTCCAACCCGCCCAGAACCCCCAGCACCCCGTCATAGCGCCCACCGGTGGGCTGCGTATCCAGATGGCTGCCGACGTAGACCGGCAGCGCTTCCGGGTCTTCACCCGGGCGGGTGGCGAACATCGTCCCCATCTCGTCGACGCCAACCGCTAGGCCCGCCGCCTCGCACCACTTCCGAAACAGCGCGCGACCCTCGGCATCCGCATCGGTTAGCGTCTGGCGGTTGTTGCCGCCAGCCACGCCCGGGCCGATCTCGGCCATCTCATGGATCGAATCCCAGAGGCGGTCGGCATCGATTCGCATGTTGGCAGCGGGTGCGTTCATGTCTCTCTCCTGTGGTTCGAGGTGGTCTGCCGCCACCCTCGCCTTCGATCACGCCCGCCGGCGTCCCGGGCTTCCGCACCCGGGATATCCTGCAACCACGATACACGACCGGGCTTCAATTGGCATGGTCTTCCAGTATAACCGGGCGACGGACGGGTTTCACGGCGAAGCCGACGCTAGCAGGCCTGACCATTCAGTCAAGTTCATTCGGAAGGCCCGGAAATCGCCCATGGCTAAGGCGGAACACGCTGAGAGACAAGGCAACCGGGCCGGCGCGCGCGAGGAAACGGAGCGCGCGATTCTCGATGCGGCCGAGCGGGTCTTTGCGGAGGCAGGTTTCGGCGGCGCGACGATGCAGGCGATCGCGGATCTCTGCGCCCTGCCGAAAGCCAACCTGCACTACTATTTCGCCTCGAAGAAGCAACTCTACCGCCGGGTGGTCGAGCGCATCTTCCTGGTCTGGCTGGAGGCCGCGGACAGTTTCGAAAGCTCGGCCACGCCCGAGGTCGCGCTGCGTCGCTACATCACCCGCAAGATGGACCTGTCGCGCGCGCACAGGTATGGATCGAAGGTCTGGGCGAACGAGGTGATGCATGGCGCGCCGATCATCCAGGACTTCCTCGAATCGACGCTGCGGGAATGGACCGAATCGCGGGTTCGGGTGATCCGCCGCTGGATCGCCGCGGGCGAGATGCGGGAGGTCGATCCGCGGTGGCTGCTCTACATGATCTGGGCGACGACGCAGCATTACGCCGACTTCGCCCACCAGATCGAGACGCTGAACGACGGCCCGCTGTCCGACGCGCAGTGGGACGCGGCGACAGAGACGGTCTGCGGCATCATCCTGCGCGGCATCGGCATCGGGGCGGGGCGATGACGACGCGCATCCAGAAACGCAACCGCCGGCGTATCCTCGACGCCGCGCTGGAAGTGTTTTCGGCGCAGGGGTTCCGCGGCGCGACGCTGGACCAGATCGCGGTCGAGGCGGGACTGTCGAAACCCAACCTGCTCTATTACTTCGACAGCAAGGAATCGATCCACGCGGCGCTGCTGGGCGCGTTGCTCGCCACCTGGATCGATCCGCTCAAGGCGATCGATCCCGCCGGCGATCCACGGGCCGAGATCATGTCCTACATGCGCCACAAGCTTCAGATGGCCGGTGAGTTTCCGCGCGAAAGCCGCTTGTTTGCAAACGAGATCCTGCAGGGCGCCCCGCGGATGTCCGGCTTCATCTCGACCGACCTGAAGGCGCTGGTCGAGGATCGCGTGCGCGTGATCCAGGGTTGGGTCGCGGCCGGGCGGCTGGCGCCGATCGATCCCTATCACCTGATCTTCTCGATCTGGGCGCTGACGCAGCACTATGCCGATTTCGATGCGCAGATCCGCCTGCTCCGCGACGGCGCTGACCCGCTGGACGGGGCCGAGGCGTTTCTGGAAATGCTGTTCGAGCGGCTTCTGACGCCGGTTCCCGTCACGCAGGCGGACGGCTGATGCGTCCGCCGCGGGTCGGCGCCGCGACCCCCGTGGTCCCCGGCGCCGACAACGGCAGGTCGCGCAGGACCCGCGCCGCGAGATAGGCGAAGGCCTGCGCCTCGATCATGTCGCCGTCCAGGTCCGCCGCCTCGACCGGGGCCACCGGGCAGGGCAGGCGCGCGGCAAGCTGCGCCATCAGCGCCCGGTTGTGCCGCCCGCCGCCGCAGACCAGCACGCGCTGGGGCGGCACCGGGAAATGGTCGAACGCGCGCGCCACCCCCTCGGCCACCGCGGCGGCCAGGGTCGCCAGAGCGTCAGCGGGCGCCAGCCCCGACACGTCCGGCGCCGGCGCTGCCCGGTCGAGCGATTTGGGCGGGGCGAGCGCGAAGAACGGATCGGTCGCGAATTCCGCCAGCCGTGCCACAACCGGGCGCCCGGACAGCGCCTGCGCGCCCCCTTCGTCGCGCGGCTGGGCCAGGATGGCGGCGGCGTAGTCGTCCATCGGCGCGTTGCCCGGCCCGCAGTCGAAGGCGCGGCAGGCGGTTTCGGGCGCCGGGTCGGTCGGGTCCACCCAGGTCACGTTCGCCACGCCGCCGATGTTGAGGAACACCAGCGGCGCTTCAGCCCCCATCCAGCGCGCCAGCGCGTGGTGGTAGAAGGGGGCCAGCGGCGCCCCCTGCCCGCCCGCCGCCACGTCGGCGCTGCGGAAATCCCAGGCCACCGGCCGGCCCGACTCCGACGCCAGCCGCGCGCCCGACCCGGCCTGATGCGTCCCGCGCCGGCCGGGATCATGCGCCAGCGTCTGGCCGTGAAAGCCCACCAGGTCGACCGCGTCGAACCCCGCCAGCAGGTCCGCATGTGCAGCCTCGACCACCCGCGCCGCGGCGTCGGCCGGCGCCGCACCCTGCCAGGTGCCCAGGGCCGCACGCAGAACCGCACGCTCGGCCTCGGAATAGGGGCGATAGGCGCTGGGGCCGAAGCCGAGGATTGCCTCGCCGTCGGTCTCCAGCACCGCCGCGTCCACCCCGTCGAGCGAAGTGCCCGACATCATCCCTAAGACCCGCAGCCTGTCCGCGTGCATCGGTTCTTTTCCTCCACCTTGCCTTCGGTCTATAGACACGCGAGCCGCAGACCGGGACAAGTGACAAAATGACCTACCGCCCCAAGTCGGATTTCCTGACCACGATCATCGCGCGCGGATTCCTCGCCGACTGCACCGACATGCAGGGCCTGGACGAGGCGCTGATGAAGGGCACCGTGCCGGCCTATATCGGCTATGACGCGACGGCGAAATCGCTGCATGTAGGGCATCTGCTGAACATCATGCTGCTGCGCTGGCTGCAGAAGACCGGGCACAAGCCGATCACGCTGATGGGCGGCGGCACGACCAAGGTGGGCGATCCGTCCTTCCGGGCCGAGGAGCGGCCGCTGCTGGGCCCCGATCAGATCGCCGCCAATATCGACGGCATGCAGCAGGTCTTCGCGAAATACCTGGGCTACGGCGACGCCGCGGGTGACGCCCTCATGCTGAACAACGCCGAATGGCTGGACGGGTTGAACTACCTGGAATTCCTGCGCGACATCGGGCGGCATTTCAGCGTCAACCGGATGCTGAGCTTCGAAAGCGTCAAGTCGCGGCTGGACCGGGAACAGTCGCTCAGCTTTCTGGAATTCAACTACATGATACTGCAGGCATACGACTTCCTGGAAATCCACCGCCGCCATGGCTGCCTGCTGCAGATGGGCGGGTCGGACCAGTGGGGCAATATCGTCAACGGCGTGGACCTGACGCGGCGGGTGGCGGACCGCCAAGTCTTCGGGCTGACGACGCCCCTGCTGACCACCTCGGACGGGCGGAAGATGGGCAAGTCGGCCGGCGGGGCGATCTGGCTCAATGCCGAGATGCTGAGCCCCTACGAGTTCTGGCAGTTCTGGCGCAACACGACCGATGCCGATGTCGGGCGCTTCCTGAAGCTCTACACCGAACTGCCGGTCGACGAATGCGATCGGCTGGGTGCGCTCGGCGGCGCCGAGATCAACGACGCCAAGGTCCGGATGGCCAACGAGGTCACGCGCCTCTGCCACGGGGCAGAGGCCGCGACGACCGCCGAGTCGACGGCGCGCGACGTCTTTGAACAGGGCGGGACGGGCGAGGATCTGCCGCGCATCGCGCTGAGCACGTCCGAGGCCGCCGAGGGCGTGTCGGTCGCGCAGCTTTTCGTGCGCGCGGGGCTGGCGAAATCGGGCAAGGACGCGCGGCGTCTGATCGCCGAGGGGGGCGCGCGCCTCAACGACGCGCCGCTGAGCGATGCCGGGCTGATGATCCGCGCCGGCGACCTGGCCGAGCCGGTCAAGCTGACCGCCGGGCGCAAGCGCCATGCGCTGGTCGCCCTGGAGGGGTGAGCGGCGAAGCCGCCCCCGCGGAGAGGAAAAAGGGCCGCTGCGCAATTTGCGCAGAGGCCCTATCCATCTGATAAATCTATGAAAGAGAAAATTTGTTAACCTGATCGCATACTACACGACTCTTGGATTTTTTCGCAGTTTGGAGGTTAAGTT
>NZ_JADDJF010000069.1 GCF_017811755.1 Pararhodobacter sp. SW119 | reverse complement strand
CCGCAACGAAACTTTTGGCCCCCGGTGCCGCAAGGCCGGCGGTATAGGCTGACCGGCGCCCAATTGCACCGCATCGGTTGCCGGTCATCCGGCACGCCGCAGGAGTTGGGGTCGGCCAGGCCTGAGGCGCGGCGAACGCCGGGCCACTGACCGCATCGCACGGGCTGTCAGCCGCCGAAAAGGGCCGGGCCGCCGACAAGCAGGTAGCCGAGAGCGCTGGGCATCATGGTCAGCGCCATGCCCAGCGCGCGGCCCCCGGCGCCGTGGCGGTAGCCCAGATAGAACAGGATTCGGCCGATCACGAAAAGCAGTGCCGCCACGGGTATCAGTGCCAGCTAGGCCCCCCCGGGGACGGCCGCGAGCGCGAGGTAGAAGCCCCGGGCGAGGACCGTCTGTTCGAGCGTGTTCTGAAGGAACGCGGCCTTGACGGCGAGTCGCTCGCTGGGCGGACCCGCCGCCTAACCGCCGATGTCGGCGGCCGAAAAGCGCCGCGCGGTCGAGACCATCAGGATCGCGACCATCAGCACGACGGCGGGTATGGCCCCATGAAGCGCGGCGAAAAGCAGGCGGTCGGCGGGGGCCGTGGGCAAGTCGGCGACGTGCGGTCCGATCCAGTAGGCGGCGGTGAAGCACGCCAATGTCAGGACTGCGCCCAGCGTCGACCGGCGACGGATCGCGCGTTCCTCGGCGATCATGTCCACCTCCTCGGGCGGGCGGCGATAGGCGTTGCGGGTCATTGCCTTTTCCTCCTCCGGTGGCAGGTTGGGGGTCCGGCAGACGGGGCGCAAGGGCTTTCCCGGACGGGCGCACGCGGCGGGAAACGCGACGCGAACCCGTGTGGCCCGCGCCGGGGGCTGCGCCGCCGGTCAGCCCAAGGCTGTCGCAATGACGATCGCCAGCGGGATCGTCACCGCCGACAGCACCGTCTGCACGGCGATGATGTTGGCCATCAGCGCGTGATCGCCACCCAGTTGGCGCGCAAGGATATAGGACGATGTCGCGGTCGGCAGCGCGTGGAAGGTCAGCACGATCACGAGTTCCATCCCCGACAGCCCCGCCGCGAGCGCGGCCAGCAAGGTGACGGCGGGCAAGATCAGGAACTTGAACAGCAGGCTCGCCGCGATGGGGCGCAGATGCAGCCCCAGCGCGGCGGGCATCAGCGCCGCGCCGACGCAGATCAGCCCGATCGCGAGCGATGCCTGTCCCAGCGTCGCCAGCGCCCCCGAAACGCCGATCGGCAGCCCGGTGCCGGTCAGCTGCAGCGCCAGCCCCAGGGCGGAGGCGAGCAGCAGCGGGTTGGTCCCGAGCCGCCACAGCACCTGGCCCAGCCCCGCCGCGGCCATGCCGTAGCGGCTGAAGGCCAGCACCGCCAGGATGTTGACCGTGGGCACGATGGCGGCATTGGCGAGTGCGGCGAGCGCCGTGCCCTCGGCCCCGTAAAGGCCCGTGGCGATCATCACGCCGACGTAGTTGTTGAAGCGGATGCCGCCCTGAAAGACCGAGGTGAAAGCCGCGCCGTCCACCCCCAGCCAGGGCCGCGCCGCCAGCAGCAAGGCCGACGTCGCCAGGATCGCGCCGATGAGCACCGCGAAGATGCGCCCGATCGGCACGTCGCCCAGGTCCGCCGTCGCCAGCCCGTAGATGAAAAGCGCGGGCAGCAGCACGAAATAGGCCAGCCACTCGGCCTGCGGCCAGAACGTGTCGGGCAGAAGGCGGCGCCGCCGCAGCCCGAAGCCGAAGGCGATCAGCAGGACCACCGGCAACAGCGCCGCCGCCACATCCGTCAGCATCCGTACCCCCGTCGCATCCCGTCCCTTTCCGGCCCCGGCCGGCCCAAGGGCTTACGGCGCGGGCGCGGCAAAGACCAGATGGTCGGGCCGCCGCGGCGGTTCAGGCGGTGATGGTCTGCACGGCCGAGAAGATTTCCAGCTCGGGCGGGGCGAGATAGAGGTCCTTGTGCCCGCCCGCCCCGCGATGCGCCTCGCGGAACGCCTCGGACCGGGTCCAGGCCTCGAACGCGGCTTCCGATTCCCACATCGTGTGCGAGGCATAGAGGCGGTAGCCGTCCTTCTCGGGGCCCTTCATCAGGTGGAAGGCCTTGAAGCCCGGCACCTTGTGCAGGTGGCTGTCGCGGGTTTTCCACACCGCCTCGAACGCTTCCTCGCTGCCCGGTTTCACCTTGAAGCGGTTCATCGTCAGATACATGCGGTACCCCCTTTGCGTCGCGCCAAACCTAGCCTTTTCGCGTGCCGCCGCAAACCCGCCGTCAGAGGCCCGGCAGATCGCGGCCCTGCACCACCGCGCGCCGGAACGCGGGCCGTGCGGTCAGCCGCTCCAGATAGGCCGCGGTCTGCGGCTTGTAATGCACGTCCAGCCCGATCACCCGGCCGAGGTAGAGCGCGTAGCCCACGGCGATGTCGGCGGCGGTGAAGCGGTCGGCGACCAGCCAGTCCGCACCCTCCAGCCTCGCGTTGACCAGCTTCAGCCGCGCCAGATACCAGCGGGTGTAATCCTCGGTCACCAGCGGCTGGCGCCGCTCCTTCGGCTCGAACCGTCCGTAGCGCAGCACCAGCGTCTGCGGAAAGGTCAGCGTGGCATCGGCGTGATAGAGCCAGTTGAGCCAGGCGCCATAGGCCGGATCCTCCGGCGCCAACGCCAGCGTGTCCGCCCCGTAGCGCCGCGCCAGATAGTGGCAGATTGCCACCGATTCGGTCATCCGCGTGTCGCCGTCGATCAGGTAGGGCACGGTGCCCAGCGGGTTGATGTCCAGATAGGCCGGGTCGGCGCGGGGCGGAAAGGCCAGCAGGTGCAGGCGGTGCTCCAGCCCCAGCTCCTCCAGCATCCAGAGAGCCCGCAGCGAGCGCGAATCCTTGCAGTGCCACAGCTCGATCATTCCGCCTCTCCGATTTCGGCCACCAGCGCCTGCGCGGCCAGTTGCATCCCCGGCGTCACCGCCAGCCGCGCCACCCGCCCGGCGCGGGGCGCGCGCAGCGGGTGCTCCATCTTCATCGTCTCCAGCACGGCGATCACATCTCCGCGCGCGACCGCTGCGCCGGCTTCCACCGCGACGCTGACGACGGTGCCGGCCATCGGCGCGCGCAGCAACGCCTCGCCCGCTCTGTCGGTCGCTTCGGGCGGCGCCAGTGTCACGTCGCGCAGCCGGAACGGGCCAAGATGCAGCACCGCGCCGTCAAAGGCGTAGGGCAGGGCGCCCGACAGCCCGTTCGCCGTCCAGGCCACGCGCCCCTCCGCCCAAGCGGTGAGCGTCACCTCCGGCCCGCCGCGTAGGCGCAGGCGCGCGCCGGGTCCCAGGTGCAGCGCGACGGGATGCACCGTGCCGCCCGCCTCGATCCGCCGGCGCAGCAGGGGTTGCGGCCCATTCGTCCAGCCGAAGCGCGGCGGCAGGCCGGCCCCGCGGTTTGCGAACAGGAAGACCGCCAGCGCCAGGTGCAGCGCCTCGGGCACAGGGGTCGGGGCGGGGTCGATCCGATCCAGCAGGTCGGTCGCCAGGTCCCCGGCGGCGAACCCCGCGTCGCGCAGGATCTGCAGAAGCCAGGCGCGGTTCGTGGTGACGCCCAGCAGTTCCGTCGCCTCCAGCCCTGCGATCAGCCGGCGGCGGGCGGTGTCGCGGTCGGGGCCGTGGGCGATCAGCTTGGCCAGCAGCGGGTCGTAATCGGCGCCGATGGTGAGCCCTTCGGCCAGCGCGTGATCGGTGCGCAGGCCGGGCGATGGGCGCCAGCGCAGCACCCGCCCGGTCTGCGGCAGAAAGCCCGCGGCCGGGTCCTCGGCATAAAGCCGAACCTCGATCGCGTGGCCCTGCGGGGTGGCATCCAGCGCCGGCAGCGCCTCGCCCCGCGCGATGCGGATCTGCCATTCGACCAGGTCCAGTCCGGTCACGGCCTCGGTCACCGGATGCTCGACCTGCAACCGCGTGTTCATTTCGAGGAAATGAAAAGAACCATCTGGCACCAGCAGAAACTCCACCGTGCCCGCACCCACGTAGCCGCAGGCCTCGGCGGCGGTGACGGCCGCGGCGGCCAGCCGGGTGCGCAAGCCTGCGTCCAGGCCCGGGGCGGGGGCCTCCTCGATCACCTTCTGGTGGCGGCGCTGGACGGAACAGTCGCGCTCGCCCAGCGGCAGCACGGTGCCGTGGCGGTCGCCCAGCACTTGCACCTCGACATGCCGGGGTCCGACCAGCGCGCGCTCCAGGATCAACCGGTCGTCGCCAAAGCTGCGCGCGGCCTCGGAGCGCGCGCGCGCCAGCGCCTCGGGCAGGGCGGCGGCGTCGCGGACCCGCCGCATCCCCTTGCCGCCGCCCCCCGCCGCGGCCTTGACCATGACCGGAAAGCCGAGGCGCGCGGCCTCGGCCGCCAGCACCGCGTCGGTCTGGTCGGCGCCGTCATAGCCAGGCAGCACCGGCACGCCCGCCGCTTCCATCGCCGCCTTCGCCGCGCCCTTGTCGCCCATCAGGCGGATCGCCTCGGCCCCCGGCCCGATGAAGACCAGCCCCGCCGCCGCGCAGTTACGTGCGAAATCCGCGTTCTCGGCCAGAAACCCGTAGCCCGGATGCACTGCGTCCGCGCCCGCCGCCTGCGCCGCCCGGATGATCGCCGCGCCGTCCAGATACGCCCCCGCCGGCCCCAGCGCGACGGCCGCATCCGCCGCCCGCACATGCGGGGCGACGGCATCGGGGTCGGTATGCACCGCGACCGTCCGGTAGCCCATCGCCCGCGCCGTGCGGATCACGCGCACCGCGATCTCGCCCCGGTTGGCGATCAGGATCGCCTCGAAACTCATAGCCGCGCCACCCCGAAGCTGTTGGGGTTGAGTGGGCGCGCCGCGCCCGCCTCGATCACTCCCAGCACCAGCGCCAGCACTGCGCGCGTCTCGCGCGGGTCGATGATGCCGTCATCCTCCAGCCGGGCGGACGACATCAGCGCCGTCGTCTGCGCCTCCAGCATCGCCGTCGTCTCGGCCTCCAGCTTCGCCAGCTTCGCCTCATCCGCCGCGCCGGCCTTCTTCATCTTCGCCTCGCTGACGATGCGCAGCACCTTCCCCGCCTGCGCGCTGCCCATCACCGCCGTGCGCGCGTTGGGCCAGGCAAAGATGAACCGCGGATCGAACCCGCGGCCGCACATCGCGTAGTTCCCCGCGCCGTACGAGCCGCCGACCACGACCGAGATTTTCGCCACCCGCGCATTCGCCACCGCCTGGATCATCTTGGACCCGTGCTTGATGATCCCCGCGCGCTCGGGCTCGGTCCCGACCAGAAAGCCCGTGGTGTTGTGCAGAAACAGCAGCGGCGTGCCGGCCTGGTCGCAAAGCTGGATGAACTGCCCGGCCTTCGCCGCCCCCGCCGCGGTGATCGGCGCGTTGTTGCCGATCACCCCGCAGGCGCGCCCCTCGATCCGCGCCCAACCGCAGATCGTGCCCGCATCAAACGTCGCCTTGAACTCCAGAAACCGTGATGCGTCCACCAGCCGCGCGATCACCTCGCGGCAGTCCCAGGGCGCCTTCGGATCGGCGGGCACCAGCCCCATCAGGTCGGACGCCGGATAGAGCGGCGGCGCCCAGTCGCCTGCCGGCGCCTCTGCCCCCGGAAACCCCGCCACGATCTCGCGCGCCAGCCGAATCCCGTCGGCGTCGTCCTCGGCGAGGTAATCGCCGGTGCCGGCGGTGGTGCAATGCATCTCGGCCCCGCCCAGGTCCTCGTCGCTTGCCACCTCGCCCGTCGCGGCCTGCAGCAGCGGCGGGCCGGCCAGATACATCGTCGCCTGCCCGCGCACCATCACCACATGGTCCGACAACCCCGGCTGATAGGCCCCGCCGGCGGTGGCCGAGCCATGCACCACCGTCACCTGCGGGATCCCCGCCGCCGACAGCCGCGCCTGCGCCGCAAAGGCCCTGCCCCCCGGGATGAACACCTCGTGCGCATAGGCCAGGTTCGCGCCGCCCGACTGCGCCAGCACCACCAGCGGCAGGCGGTTGTCGCGCGCCACCTCCATCAGCCGGAGCTTCTTGGCCAGCCCGTCGGGCGTGACCGTGCCGCCCTTCACGGCATAATCGTCGACCATCACCAGGCACCAGCGCCCCGCGACGCGCCCGATCCCGCCGATCACCCCGGCCCCCGCGCCGGTCCCGTCGCTGTCGCCATAGCGCCGGTATCCGGCCAGCGCGCACAACTCCAGCCAGGGCGCGCCGGGGTCGAGCAGCAGCGCCAGCCGCGCCCGCGGCATCAGCATCCCGCGCGCCTCGGCCCGCCCGCGCGCCGCTTCCGCCGCCGCCGCGACGCCCGCGACAACCGCCTGCACCGCGCCCCACGCCTCGGCCATCCGCGCCGCGTTGCGCGCGAACGCAGCGCTGCCGGCCGCGTCATCCGTGCTCAGCACCGCCATCCCCGACCCGCCCCTTCATCTGTCCGGAAATATCCCGGGGGGAGAGGCCGCAGGCCGAGGGGGGCAGCGCCCCCCTTGCGGACCCCGCGCCTCATCCCAGCCCCCAGATCGCGCGCGCCTCGGAGGCGGTGGCCACCTCGCGCCCCGCCGCCCGCGCGATCCCCGCCAGCGCCGCGACCAGTGCGCCGTTGCCCGCCGCCCGCGTGCCGTCGGCCATGTAGAACGTATCTTCCAGCCCCGTGCGCAGATGCCCGCCCAGTTCCGCCGCGCGCGCCTGCAGCGCCCAGACCTCGGCCCGGCCGATGGCGGTCAGTTGCCAGGGCGCGCCTTCGGGGCGGTACTTCAGCGCCAGTTCCAGCAGCTCCGCATCCGCCGGCATGCCCGAGGCCACGCCCATCACCAGGTTGACCTGCGGCCGCTCCACCATCCCGGCCGCCTGAAACATCGCAACCGAGCGCAGGATGCCTAGGTCGAAACACTCGAACTCGGGCTTCGTGCCGGTTTCGCGCATCACCGCCAGCACCTCCGCGATCTTCTCGACGGGGTTGGCGAACAGCATCGGCGGCCAGGCCCAGCTGCCGCCCTCGCGCAGCTTGAGGTAGTTCAGCGACCCTGCGTTGCAGGCCGCGATTTCGGGCCGGGCGGCGCGCAGGCAGGCCAGCGGCCCGGCCTGGTCGCGCCCCGGCACGCCGGTGGTGAAGTTCAGGATCACGCCGGGGCAGGCATCGCGGATCGCCTGCGCCACCTCGACCGCCAGGTCCGCGTCCCAACTGGGCAGATGGCCGCGCCCCGCGCCCTGATCGCGGAAATGCACATGCATGCAGACCGCGCCCGCATCCCAGGCCTCGCGGGCCGATTGCGCCAGTTCCGCGGGCGTCACCGGCACCGGATGCGTCCGCGGGTCGGTCAGCACGCCGGTCAGCGCGCAGGTGATGATCGCCTTGTCCGACATGCGCCCCCCTGTCGGGGGAAAGCCTAGCAAGGCGCGCCCGGTCGCGGAAGCCCGCGCGCGCGTCCCTGCCGCCGCGTCACACCCCCGCGCCGGCACCCCGTGCACGCCTGCCACACGCCGTCGTGATCGCCGTCAGGGAACAGGCCCGCGCGCCATCCGTTGACCCCCCAATCGCGGCCCGGTCCCGTCGGCAGCCGCGCTACGACCCCCACCGGA
Organism: Pararhodobacter sp. SW119; assembly: GCF_017811755.1. Classification (GTDB taxonomy): domain Bacteria; phylum Pseudomonadota; class Alphaproteobacteria; order Rhodobacterales; family Rhodobacteraceae; genus Pararhodobacter. The sequence continues at coordinate 5,516 of NZ_JADDJF010000069.1, read as the reverse complement.
CAAAGGCATATCCCGATGAAAATCCTCATGGTTCTGACCTCGAACGACAAACTCGGCGACACCGGCAACAAGACCGGCTTCTGGCTCGAGGAATTCGCCGCACCCTATTACGTCTTCAAGGACGCCGGCGCCGCGGTCACGCTGGCCTCGCCCAAGGGCGGGCAGCCCCCGCTCGACCCCACCAGCGACGCCGACGAGGCCCAGACCGACGCCACCCGCCGCTTCAAGGATGACGAGGCCGCGCAGAAGGACCTGGCCGACACCGCGGTCCTGTCCACACTCTCGGCCGAGGATTTCGACGCGGTCTTCTACCCCGGCGGCCACGGACCGCTCTGGGATCTGGCCGAGGATGCCGACAGCCGCGCCCTGATCGAGGCCTTCGCCGCCCGCGACCGCCCGATCGCCGCGGTCTGCCACGCCCCCGCCGTCTTCAAGACCACCCAGGGCGCCGACGGCAAGCCGCTGGTCGCCGGCCGGCAGGTCACCGGCTTCACCAATTCCGAGGAAGAGGGCGCGGGCCTGACCGAGGTCGTCCCCTTCCTGGTCGAGGACATGCTGAAGGCCAACGGCGCCGACTACCGCAAGGGCGATGACTGGGCGGAATTCGTGGTCACCGACGGCAAGCTGGTCACCGGGCAGAACCCCGCCTCCTCGGAAGCCGCGGCGCGACAGTTGCTGGCGCTCCTCTGACGGTGCATTGCGGGCGCCGCAGCCCGCTCCCGGCGGGCTCCGGGCGCATTGAGACGCCCCGTGGCGGGAGGTCGGATCGACCGTGTCGCGCCCTAATCTGTCAAGCAAGGCTTACAATCCGGCACCGGCGACCCCATATGACGGAAAGCGGCGCGATTTTCCCTTTCCGAAAGGCATCTCCATGACCATGTTTTCCATGAAGCCCAAGTTCAACCTGGCCGAATTCCTTGCCACGCCCGCCCCCGCGGGCGCCTCGCGTTTTGCCGGGGGACGCCGCCGCGCCGCGCCGGTCCAGCCCGCCGCGAGAACGGAAGAGGCCGCGACCCCCGCGCCGACCGGGGACAGCGAGCCCACCGACAAGTAGGATCAGGGGCCGCGCGCCCTTGGCGGGCACGGCGCCCACCGTTTCACGGTGATCATCAGATTCCGCGGCCAGCGATGGCCCAGACCGGGGCGCGGTTCGACCGCGCCCCGTTTTCGTTGCATGGGCGCGCCGCGGCCCCGTCCGCCGACCGGCCCCGCGCCATCCCCGCCCTTGTCCCCCCGCCAGCGCCACGGCATGCTGCGCGCGAACGAACGGAGGGACGCATGACGAACCGGCAATGGCTGCTCGACCACCACCCCGAAGGCCCGGCGACCGCCGATTGCTGGCGGCTGGCGGAATCCCCGATGCCCGAACCCGGACCGGGGCAGATCCTGGTGAAACTGCGCTGGCTCTCGATGGACCCCTACATGCGCGGGCGTATCGCCAAGGGGCCGAACTATGCCGCCGGCGTTTCGCCGGGCCAGGTGATGCAGGGCGGCGGCGTGGGCGAGGTCGTGGCCTCCAACCATCCGAAATGGCGACCGGGTGACCTGGCCGAGGCGATGGGCATGGGCTGGCAGGACTACGCCGTGCTGACGCCGGACGCCCCCGGCTCGGCCCGCGTCAACCCCGTGCCCGACGGCGTGCCCGAACAGGCGACGCTCTCGTGGCTGGGCATGCCCGGCCTGACCGCCTGGATCGGCCTGACCGAGATCGGACGCCCGAAACCCGGCGAGACGGTGGTGATCTCGGCGGCCTCGGGCGCGGTGGGGCAGGTGGCCGGGCAGATCGCCGCGGCGATGGGCGCGCGGCCGGTGGCGATCGCCGGCAGCGCCGAGAAGCTCGCTCATTGCGCCGACATCGGCTATGCCACCGGCATCAGCCATCGCAGCGACGCGCTCGCCGATGAGTTGCGCGCGGCCTGCCCGGAGGGCGTGCATGTCTTCTTCGACAACACCGGCGGCACGATCCACGACACCGTCATGGCGCAACTGGCGACGCATGCCCGCGTCATCATCTGCGGGCGCATCGCGGTCGTCGACAAGCCCGCCGACCAGGACATCGGCCTGCGCGCCTCGTCCCGGCTGGTGGTGACGCGGGCGCGGGTGCAGGGGCTGATCGTCTTCGACTGGTGGCACAAGCGCGACGAGGCGATGGGGCACCTCGCGCGGCTCTGGCGCGACGGCCGGCTGAAGGTCCGCGAGGACGTGATCGACGGGCTGGAGAACGCGCCAGAGGCCTTCCTGCAGATGATGTCGGGGCGCAACTTCGGCAAGCAACTCGTCCGGCTGTGAGCCGCGCGCCGGGGCGAGCGTTCGGTCCCATCCTGCACGGCGAGGAGGCGACGGAAGTTCTCCCGCCCCTCGTCAGGCTGTGCGCGTTCCGCGCACGAACCTTCCTCGCGTTGGGCCGGGCGCCGCGCGCTACGCGCGCGGCGCAAAGAGGCTATGCCGCCAACGACGGGCCGCCCCCTCCACCCCATACTTTTCCTGTCCGAAAACATCCCGGGGGGTGAATTGACGCAGCCAAGAGGGGGGGCAGCGCCCCCTGCTTCCGTCCCGGCAGCAGCCTGAAACCGACCGGGGAAAATCCTGCCAATTCCCTGCCGCACCGTTCGGAACTGCCATACGTTTGCCATACGCTTGCCAGCCCCTTGCCATACGCCCGCCAGCACCCCTGCCAGCACCCGTTGCACCGCCCCACCGCCCCGCCGTATGCTCGCGCCGACGCCTGATCCAGACCACCCGGAGCCATCATGCCCTACGCCTATGACGACCAGAACATCTTCGCCCGCATCCTGCGCGGAGAGATCCCGTGCAAGAAAGTGTTGGAAACCGACCACAGCCTCGCGTTCGAGGATATCCAGCCCAAGACACCGCATCATGTGTTGGTGATCCCGAAGGGCCCCTACATCACGTATGACCACTTCGCGGCCGCGGCCTCGGACGCCGAGATCGCCGATTTCACCCGCGCCATCGGCCAGGTCTGCCAGGCCCTCGGCATCCCGCCAGGCGACGGCGGAAACGGCTACCGGTTGATCTCGAACGCCGGTGCCGACGGCGTGCAGGAGGTCCCGCATCTGCACGTCCACATCCTCGCCGGCCGCCCCGTCGGCCGAATGGTCCAACCCGCCTGATCCCACCCTTGCAGCCCCCGCACCCACCCGCTAGGAGGGGCGTCCAGATCGAACACGGGTACCCGATGAGCAGTCCAGATCCCTACGCCGTCACCGCCGACGAACTGCGCCAGTTTATCGAGCGTTACGAACGCCTTGAGGCCGAGAAGAAAGACATCGCCGACCAGCAGAAAGAAGTGATGGCCGAGGCCAAGGGGCGCGGCTACGACACTCGCGCGCTGCGCAAAATCGTGGCGCTGCGCAAGAAGGAACCCGACGATCTGGCCGAGGAAGAAGCCGTGCTGGAGGTCTACAAGGCCGCGCTTGGAATGGTCTGATACCGCGTGCCGCCTGGCGCCGGCCCGGCGGTTGACGTGACGCGATCCCCGCAGCCCTCAAACCGCTTGAGCGCGCCGCGCGAAACCGGTACGAGGGCGAAGCGCCGGCGTAGCTCAGCTGGTAGAGCAGCGCTCTTGTAAAGCGAAGGTCGGGGGTTCGATTCCCTCCGCCGGCACCACTTTTCCATAAAAAACTATATAACAACGGTTTACGTAGGGGATTGCGGAGCCCCCGCCTCCCCCCACCATCCGCAAAACGCTTTCCTGAGAAAACCTGAGCACTTTCTCGCGCAAGCCGCATGTCCGGCCGCTATAGGGCAGATCATTAACATCTGCCCAAGAGCCGCCAATGCACACCCCCGAGACCTAGCTGACCATCAAACAAGTCTGCGAGCGCCTCGGCGTCTCGCGCGCGGCGATCAACCGCTGGCGCGTCAACTGCCTTCCCGCCCGCCCGCCAGTTCTCGCCCGGCTGCGTTCGCTGGCCGCTGAGCGCGATCACCGAATGGGAAACGAGCCGGCCGACCTGCTTCGCCTTCGCGCTTGAAGACTGATAAGCGAGTTCTGCACGCGAGGATTGTCAGCGTCGCGATCCGGTTCGCCGGTTCGATCGCGCCCGTGGTCGGGGTGCAAAGACGCTCGCACATAACAAAGACACGGCTTGGTCTGCGCGCGAGCCAACCGACTAGGTCGGGTGATCGCTGTGTTCCCCGAACGTCCGCAATCGCGGAGCAGCTCGTGTCGACGAGAGCCAGATTGGCCGCTGCGATTCACCGCTGCTCGGTCAGCGATTTCGCCGCGTAGATATACCTAGATAGGGCTGGGAATATGGCTTTTCGTACCTAAGCTAGGTTTTCTCGTTAGAACTTTCCGTCAATAGGATTTCGAGACCTGTGCGCGGCTGGTTTGAGGGTTGGCTGCCGTGGCTGAAGGGTCAGGACAAGATGGTGGAAGGGGGCCGGGCGGTAAGGATGAGGGACCGGATCGCTGGACGAGCGGGTTGGGGGGGCTTGGGCCCGCGGGTGGACTCAGGCGGGGCGGTGTGCGCGCAGGCTCACGGCCCGTTTCAGGTTGTAGGCGAGGAAGCTCAGATGCACCTGCAACGACACCCCTCGGAGCCCGACGTAGCGCGCCCGCCCGAGGCCGTAGCTGCGCTTGGCGGTGCCGATAATCTTCTCCACCCGGCTGCGGACCGCAGCGACGCCGGCGTTCCAGGCGCGCCGCATCGCCGCCCTGGCCGGCTCCATGCGCCGGGTGACCTGGCGGGCGATCCGCGGCTCGCCGCGCCGCTGCCGGACCTCGGCGGCGATGGCGCGGCTGTCGTAGGCCCGGTCGGCCCAGACCCGGCCCGGCAGCACGGGCACGAGGCCTTGGCTGTCGTGCACGTTGGCCGGCGTCACCGCGACGCGGCGCACGATGCCGCCCGCCTCGTCCGCGGCGAAATGCGCCTTGTAGCCCCTGACCGGGCTCCGCTCCGGGCCGGCATAGACGCACCAGCCCGCCTCGACGACGCGTTTTGCCCGCCTGCCGGATGACGGTCGCGTCCACCAGCGTGCCGGTCTTCACCACCAGCCCTTGCGCCTCGAGTTGCCGCACCACCGCCTCGAACAGCGCCGCCTCCAGACGGCGTGCCACCAGCGCCCGGCGGAAGCGCACGAAGGCCGTCCGCTCCGGCACAGCCTCACTCGACGAGAAGCCGCAGAACCGCCGGAAATTCGCCCGGTCGTCGAGCGCCTCGGCCAGCGCCACGTCCGACAGGTCGTGCCAGAACCCGAGCAGCAGCGCCTTGAACAGCGCCAGCGGCGGCCACGCCGGCTCCCCCTTCGCCGCGGCATGGATCTCGTCGAGCAGCCGCGCAAGCGGCGGCCAGTCAATCGCCGCACCGACCGAGTCGAGCCGGGAATTCCGCCCCCGCTCACCCGACGCAAAACCGAAGCTTTCCTAACCGATCCGCCGACGCGCCATACCACCCTCCCGTACACCCCCGAAAACGGAATCACGACCGATCCCAAAGCGCAAGAACCATCCGCGCACAGATCTCAGGATTTCGACGGCACTTTATTAATAA
>NZ_JADDJF010000068.1 GCF_017811755.1 Pararhodobacter sp. SW119 | reverse complement strand
AGGAACAGAGAAAGCAATACCGGCGCGATTCCTCTGACAAGGCGCGGCAGGGCGATAAGCTACCGGACTGTTCGGCGCCTCGTATCCGCTTCGGCCGCGCGCGTGCGGTCGACCGCAGGCTCAGCGAAGTTGCGGATTGAGCGCGTCGCGCAACCAGTCACCAAAGACATTTACGGCGACCACCAACAGCATCAGCGCCAGCGAAGGGAAAATCACCAGCCACCACTCGCCGCTGAAAAGGTAGTTGTAGCCCGACCGGATCAGGGTGCCGAGGGAGGGTTCGGTCGGCGGCAGGCCGAAGCCGAGGAACGAGAGGGTTGCCTCGCCCATGACCGCGAAGGCGATGTCCAGCGTCGCAAGCACTGCGATCGGGTTGACCACGTTCGGCAGAAGTTGGCGCAGCATAATGAAGCCGGGCCCTCGCCCCGCGAGACGTGCGGCGGCGATGTAGTCCTTGTTGCGCTCCACCAGGACCGCGCCGCGCACGAGACGTGCGAAATGCGGCCAGTGCGAGATGCCGAGCGCCAGGACTACCATCGGGATTGCGAACTGCGCTTGAGCAGCTGGGCTGAGCACCCCGCGCGCAAGCCCGCCGATCAAGAGCGCGAGGATGATCGCTGGGAAGGTGAACTGGACGTCGGCTGCGCGCATGATGATGGCGCCTGTCCAACCACCCAGATAGCCCGAAAGCAATCCCAGTACGGTGCCCAGCGTCACCGAGAGCGCGACCGCCAGAATGCCCACCAAGATCGAGGTGCGCATCCCGTAAAGGATAAGGGACAGAAGGTCGCCGCCCTGGCTGTCTGTGCCCAGCAGATAGGGCCATTCGCCCAGATCGTGCCAGGCCGGAGGCAGCCGCGAATTCATCAGATCGAGCGTCGCCAGATCATAGGGATTGGTCAGCGCGATGAACGGCGTCAGGATCGCGGCAAAGGCCAGCACCGTCAGAACCAGAAAGGCCGCCATCGCCTGCAGGCTCCGGGCGAAGTCGCGGATCAATGGGTTGCCTGTCAGTCGGCGGAAGGGCGCAAGCAAGATCATTTGCACCTCATGCTCGGTCCGCGCGGCCGGTCATTCCACCAGAGCGCAGGCGCGGATCGACCAACGCGTAAAGCAGGTCGATGACCAGATTAACCGCGACGAAAAAGGCCGCGGTCAGCAACAGGATCGCGCTGATCACCGGCACGTCGGTCGAGCCCAGCGCCTGCAAAAAGAGAAGCCCTATGCCCGGCCATTGAAAGACCGCCTCGGCCACCACCGCAAAGGCGAAGAGAAAGCCGAGCTGGATGCCCGATACAGTGATTACCGGGATGAGCGTGTTGCGCAGCGCCAATGACAGCGTAATCACCCTCGGCGCGATTCCGCGCGCGCGGGCGAACCGGATGTAATCGGTGCGCAGCACCTGCAGCATCTCGGCCCTAACCAGCCGGGCGACCAGCGCGACTTGGCTTATCGCCAGAGCCAGCGCCGGCATCAGAAGGGCCCGGCGGCCGCTATCGGTCAGTAGGCCTGTTGACCACCAGCCGACCTGGACGACCTGCCCGCGCCCGAACGACGGGAGCCAGCCGAGCGTGACGGAAAAAACGAAGATCAGCAGGATCGCGATCACGAACGTCGGGATCGAGACGCCGACGACGCTGAGCGCGAGGACCGCGTCCGCGCTCCAGTGGCCGCGGTTGACGGCAGCGTAAATGCCGATCGGCAGGCCGAGTCCCAAAGACAGCAACAGCGCCACGCCGGCCAATTCCAGCGTTGCAGGTAGGCGCGTGACGATCAGCTCAGCCACGGGGATCTGGGTGATGTAGGACACCCCGAGTTCGCCGGTCAGAACTCGGCGGAGAAAGGCGAAGTACTGGACCGGCCAGGGCTCGTCGAGCCCCAGCCGCGTCCTGAGTTCGAGCCGGTCCGCGGGCGTTGCCTGCAGGCCGAGGATGCTCGCGACCGGATCGCCGATTTGTGTCGAGAGCACGAAGGCGAGCACGCTGACCACCACAAGCACGATGAGTGCCTGCACCAGCCTCTGCGCGATCAGTGCGGCCATGGCTTAGCGGACGGTCACGTTTTGCAAGGTGACGGTTGCATCCGCGCGGATTGGTGCTTCCACGCCTTCGCGCATAGCCCAGACAATTGCCGGCTGGTGCAGGTATACTGCGTTCACCTGCTCCTTCGCCCGCTCGATGAGGTCGCGGTAGAGTTCGTCACGCTCATTCTCATCGAAGGTCTCGGTCAAGGTGCGGGTCTTCTCGTCGATCTCCTCGTCGGTGAAGAGTGCCCAGTTGAAGAATCCCTCGTTGGCGTCGGGGTCGCGGGTCATGATGTAGCCGGTGAAGGCGTCCTGCGTGTCGCGGCTGTCGGGGCTCATGCCGATCAGGTGGAAGCTTGAATCCGGTCCATTGACCAGCATCCGGGCGAATTCGGGCCAGACCATGCCGTTGATGCGCACATCGATGCCGACCCGTGCCAGCATCGAGGCGGCTGCGCGGCAGATGTCGTCGGTATTTACGTAGCGCTCCAGCGGGCAGTTCATCGTGGTGACGAATCCATCGGCATAGCCCGCCTCGGCCAGCAGTTCGCGTGCGCGGTCGAGGTCGGTTTCCCAGCGGCTGTCCATATCCTCTTGGTAGCCCCCGAAACCGGGGATCGAAGCGATGCCGACGACACGGGCATGACCGCGCATTACCCGGTCGACGATGGCCTCGGCATCGACAGCATGAGCGATGGCTTGCCGCACGCGGATGTCGCGAAAGGGGTTGTCGTCGAGCACGTTGCCGTCGCGGTCGAAGGTCTCCAGCGCCTGATCGCGCGTGCCGTCGAGTTCAAGCTGCATCCATAGAAGTTGCGCGGTCTCGGAAATCGAGAAGTCGGGCGAGGTCTCGATCCGGTCTATGTCCTGCAAGGGCGTGTCGACGACCAGGTCGATCTCGCCGGATAGAAGTGCCGCAACCCGTGTGGGGCCTAAGCCGATCGTCAGATAGGTCGCTTCGGTCAAGTTGCCGGGTCGGTCGCCCCAGTAGTCGTCGAAGGCAGTTAGGTGCGTCTCCCCGGCGGGGTCGTGACTGACCAGCTGCATCGGTCCGGTGCCCATGGCGTTGCGGATCGAATAGGCCTCGGCGCCTTCGGCACCCAGATCGGGGATTTCGACCGCGTCGTTCTCCTCGGCCCAAGACTGCGACAGGATAAACATCCGCGACATCTTGCGTGGCAAGATCGGGTCGGGCGCAGACGAGACGACCTCGACAATTCTGTCATCGACCACGTTCGCCTCGGTGATCGAGCCAAAGAGCGAGCGGTAGAAGCGGCTGTCCTTCTGCCGCATGATTGAAAAAGCAACATCCCCGGCCGTCAAATCCGATCCGTCGTGAAATTTCACTCCTTCGCGGACGGTAAATCTCCAGGTCGCGTCGCCGATGTATTCCCAATTGTCGGCCAGCGCAGGGACCAGCTCCATTTCCAGATCCAGCCCCACGAGGCTGTCGTAGACCTGCCGGAAAATGGCCGTGGTCGTGAAGTCGTTTGTGGCATGCGGATCCATTGTCAGTGCGGGCGTGGCCCCGGCGAAGCGCAGCGATTCGGCACCGGCCGAACCCAGCGAGAGGGCGAGCACAGCTGCGGCCCCCATCAGCGTGCGTCTGATCATGCGTCCATCTCTCCCCATCGATTTTTGTTGATGGCGCGATGTCCCTCGCAGGGCAAGCGCCGGAAAGAACTGTTGCACAGCGACCCAGTTTGATCAATGATAAAACCTAATCTTGAGATGGACCCTAAGCCTTATGTTGTTGCCACCTCGTCGTATTTACGCCTTTCGGCTCCCGAGCTGGCGCAACAGGGCAAAGAGGTGATGCCGGCTCCGCTTCTGGAACTGCGCGACCTCACGGTGCGGCTGGGCAATGCCGCGGGAGCGGCGGTGCTGGACGGGCTGACTTTCCAACTCGCGCCCGGTGAAGTTTTAGGCATTGTAGGGGAATCGGGCGCGGGTAAATCGGTCACTGGCGCCGCGATCCTGCGCCTGTTGACCAGCCCGCTCTGCCAGACCAGCGGCGAAATCCGTTTCGAAGGCGCGCGCATCGACAACCTGGCCGAAGCTCAGATGCAGCGCCTGCGAGGCGGCGCTATCGCGATGGTCTTCCAGGATCCGCTGACCGCGCTCAATCCTGTCTTTACCATCGGCCAGCAATTGGTGCAGACGATTCGCCAGCATCTGCCGATGTCTGCGGCGCAAGCGCGCGGGCGCGCCGTGCAGCTGCTGCGTGAGGTCGGCATCCCCTCGGCCGAGGAACGGCTGACAAGCTATCCACACGAGTTTTCCGGCGGGATGCGGCAGCGCGTGGTAATTGCGCTGGCGCTCGCCGGAGAGCCGCGGTTGATCGTCGCCGACGAACCGACGACCGCGCTCGACGTCTCGATCCAGGCGCAGATCATCGCACTTCTCGTAACCCTTTCTCGCAACCGGGGCATGGGCGTGATTCTCATCACCCACGATATGGGAGTTATTGCCGAGGCCGCGGATCGCGTGGCGGTGCTCTATGCCGGGCAGCTGGCAGAACTGGGTCCGGTGGCCGAGGTGCTGCGCCACCCGCACCACCCCTATGCGCAGGGGCTGATCGCGGCGATTCCGAAGATCGGCGCGGGGCTCGATATGCTGCCGCAGATCCGCGGCACCATGCCCAGGATCGACGCGCTACCACCCGGCTGCCCCTTTCACCCCCGTTGCGATCGCGTGATGCCCATCTGCCGGACTGAGCGCCCCGAACCCATGCCGCGCAGTGGCGGCACGCTCGCCGCATGTTGGCTGGAGGAAAGCGCATGACCGCCCCGCTGGTCGAGGTCGCGGATCTGTCGCGCCGGTTCGATGTTTCGCCACCGTGGGTGACGCGGGTGCTGCAGCGCCGCCCGCGGCGCATCCTGCGCGCGCTCGACGGGGTAAACTTTACGATTGCACCGCAGAGAACGCTGGGGCTGGTGGGCGAATCGGGCTGCGGCAAGTCTACCCTCGCGCGATGCCTTGCCGGGCTGATGCCGCCTTCGAGCGGGGAGATGCGCTACGAGGGCCGGCCGATTGACCTGGCGAGTAGGCGCGACCCGCGGGCCCGGCGCGCAATCCAGATGATCTTCCAGGACCCCTATGCCAGCCTCAATCCCCGCTGGACGGTCGCGCAGAGCGTGGGCGACCCGCTTCTGGCATTCGGTCTCGCGCAAAGCCGGGCCGAGATGCGCGCACAAGTGGCTGAGCTTCTGGTCGCCGCGGGCCTCAACCCGGACGACGGGGCGAAGTATCCGCATCAGTTCTCGGGCGGCCAGCGACAGCGCATCGCGGTTGCCCGCGCTCTCGCCAGCCGCCCTGCCTTTCTGATCTGCGACGAGCCGACCTCGGCGCTCGACGTCTCGGTGCAGGCGGCCGTATTGAACCTGATGCGTCGGCTGCAGCGCGATCATGGGCTGACTTATCTCTTCATCAGCCACAACCTGACAGTCATCGAACACATGGCCGACGAGGTCGGCGTCATGTATCTGGGCCATCTCGTCGAATTGCAGGCGAAGTCAGCATTGTTCGTGGCGCCGAAACACCCCTATACACGGCTTCTGATCGAGACCGTGCCCAGCCTCGACACGCTGGGCCGCGCTTCGGCGCCGCTGAAGGGCGAAGTGCCCAGCCCCCTCGATCCGCCCACGGGCTGCGCCTTCCACCCTCGATGCCCGCATGCCAATGCCCGCTGCCGGCGCGAACGCCCGCTTCCGACCCCTCTGCCCGGCGGCGGCAGCGTCGCGTGCCACGCGATTGCGGAGGGGCGACTGTGACCAAGGCGTCAAGGGCACAAGGGGCTGCCAACCGTCCGCGTCTCGCGCCGGTTGCCCCCGCATCGCTGCGCGAGACAGCATATCGCAGCTTGTGCGAAGCGTTCAATACCGGCCAGTTTGCGCCCGGCGACACGCTGACATTGCAGATGTTGGCAGACCAGTTGGGCATTTCGCTGACCCCGGTGCGCGAGGCCGTGCGCCGGCTGGTCGCTGAGGGCGCGCTGATCGATACGCCGAGCCGCACGCTGATTGTGCCAAAATTCGATCGGCAGCGGATGGAAGAGCTGAAGAGTGCGCGCCTCGCGCTTGAGGGGCTGGTGCTCGACCGGGCGATGGCACGCTCGACGCCTGAATGGATTGTCGCGCTCGAGGCCACGCTGAGAACCTCCGATGCCGCCGGTCACAAAGGCCCCGACCTTCGCCAGAACCACGCCTTTCACTTCACGCTCTACAATCACGCCGACTCTGAGGTGCTGTTACCGATGGTCCAGGCACTCTGGCTGCAATACGGCACGTACCTTAACCTGATCATGAAACACCCCCAGGTCGGCCGCATCGCCGATCACATCTTTCACTACGCGATCATCGAAGCCCTGCGCCGTGGCGACCGCGACGGCGCGCGCGCAGCGCTTGCCCATGACATCGAGCGCAGCTTCCGGGTGCTTGCGCCCGACCCTTAACCGTATGCCTGAAGGGACCGAAATGAACCAGACCGCCGCCCCATCTGTCGAACGCCTCACCCTCGCACCGGGTTTGGAGATCGCCCGCGCGCTCGTTGGCCTGTGGCAGATCGCCGATATCGAGAAGAACGGCACGCAGATCGACCCCGAGGTTGGCGCGAGGCATCTCGCGGCCTATGCTGCGGCGGGGTTCGACACGTTCGACATGGCCGATCATTACGGCAGCGCCGAGCTCATCGCCGGCCGCCTCCTGCAGCGTCATTGTGGCAGCGAGCGCCGGCCTCTCGCCTTCACCAAGTGGTGCCCGCCGCCGGGCCCGATGACGGCCGAGGTGGTGCGCGCGGGCGTACAGGAACGGCTGGACCGTCTGGGAGTCGAGCGCATAGACCTTTTGCAATTCCACTGGTGGGCTTTTGAGCATCCTGCCTGGCTCGATGCGCTCCACGAGCTTGCCCGGCTGCGCGACGAAGGGGTGATCGGCGCGCTTGGTGTGACCAATTTCGATGCGGCACATCTGCATCTGGCGCTGGCTGACGGTGTGCCGCTGCTGACCAATCAAGTCTCCTGCTCGCTCATTGATCGGCGCGCAACCGGGGCGTTGGCGGAGATCTGCGCGGCAAGCGGCGCGCGTCTTCTCTGCTATGGCACGCTCTGCGGCGGGTTTCTGTCAGAGCGCTGGTTGGGCAAGCCAGAGCCCGCCGAGATCGACGACTGGTCAAAGATGAAGTACAAGCGCTTCATCGATGTGGCGGGTGGCTGGAACGCCTATCAAGGCATTCTGCGTGCGGCTCACTCGATCGCACGCCGGCACAGCGTCTCGATCGCCAATGTCGCTACGCGCTGGGTGCTGGACCAACCGGGCGTCGCGGGCGTCATAATCGGCGCGCGGCTCGGCGAAAGTGAGCATACCGCCGACAACCGCCGCCTCTTCGGCTTCCGGCTCGATACCGAAGATCACGCGCAGTTGGAGGAGGCCTTTGCTGCCACCTCGGCCATTCCGGGCGATTGCGGCGACGAATATCGCAAGCCGCCTTTCCTCACCGCCTCGGGCGATCTGCGACACCATCTGGACCAAATGCCACTTGCCTTTTCAGCGCAACCTGCATCCCATCGTCCGGACATGGACCGTGTTGCCAGCGGATCGGAATGGGAGCATATCGCGGGCTATTGCCGCGCCCATCGCGTGGGAAACCGAATTCTGGTGTCAGGCACAACCGCGACCGCCGGTGCGGACCGGGTCGTGGCCGCGGATGATGCAGGGGCGCAAACGACATTCATTCTCGACAAGATCCTCGCCGCACTCTCGGCGCTGGGCTCGCGGGCCGAGGACGTAGTGCGCACCCGGGTTTACCTTACAGATCCGGCGGAAGCGCTGGCAGTATCACGCGCACACGGGCGCGTCTTCGCCAAAATAAAGCCGGCGAACACGCTGGTAGTGGTGGCAAGCCTGATCGGTGACTACCGTGTAGAGATCGAGGCCGAAGCCCTGCTGCCCACAACTTGAGCTTGGCCATGCGCGGTTGCCGCATTAATCTTTGCCTCGCGGAGTAGTCCCCAAATTTCTACTTTAAAGGCTCTTCCGGGCCAGCGCGCAAGGCACAAGTAAACGTCTTGCCTCTCTCAAAAGCGTCACCGGTCATGGCAGTTCTGCCACTTTAGCTGCAAGGCCCGCGCGCAAGTCGGGGTTGAGATCGGATTCCTCCCACACCCCCAGAAGGATGCCCTTGCGGCGCGATTTTCCGCGGCGTGCAACGATAGCTGCGTCCGAAACGGTGGTGCGCTGCGAAGGTCGTCGGGCCCAAAGCGCCAGTCGCTCGCTCAGCCGGGCCAGAATGTCGGCATGATCGGGGCTTTCGCCGAGATCGTGGAACTCCTGCGGGTCATCCTCGAGATCAAAGAGCATCGGCCGCATCCCGCCCTCTGCATGCATCATCTTGAAGCGACCATCGAAGACCATGAAGAGCCGCGCTTCCTTCGGCACGATGCCCAGTTTTGCAGCCATTGGCGTTGCGGAATAATCGTATTCGCTGATTACCACGTCGCGCCAATCCTCAGGCTTCCTTCCTTCCACGAGGGGAATGAGCGAGCGCCCTTCGACGACGTGGTCGGGTACGGCGCCACCCAGCGCCTCGATAAAGGTCGCGGCAAGGTCAATCGATTCGACCAGCGCATCGCAGATGGTTCCGCGCGTCCTGTTTGCGGCTGGCCGCGGGTCGTAGATGATAAGCGGGATGCGAACGGAAGGGTCGTGGAAGAGATCCTTCTCGCCCAGCCAGTGATCGCCCAGGTAGTCGCCGTGATCCGAGGTCAGCACGATCAACGTGTCATCCACCCGGCCCGTCGCCTCCAGGTGGTCCAGAAGCCGGCCCAGATGGTCGTCGCATTGCGCGATCAGGCCCATGTAGGCAGGGATTACCTCGCGCCGGACCTCATCGCGCGAAAATGCTTGGCCGATCGGGTTTTCCATGTAGGCGCGGTAGACCGGGTGCGGGTTGTCGCGCTCGTGGTCATGCCGGATAGCGGGCAGAACGTCCTGGGGGCCATAAAGCACGTTGTAGGGGGCGGGCACGATATAAGGCCAGTGCGGCTTGATATAAGAAAGATGACAAAGCCAGGGTTCAGCCGCCTGCGGCGACTCCAGGAAATCGATGGCGCGGGTGGTGAGCCAGGCGGTCTCGCTATCTGCCTCACCGACATTCGCGGGCAAGCGCGCATTCTTCATCAGCCAGCCGGAAGCCAGCGCCCCGTCCTCGTCCACCGCCGCATTGGCATGAGTGAGCCAAGGGTTCGACCCAGGATAGCCGCGCGCCTTCAGCCATTCGTTGTAGGGCGAACGCTTCGCATCATAGAACCCGTCCGGCCCCTCGGCCCAGAGACCGTCGTCGCGTTCCCAGATGTCGAAGCCGCATTCGGCAACGCGCGCGCCGATGACGCTGTCGGGGGCCAGCCCCAGCCGCGCCATCCCCTCGGCATCGGCCTGCATGTGGGTCTTGCCGACGAGCCAGCTGTCGACGCCGAGCGCGCGTAGATGGTCGCCCAGCGTGACCTCGCCCACCTTTAGTGGAAAGTTGTTCCAGGCGGCGCCGTGCGAATGCACATAGCGTCCGGTGTAGAAGCTCATCCGGCTCGCCCCGCAGACCGGCGACTGGACATACGCGTGGCTGAACCGCACCCCCATGGTCGCCAGCCGGTCCATGTTCGGCGTGCGCATCGTGGGGTGGCCGGCACAGGACAGGAAATCGTGCCGCAACTGGTCGTACATGATGAAGAGGACATTTCGGATCGCGGTCATGCGCGGCGGCTCCTGCAGTGAAAGCGAAGGGGTTTGCGACCGGCCCGGCGATCTGCACGCCGGGCCGGCGGTTAGCTCAGCGCGAGCCTTCGGGGATGTCGAGTCCGATTTCCTCGTAGTAGCGCAGCGCGCCGGGATGGAGCTGCATGCCGGCCTCGCGCACCGCGTATTCCAGACTGACGTTGCGCAGCCAGGGCTGTTCGGCGGTGGCCGCCTCGGCCTGCTCCCAGAAGGTACGGGTCAACAGATAGACAGTCTCCTCGTCGAGATCGGCACGCACCGTCACGCCGACCGACGCGCCATGTGTGTAGACATCTTCAGCGTTGACCACACCGTCGGCGTAGGTGCCGGCGGGGATGATGCCGATTTCGGCGCCCAGCCGCGAGGTCAGCGCCTGGGCTTCCTCGCTCGCTTCGAACTCCTCCTCGGTCAGGCCCAGCAGGCGCAGCTGCGACGTCAGTGCCAGCTGATCGACCTGCGGGAAGGGGGCGATGCCGCCGTTGACGAAGACGTCGAACTGCCGGTCCTGGAAGCCCTGCAGCGCCGAGGACCAGCTGCCGCGAACGTTCTCGTAATCCTCGCCGGCGGTCATGCCGGTGAGCCCCCTGACCCATTCGTGCGCCGCATTCCAGGCGCCACCGCCGGGCGGGCCGAGGAAGACCGAGCGGCCGCGCAGGTCCTCGATGCTCTCGATATCGGAATCCGCATAGACGATGTAGTGGTACTGGCCGTAGGGGAACCAGAACATCAGCCGCAGTTCCTCGGCCAGTTCCGGCGCTTCGGGCAGTTCCTGGTACATCGCGCCGCCCTCGCGCATGAAGCGGTAGATGTTGGGCGAGGTCATGGACATGTCAAGCTCGCCCTCGGCGACCTCGATCATGTGGCGGGTGGCGGCGCCGGTGGCATCGACCTGGATCTGGTAGTCGTCCTGGGCCTGGTTGATCAGTGTCGCCATCGTGGTCATCACCAGATAGGCCGAGGAGCCGGGCGCGATCGTGGCCATGCGCAGGGTCTCGGTGGCGCCAGCGGAACCGGCGAGGCCGGCCAGGCAGGCGCCGGCGAGGGCGGCCTTCAGTTGCAGTTTCATCGTGTCTCTCCTCCTTGTCGGGTTGGGGTCGGATCGAGCGCGAGCCGGCGCAGCCCGCGGGCGTTGAGCGCGACGAGCGCGGCGGTGGCGGCGAGCGCCGGCAGCGACAGGCGCGGGTCGGGGTGGATCGCGACGAGGCCGGCGGCGCCGCGGGCCAGCCGTTCGGGCAGGGCGAGGCGCCGCCCCTCCCAGCCGCCGAGCGCGGTGGCGAGCATCCAGGTGGCGACGACGAAGAGCGCGAGCGCCCAGGCGAGCCCGGCAAGGCTGAAGCCGGGCACGATCAGGAGAAGGTCGTGGTGGAAGACGAAGAGGAAGGGGATGACGAAGCCGGCGACGGCGAGCCGCAGCGCCTCCACCCCCGTCTCCATCGGCTTCGCGCCGGCGATCGGCGCAGCGGCGAAGGCGGCGAGCGCCACCGGCGGGGTGACGACGCTGAGCACGCCGAAATAAACCACGAAGAGATGCGCTGCGATCAGCGGCACGCCGAGCCGCTGCAGCGCCGGGCCGAGGACGATGGCGATCAGCAGGTAGGCCGCCCCCGTCGGCACGCCCATGCCCATGATCAGGCATGCACCCATGACCAGCAGCAGTGCCATGATGAGCGAGGTGTCGGCCAGCGCCAGCACCCCTTCGGCGAAACGCAGACCTATGCCGGACATGTTGATGACGCCGATGACGAAGCCGATGGCGGCGACGATGATCATCAGCAAGGCCGAGGTGCGCCCGGCCTCGGCCAGCGCCGACCACCAGCGCCGTGGGTCGCGGAAACCGGGAAAGAACGCCAGACACAGGACCAGTGCCGAGGCGAGTGCGTAGAAGCCTGCGTTCTGCGCCGTGCGGCCGGTCATCAGCACGTAGATGATGACCCCTAGCGGCACCCAGAAGGCGAGGCTGCGGAGCCAGTCGATGCCGGTGATGCGCGGCAGGTCGGCCGCGCGCGTCGGCTCGATCCCCAGCCGGCGGGCCTCGATATAGACCACGACGAAAAGCGACAGGTAGTAAAGGATTGCCGGGATCAGGGCGGCGGTGATGATGTGCAAATAAGGGATGCCGGTCACGTCGGCCATCAGGAAAGCCACGACCCCCATCACCGGCGGCATGATCTGCCCGCCGGTCGACGCCGCAGCCTCGACCGCGCCGGCAAATCGCGGGGTGAAGCCCGCGCGCTTGATGATGGGAATGGTGAAGACTCCGGTGGAGACGACATTGGCGATCGGCGAGCCGGAGAGCGTGCCAAAAAAGGACGAGCCCAGAATCGCCGCATGCGCCGGCCCGCCGGCAAAGCGGCCAGTGGCGGCGAAGGCCATCCGCAAGAGCACGTCACCCGCGCCCGATGCCTGGAGGACGGCGCCAAAAACAATGAAGATGAGAACCACCCGGCTGACCACCTCGACCGGGCGGCCAAAGACCCCGTCGGTCGAGAACCACAGGTTGTTCGCCACCCGTGTCCAGCTGACCCCGGCGCCGCCCCAGTCTCCCGGGAGCAGGATGAAAACCGCAGCCGCGACGTAGACCAGCAGCATTACCGGGCCAAAAAAGCGCAGCACCAGATAGCCGATGGCAGCGATCGCGGCCCAGCCGAGGGCGAATTGCATGGGCGCGATGCGAATGAAGAACGCCTCCTGCCGCAGCATCACGTCGGCCCAGTCCCAGAGCGCCCAGGCGGAGAAGGTAGCGAGTGCGAGATGGAGTGCCATGCGTGGCAGATCCGCTGGAACCGGGCGCGGCGGTTCGGCTGTCCCGACGTCGAGCGTGCTCGATTCTCCCAGCGAAAGCATCAGGAAGCCGATGGTCGTCGCAAGGCCGACCGTGATCGCGGTGAACCGTGTTACGTCGAAAACCCCGAACGCTGCCGCATAAACCGCCAGCCCCGCCAGCGCCACGGCGGCAAGTTGGATCGCAGCCCGGATGGTCCAGGTCAGCGCCAGTACAAGCGATGTCATCGACAGCGGTCCTCCCCGAACGGAATCAGTTTGCTGGACCCGCATCGAGTATGCATGATGTTTCTGCCAGGCGTGCCGGCAGGCGGCACGCTCTGCGCTGGCGACCGGCGCTTGCGCATTCGAGGGTGGGCATGGACGAGCTTGGCAACCGATCGCTCGACCGGGGGCTCACAGTGTTGGAGGTGCTGACCCGCCCCGGCCCGGCGACCCTGGCCGAGCTTCACCGCGCCACCGGCCTGCCCAAATCCAGCCTGCGGCGGCTGCTGGCGACGCTCATGGCGCGCGGGGTGGTGCACCGGTCGCACCAGGACGGGCGCTATCGCAGCGTTGTCGCGATGCCTGGGTCGGGGTTCAACCCCGGTACGGGTCA
>NZ_JADDJF010000067.1 GCF_017811755.1 Pararhodobacter sp. SW119 | reverse complement strand
AACCTCGCCTTCGGCGAATGGCCAAGCGTCTTCGGCGACGCCAAGATGACGACCGCGCTGCTCGACCGCCTCACCCACCATTGCGACATCGTCGAGACCGGCAACGAAAGTTGGCGGTTCAAGACCCGCGCCTGACGCCCAGACGCCCGCTGAACCGAGCCGGCTGCGCAGCTTGATAGCTCCGCCGCCTCGGGTCAGCTACCCATGCGCCAGAGGGGTCCCTTTTGCGTGCCGATACGGGGTCCCGATTCAATGCTGATTGACACCCATGGGCGCTGACCTCAGACAAGCGATCGGCTCAGGGCCACCCCCTCCATGCTGCGCGTTTTGGCCGTGGAGGGTGACAGCATGATGCCGACCCTCATCGAGGGAGATGTCATCCTCGTCGACATGAACCAGCGCAATCCGGTTCCGCCTGGAATTTTCGTGCTGCACGATGGACTGGGCCTCGTGGCCGAGCGGCTGGAACACGTGCCGATGAGCGACCCGCCGCGCTTGCGCATAATTTCCGTCAATCCGCGCTACACGCCCCATGACTGCACCACCGACGAGATCAATATCGTCGGGCGCGTTCGCTGGTACGGACGGGGGATGTGATGGACCCTCGCTTTGAACGAGGAGGCGCGCGGGCGTCCTGAAAACGGAGCGCGCCCGACGGTGCTTCCATCGGGCGCAATCGCGTCATGGTGAGAACCATCGTCAAGGGGGCCAGCCCTGCCACGGCTCGGAGACAGCCGATCGAGCGCAGCCCGTGAAGCCGGCACCGACATCGCAATCAGCCTCTGAGGTCTTGTCCGGTCTGGTCGAGCGGGTCACGTTCCACAACCCGGAAACCGGCTTTTGCGTGCTGAGGGTCAAGGCGCGGGGTCACAGGGATCTGGTGACCACCGTGGGCCATGCCGCCATGATCTCGGCCGGCGAATGGATCACGGCATCGGGCATCTGGCTCAACGACCGCAATCACGGTTTGCAGTTCAAGGCGCATTTCCTGAAGGTCTCGGCCCCCTCTACCATCGAGGGTATCGAGAAGTATCTCGGTTCAGGCATGATCCGCGGGATCGGCCCTACCTATGCCAAGCGGATGGTCAGGCTATTCGGGAAGGACGTCTTCGACATCATCGAGGCGGCCCCGGAGCGTCTGCGCGAGGTCGAGGGGATCGGACCGATGCGGGCCGCCAAGATCACCTCGGCCTGGGCGGACCAGAAGGTCATCCGCGAGATCATGGTGTTCCTGCACGAGCATGGCGTGGGAACCGCCCGCGCCGTGCGCATCTTCAAGACCTACGGCACGGACGCCATTCAGGTGATGAGCGAGAACCCCTACCGACTGGCGCGCGACATCCGCGGCATCGGGTTCCGGACGGCCGATCTCATCGCCGAAAAGCTTGGCGTCGCGAAAACCGCGATGATCCGCGTCCGCGCGGGAATTTCCTATGCGCCGCCCTCGGCGCTGATCGAGGCGATGTAGCGGGGCAGGCGCAGGGCTTTGGCGCCGGCGTGGAACGGGGCGGGACTATCGTTTGCCGGACCGGCTTAGATGTAGGTGTCCCTGAGCCCCAGCGGCGCGAAGACCTCGTTGGCCAGCAGCCGGGGAAGGTCCTTGCCGCTGACCGTTTCCAGGATACGGCCGAGTAACTGATAATTGGTGTCGGAATAGTTTACCTTGCCCGGGGCGCCGGGGGCGAAGCGGGCGGGCAGGCCGCGCACCGCCTCCAGTGTGCGCTCCAGCGGCCAGGCACTGTCCTCGCCCGCCATCAGCGCCGCCATGTGGCTGCGCCCGTCCGGACCCTTGAGCGAGAAAGAGTCGCGCAGGCCGGTTTGGCTTGAGATCAGGTGGCGGATCGTGATCTGGCCCGTCCGGTCGACCCCCCGCATCACATGAAGCCCGGCGATCAGGTCGGCGGGCAGATACCGCGCCATCGGATCGTCGAGCGCGAGTTGCCCCCGTTCGACCATGCGCATGACCACGATGGTGATCACCAGTTTGGTGACGCTGGCCGCGAAGAACCGGCTTTCGGGTCGCAGGTCGCCCGCAGCCGCGACGCAGCGCGCGTTCTCCGGCGCATGATGAACGGCCAGAACGGCGCCATACACATGGCGCGACCGGCACATGCGCCCAGCCTGTGCCTGGACAAGATCGACGGTGAGGTTCGTCATCGCCGCGCATCGTAGTCCACAGGACGCCCCGTCGATAGTCCCGGAGCGCCGCAGCGCATGACCGAGGTCAATTCGCTGCAATGCAGAATCGTGGTAAGGAGTATGTCTCTCGCCGTCCATCACCGGAGTATCCTGATGCCCTCCCGTCGTTCCCTGCTGCTGACCGGCGGTGCGCTCGCCCTCGCGGCGTCAGGCGCTTACATGCTGACCCGTGGGCCGGACCATGACGCTGCCACCAATGCCCTGTGGTCGCCGCGCGATCCGGGCAGCCTTGACGGGCTGGTGCATTACGCCACCTTGGCCGCCAACAGCCACAACGCCCAGGCTTGGCGGTTCAGGCAGACGGTGGACGGGGTGGCGATCCTCCCAGACATGACCCGCGCGTTGCCTGTGGCCGATGCCGACCACCACCATCTCTATGCCTCGCTCGGCTGCGCCGCGGAAAACCTGATGCTTGCGGCGGGCGCGGCCGAGCGGTCGTCCGCGCTCGATTTCGTGCCCGAGGGCGAGGGGCGGGTCGAGATCGCGCTCGGGCACGGGGGTGGGCAGGATCCCCTGTTCGAGGCGATCCTCGCACGCCAATGCACCCGGTCGGATTATGACGGCCGCGCGGTCCCGGCGGCTGATCTGGCGGCGCTGGAGGAGGCGGGGCGCGTGGACGGGGCCGAGGTGATGCTGATCACCGATCCCGCGCTGATTATGCGGGTGTTGGAGCTGATCCTGACCGCCAATGCCGCGCAGGTCTCGGACCCGGCCTTTGCCGCCGAACTGAAGTCCTGGCTGCGCTTCAATGCCCGCGCCGCGGTAGAGTCGAGCGACGGGCTCTTTTCGGCCGCCTCCGGCAACCCGAGCCTGCCGACGCCCCTAGGCCGGTTCATGTTCGACCGTTTCTTCACGGTCGAAGCCGAGAACGACCGCTACGCCCGGCAGGTGCGCTCTTCGGCCGGCCTTGCCATCATCCATTCCGACCGCGACGATCCTGCGCATTGGGTGCAGGCCGGGCGCAGCTATCAGCGCTTCGCGCTTCAGGCCACGGCCCTCGGCATCCGGCACGCGCATCTCAACCAGCCGGTCGAGGTGGCGGCGACGCGCCCGCAGCTGCAATCGCTGCTGGGCCTCGGCGACCGCCGCCCCGACATGGTTCTGCGCTTCGGCTACGCACCGCCCATGGCCCGGTCGCTGCGCCGCCCCGTCGCGGCGGTGATCGATGCCTGAGGCATTGCCGTGAGACGGCGCGCGCGCTGGCTGATCCTTCTGGCGCTGGCGCTCGGCGCGGGCGCTGTCGGGCTCGCCCATCAGCGCGACATGCGGGCGATCCACGCGCGGCTTGCCGCCGAGGCGCGTGTCGTCGAGACGGGCTTCGGTCCGGTCGCTTTTGCCGAGGGCGGCACAGGCGCGCCGGTGCTGGCGATCCACGGCGCAGGCGGCGGCTACGATCAAGGGCCGCTACTGGCGCGGGCCTTCCTGCCCGAGGGCTATCGATGGATCGCGCCGTCGCGCTTCGGCTATCCCGGATCGAGCCTGCCTGCCGATCACTCGACCGCTGCACAGGCCGATGCCTTTGCCGAGATGCTCGACAGCATCGGCATCGAGCGGGTGACGCTGCTGGCCATGTCGGGCGGCGTGCCGCCTGCGCTGCAATTCGCATTGCGCCACCCGGATCGCACGCAGGCGCTGATCCTGCTGTCGCTCGCCCCCTATGCGCCGCTCACGGCCGAGGAGCAGGAATTGCCCGTGCCCCTCTGGCTTTACGAGACGCTCTTTGCCACCGACCTGCCGCTCTGGATGGTGTTGCGTCTGTCGCCCCGCGCGCTCGCCCCGATGTTCGACGCCCGGCCCGAGCTGACCGCGCAGATGACCGCGCGCGAGGCCACTTTCCTTGATGCGATGATCGCGGCTTTCCTGCCGGTCACCGTCCGCCGCGGGGGGCTGGCGAACGAAGGCGCGGCCATCGACCCCGCCCACCCCATCGACCCGGCCGCGATCACAGCTCCGGTCCTGATCCTGCACACCCGCGACGACCGGATCACCCCGTTCTCCACGGCGGCCTTCACCGCCGAGCACATCCCCGGCACCGAGTTCCTTGGCTTTGAGACCGGCGGCCATCTGCTGCTCGGCCACCATGCCGAGGTCCGCCAGCGCATCGCGGACTTCCTCGCGGACACGTCCTCTCTATGATCGCTGCGCTGCGCCTTGGCCTCTTCTACTTCGCCACGGTCTTCGCTGTGGGCTTCGTCCTTGGCGCGCTCCGTACGCTTGTCCTGATCCCCGTCATGGGCGAAGTCGGCGCGGTGCTTCTGGAACTGCCGGTGATCCTGACCGCCGCTTGGGTGATCTGCGGGCGGCTCGTGCGCGGTCGGCGCCTCACGGTGGCCGAGGCGGTCGCGATGGGGACGACGGCCTTCGTGCTGCTGATGCTGGGCGAGGCCGGTCTGTCGGTCTGGCTCGCCGGCAGGGCGCTTGCGGACCATGTCGCGCTCTACGCGCAGCCCGCGCACTTGATCGGACTCGCCGGCCAGGTCGCCTTTGCGGTCTTTCCAGTTCTGCGAAGTTGATTCAAGCTTGGTGTCAGAGCCCGGAGCGATCGGGCTCCGGAGGCAGCGATCGCACCGTCTGCTTCCGTCACGATCCGCCCGGTGGCGATCGCCTTGCGCACTGCGCTTTCGCTGCATCCACGATGCACTGCATATGCCCGCCGAGAGAGCCCCATCGATTCAAAAACATCCTCTTTTCAGTGGATTGGGAGTTGCGCCAACGCGGCGGTCGAGCCTGAGTGAGACCGCAACCAGCCAGAAAGGAGCACCCCATGCCCGCCAAGGTTCACCCCGCCGACGAGGCCGCCGCCCGGATCATCGCCCGCGCCGAGCGCTTCGAGGTCGCGCTCTTCCAGGGGCAGGGGCGCTACGCCAAGGCCGAAGCCCCGACCCTGCCGCAGGCCCGCGAGGTTGCCGCCCGGCTTGAGGCGGAGATCGCCAATGGCAAGCGCGCCATGATCTACGCGCTCACCCCCGAGGGCCGCTCGGCCCTTGTCACCGATGCCACCGAAACCGCCATGGACACCAGCGAGATGCAGATCTACACCAAGAAGTTCAACGCCCGCCGCGCGGCCCAGCGCGCCGGCATCCCCGACGATCGGATCGAGGTTCTGCGCACGCCCAAGGGCTATGTCTGGCGCGACACCGGGCCGATGGCGCCGGCCCCGGCCGAGGCTGCGGTGGCGCCAAGCGCCGAGGCCGTGCCGGCGGCTGCGCCCAGCGCCAAGGCTGAGCCGGCGGCAACGCCTGAACCCGCCGCGCCCAAGCGCACGCGGATCGATTACGACAAGCTCGAAGCCGAGGCGCACAAGGGCCAACTGCCCGAGCCGCCGGATTTCTCCGCGCCGACCCACGCCCGGTTCGGCAACAAGCTCGCCAAGCTGACCGAGCTTGCCGGCACCGGTGACATCGAGGCCCTGCGCGCCTTCGAAATCAACCCGGTCTCTTCCAGCCCCAAGGCGATGGCTCGCTATCGCGACCTCTGCATCATCGCCCTCGAGGCCCGCGCGGAGGCGGCAGCGTGAAGATCATCCGCAGCTTTGAGCCCGGCGATCGGTATCGCTACGATTTCGGCATCTGCAGCCCGGCCCGCGGCTGGGCGCAGGTCGACACCGCGCAGGATGCCTCGTGGTTCGGCAGATGGGCCTCGTCTGCCGAGCGCGTGATCCTCAATTACGCCGAGGGCGATGTGACCCGGCAGGTCTGCGAGACCGACCAGGAATTCGCGCAGGCGCTACGCGATCTCGACCAGTGGAACCGCGATCACGGCTATATCGCTGGGCGGCGGGTAGGGCACCCCAAGCATCTCGCAGATTGCCGTCAGGCGTGTGGTGCGTCCGGAGCTGGGTTCCTTCATCCACTCTCCGATGGTCGGGCCGAAGGTTTCGTTCACCTTCGCTTCCACCGAGACCGCACATGTCCCTCCCTCTGTCCTGATGAGCACGAAGATATCGCATTGGCTTTCACGCTGGCCGCCGGGGAGCGGAACCTTGTGCTCGGGGATTGCAAGGAGTAGCTCGGCGCCGTCGCCGAGAATTTCGCGGATTTCCGGCGGCAACCCTTTTGCCGCTTCCCACGACAATGCCGCCGCCATCGCAGAGTATCCGCGTCGCCAGTGCTTTCCCGGGTCCGCAAGGAGCTTCTGCCAGTCTTCCGGCCCGCTTGTGGGAACAAGTATCTTTGACATTTCATCAGCTTCGGCGCCAACTGGCGCAATAGCAAGGTCATTCGGCGCCAGCATCAGGACGGCACTCGCCCCGTCAGCCCAAGCGCCCCTCATCATCCACCAGTCGCAGACGCGCGGGCAATTCCGCACCCCAGTCCCAGAGCACAAGGTTCAGATCCTGCTCTGTTGCGCCCTTGGCAAAGGAGCGCACCTGCAATCCGGCATAACCTGCTGCCTTCAGCCTTTCGGCCAGCTTCTGCGTCGGCGCCTTGCCCTCTGCCAGCATTTTCAGGCGCCAGTCGTCGGCGGCGAGTTGCTCGGGTGTGACCCCTTCTGCGCCCAGCGCGGTGGCATCCGTCGCATCGAAGATTGGGCCGAGATCAGCCTCGTAGGCCACCAGCGTCGTGGGTTGCAGCGTGCCGATCTGGTTTGCCTCGCGGATCGCGGTGATCACGGTTTGCGAGGTGTAGAGCGCGGCCATCCCCTTGGGGTTGAAGCGCCCGCCGTAGCGCCGCGCGCCCTCGCCCGACAGCGGCTCGCGCGCATAGACCGGGTTCAGTGCCCGATAGAGGAGGCCCGCATAGCGCATGCGGCGTCAGGCATGCACGCCGGCATCCACGGCGTCGATATAGTCCATCACCTCGGCCGCGCGGCCGTCGCGCACCAGCTGCATGGCGGTCAGCCCGTCGAAGCCCGCCAGCGGCTCCGAGCGATACCAGGCATAGGCGATCAGCGCCGAGCCGAAGCGTGGCTCCACCCGGTTCAGGATCTCGACCATCTCGCGCAGACGCTTCTGGGTCTTCGGGCTCTGCACCCGATCGGCGCGCATGAGCGCGTCCCGGCCAAGCCCGACCGTCCGTGCCACCTCGTCCTTGGTGGTGCGCAGCACAGCCGCGATGCGGGCCGGGGCAAAGACGCCGTTTTCGGCGAAGGATTCAAGGTGCATGACGGTCTCCACACGATCTGACGCAATATAGAGACAGAACATGTGGCAAACAAGGGAAAGGCACTCTTGCCGGAGTGACGTGATGTCCAGACGATGAAGTGTGGGACGCTTTGTGGGCGGGGACAGACACGTCAATCGTGCTTCCTGAGCACCAGCGTCAAATCCGGTGCGATGATGGTTCCTTGTTAATCGGGCAAAGTTATCAGAGGCTTGAAAAGCTGCTATCGCTTTTGGACCTCAGGATGCTGAACGTGTGACCCTTGACCCCAGCCCCTTTCTGTCCCGCTGTGTTTCGGTCGATCTCGAGGTGGATCCGAAGTCAGCGCGGCTGTTCGCCTTCGCGGCCGTGCATGGTGAGAAAGCACTGGTGCATCGACGCGGGGCACTTGAGCCCGCTCTCGATCGGCTGGAGGCATTTTGCGAGGGCGCCGGGCATCTGATTGGCCACAACATCCTGCGCCATGACCTGCCGCATCTGGTGGCGAACCGGGCGCGGCTGGCTGCCCTGGGCGCAGCCCCGATCGACACGCTCTGGCTGAACCCGCTCGCCTTCCCACGCAATCCCTACCATCACCTTGTGAAGCACTATCAGGACGGTCGTCTGCAGGCCGGGCATGTGAACGACCCCGAGCTGGATGCGCGTCTGGTGCTGCAGGTGCTGGGGGATCAGATGGCCGCCTTCGCGAATGTCAGGGTGGCGACGCCCGATGCCCTTCTCACCTATCACCACCTGACGACGCGCGGCGAGACTGCGGGCGGCTTCGACGCACTGTTCCGTTACCTGCGCAGTGCCTCTGCACCGGACGCGGACGAGGCGCATGCCGCCATCCGCCGCCTGCTTACCGATCACGCCTGCACCCACCGGTTGGATCAGACGATTGGCCGCCTGTCCGATCCCCGCCTGGGTTGGCCCATGGCCTATGCGCTGTCGTGGATCTCGGTGGCGGGCGGGGACTCCGTCATGCCGCCTTGGGTGCGCATGCAGTTTCGTGAAGCCTCGCTCATCGTGCGGCATTTGCGCGACACGAATTGCGGCGACGGGGCCTGCGCTTGGTGTGCGGAAAAGAACGACCCGGAGAAGGCGCTGGAGCGGTGGTTCGGGTTCCCGGCCTTTCGCCCAGAACCAGTGGACGAGATGGGCAGGCCCCTACAGGAACGCATCGTCGCCGAAGCGATGGCCGGAAAGAGCGTGCTGGGTATCCTGCCGACGGGCACCGGCAAATCCATCTGCTTCCAGATCCCGGCTCTGTCACGGTTCGACAAGACCGGGGCCTTGACGGTAGTGATCTCGCCTCTGGTCGCGCTGATGGCCGATCAGGTGCAGGGGCTTCAGCGCGCCGGGATCTCCTCGGCGGTCACGGTGAACGGGATGCTGTCCTTGCCGGAGCGTCACGATGCGCTCGAAAGGGTGCGGATGGGCGATGCGGCGATCCTGCTGATCTCGCCGGAACAGCTGCGCTCCGTCTCGATCCGCACGGTGCTGCAGCAGCGCGAGGTGGGGCTCTGGGTGCTCGATGAGGCGCATTGCGTCTCGAAATGGGGGCACGATTTCCGGCCGGACTATCGCTATGTCAGCCGGTTCATCCGCGAGTTCTCAGGGGATGCCGTGCCACCTGTTCTGTGCCTGACCGCGACCGCCAAGCCCGAGGTCGTTCGCGATATCCGGGATCATTTCCAGAGCCGCGTGGGCGTGGATCTGATGCTGCTCGACGGTGGGGCGGTACGGACGAACCTGAGCTTTGCCGTGCTTCCAACCCAGAAGGCCACCAAGCTCAGCGATATCTTGAACGCCATCGAGGCGAACCTGCCCGCCGAGGGGGCATCGGGGGCGGTGGTTTATTGTGCAACGCGCGGGACAGCGGAAAGGGTCGCGGAATTCCTGAAGGAGCAGGGGCTCGCGGCCGATTACTTCCACGCCGGTCTGTCGGCCGAGCGCAAGCGTGAGGTGCAGGAACAGTTTCGCACAGGCTCGTTGCGGGTGATTGCTGCGACCAATGCGTTCGGGATGGGGATCGACAAGCCCGATATTCGGCTCGTCGTGCATGGCGACATTCCGGGGTCGCTGGAGAATTACCTGCAGGAGGCAGGTCGTGCCGGTCGCGACAGGGAGCCGGCAAGTTGCGTGCTGCTCTTCGCCTCTGAGGATGTGGAGCGGCAATTCAGCCTGTCCGCCCGATCGCGCCTCGCGCGACATGAGATTGGCGCGATCCTGAAGGCTCTGCGCCGGCTCGACACACGGATGAAGACCGGCGAGGTGGTTGCGACCCCGGGCGAGATCGTGCGCGAGGAGAAGGATCAGGAGTTCGAACGCGACAAGGCGACGGACGACACCCGGGTCAAGACGGCCGTGGCCTGGCTCGAGGAAGCGAAGCTTCTGTCGCGGGAAGAGAACCGGGTACAGGTCTTCCCTTCCTCGCTCCGCATCCGCAACGTCGAGGAAGCTGCCGCGATCCTGGACCGTGTTCAGATCACTGGTACGCGGCGCAGGCAGCTGCTCGACCTCGTGCGGCATGTGATGAACGCCGCCCCGGATGAAGGCGTCTCGACCGACGATCTGACCGGTGCCTGCGGGCTGTCGGGAAGGGCGCTGACAAAGGCGCTCGCCGATCTGGAAGCGCTGGGCATTGCCAGCAACGACACGGCGGTCACGGTCTTCGTGCATCTGGGTGTAGAGGACTCCTCGATGCGCCGCCTTGAGATGGCTGCGCGGATGGAGAAGGACTTGATCGATCTGATGCGTGAGGCCGTGCCGGAGGCCGAGGGCGGCGAGGCGCAGCCCTTGAACCTCACCGAGACCTGCCAGACGCTGCGCGACCGGGGGCACACCGGGGTGCGCCCGGACCTGGTGGAGGTGCTGCTGCGCGGCATCGCCCATGATGGCCGGGATCAGGACGGTGGGCGTGGCAACCTGCACCTGCGGAAGGTCAGCCGCAATACGCTGTTCCTGCGGCTGCAGCGGTCATGGTCTGTGCTGGAGCAGACCGCATCGCTACGGCGGGAAGGAGCCCAGATTCTTCTGGCTCATCTGATTGGCAAGGTCACGAAGGGCACGCGCGGCAAGGATATTCAGGTGGAGACGACGCTCGGCAACATGCTGGCGGCGCTGAATGGGGATGCGTTGCTGCGGGGCGCGGTGCAGGACATGACGCGGCTGATGGACCGTGTGCTCTTGTGGCTGCACGAACAGCAAGTGGTGACGCTGGGGCGCGGCCTGACCGTCTTCCGTCCCGCGATCACCGTGCATCTGGATGCCAAGGGTGGGCGGTTCACCGAACAGCACTTCACGCCCCTCGACGAGCATTACACCGAACAGACGATCCAGACCCATGTGATGGCGGCCTATGCCGAAAAGGGCCTCGCCCGGATGGATGAGGCGCAGCGGCTCTCAGAGGACTATTTCGTTCTCGACCGCGACGCCTTCCTGCGCCGCTGGTTGCCGGGGAGAGGGGCGGAGTTGCGCCGGCAGACGACTGGCCCGTCCTGGAAGGCGATCGTCGAGGCGCTGGAAAACCCGGTGCAGCAGGACATCGTCCGCGACGATCGCGAGCAGACCAACGTATTGGTTCTGGCGGGGCCCGGGTCCGGCAAGACGCGGGCGCTGGTGCACCGGATTGCCTATCTGATCCGTGTGCGGCGCGAAGACCCGCGGGGCATTCTGGTTCTCACCTACAACCGACACGCTGCTGCGGAAATCCGCGAGCGTCTGCGGCGGCTCATTGGCGAGGATGCCGCGGGTGTGACAGTGTCAACCTGCCACGCGCTGGCCATGCGGCTTGTGGGCGCGAGTTTCGTCGGCGATGGCCCGCGCGACTTCGATGGGATCGTGATGGAGGCGGTGCGGCTTCTGCGCGGTGACGGCCTGACCAAGCCCGAGGCTGAGGCCCTGCGCGACACTCTGATCCAGGGATTCCGTTGGCTGCTGGTGGACGAGTATCAGGATATCGGGCCGGAGGAGTACGCCCTGATCGCCGCGGTCGCAGGGCGGTCGCTCGAGGATCCCGATCTCAGGATCAGCCTCTTTGCCGTGGGTGATGATGATCAGAACATCTACGCCTTCGCGGGCGCCTCGGTCGAGTTCATCCGGCGGTTCGAGGCCGAGTATGCGGCAAAGCCCGTCTATCTGACCGAGAACTACCGCTCGACTGCGCACATAATCACCGCCGCCAATGCGGTGATCGCCCCTGCTGCGGCGCGGATGAAGGCCGGCCACGACATCACGGTAAACCGGGCGCGGGCAAAGTCTCCGCCGGGAGGAAACATGGCCGCGCTCGATCCCGTCGCACAAGGACGGGTGAGCCTGCTCGAGTGCGGCCCGGGAGATTCAGCGCAAGCCGTGGCGGCCGTCGAGGAACTCGTGCGCCTGTCGCGGCTTGATCCTGACTGGTCATGGCGCCGCACCGCGATCATCGCGCGCGAATGGCGTCGGCTCGAACCGGTGCGTGCCCTAGCGGAGAGAATTGGCCTTCCGGTCGACCTCGCAAACGAAACTCTTCCCAGCGTCTGGCGCCTGCGCGAAATGGAGAGGTTCATCCGCGCGCTTCTCGCCGATCGCACGCGCCTGCTGACCATCGCCGACCTGACGGAAATCCTGAACGGCTTGCCTCAGTCGCGCTGGACGGACCTCATCGGAGAAGGCATTGGCAACCTGGCGCGCGAACTGGTCGAGAAGGCCGCCCCCGTGCCGGATCTGATCCAGTGGTTCGGGGAATGGGCGCGGGAAGCCCGCGGCGAACAGCGGGGGCTCCTGCTGCTCACCGCCCACCGTGCCAAGGGGCTCGAGTTCGACCATGTCGCCATCCTTGACGGTGGCTGGGACCGCCCCTCGCGCAACGAGGACGCCGACGCCCCGCGCCGCCTGTTCTACGTCGCCGCGACGCGCGCGCGGGCCAGCCTGACAATCCTGACCGACGGGGTTCATCGCTTCGTCAGCCCCGAGGGAACGGCGATCCTTCTGCGCCGCGTCACCCCCGATCCAGACGCCCTGCCGAAAAGCCGCCTGCGCTACATTGCGCCCGATCCCAGGCTGGTGGACTTGTCCTTCGCGGGGCGGCTCGCCGCAGGTCATCCCTCGCTCGGGGCCATCCAGTCCGCGCGGATTGGAGCGCCTGTAACCCTTGCCCGCGATCACGACCGTTGGCTTGTCCGGGATGTCGAAGGCCGGCTCCTCGCCCGGATGTCTCGTAGCTTCGTCCCGCCTGAAGGTGCACGGTTCCTCCGCGGTGAGGTCGCGGCGATCCTGAGGTGGCGCAAGGAGGACGGCGACGAGGCCTATCATCATCTGCTTCGCCGCGACGAATGGGAAGTCGTTCTGCCAGAACTCGTGTTCGAAGGGGGCCAGTGAAGGCGGTTGGGTATGCTCCGCGGCTCGGTTCTTTCGGTCCAACGCTTCGAGGATACAGGGGATCAGCCGGTTGAGCGGCATGTCGATGATTTGCATTCTTCCCCCATCTTGGCCAGTGCGCACGGCCCCGCGCACCTGCGCACCCCGCAATGCGCACCCAGGGTGCGAACCCCGATTTTTCCTTTGACGCTAGCGGATTAACGCGCTTCCGCCCCCCGCATACGCCCGGGCCCGGGAAGAACCTATCCGGGGCATGGCGCGTACGGGAGGCGATCGAGGCGCCCGATTGTGTGGCCGATCCGGGTGGGGTCAATGCCCGCACCCTCTCTCAGCCTATCCCTTATTTGCCGCAAAACCGGTGCGGATGTCGCGCCCGAAGTTCAACGCATCCTGCCCGTTGTCCTGCACCTTTGCGGCGTCCGTGCGGGGTCGGGGGCCGGGCGTTGCGACGGCCTCTTTTGCAGCTTTCTTCTTCACCGCTGTTTTCGCTTGCTTTTCCAGCTTCTTCGAGATCGTCACAAGGGCGGCCACCCAGCGGCGCCAGGCGGTCGATCGTACGGAACCCGCGCGAATGCAGACCTGCCGCCAGCGCATGTTCTCGGCTCGCAGCCAGACGATCCGGGCATCTTCGGGGTCGAGCCACAGAAGCCAGTCGAAGCATTCCTCCATCCGGGTGATCGCCGCGGCGCTGGGCACAACCCGCATCGGCTTGCCCTCGTCATAGCCT
>NZ_JADDJF010000066.1 GCF_017811755.1 Pararhodobacter sp. SW119 | reverse complement strand
AGTCAAGCGGGCGGAGGAGAGCTTTGAACGCTTCCGACGCCGCGTCAACGCGGCTGCTCGCGACGAAGACGAGCAGGTGACCGCAGGCGGCAACGACGATGGCTGGGTTTTGAAACCGCGCCTTCGCGACCGCGGCTCCCTTCACTCGGATATCTGGCGGGGGACTGCCGCCGACCTCGCGAACCGTCACGGCATCGGGGTTTACCCAGTCGGCGGATGGTGGCGTGAAAAGCCGAAGCTGGAACGCGCTAACCACACGGTTCGATACGCATTGATCATCACGCTACAGGCCGAAGCTGACGTAAATCTCTACGCGGAGGTCATGAACGAGGTCGGGATCGAGGTTGATATCGATACCAGAGGCGCGTGAGGGGACGGCAGTTCCGAAAGCGGGTTTCTCCTTAGTGGACGTTGATGCTGCGCGCAGAGAATGACCGTACTCCGCCCTTCACGTCGGTGTCGTCGTGACCACATGGAGAATTGAGTACCTGCGGCGAACGACCGCTCCTGCCCCACTCCGGCCATAGAACGCGCGGCGCTGGGACGCCATCAAGGCTTCCGAAGTAATGTTCGGGAGATTCTTATTCAAGCAGCCCATGGCGGAACTATTCTGCGCCGCATTAACCGAAATTCGCACCACGACATGCAATGGGTTGGCCGTGGGGATGCGGGCTTCGTGGCCGTTCCTCAGAATCGCGCCTTCTGTCCCCGCCCTGCCTTCGCGGAGGCGGTCCAGACATGGTCAGCTGCGGCAAGATCCTGCGCCGCGATGCCGAGCGAGCGATAGAGCGTGATATCCTCGCCGCTGGCACGCCCGGGTCGAGTGCCGCTTAGAACCTCGCCGATCTCGGCGCGTAGATGGTCCTCGTCGATATTGCCGGCGGCGATCATCTCGACAATCTCCCCCGCCTGGGCGAGGAATGAGGGGCGGTAGTCGCAGAAGACCGCCGAGCGCAGAACCGCCATGTCGTCGATCTCGCGCTTCGCTGGAACCGACGCGCCGACGACGTTGAGGTGCTGGCCCGGTTCGAGCCAATCGCCGGACAGCACCGGGACAGGACTGCTGGTCAGCGTGCAGACAACGTCGGCTCCGGCTATGGCGGACTGGGCGTCGGTGCCGTGGGTGATGGATAGTCGTCGCTGGCGTTCGCCGGCCTGGGCCGCGAATGCGGCGGCTTTCTCGGCGCGGCGGCCGACGACGCGCACTTCCTTGATCGGAAGGACAGCCAGCATCGCATCCAGATGGTGCTCGGCCTGCTCGCCGGTCCCGATCAGGGTCAGAACGCGGCTCTCTGGCCGGGCCAACGCGCGGGTCGCGACGGCGCTCGCGGCGGCGGTGCGGATTGCGGTCAGCAGACCCGCATCCATCATTGCCACTGCGCCGCCGGTTTCGGCCTCGAAGAGCACGATGGCGCCGCGGTGGCCGGAAAGGCCGCGCGAAGGGTTCTCCGGAAAGAGGCTCACGATCTTTACGCCGTAGCAGGGGGGATCGGAAATCGCCCCGGGCATGACGCCCATCATGTTGCGCCCACCCACCGGCACCACACTGCGCAGCGGCAGTTGCGCGCCGCCGGCAGAGACCGTGCGCATCGCGCGCTCGATCACCTCGATCGCCTCTTCCATCGGCAGGAGCGTGGCGACATCTTCGTGGCTCAGGACCCTCATGCTTCCAGCACCTCGTCACCCGTCCAGGCACCGTCAGGCGCCGCCACCCCCAGCCGCGCCGCAATGATCCCGGCATAGAGGTCGGGGCGCAGCAGATAGGGGAAATGCCCGCCCCAGAGGAAACGGAAGGCGCGCGCGCCGGACAAGCGGGCGCGGACCGCGGCGCGCATCGGTTCGGGGATCAGAGGGTCGTCGGTGGCCTCGATGACGGTCAGCGCGTCCGCGGGCAGCGCAACGGGTGGCAGTTCCGGCCCGTGCTTGAGCGCGGCGAGGCGTGCGCGCATCTCGCCTTCGGGGATGCGGCCGGCGACCTCGCCCTTCAGCAGTTCAACGACATCGGCCTGCTCGGGATGTGCCTCGCCCCAAGCCTGCATCGCGTTCAGGAATCCCGCGCGCAACTCCTGGATCGGGGCTGCGACGAGATCCGCGGAATAGGGTGGGCGGATGGCAAGCCCCTGCACCGAATGCAGCGTGTTCGCTGCGAAGAGGTGGCTGATCCGCTCGGCGTGCGCCCCGGCGAGGTACTGAGCCAGGTAGCCTCCGAGCGAGGAGCCGAGGATCGCGGCCTTCTCGATCCTGCGGGCGTCCAGCAGCGCGATCACGTCGCCGGCCCAGTCGGCAATGCCGCCGGTTTCGGGGTAGCTCAGCGCGATCACGCGCAGCCGGAGAGCGAGCACGGCAATCTGCTGCCAGAAGATGTCGGCACGACCAAGCGTTCCTGGAATGAGCAGAAGCGCCGGGCTGTCGCCACCGGTATCAATAATGCCCCAGTCGCGGCCGCCCAGTGTCGCGCGCGTCTCGGGATGGCGACGGGCGAAGGCGTCGCGATCGTCGATCAACAGGTTGGTCATGCGAACGGGTCCTCTACCTTGGGCCAGTAGTTCGGGGCGCGCCTTCTGTAGGGAATGGCCGTGAAGTCCGGGGTGATGGCGCCGGGGGTGGCGACGGGCACGATCTGCGCCGCGATCGGCGCGAAGCCGGCGCGATAGTGGTTCGAGGACTTGACGCAGACATAGCGCCGCGCGGAGAGGTCGATACCGAGTCCTGTGAAAGCCTCGGGGTGGAACGTCTGTGTGCGGTTGTCGTTGACGACGATGTCGATCCCGTCGTCCTCGCCGGTCGATAGCCAGACGGCGGTTCCGAGGTGCTGCGGCAGGCGACCGAACCGCTGGGTGAGGCCCGAAGCGACGCGCCGGACGGTGACCTGAAGGTCGAGCGGGTCGCCCGACATCGGTCCGCACTTGCCGCCGAGCCGCAGCGCCAGGCGCGCGCCCTCGCCGGCGTCGGCGCAGATGCGCACGGCGACCGGGTCCCAGAAGATGCCCGTGGCGATGGAGGTCATGCCGCGTTCCAGCATGGCGCGCAGCAGAAAGGTCGCGTCCGAGGGCGCGCCGCCGCCGGCGTTGTCGGACATGTCGGCCAGCACCACTGGCCCCTGCGCCACCGCTTCGGCCATGTCGAGCGCCGTGGCGATGTCGTGGACCGGCTGGAAGATGGCCTGGCGCTCGGCAAAGAGCTTCTCGCCCAACTCGCGGGCCAGGCGCTCGGCCAGCGTCGGGTCGTTGTCGGTTATGGCCAGCGCCCGGGCGCCGGTGCGCGGGTGATCGCCCCAAGGGAAGCCATGCGCGAGCGACAGCGACAGCACGCCCGGCTCGTCTTCGCGCGCGATCATCGCGTCGACCCAGGCGCGCATCGCGCCCTCGGGGGTCGGCATGGCCATGATGATGCGGCAATCATAGTCGCGCATGACCGGGGCACAGCGACCCTCGGCCGCGTCGGAGATCAGGCGAAAGAGCTCGGCCGCGCGGTCCTCGATATCGACATGCGGATATTCCTTGAAAGCGATGAGCGCGGTGGCCTTCTTCAGCATCGTCTCGGTCAGGTGGCAATGCGGGTCCAGCAGTGCGCCGATCTTCGCGTCAGGCGCGATCTCGCGGATGCGGCCGATCAGGTCGCCCTCGCAATCGTCGTAGCCGTCGGCGATCATTGCGCCGTGCAGGCCGAGAAGCACCATCTCGACCGGCCCCGCCGCGCGCAGATCGGTCAAGATCTCGTCGCGCAATGCCTCATAAACGCGGCGGACGGTAGGCCCGGCGGGCTGGGCGAAGGTGGCGAGGCTTTCGACGACCTTCCATCCCCGCGCCTCGGCCCTCTCACGCCACAGGTGCAGGGCGCCAGTCCAATAGCTCACCGGGTGGCGGGTCGCGTCGCCGTGGAAGAGGCCGCCCTCCTCGAACCCCGCCATGCCCGTGGGCAGGGGCGAAAAGGAATTGGTTTCGGTCGCAAGCGACGCGATGAAGAGCTTCATGCCGTCTCCGTCTTTCTGTTCGGGTCGGTCAGGCGCATGGCCAGGTCGGCGACTATGTGCAGCGCGATCAGCGCAAAGCCGACCGGCACCGCGGAGGTGAACCAGGCCATCGAGACCGGGATCATCTCGGCGGTGCGGTCGAGCGAGCGACCGATAAAGCCGCGGGCAAGGTTCATGTTGGGACCGAAAAGCGAGAACCAGATCACCGGCAGCACGAAGATCATCGCGCCGCCGGCGCGCAGTAGCGCCAGTGCCTTCCCGGCACTGCCCCTGAGTTCGAGCGCCTGTGGAAAGAGCACCGGGTTGACCCCGGCGCGAAACGCCGCCGAGGCGCCCAACATACCCGCCCAGACCATCGCCCGGCGGGCCAGTTCCTCGGTCCAGACGGGCGGGTCGTTCAGGATATAGCGGGCCACCACCTGCCAGCCCGCGGCGAAGACCATCACCAGCACCGCCAGCGCCGCGCCCCAGAGCGCGACGCTGTTGAGCACCGAGGAGAGCCGGTCGAGGCCGCGGGCAAGTCGGCGCATTGTTTCAGCGCCCCAGCGCCTCGGTCCAGAGACCCAGCTCCTCAGGCGAGACAACGCCTTCGGTATAGGTAACGACCGAGGCTTCCTGGAACTCGGCGCGCGCCGCGTCGTCCAATTCGACGACGGCGACGCCGGCCTCACGCAGTTGGTCGATGACGGCATCCTGCGTTCCCAGCCAATCGCGGTTGGCGCGACGTGCCGCTTCGACCGCGTCGTCGACCAAGGCGCGTTCCTCGTCGCTCAGGCCCTGGTACCAGTCCTCGGACGCTATCGCGATACGCAGCGACGGCGCGATGCCGGCATCGGTGAAGTGGCGGATGAACTCGGTATGACCGAAGAGGAGCGGTACGAAGGCCGGGTTCAGGTAGCCGTCGGCGACGCCCGTCTGCAAGGCGTTCGGCACCTCGGCCCAGCTGACGATCGTACCGGCCGCCCCCCAGGCACGGAAAAGCGCGATCTGGCTTTCGTCGAGCGCGCGCATGCGTAGCCCCGCCATGTCGTCGAGCGTCTCGACGGCGCGGCGGGTGTTGAAGATGCCGGTCGCCGGCCCCACCACCACCACATCGAGCACCCGCACGCCGGCCGGCGCGAGTGGCTCGTTGATCCGGTCCAGCATGCCGCCGTCGAGCAGCGCGCGGTCGATCTCCTCCATGTTCTCGAAGAAATAGGGCAGGCGCAGGCCGAAGATCAGCGTGTCGACCGAAGCGACGATCGCGAGCGGTGACATGCCGATCTCGACGAGGCCCTGGGTGACCTGGTCGAAGACCTCGTCATCGCCGCCGAGCGCGCCGCGCTGGAATTCCTGCGCCTCCATGCCGTTTGCGTTGAGGTGCTCGGCGAAGGCGTGCGCCCAGACATAGCTGCCCGAACCTTCCAGGTCGGGCGGACTGTCGAGTGAGATGCTGACCTGCGCGCCGGCGGCGCCTGGCAATGCCAGTGCGCCCGCCAGGGCGATGGCCTTCAGGATATGGTGTGTCATTTGTCTTCTCCCTACTGTTGATCCGAAATGGAGCGGCCTTCAGCCACCCCCGATGAAGCCCAGCCGCCGTGGCAGCCAGAGCGAGATCTCGGGCACCATCACGAGTACCGCCAATACCCCGATCTGCAATATCAGAAACGGCATGATGGCGCGCGCCAGAACCCAGTAATTCACCCCAGTGACCGCCGAGACCATCAGCAGGCACCCGCCGAGCGGCGGCGACACCATCCCGATGCACAGGTTGAAGCACAAGACGATGCCCAGATGCACCGGATCAGCGCCCTGCGCCAGCGCCACCGGCGCCAAGAGCGGGACCAGCAGGAAAAGCGCGACGGCGGTATCCAGCACCATGCCGGCGATCAGGAAAATCACCATCATCAGGAGCATGTACTGCGCCGGTGCCAGGCCCATCTCACGCACCCAGACACCGATAGCCTCGGGAATGCGCTCCAGCGCCGCCAGGTGCCCCAGGGCAGCGACCGCGGCGATCAGCATGAAGATCGCGCCCGACAGCACGGCTGTGCGCCGCAGCGCCTCGGCCAGGTCAGGGACGCGGATGCCCTCGTAGAAGACGCCTGCGCCCACGGCGGCGACGACTGCCACTGCCGCCGCCTCGGTC
The DNA here is from genome assembly GCF_017811755.1 of Pararhodobacter sp. SW119. GTDB lineage: Bacteria > Pseudomonadota > Alphaproteobacteria > Rhodobacterales > Rhodobacteraceae > Pararhodobacter. Next base: position 7,520 of record NZ_JADDJF010000066.1, on the reverse strand, counting down.
GGAGTCATCAGGCCGAAGACGATGCCGCCGAGGATGATCGCCGGTATCGACAGCGCCGGCAGCGCATGCAGAAGCGTCGGAAGTAAGGGCGGAATGTCGCCTCGTTCCAAGCGTGGATGGCCGTGCCGCCAGGCCAGGAAGGCGTTGGCGGCGAAGAGGGCCGCGGCCAGGAAGAGGCCCGGCAGGATGCCGGCGACGAAGAGCGCAGTGACCGAGGTGCTCATGATCGCGCCGTAGAAGATCATGATGATCGAGGGCGGCACGATCGGCCCGATGATCGACGAGGCGGCGGTGATCGCCCCGGCATAGGGCAGCGAATAACCGCGCTCGCGCATGGCCGGCACCAGGGTATTCGACAGGGCGGCCGCGTCGGCCACCGCCGAGCCGGAGATGCCGGCGAAGAAGACACTGGTCATGATGTTGACATGCCCCAGCCCGCCGCGGACGCCTCCGACGAGCGCCATGGCGAGGTTGATCAGCACCCGCGTGACGCCGCCGCGGTTCATCACCTCGCCGGCCAGGATGAAGAGGGGCATGGCCATCAGCGCGAAGACGTCGATCCGTGAGAATATCTGCTGCGGCAGCACCGCCAGGAACCGCGTGCGGTCGGTGGCGACAAAGGTCAGCACCGCCGCGCCTCCAATGACGTAGGCGATCGCCAGGCCCGAGGCGAGAAGCACGATAGCAACGACCGGGATGAGATGGATCATGCCGCCAGCGCCCTTCGCCCAGGGGCAAGCGCCGCGGCACCGACGCCTTCGTCGGTCACGTCAGCGGGCGGCGCCCGGTCCAGCGCCAGCGCGGCGGCGAACCGCGCCAGCGCCGGCGCGCTCTGGATACCGTAGCCGCCTTGGCCGGCGAGCCAGAAGAAGCCCGGAGCATCGGGCGCGTAGCCGGCGACCGGGCACTTGTCGGCGACGAAGGAGCGCAGTCCGGCCCATTTGTGCTCGATCCGCCGCACCGGCAGGTCGAAGGCGCGCTGGATGCGGTCGATGCAGACCGCCACGTCGAGTTCCTCGGGCTGGGCGTCACAGGGTGGCGAGGGCGTCTCGTCGGCGGGCGAGATGAGAAGCTTGCCGGCATCGGGCTTGAGGTAGAAACGCTCGTCGACATCGACGGCCATCGGCCAGGAATCGTGTGCCGCGCCCTCGGGCGGGGCGACCAGAAGCGCAGTGCGGCGCTTCGGCATGAGCCCGACCGGCGCGACATCGGCCTTGCCGGCCAGCTCGTCGGCCCAGGCGCCCGCGGCATTGACCACGATTTCGGCGCGCAGCGCGCCCCCGGGCGTCTCCACCCGCCAGCCGCCACCATCGCGCTGGAGTGCCAGAACCTCGGCACCGCAGCGCAACTCTCCGCCGGAAGCGGCCAGGCGGCGCAGATACTGGTGGTGCAGAGCGTCAACGTCGATATCCGCCGCCTGCCGGTCGATAAGCCCCGCGGCGCAATAGTCCGGGCGCAAGAGCGGCAGCATATCCCGTAGCGCCGCCTGGCCAAGAGGCTTGACGCTGGCGCCGAGCTCGGTTTCCAGCGCCTCGAGCGTCGCCCGTTGGTCAGGGCGAGCCAGGAAGACCGCGCCGCGCGGGCGCAAGAGCGGATGCGGGCGCATCGCGTCGCCGGGCGCCTGGAAGGCGGCGGCCGAGGCGCGCGACAGTGCCCGGATGACTGGCGGCCCGTAGGCGATGGTGAAAAGCGCCGCCGAGCGGCCTGTCGTGTGGTAGCCCGGCTGCGCCTCGCGTTCGAGCAACACGACCCGGGCGCCGAGGTCGGCGAGTTCGGCCGCCACCGAGGCACCGGCGATGCCGCCGCCAATCACGATCACCTGCCAGTCTTCGATCTGCGCCGTCACGGCATTGTCCTCCCTTGAGCCAAGCGTATCAGCGGTTTTCCGATACGAAAAGTAGTTTTTCGATTCAGAAAACCGTTGGCGAGCACCGGGAGGAGGCTTAGGTTTTTCCTATGAACGACGTACCCGACGAAGCCCGCGAAGCTACCCCCGATCGAGCCGAGAACGACCGCAAGGAGTTCGGCCGCCGGCTTCGCGAACTGCGCCGCTCCCACGACTGGACCTTGGCCGAGGTGGCGCAGCGATCGGGCCTTGCAATCTCGACCATTTCGAAAGTCGAACGCGGCCTGATGGCGCTGACCTACGACCGAATGCTGCATCTTGCGCGGGGACTCGATGTGGACATGGCCGAGTTGTTCACCAGCGAGGGCGAGGCCTTCGCGCCGGGCAGCTTCGCCCTCGCCCCCATGGGCAGCTTCCGCCGCCAGGAGACCGAGAACTACGTCTACGAGATGCTGTTCTCTGAAATCCGCAACAAGGCGATGACGCCGATGCTCGGAACCCTTCGCGCCGGGCACGGGCTCAACTTCGACGATTTCGTCCGCCATCCCGGGCAGGAATTCCTGATGGTTCTTGAGGGGTCGGTAACCGTACATACCGAGGATCGGCCGCCAGTCACGCTGAACGCCGGCGACAGTCTCTATTTCGACAGCGCGCGCGGCCATCTCTATTCCGCCGCGGGGCGGAGGGACGCCCGCATCCTGGTTGTGTGCATTGAAGGCTAACCAACCGTCAGCCCGTGGCTCCGCGTGTCAACCACAGCAGGAGCGGAGGCGGCTGGTGGGGCGGCGCAAGCTGGCACCGGCGAGTGCGCTACTTGTCGCAATTTCTGCGCGCTCGCGTCATCAGGCGTCCCGCGATACGACATCAAGACTTCGGTAGGCGCGGCCTTGCCGCAGCGCAAGAGACCGGGCGCGATGCCGATGCCGGGGCCGCGTTGTCGCACCCGCACGCGTCCGTTCGCCGTCCAATGCTTGGGATGGCCAGACAGTCGCGACCGGCCTATTCCGTTGAAAAAGTCGCGCTTGATCGAAAGGCGTTGTGCTGATTCAATTCTGCCAATGGGCGGGAGGATTGGCGATGATGGGACCACGGCAGGAGGCTCAACCAGCGCTATTCTACGAGTTCTCGCTTGAGGATCACGTTCCGCAAGATCACCTGCTTCGATCCATCGACCGGTTCGTCGACCTGAGCAACATCCGTGCCCATCTTGCAGATTTCTACAGCCACACCGGCCGTCCCTCCGTCGATCCAGAGCTGCTGATCCGGATGCTGCTGGTCGGCTATTGCTTCGGCATCCGATCCGAGAGACGGCTCTGCGAAGAGGTGCATCTGAACCTGGCGTATCGCTGGTTTTGTCGCCTCGATCTGAGCGAGCGGGTCCCGGATCACTCGACCTTCTCCAAGAACCGGCATGGCCGGTTTCGAGACAGCGAGCTGCTGCGCCACCTGTTCGAGGTGACGGTCGCACGGTGCATCGCAGAGGGCTTGGTCAGCGGCCAGCGCATGGCGGTCGATGCCAGTCTCATCGAAGCGGACGCGAACAAGCAGAACTCGACGCCGAAGGAGGACTGGGACGTCTCGCAGATTGATCCAGTCGATGCGCCTCGCGCGGTTCGCGAGTATCTCGACACGCTGGATGACGCCGCCTTCGGCGCCGCCAGCGAGGTTCAGCCCAAGTTCACCTCTCATTCCGACCCGGCCAGCCAGTGGACCGCGGCGCGCAAAGGGCCTGCATTCTTTGCCTATTCCGACAACTACCTCATCGACACCGATCACGGGGTGATCGTCGATGTCGAGGCCACAAGGTCGATCCGGCAGGCCGAGGTCGGCTCAACCAAGACCATGCTGGACCGGGTGAAGGGCACATTCGATCTGCATCCCGAGCGCTTGATCGCGGACACGGCCTATGGCACCGGACCCATGCTGGGCTGGCTGGTCGACCGCAAGATCGCGCCGCACATCCCGGTGTTCGACAAATCCGGCCGCAGCGACGGCACCTGGACCCGCGCCGACTTCGAGTGGGACGTCGAGAATGACCAATACATCTGCCCAGAGGGCCATGAGCAAATTCGCCGGGGGTCAGCTATCAGGCACTTGTCGACGCACATGGGAAGCGTGGCGTGAGCTTGATCCTCGGACACATGATCCACGAACGCATTGGGTTTTTTCGAGGATTCCTGGACGGTAAGAAACGCATCTCGGATCTTCTTTTTGATCGTGAGGAGGTTGGTGGGGAGCAAACCTACCGGCTCACCGTGGCTGCGGAAAAAGGCTTCCGGGCGCTGGGTCTGATTTAATCAGTAAACAGCATATTTTGATTAGTGATCAAGAACTTGCGGCAACGCTGCGGATGCGCTATCCCTGAAAATCATAATATTAAGGAGGTGCGGCGCGGTCTAAAATCGCCATCGCCTGGCAGTTCAATTAGGCGTCGCCCCAACGCCCGAATTCGGCTCGGAGTCCGCCGCTCATCTGTTCCCGACCCTTTCTCGCACGATCTCTTACCGCTCGACCTCCAGAGTTCCGCCATGGCACGTTCCACCAGCGCTGGTCCTGTAGGGATAGGCGGAACGATGGAACGACCGCGGTGCCAGGCACAGCCAAGAGCGCGCCGATTTCAGGATGATCGAGCGCGTGAGAACTGCCGGGCCCAAAGGCCCGGCAGTCTTGTTTTCAAGCCCCGTCTGCGAGACTTCGCGCGGTTCGGAGTGCGGTTACCGCGTCGTGCAGCTCCGCCAACGCTTTCTCAAGCGCCTTCAGCCGCCCGACGCTATCTGCGATGCGGTGACCGCGATGGGTGAACTCCGATACCTTCTCGAGCGTCTCCCCATCGCAGCCGGTGTCGTGACTGATGACCGCGGTGCGGGTTTCACCCGCGAGCGCCTGCTCGGCTTTTGCGACTACAAGCACCAACTGCGCGAGCAACCCCGGAGCGAGTACACTGTCGGCAAGCGTGGCACGTAGATTCGCGAGATCATCCGCTTCCTCGAGAACCCGTTCCGCTTCGAGAACTGTGAGTGCGCCACACTTTTTGAGCGCCCGCACGGCGCGCAGCACCTCACGTATCAAAATTGCGAGTTCGCCTTGATAGGTCATGTTGGACTCCTTTCTCAGGCGCAGCGCGCAAAATTAGTAGTAGCCGCGTTTCCGGCGGTGTGTGTCGGCGCCGGCAGGGCGTCGATTTCGTCTCGCAACAGGTCTGCCAGCACGCATATCTCCTCGACGCACGCGTCGGCGGGATCAATCAGCGCGAAGCAGAAAGCTTCATCACTCTCGATGTCGTAGACGTTCTCGAGCGTGAGAAGGCCGTGCAGCCAGTCGAGTTCTCGACGAATGCGAGCAGTCATTCCGACCGACTCGTTGATATCCACGACGAGGCGGTCGCAACGGCGTGCCGCGGCGGGTCCGCCGAGGAGCTTGGCCGCGCACTTCAGCGCGGCGGCGTACTGGATCACCGAAGTTCGACAGCAAATCGACTAAACGATTGTTTTGATTCAGCCGGGATGGCCGAAAATGTGACAACACGAGCGGCCTCAGGCCGGTTTTGGCAGGTCGAGTCTGTCGAAGAGGTCGAGTTGCTCCGGGGTGGTTTTGCTTAGGCCTTGGAAGCTGCGCTTCCCGGAATGGGCGGTGTGTCTTTGAATGCGTGCCAGCAGGTCGAGGGCGGCCCGGGGGCTGGCGCTGTGACCCTTGGCCTTCACCCATCATGCGGCGACCGACGTGTCGACCGCGAAGACGACCCTGACCCGGCAAACGTTTCAACGGCGCACATTCGGAGCCTCAGGCGCATTGGTCTCGCGCACCACCTGAAGACCGACCTCCCGCCGCCCAACGCCCGGTGGTGCAAAGAAAATGCTTGCAATTCCGGCTGCGATTAGACGACTCGATCAAACGAATCCGAGGTCGTGAAGTCTACGGTGACCCCATGCCTCTCGAGGAGAAGCTTGCGAGAAGCTTGCGATCGCCGACGCCATCAAGCTCACGCCAGCTCTCGCCCTGCCATCTCCGGTGCCCGCGCTGCCGCCGCACGGCGCTTAGCTCGTGCGACCGCGGATTCTTTCTCACACATGGCGGCGAGTTCCTCTTGCGTGAAAAGATCGGCAGGTAAGCTTCGCCATCATCCCGATCTGCAATCATGCGCGCCACGTATTCGACGGCGTTCTCGACGCGCGCCCGTAAAACATCATTCGCGATGCTCGGTCCGATGTAACAGATTGTTTTTATGAGACATCTACTCTCTTGAGGTCAGGAGATCGGAAGGTTTGAAGAACCCAAGTCGCGAAAAATGGAGATCACGAACGCGTGAGGCGGATGCGCGTGCCGAACAGTCGCCCGTCATGCGTCCGGTCCTGGATGGAATCTTAGGACCAGATGTGTTTCAGGCGCTCCGGTCGGAGCCAGACGTTCTGGAAATTGGCGGGCATGACGCAGTCAAGGCGATGCACTGAAGCTGCCTTCACCATAGCCTCGACCCGAGTGGGATCGCTTGGCCGGTTCCTGCTGCTCGTGCGCACGATGCGGGCGACGTAGATGACGCCGACCACCGCGGCTGCAATCTTCTCTATTTTGGTGAGGCGAGACGGGTCGCTGGCCACGGGTCGCTGGCCGCGCAGGTCGATCGGGCAAGCTCGCGACGGCCGTCGGTGACGAGGCGGCGGCGTAGGGTTCGAACGCCTCCGGGTCCTCCCGGATGCCTGAGTGAAAAACAGTCCCGGCAACGAAAAGACTACAATTGCCTGCGACGGTCGGGTTAAGAAGCGATGGGGCGGAGGCAAGACACAGAACAATGGACGTATTTTCACTTAACCAGAAGTCGACCGAGCGATATGAGAACTTCTCGCGCTCCTTCGCCAACATCCTCTCGAATGATCTCCAAGCCGCAATCGATAAGGCCTACAATGAGCGCCGATACGTCCGCGAGCCGCTCATCAGCCTGAACCCTCGGTTCAGACCCGGAGCTTCTGTTGATGTGCGGGCTGCCGATGGAACAATTCTTCCAGACACGGCGAAGGTCTTTCGCCGCAACGATGGCAACCCTATCGAGCTCTACGTACATCAAGACCTGGCACTCGGCATGGCGCAGTCCGGAAAGGGTTTTGTCGTCACGACGGGAACGGGTTCAGGCAAGTCGCTCTGTTTCTTCATTCCATTAATCGACGCTGCCATTCGAGCGCGTGCGGCGGGAGAAAAGCCCCGGACCCGCGCCATCATCATCTATCCGATGAATGCGCTCGCCAATTCCCAGCTTGAGGAAGTCAACGGCTTTCTGCGTGAATCGGGTTTGAGCAATTCTCCTGTCGTTGAGAGATATACTGGGCAGGAGTCCGAGGCTGACCGGGAACGGATCGCTACCAATCCACCGGACATTCTGCTCACAAACTTTATGATGCTGGAACTCCTGCTCACCCGTGCCGACCGGAAAGGGCGCCAAGTCCTGGAGAACTCGCGTGGGCTCGACTGGCTGGTTCTCGACGAGTTACACACCTATCGCGGGCGCCAGGGCGCTGACGTGGCGATGTTGGTCCGGCGCCTGCGGGACCGGCTCTCACCGGACAACCTGCGGTGCATCGGAACCTCCGCCACCATGGCCTCGTCGGATGCGGTCACGGAAGACCCAGCGATCGTCGTGGCGAACACCGCGACGATGATCTTCGGCGACCGGATCGAACCTGAG
>NZ_JADDJF010000065.1 GCF_017811755.1 Pararhodobacter sp. SW119 | reverse complement strand
AAGGCGCACTGTGAATCCTCGGCGCGGCGAGTCAATTAGCCGGAGTCCGTATCACCCAGCATGTCGCCCAGAAAGCGCGATATTCGACAATCGACGGCCGAACCACCCGGCATGCGGGCTATGCCCTGTCCAAGAGGCATCGCAAGCAGATCGAGGAGCCCTTCGGCTGGGCGAAAACCGTCGGCGGCATGGCACAGACCATGTATCGAGGCGTCGAACGCGTCCGATCCCGCTTCATCCTGACGATGGCCGCCAACAACCTCGCCCGACTGCCCCGGTTGCTGGCCGCGTGAAGCAAAAAAACAGCATTTGGCGCAAGCATCGAACGCGCCGACAGGCACGAAGATCAGGCGGCCCGCCCCCAACGGAAAGGAGGCCGTTCCGGTTCGGCGGCTATTTCAGCAACCTGCTGGGTGCTTGAGCCTCGTTCACCGCGCGCGCATGGCGACATTGTGCCAAGGCGCGGCAAGGATCTGCTTGGCGCGGGCGAAGCCGCAGTCGAAGACGATGTCCGAGCCAATGTTGAAGACCCGCGTATCGGGCCGGGCGGCATCAGAGAGTTGTGCCACCGGGTTGCGCGTGTGAAACCCCGGGGGACCGCCGCCGATCAGCAGCGGAGCGACGGCAACGTGCAGGCGGTTCAGGAGCCCGGCCTCGAAGAAGTGCGAAACCGTGATCGCTCCGCCCTCGATCAGGATGGTCCTCAGCCCCAGCCGATGTAGCGCCCGCAGGATCTGACCCGCCGACATCTCGCCGTCCGTCGCCGACGGCAGCCGGATCACCTTGACTCCGTCGGGGCGCGGGGTATCGCTCTGCTGCACGACGACCCGGCGTGATCCGTCGTCGCGGAAGACCGGCGCGTCGTTCGGCAGCCGCCCGCGCGGATCGATCACCACGCGCGCCGGGTTCTGCCCGCGGCACAGTCTCACTGTCAGCCGCGGGTTGTCGTGGAGCGCCGTGCGCACGCCGATGACCACCGCGTCCGAAATTGCGCGAAGCCGGTGCAGGTGCTTCAGGCCGTCCGGACCCGAGATGTTGCGCGCGTCGCCCGCCACCGTCGCCACCCGCCCGTCGAGCGACTGGCCGATCTGCCCCACGGTCTGCGGCCCCATGTCCCGGCGGGAAAGCGGGGCGTAGATGCTCAGCGCCGCCTTCTCGGCCGGTTCCCACTCGCCGCAGCAGGCGCAACCCTTTCCGTTGCGGATCTGGAGGATGCGGTCCCAAACCCGCGTGGTCACCTCTGCCCTATCCATTCGCGTCTCCCATATGCTCGCGCCCTGACGCCATGCCTTTCGGCACTGCCAGCAGATCCAAATGACCAATCTCGCATCGGCCTTCATCCAGCAGCCCCAGCCGATCTTCGCGCCAGCTTGACGCGTCATGCTCTCCGGCGCGCGCCGCAGCCGCGGCGATACCCTCGAGCAGTTGTGCCTGCAGTTTGGGCTGCCGGGCATCCAGCCACCAGGGGCTTTTCGCCACGGTCACGACGTAGCCCGCAGCCTCGAACAGACTGCTGGCCGTTTCGACGGCAGCAGGACCGAGCGCCGGACCCAAGCCCTTGTCCTGTCTCTGATCGGCGTTGAACGCCGCCGCGATCGACGGGTCCCTTGGCAAATCGGGCTCCCAGTTCATCCGACCGTTATAGGAAAGCGCCGCGTAGAACGGTAGTTTGTCGGCCGATAGCCGCGCGACCAGGTTCGCCAGCCAGTCTTCCGAGACGAGGTCGAGAAGTGCGGAGGCGGTTACCAACACGGCATCTTCCAGCGGCAGATCCACGAGGCGCGCGAGATCACACCTGACCGCCTCTGCCTCTGGGTGGCGCGCGGTGGCCGTGGCCAGAAGCTGTGCGTCATGATCGAGAAGCCGCCAGCGGGTCGCGTCCGGCAGACCCGGCGCGAGGGCGCGCAACGTCGCGCCGGTGCCGGACCCCAGGTCCACGACGGTGCCCGCGCCGGCAAGCCCTGTTGCCCCCTTTAGCAAGGAGGGATTGCGCGCAGCGCGGTCTGCCGGTTCCCGCAAGTCGAGCCATTCCGACGCGAACCCCATCGCTCAGACCTCAGCCTCGAACCAGGCGCGGGCCATGTGGCTTTCGTGCAGCGTGATCCGCATCCGGCGCACGCGCCCGCCGTCCTTCAGCGCGCCTGCCGCGATCATCGCACGCAACTGGCCAAAGATATGCTGGCAGAGGAATTCAGTGGTCGTGAACTTGCCCGCGAATTCCGGGACCTCGTCGAGGTTCTTGTAGCGCATCGGCGACAGGGTCTGCGCGAGGGCCTCGGTCGCCAGCCCGATGTCGACGACCAGCCCGTGCTCGTCAAGATCCTCGGTGAAGAAGGCTGTGTCGACGGTGAAGGTTGCCCCGTGCATACCCTGCGCAGGGCCGAAGACGGGCGAGGGTAGTGAATGGGCGATCATGATGTGATCGCGGACTTCGACAGCGAACATGCCTTTCCTTTCTGCTCAGTCGTAGCGAATGCGGTGGCACAGCGTGCCTGGAGCCTCGATCACGCGGTGGTAATCCTGCGGGAGGCTATCGAACGCGCTCTCGCCCGAAATCAGCATCTCAACCCGGTCGTCTAGCAACAGTTCCAACGCCTTCTGCAACCGCCGCCTGTGGGTCCAGCGCGGCAGGCGCGCTGAGGGCAACGTCCCGACCTGTGAACTGATCAGGCGCAGCCGCTGACTGTGAAAGGCCCCGCCCAGCGGCAATTCGACAGGCGTGGCGCCATGCCAGCTGGCCTCGACCACCGTTGCGCCCGGTCCGGCGATATCAAAGGCGCGCGCGAGGGCGGATGCCGCGGCGCTCGTGTTTATGACGACATCCTGCGCCGGCGGCAGGTTAGCCGAGTCGACGAAGGCGCAGCCGAGTTTTTGGGCCAGCACCGCGCGGCTTGCATCGATATCGGCCAGCGTGACCTCGCAGCCGGGCAGGCGCGCGCAAAGGTATCCGACAAGCGCACCGACCACCCCCGCTCCGATCACGCTGACCCGGTCGCCCGCGCCCGCACCGCTGTCCCAAAGGATGTTGAGAGCGGTTTCCATGTTCGCCGCCATTATCGCGCGCTGGGGCGGAAGCGCAGCGGGCAACGGAAAAACCTGATCGGGGGGAAGGCGGAAGCGGGTCTGGTGCGGAAAGAGCGCGAAGACCATCTGACCGGCCTCGGCCCCCTCTTCGATTCGCGCTACGGCGGCGTAACCGTACTTTACCGGAAAGGGAAACGCACCTTCCTGATTCGGCGCACGCATCCGCTCAAACTCCGAGGGGGGGATCGCGCCACGGGATACGAGCCGCTCGGTGCCACGGCTGATGCCGGACCAGAGCATGCGCAGCGCCAGCCCCTCGCCAAGGCTCGCAGGTCGGATCTCGGCACGGCCCGGCGCGACGATCCAGAGGGCGCGCGGTTCGCTCATGGCAGCAGAGGCGCAGGTCTTTTCCCCGCGCGCCGTGACAGCTTTTCTGGATAAGGTAGCGGCATTTGGGTCATGGGGTAAGGCAAGTGACGGGTATCGGGCATCCAAAGCAAGCTAGAGCGCGGCTCGCACGGGCCAAGGGCAGGATGGTTTTTCCACGCACGGGATGACCGGGAGGCCCGCTGCCCTACCTGATCGACGAGACGAGGGTGCCCGGTACCCAAGGTAAGAGGGGACAATGAACCTGCGCTCGACGATCGGCCTGCTGCGCTCTCTGCGGATCTATTTCAATCCGCTGCTCATGCGGCGCAGCCTTCACCTCTACCGTGGGCTTCTGCAACCGGGCGACCTTGTCTTCGATGTCGGCGCGCATGTTGGCACGCGCACGCGAATGATGCGCCGTTGCGGGGCGCGCGTCATCGCCTTCGAGCCGCAGCCCGCCTTTGCGCGGTTCCTGCGCCGGAGCTTGCCGCGCGACGTGGTCCTGGTGGAGGCCGCGTTGGGCCCCGACGAGACAACTGCCGAAATGTCGGTCTCGCGGCGCCATCCGACCGTTTCGTCCCTGCGCGCCAGCCTGCCCCGGGAAGCACAGGCGATGCCGGGGTTCGAACACGTCCGATGGGATGCCCGCGCCCAAGTGCGCATGACGTCGCTCGACCGGATGATCACCGAGCACGGACTGCCGCGATACGTCAAGATCGACGTCGAAGGGTTCGAGCCGGAGGTGTTGTCGGGCCTCTCGCATCCCGTCCCGATGATCTCGATCGAGTATCTGCCGGGCCTGCCCGAGGTGAGCCAGCGCGCCGCCGACATGATCGCGGCGCTTGGAAACTACGAGTTCAACGTGGTGCGCGGCGAGAACGCCGGCTTCGAGTGGACGACGTGGCGTGATCGCGAGGCATTGCGCAAATGGCTTCGGGAGCAGGGTCCCGATGCCGGATCCGGCGACATCTATGCCCGGCTGCGGGCCTGAATCCCGTGGAGAACCTTCGAGAAAGCGTCGAACAGCGAGGGACAGGCGGTCAGGATGGTGCCGGTATCCTCGGGTCGCTCCACCCGCTCCGGCCCCTCGACCATCAGTCGGGCCTCGCGCAGGATTCAACAGCCCGGCCGCGACGCCCCAGGCCTGCAATCGCCGTTCCCAGAAACCGTCGAGCCGACCGCAGGCCACGTAAGCGAGATCGAGCGCCGCCACCCCCGTTCGGCGGACGCCGGCACAAAGTGGCATCAGCCGGGCGATCTCGGCGGCATGCGCCTCGATATGCGGCATTCCACCAAAAGGGATGTCGGTGCCGAAGCGCCTGTTGCATCCGCGTCGTTTCGGCACCCTGCAGAGGGACCCCGTTCAGGTAGGCGCCGGCGCCACGCAGCGCGTAGAAACTTTCTTTTCGGAGCGGATCTTGCACCAGAGCGAGCACACGTTTCCCCTCTATCTCCAGGGCGATCGAGATTGCCCAATGCCCGATGCCGCGCAGGAAGTTGGTCGTACCATCCAGCGGGTCGACGATCCAGCAGCGGTCGCCGACACCGCGTGCCGCGGGTGTTTCCTCGCCCATCCAGCCATCGCCCTCGGCACAAAGCGATGCGCGCAACGCCCATTCGGCCTGCAAATCGGCGGCGCTGACGAAATCTCCGGCGCGTTTCTCACGGGTATGAAGGTTTTCAGACTGCAGCCAGAAATCACGAAGGGCGCTTCCGACTCGGTCGGCCGCCGAAAGGGCTAGGACCATATCGGCGCGGTTTGGGTGATCAGTGAAGGCCGGAGGCAAATAGGGCGCGGCGTTGCTCATCGCGGCTCGCTGCCGGGCACGACCTCATTTACCGCCCCTGAACGAAGGCGCAACGCCCAGGGCAGAATCGCGAGACCGGCGGCGCCGAGCGCCGCCAGGCCAAAGCCGATGCTTGCCGCAACCGCATCGCCGCCGTCGACGCCGACCACAGGCCAGAGGACCATCGCCGCCGCCTCGCGCAGGCCCCAGCCGTTGACCGTGACCGGCAGCAACATCGCAAGCAGGGTCAGCGGAATGACGAAAAGCGCGGCGCTGGCGCCAAGTTCTACGCCCGTTGCCGCCGCCGCCACCCAGAAGCCGCCCAGGTTGCAGGCAAGGACGGCCAGGCTCAGCACCACCTGCTGGCGCCAGACCGCACGCGCGAACCAGGCGGCGGCAAGCGTGCGCCGGACTGATCCAGGCAGCAGCGCCCACAAGGTCCACGCCGGGCCGACCACCCCGAGAGCGGCAAGGAGCGTCACCGCCAACGTGCCCGGAATTCCCAGTTGCGGCAGGAACCACCAAGCAAGGCCCAGCAGTACCGCCAGCGCCAATGCCACCTGTCCCGCCATCCGCTCGACAACGACCGACTCGATTGCCAGTCGCCAACCGCCAACGCCGCGCATCCGCGCCACCCGCCCCAGATCGCCCAGGACGCCACCCGGTAGCAGCGTGTTGCCCAGCACCGCCAGATGATACTCGCTCACCGCCCAGAGGGTTGGCAGTCTCGCGCCAAGCGCGCCGGCTGTGAGCTTCCAGCGCAGGGCGGACAACACGATCTGCAGAGCCAGCAACCCAACGGCAAGGGCCATCCAGCGCAGGTCGGCGCGAAGTAGCTGCGCACCGATCGCGCGTGGGTCCACCAGCCAGATCACTGCCCCAAGAACCAGCGCCGATGCCAGCGCGCGCAGCGCCCATTTCATGATCGATCCAGATTGCTGAGCCGTTCGACGATCTCATCTCGGAGGCGGTCCATCCGCACCGTTGGCGTCTTCGGCGAGGGCAACAGCCCCTCGATCCATCCCAGCCCTTCGAACCGCGCCACCAGGTCCTCGGGGCCGATCACGTGCACCGGCACGTCGAACCCCTCGACACCCGAGACGAAGCGCGCCGGCTCGTGATCGCCCATCACGATCATCAGTGGCGGTTCCTCGGCGTGCCGCGCGGCCCAGGCACCGATGGCCTGCAGGCTGTAGTCGACCGCCAGGCGGAACTGGTCGCGCACGCGATCATGATCGCGCCAGACGACCTCGGGCGGGTCGCCCGACACCGCCCACTCGTCGAAGATCGTCCCGTCGCCGATGTCGTCCCAGTCGACCAGTTCGGGGATCGGCACCCATGGCGCGTGCGAGGAGACGAGCGCCACCTGGACAACCAGCGGCGACCGGTCGGTCCTGTCCCTCTCCAGCCGGTCGAGCGCGTGGAGCGTGAATTGATCGGGCATCGTGACCCAATTGAACGGCAGGCCACGATAGCCTAGGTCAGCGGCATTGTAGATCGCATCGAAGCCGAAGAACGCGCCCTCGGGCCAAGGCAGGACATGCGCGGGCATTATCGCAACGGTACGAAAGCCCGCCTCCTGCGCGAGATGAAAGAGCGTCCGGCGCTGGCTCGCGACCATCGCGCGGTACCGCCCCTGCGTGTCCAGCCATAGCCCCGAGGCGACGCTGCCATGCGAAAGCCAGCTCTGCCCGCCGATCATCGGCGCGCGCGCCCAGCCCGAACGCATCGCCAGCCCCTGCGCGGAAAGCTCGGCCTGTATGCGCCGCAGCGTGCCCGAATGCGTCGGGATGTAGAGCGGATTCTCGAAGCTGGAGCGCCCGTAGCTCTCGACGTAGACGATCACCAGATCGCGCGCGTCCAGCCGGTCGAAAAGCGGGCCGGCGCCGACCAGCGCGTCCTCGGTCGCGGCGCGGCGGAAGGCAGTCAGGTCCGCCCGGGTTGCCTGCATCTGCTTCAGCCGCTCAAACCCCACGCGCGCGGTGAAAGCCGTACCGGGGATGGCATCCGCGACACCCGGCGGCAGCGCCCAGGCGCGCCGCGCCTGCCCGATCTCGGCCGCGGCCAGCGCCAAAGCGGGGACAAGCGCCAACCCGGCCAAAACGCGACTCCGGGCCGGCAACCGCAAGCCCGCCCAGACCCCGGTCGCCCACCAGAGCCCGATGGGAAGCCCGAGCGCCGCGATCAGCGCGAGCCCCACCGCCAGCACCGTCAACGGCAGGCCGAAGCTGCCCCGCGCCAAGGCCCAGGCCGCCGGCACGAGGTTGTAGTCCACCATCAGGTTGAACCCGCGATTGAAGGCGACGAAAGTGCCGAAATCCGCAAGCTTCAGCAGCGCGATGGCCCAGATCAAAACAACCGCAGCCACCCGCAGCGCCAAACCCGCCCAGCTTTGTCCCAGCGCGAGCAAAGCCGCAAGTAGCGCCGGCAGCTCTAGCGGGAAGACCGCCAGCGCCCCCCAGGTCATCGCCGCCGGGTGGTTGGGCTGGATGAGAACCAGGTAAAGCAGCAGCGCCGAAAGGGCCGCGCGCACCGTTGTCATGCCGCGCGTCCCTTACCACACAGAAGGGCGCGGATATCGACGGTGAACGACCACAAAACGACTGCCAGCACGCACACCCCCAACAACCCCGAGGCCGGCGGCGTGACGACCGGAGCCAAGAGCGCGACCTGAACCGCCATTTGCGCCCCCGCGACCGTCCGGCGCCGCTGCGAGGGCCGCAACTCGCCGCGCAGAGCCGGAAGAAGCCGAGCGGCAAACAGGAACGCCGGCCGCACCAGCCCGAGTACCAGGAACCAGACGCCAACCTTGCCCGCCGCGATCGCAAGCGCCGCCGTCACCAGTGCGAACGCCACGTCCGTCTCTACGTCAAGACGCGCGCCAAAGCGCGAGGCGAGCCCCGAGCGCCGCGCCGCCCAGCCATCGACCCCGTCGAGCGCCAGGATCAGCGCCGCCATGCCCGCCAGCGCCCAGCCTGTAGCCACCAGCGTCTCTGGCACCGCGACTAAGCCCGCAATCGCGGCGATCGCCGCGGCGCGCAGGATCGTAACCGCGTTCGCCAATCCCAGGCGTCCATGCGGGTGGTGCGCGGGCTTGAGCCCGGCGAGGATCAGCAATCCGCCGCCAAGGCACAGGATTCCCGTAACCACCGGGGCGGCCAGGCTATCGGTGACGCCCGCCCATTCCACCAGGCCATGCGTCGTGGCCAGCGCCGCTGCCGCGGCAATGACCAGAATGCCCATCGCCTGCCGCTGGACGCGGGCGAAGGGGTCGGGCTGGCGCATGGTCGAGAGATCTGCCATGTTGCAAAGTTAGTCCGGCGCGGCACAAATCAATCTCGCGCAAATGCGCCCGCCCGCCGATCGGGGTTGCCTTTTCAGCCGTTGCGCTAATCTCCAGAGGGAAAGCGACAACTTTCGGGGAAACGGACCCATGTCCGAAACGCCAGGCGCATCGCAATGCTATTCGGGAACCACACGGTTTCTGCATTGGCTTGTCGCCGTCGCGGTGATCGCCACCTTCCCCATCGGCACGATCATGCTCCTCGAGGGGCTGGCACGGCCGACGCAGGACGCGCTCTTCATCCTGCACAAGAATGGCGGGGTCGTGATCTTCCTGCTCGTGCTCCTCCGCCTCGCCTGGCGGCTTCGCCAGCCGGCGCCGCCCTTCCCCGACACGATGCCGCGCTGGCAGGCCGGTGTCGCGGTTGCCGCGCACTGGGCACTTTACGGGCTGCTTCTGGTGATGACCGTCAGCGGCTACATCCGCGTCCGTGCTGGCGGCTTTCCGGTCGAGATGCTCGACGCGCTCGGCGTGCCGTCGATGGTGCCGCGGTCGGAAAGCTTGGCGGAGACGGCGAAAGGCATCCACGCCACAGCGCGCCTTTTCCTAGGCGCCCTCATCCTCGTTCACGTGGCGGCGGCACTCCACCATCTCTGGCGTGGAGACGGCATCTTCGCGCGGATCTGGCCGCCGCTTGGTCGGGGTCGGTCATGAAGCTGACCTCCGCAAGGCACGCGCATCTGGTTCTGAGTTTGCTCATAGCGGCTGCTCTCGGCGCGCTTCTGTGGAACGGCATTGACCTTGCCGCGACGCATCCGTTGCTCGCGGCGCTGGCGCTGGCGCTGTTCGGTGTCAACGCGATCTGGCTGTCGGCCGCAGCGGTCACCTCCCTGCAGGGGATGTGCGCAACCGGGCAGGATCGCGCCGAGCCGCTCGTGGCTCCCTCGATCGACCGCTGCGCGATCCTCTGGCTCGTCTGCGGCGAACCGCCCGAGCCGTTGGCCCGGCGCATCGCCGCGCTACTGGCGGGACTCGACGCGACCGACCAGGCGGCGGACTGCGCGGTCTTCGTTCTTTCCGACACCCAAGGCGCCGACCGGGTCGCTCAGGAGCAAGCCGCGCTCGCCCCCCTTGCCCACCGCATAACCTGGCGCAACCGTTCGTCCGCAACCGACCGCAAGCCGGGAAACCTGTGCGACTGGCACGAACGGCACGGCGCGGATTTCGCCACGATGCTGGTCCTCGATGCCGACAGCGGCTTCAGTGCGGCGCGGCTGGCGCGGATGCGCGCCATCATGGCCGACCACCCGCAACTGGGACTGATCCAGGCCGCGATCAGCCTGCGTCCGGGGGGGAGCCGGCTTTCCGCCATGCAGCGCCTGTCGGGACGGCTCTGCGGTCCAGTCTTCGCGCGCGGGCTCGCGCGGCTTAGCAGCGATGCCGGCAACTATTGGGGTCACAACGCCCTTTTGCGCGTCGCCGCCTACGCGCAGGTCGCACGCCTGCCGGCCCTTTCGGGCCGCCCCCCGTTTGGCGGGCCGATCCTGAGCCACGATTTCATCGAGGCGGCCTTGATGCGCGCCGCTGGTTGGCGAGTTCGGATCGATCCCGAGGCGCGCGGCAGCTTCGAGGACGCGCCCGAAAGCGTCGCGAGCCATCTGCGCCGCGACCGCCGTTGGGCGCAGGGCAATCTGCAGCACCTGCGCCTCATCGCACGGGGGGGTCTGCATCCGGCAAGCCGGCTGCACCTGCTGGCGGGAATCCACTCTTATCTGTCCGCGCCGATCTGGCTGATGTTGGTGCTGCTGATGGGCTCGGGGACGGTGCATGCCAACGCGCAGGCGGTCTGGGCGCTGCTGGGGGCGCTTGGCCTTCTCATGGTGCCCAAGCTCGCGGGGCTCGCGACCTTGCGCGCTCGGCTTCGCCGCTCCGGGCACCGTCGCGTCCTCTGGCGCGCGATGGGTGCGGAACTTTCGCTCACCACGCTCTACGCGTCGGTCATGATGATTCGCCGTACCGGCTTTGTCCTTGCCCTGCTGGCAGGGCGGGACAGCGGCTGGAAGCCCTCGGGGCAGGGATCCTCCGCGGCAGGACGGGGCCGCGTGGAACAGGCGGCAGGCCTCGCAATCCTCGCCTCCGTCATCATGCCGCAGGTGCTGATCAGCACGGGCACGGCGGCGGTCCTGGCGGCTGCGATGGTCCTGCCGGTCGTACTGCCGCTTTTTGCTGCGCCCTGGCTAATCCGCTGGCTGGACGCGTCCGTGAGCCCTGCTCTCGACAGCAACGCATTTGAGCGTTCCAGAGAGACCAGCGGCAAGCGCGTTGCGCGCGCTGAGCTGCGCCCGCGCACGACCAGTCAACCCGGGACAGCACCGATGCCGCAGCGGGACGCCGCTTGATGCGCCGGCGGCAGCTTCTGCGCGCCGCCGCTGCGGCGACGCTTGCGCCGCTGCTGACGGCCACGCCCCCATCGGCCGCGACACGCGACCTGCGGACGCCCGAGGACCTAGTCGCCGCCGCCCGCGCCGTTGCTACGCGGCCGCACGTCCCGGCCCCACGGCATCTGCAGTCTCCCTTCGATGCGCTGACCTACGACAGCTATCGCGGGATCCGCCCGCGTCTGGGCCGCGCGGGCGACCTGCCACTCGGGCCGAACTACCGGGCGGACCTGCTGCCGCCCGGCTGGCTCTTTCGCGAACCCGTGGGCATCACACTGCCCGGGCACGAAACCGCATTCGCCACCGATCTCTTCGACTTCGACCCACGCTATTTCGGCGACTCGCCCGGCCCCACTGAGGCGGCGGGCATAGGCTTCTCCGGCCTCCGTCTACGCCACCCATTGAACGATCAGCACATCTGGGACGAAGTACTGGTTCTTCAGGGTGCGAGCTATTTCCGCGCCCTGGCGCGCGGTACGGTCTACGGGCTCTCAGCGCGCGCGCTCGCGCTCGGTACCGGCGGACCCGTGCCCGAGGAGTTTCCCGCCACCCGCCACATCTCCGTCTTCTCCGCGAACGATGATCTGCAATTCGGCTGCCTCGTCGACAGCCCCCGGTGCAGCGCCGCACTGATCGCGACCCTCTCGCCCGGCGCGCCGACCCGCATGGAATGCGCGCTGCATCTTTTCCCGCGCGTGCCCATCGCCGATGCCGGCATCGCGCCGCTGACCTCGATGTTCCAGCACAACGCCGTGGGTCCGGCAGCCATCGACGACTTCCGCCCGGCCGTCCACGACAGTGATACGCTGGTCATCGACAACGGCGCGGGCGAACGGCTGTGGCGCCCTATCTCCAACCCCGCCCGGTTGCAGATTTCGTCTTTCGTCGACACCTCGCCTAGCGGCTTCGGGCTAATGCAGATGGCCAATTCTTTCGCCGATTTCCGGGACCAGGAGGGTGCATATCATCTCCGCCCCTCGGCCTGGGTCACGCCACGGGGCGCGTGGGGTCCGGGCGCGGTGATGCTGCTGGAAATCCCCACCGCAAACGAATTCGCCGACAACGTCGTCGCCTTCTGGCGCCCCGACGCCGTGCTGGAACCGGGCGCGCACCGCTTCGACTACCGGCTCGACTGGTGCGCCCCCAGCCCCGCCGCCCTGCCCCCTCAGGACCATGCGCTTCTGCCCATGCGCAGCGCCTCGGGGATCGAGCCGAACTCGGCCGCGGCGCGGCTCTACGTGATCGATTTCGTGCCGCCCCCCGGGCGCGAACCGACCGATCCTGCCGGGGCGCGGCTCGACTTCGGACGCGATGCCCCGGCGGGGGTCACCGGCCCCGCGTTCTACCCCCTGGATCAGCCCGGCGGCGCATGGCGGGCCAGCTTCGTCTTCGCGCCCGAGGCCGAGCAAGAGGTGGCCGAGTTGCGCCTGCGCCTGCGCGCCGCCTCTGGCGAGGTGCTGGCACCGGTCTGGCTGCATCGCTGGACGCGCAGCCGCGCGGGCGGGCCATGAGTGCGCCTGCAACCGAGGTCGCCTTTGCCGTGCCCGGCACCATCACGGCGTATACCGGGGGCACGCAATACGACCGCCGGCTGATCGAGGCGATGCGCCGCGCTGGACAGCCTGTGCGGCTGCTGGAACTGCCCGCCGGCTGGCCCGCACCCGACGAAGCGGAGACACGCGCAGCCCTCGCACAGTTTCGCGCCCTGCCTGCCGGCATTCCGGTCATCATCGACGGACTCGTCTTCGGGGCGATGGCGACGGCGGATGTGGCAGCGCTGGGGCGGCCTTTGATCGTGATGCTGCACCACCCCCTCGGCCTCGAAGCCGGTTTGCGGGAGGATTATGCGCGCGAACTGATCGACCGCGAACGCGCGAACCTGCGCCATGCGGCGCAGGTCGTTGTCCCCTCAGCGCATGTCGCCGCGATCCTGACGGAGCGGTTCTCTGTCGAGCCCGCGCGCATCAGAACCGCCTTGCCGGGGTTCGAGCCGCCCGCCGCGGGGGAGAAGCGCCAACCCCTCACCCCGCCACTGGTCCTCAGCGTGGGTCTGATCTGCCGGCGGAAGGGCCACGACGTGCTGCTGCGCGCGCTCGGCATGATCCGCGATCTCGACTGGCAGGCACGGATCGTCGGCTTGGTCCAGGATCGCCGCTACCAGGCGGAACTCGAGGCGCTGCGCAAGAACCTGCACCTTGTGGACCGGGTGGCGTTCCTGGGCGAACAGACGCCCGAGGCGCTGACCGGACTGTTCAGCACGGCGTCGATCTTCGCGCTCGCGACGCGATACGAGGGCTACGGGATGGTCCTGAGCGAAGCGCAGCAGCACGGACTTCCAGTCCTCAGCTGTGCGACCGGCGCGGTGCCCGAGACCGTGGGCGACAGCGCGCTCCTTACACCCCCGGACGACCCGGTAGCCTTCGCCGTAGCGCTGCGGTCACTGCTGATCAATGCTACGTACCACAGCCGGATTGTCGAACAAAGTCGCGCCCGCGCCGCCACGCTGCCCCGCTGGGAGGACACCGCCAGCGTGATGCTGGCGGCGATCAGGGCGGCATGCGACCGCAAGGCGGCGTAGTGCAACGCTCAGGCAGCGGCGCGACGCAGCTCAGGCCTTTCGTTCAGTTCGAAGCGTGTCACCCTTTGCGGGCGGCTACTATTTTGCAGGGGTTTTCTTAAGCCAAGTGTTCCACGCAGCTTTTGGTGATTTGTCCAACAAGTTGCGCGATTCTGGCCGCTGGCTT
>NZ_JADDJF010000064.1 GCF_017811755.1 Pararhodobacter sp. SW119 | reverse complement strand
ATATCGTTAACTTCCCGTCATGTACGGCGGAACCAAACTCCTCGATCTCCCCGGGAGTGAGGTGGTCAAACGTGACTATGATTTCGATGCTTTCCGTTTCGCGCTTGTGGAAGTCATCCTTCGATAGCTTCGGTGCGGCGTCAAAGAACAGCCGTAGTGCATGGAGCAGAGTCGATTTTCCAGCGTTATTGCCACCGATCAACACTGTGACGTCGCTGAACGTTAGGTTGGCCTTTGCGATAGACCTTAGGCCAGTCAATTCTAGCGACGAGACTCTCATGCCTATGCCTCTTCAAGGTAGTGCCCCGGGAGGTGGTGTAGAAACTGGCGTCCATCTGCTTCTTCATAGCTGGTGTCGTTCGTTCACTGTGCGGCGATCATCGGCGCCGCTTCGGTATGGTTGCACACGGCTGTCAGCTTTTCCACCGGCATGTAGCGGCGAGAGACGGCCCACTCGTCATTCTGTTCCAGCATCAGCGCGCCGACGAGCCGGATGACGGCCTCGCGGTTGGGAAAGATCCCGACGACGTTGGTGCGCCGCTTGATCTCCTTGTTCACGCGCTCCAGCGGGTTTGTGCTGTGCAGCTTCGAGCGCAGGCTCTCGTCAAAGGCCATGTAGGCCAGCACGTCGTGCTCGGCCTCGTCCATCAGCTCGGCGACATCGCGGAACCGGTCATGCAGGCTGTGCAACCTCTACAGCAACACCACGACTCAGGCGTTGATGCGCCAACTCTTCGACGGGCTGAAAGATCGGGCAGGAAACCTCGCGCCCGGTCAGCTGTATCCCGACCAGTTCGGTGCGATCGTGCGCCATGGTAGCGAGGCGCTTGAACTGGTGAAGGCACGTTGGGGAATGCCATCGCCGCCCGGTGTCCTCAATACGCAGCGAGATCCAGGCGTCACCAACGTGCGCAACCTGACCTCCCCGCACTGGCGGCGGTGGCTGGACAAGACGCACCGCTGCCTGGTTCCGGTCACGTCTTTCGCTGAACCGGTGAAGGGTGGCAACCAGTGGTTCGGCCTCACTGAACCGGATGTTCGCATGTTCTTCGCAGGTATCGAGGTGCGTGGCTGGAAGTCCGTCCGGAAGGTGAAGGATGGCGAGACGACCGACGATCTCTTCGCGTTCCTAACCTGCTCGCCGAACGCCGAGGTAAGGTCGATACATCCTAAGGCGATGCCCGTCATTCTGACGAAGCCGGACGAGTGGGAGACGTGGCTTTCAGCCCCCATCGAGGTCGCTGCAAAACTCCAGCGACCGTTGCCGGATGGCACGCTGCACCGGCTTTCAGGGCCGGTATAGGCAGCTACGAAGAAGGGTGTCGACTACCAGGAAGGCCGATTTTCCGGGCATGCATTGCAACGGTTGTGAACCGATCGAGGAAGCACCGTATGATCCCATTTTTCATATGAGATACCCGGGCCGACAAATGCCGCTGCGGTGCTGATCGCACTTGCTCGAGGACCGGATTGGGATGACACTGAAGATGGAAGCCGGTTCAACTGGGGGATGTCGGCTGGTGCGCAATCACGGTGCGGCTTCCACGGCGACTTTCGCAACCCGGCGTTTCTGCCCCCAAGCATTGGAGCCCGTCATGGCCCACCTGTCCCGCCGCACCTTTCTGCTCAGTTCGACCGCGGCAGGCGGCCTGATCATGCTGCATCCCTACTCGGCCCGCGCCGCGGCCGGGCAAGCGCATCTGCGCGTCCTGTCCACCACGGACCTGCACTGCCACGTGCATCCCTACGACTACTACGCCGATCGCGAGAACCACACGATGGGGATGGCGCGCACCGCGTCGATCGTCAACGACATCCGGGCCGAGGCGACGAACACCCTCACCGTCGACAATGGCGACTACTTCCAGGGCAATCCGATGGGCGACTACATCGCCTACTCGCGCGGCATGGCCGCGGGCGACCTGCATCCGATCATCGCGGGGATGAACACACTCGGCTATGACGGCGGCACGCTGGGCAACCATGAATTCAACTACGGCGTCGACTTCATGGACAAGGTGAATGCCGGCGCCGAGTTCCCCATCGTCTGCGCCAACTTCGCCCGCAGCCTCGGCGCCACGCCGCGCGAGGATGCGTTGCACCTGCCGCCCTACGTGATCCTTGATCGTGAACTGACCGATGGCGCGGGTGAGACCCATCCCGTCCGCATCGGCCTGATCGGTTTCGTGCCGCCGCAGATCATGCAGTGGGACCGCGCCCATCTGGAGGGGCGCTTTGCCGTGCGCGGCATCGTCGAAGCGGCGCGCGCCTGGTTTCCGCAGATGCTCGAGGAGGGGGCGGACCTGATCATCGCGCTGGCCCATACCGGCATCTCCGCCAGCCGGCACGAGGAGATGATGGAAAACTCCGCACTGCACCTCGCCGCGGTCGACGGGATCGACGCGGTGGTCTGCGGGCACCATCACCTCGTCTTCCCGTCGGACCGCTACAGTGGCCAGGGGATCGATGCCGCCGCCGGCACGCTGATGGGCAAACCCGCCGCGATGGCCGGCTTCTGGGGATCGCATCTGGGGATCATCGACCTGATGCTGGTGCGCGAGGGCGGCGCGTGGCGTATCGACCGGTCCGAAAGCACCACCCGCCCGATCTTCGAGCGCCTCGAAGACCGCACCGTCCGGCCGCTGGTTGACAGCGATCCGCAGGTGATCGCCGCCACCCAGCAGGTCCACGAGGAGACCCTAGAATATGTCCGCGCCGAAGTCGGTCGGACCGAGGTGCCCCTGCATTCCTACTTCGCGCTGGTTGCCGACGACCCCTCGGTCCAGATCGTCAGCGAGGCGCAGCACTGGTATGTGTCCGACATCCTCAAGGGCACCGAGCATGAAGGGCTGCCGGTGCTGTCCGCCGCCGCACCTTTCAAGGCCGGCGGGCGCGGCGGGCCGGAATACTACACCGATGTTGAGCCCGGCCCGGTCGCCATCATGCATGTGGCCGACCTCTACCTTTACCCCAACACACTGATGGCCGTGCGCATCACCGGCTCGCAGGTGCGCGAATGGCTGGAACGCTCGGCCGGTATCTTCAACCAAGTCGAGCCGGGGGCGGCGGACCAGCCGCTCCTGGATCCGGGCTTCCCCTCCTACAATTATGACGTGATCGACGGCGTGACCTACCGCATCGATATCACCCAGCCGTCGCGTTATGACACCGATGGCGAACTGGTGAACCCCGATGCCCGGCGGATCGTGGATCTGGAGTTCGAGGGCGCGCCGATCGACGACGACGCCGAATTCATCGTCGCCACGAACAACTACCGCGCCTCGGGCGGGGGGCGGTTCCCCGGCGCCGACGGCTCCACCATCGTGTTCGAGGCGCCCGACACCAATCGCGACGTCATCGTGCGTTACATCGTGGAGAGCGGCACCATCGCTCCCGCCGCGGACGGAAACTGGAACTTCGCGCCGGCCGATGGCGCCACGGTGCTGTTCGAGACCGGGCCGGCCGCGATGCGATATCTGGGTGAGGTGCGTGCTCGCGGCACGATGATCGAACCGGCGGGCGAGGGCGAAGGCGGCTTTGCCCTCTACCGGATCACGCTCTGATCGGCGCGGTAGCGCTAGCCGTCCTATCCGACAAAGGCACCGCTTGCCCGAGCCGGACCGCTGATCGGCCGTGGGGCGGAATGTTCGGTTCGATCAGGTTTGAGGGTGTCGATGAACCCGGGAGCGCTAGGCGCAGCCTGGCCGTCTCTACCGCTTGGCACGGGCAGGCACCGGCTTCGACCGGCGCCAGCTTGTTTCCAGGGCACGAGATTGCCGCGTTCGGTGCCGCCCACTCGCGCCGCTTTCCAGTGCGCACCGCCGCGTTGCTCCATGACCGCAGTGAGCCAGGAACCGTCATTCGCTCACCGCTCGCCATGGTAGGAAACGTTGCAGACGCAGCGTAATGCTCGGGCCAATGGTGTGGTTCTGCGACCTTGCCTCCTGACCAGAAACCTTTAGCTCATTGGAAACACGACGATGCGGGAGCTCTCTGAATGATGAAATACCTTCTCGGCCTCGGTGCGCTGGTCGTGGTGGCGGTCGGTTATTTCCTGTTGGTCCCCACGGACGACGCACCGCAACCGCCCGCCGCGCCCGTCACAGAGGCGCCCGCAACCGAGCCAGCCGCAACCGCGCCGGTTGCTCCCGACGCTGTCGTCACGCCAAACGTCGCGCCCGCCTCCCACGACGAGGAGGTCCTACTTGCGGACATGGCCGCCGATGCCCGTGAAGACCTGCCCTCGGCGGTGACGGACACGCTGACGATGACCGACGCGCTGTTCCTGCCGCGCATGCGGATCATGGAATACACCTACGTCACGACCGCCGCAGATGCCCGCGCCTCTGCCAGCGAAATGCGGGCTCTGATCGAATCCCGTGCCGAGACGATCTGCCTGGAGGGCCAGCAGATGTTCGGAATGGGCGTTACCCTGCGCAACAGTTTCGAGGATCGCGACGGCAATCTTTTCCAGCGGGCCTATCTCCTTCCGGAGGATTGCGAGCGGTTTTACTAGCCGTGGTTCGCGGCCCTTGCGGCAAGCGCCGCCAACTTCTCCTTGTGCGCTCGCGCCTGGGCCGCAAGCTCGATACCGTAGACGCCGAGGCACTCCATATGGGTGCCTTTGTCTTTCGGAATTAGCAATCTGGTGAAGCATGCTTTTCGACATGCCGCGAACGTCACCACCCACAATGCAGTCCAACGGGGAATAGGAATGGCTCACTACACGTCCACGGGTCCCTAAAGAAGTCCTAGGCAAAACCGCAGACCGCCATGTGGATCGGTCGGGTGCCCCCGAGGTTGGGGCGTCTTATCCTCCGGTATAAACCCGGTAGAATCGAGCCACGTCCGCTCCACTGGGCCAGCGCAAGACAGCAGATTTCACTTGGACGCGCCCAAGATAGCGGTGCGGTGGGACCCCAGGTTCGGAACCGGCACCCCTCATCAAAGCTCTTGACTTGTATTATACCTGACTGATCACTCTGCAGTGTCGAAGGAGGCGTGATTGGTCGGGCACACCCACACTGCAGAGCAACCGGTGGATCTGGCGCTGCACGGCGCGCCACCGCCACGCTACGAGCAAATTGCCGACGAACTCGCCTCGGAAATCGCCGAGGGCCGGATCGCGGCTAGGATGAAACTCCCCTCCGAACACGCATTGATGCGGATCTTCGATGTCAGCCGAGTCACGGTGCGCTCGGCACTCAGCCTGCTCGACCGACGCGGACTTATCGAAAGTCGACAGGGAGCCGGCCATTTCGTCCGGCAGTCCGGCAACCCGATCCGCCAGCCAACCGGCCCGCTCAGTGGTTTTCGTCTGCAGGCCGAGCGACACGGGTATCGTGTTGGCGAGCAGATTCTCGGCCTGGAGCAGCGCAAGGCAACCTCGGCGGAGCGGCTGAAGTTCGGCGCTTTGCCACCCGAGACATTGTGGGAACTGAAGAGACTTCGGCTACTCGATTCCGTGCCCGCTGTCTTGCAGACCATCCTCCTGCCGGCGGATGTGCTGTCGCAGCTCGACCCTACAGAGCTGCGTGGCGGGCTCTACGCATGCCTCGACCGACGTGGCCTTCGTCCGCATCGCGCAGAGGACATCGTCGACGCAATTGCGCTGTCACCTGATGCGGCGACGCGGCTCTGTCTGCCCGTAGGCTCGCCCGTCTTTCGCTTCAATCGCGTCGCCAGCCTGCAAGCGGGCCGCGTGATCGAGGTAACACAGAGCCTTGTCCGGTCGGATCTTCTGAAGATCGTGCTGACCCCTGGCGAGGAGGGCGAGCGTTGACCGAAGTGCTCATAGCGATCGATATCGGCACCAGCGCATTGCGCACCGCGGCGGTCACACCGGATGGCCGGGTTCTCGCCTGCGCGCTCGAACCTCTGTCGTTTTCTGAGCCTTTCCCGGGGTGGGCCGAACTTGACCCCGAGGACTGGTGGCGCGCGCTGTGCAAGACGACAGGAAAGGTTCTCGAGGACCTTTCGGACAAGCACCTGCCCCTCGGGCTCTGCGTCTGCGGCGTCACGCGCACCCAGGTGCTGATTGACGCCGGAGGATCTGTGCTGCGCCCGGCTATGTTGTTTCGTGACAGGCGCGCAGAAAGCGACGCACGTGTGGTGGCGGCCGCTTTGCCACAGAGCAATCCGGCCGAGACGATCTCGGCCTTCCACCCCTTTGCCCGTCTGGCTTGGCTCGCCCGTAAGGAGCCTGAGATCTATTCCCGCATCGACGCGGTGCTCGACCCCAAGGACTGGCTGATCCACCGTCTGACAGACACGCTCACCGCAGATGCGGTCACGCTATCGCGGCTCGATGCCTTCGCGTCATCAGGGCAGCTGGTGTCCGGCGAACTGTCGCGAATCGGAAGCCTGATCGACCGGCCGCGCTTGTGGCCTTGGCAGGAAGCAGGCCGGATCACCGAGACCGCGGCCCCCTTCGACCGGTTGCGTGGCCTGCCGGTGTTCTCCGGGTCAATGGACGCCTGGGCGACCGCCGTTGGGGCAGGCGCGTTGCTGCCTGGACAGGCCTACGATGTCGCGGGCACCTCCGAAGCGGTGGGTCTGCTGAGCACGGTGCGCAAGGGGGTGGACGGGCTCGTCTCCGTCCTATGGGGCGAGAGCCTGTGGCAGCTCGGTGGGCCGACGCAGATCGGAGCTGACAGCGCAACCTGGGCGCACGAGGTGTTCCGGGTCAAGGGGCGGCTATCCACCGCGATCGAGCGTGCCGGTCATCGCCCGCCTGCCGACGATCTGCCGGTCTTTCTGCCGTGGCTCTCTGGTGAGCGGACGCCGGTCTGGCGTTCGGATGTGCGCGGAATGTTTGCGGGGTTGTCGCGTGGCAATGACGGGGATGCGCTGCTCTGGTCGGTGCTGGAAGGTGTTGCCCATGCGCTGCGCGATATCCTCGAGATCGCCGGACGGGAAACCGGTGAGCGGATCACTGAACTTCGCGTCTGCGGTGGCGGCGCGCAGAGCGATGCATGGTGCCAGATCAAGGCCGATGTCACGGGTGTTCCAGTCGTGAGAACGGCTGCCAAGGAAACCGGTCTGATCGGCGCCGCGATGTGCGCCGCGGTGGGCTGCGGTTTGCACGCGACCCTTCCCGCCGCGGCGCAGGCCATGTGCCGAACCGATGCGGTGTTCGAGCCCCGCGCGCCGCTGGCCGCACTCTTCGGTCGCCGAGCGCGTATCTACCAGGATCTCAAGCGGATGGCGCTGTCACTTCCCGAAACGCCGCTTGAGTTGAACCTCGTGCCTCTCCGGGATGGTGTCGGGGAAGCTGACGCCGGCCGGCTGGCCACAAAACCGGGTAAACGATGAAACAGGGAGAGACAGACCATGACTAGGATATCGACCTCTACGGAAAGGAATCCATCCTTTCGTTGGCTTCGCGCCGGCGGACTGGCCGCCGCGCTTGCACTTGGCATCGCCGCCCCACCGGCTGAGGCGCGGGACGTCACGATCGTGCTCGACCCACCCTCGGCCGAGACCAATCGCTTCTGGGAGACGAGTGGTGACAACAATCTGGGCCCGGCGATGCAGACGTTACTGGGCAACGACCCAGTTACGGGCGAGATCGACACCTCGACGGTGGCTCATACTTGGGAGGTGAACGAGGACTTCACGTCCTGGACCTTCCATCTGCGCCCCGAGGCCGAGTTTCACGGAGACTGGGGGCCGGTCACGACCGCCGACATCGTCCACAGCTATCAATTGCACACTTCTAACGACAGCATCCTGACCGGCCTTACGCTATTGCGTGGTGCGGAACTGGAGGTCCTCGACGACCACACGCTTACTTTCCATCTGCCCGAGCCGCGCCCGAACTTCCTTTTCGCGCATGCCGGGCGCGGGATCATGCTGATCTATTCCAAGGCACAATACGAGGCCGAGGGTATCGAAGGCTACGACGCCGCTCCCGCCGGCACCGGCCATTTCCGGCTTACCGAGAGACGGATCGGTGAGGGCGTGACTTTCGAGGCGGTCGAGGACCACTGGTCGGGCGAGACTTCGGCGGTCTCGACGCTCGACATCCGCTACGTGGCCGAACCGGCGACGAAGCTCGCGATGCTGCTGGCCGGCGAGGCCGATATCGTCGCGCTGCCGCGGGAACTGCAGAGCGAGGCGACCGAAGCGGACTATGCCATCCTCTCTTCGACCAATGCGGCGATGCAGACGGCGTTCATGTTCGGCAACATCTATGAAGAGGGGGTCGAAGGCTACAATCCCGAGCTGCCGTGGATGGACATCCGGCTACGCGAGGCGATGAACCGCGCGATCGACCGCGACGTCTTGATGGAGGTTCTCTACGACGGGCGCGCCGAGAAACTGGTGCGTTTCATGATGGACCCCCGCGGCGAGGGATACGCGCCCGAATTGGCCGAGCGATTCGATGAAGACTATGGTTACGATCCTGAGCGGGCCCGCGAACTTCTGGGAGAAGCCGGATATCCGGAGGCTTTCGCCGATCCGGTCATCCCGATCATCTCCACAACCCTTGGCGGAAACCCCGAATTCCCGGTGCTTGCTGAGCTCTTGCAGGTCTTCTTCGACGAGGTCGGCCTCCAGACCGAAATCCGAGAAATGGACTGGGGCACACTTGGCGGTATGAGCCGCGCGCGCACCGCCTTCGTCCTGCGCCCGATGCGCAACGCGCCGATCCGGCCTTCGGTTCAAGGGCTGAGCATCTTTTATTCCTCGGCCGGCAACCCGATCAACTTTGTCGAGACTGCACAGATGGAGGAACTGGCCACCGCGATGAACGCGAGCATTGACCCCGAGGAGCGCGGTGAGATAGCACGCGACGCCTTCACCTATCTCTACGAGCTCTACGCTGACATCCCTGTTGCGTCGGTGGGCTACGAGGTGGCGGTGGATCCCGACACGATTGTCGGTTGGACCTATCCCGGTGCCACTGCGATCGGGCTGAGCCATTGGCATCTGATCGAGCCGGTGGCCGAGTGAGCGAAAGGCGAAAACCCTGCGCGCGGGGCGACGGCCCCCCGCGGACGCCTTCGGGATGATGCGCACGCCGAGGCAGCAATGACGCGTTTCGCCCTTCTGCGGCTGGTCCAAAGCCTTGTTTCGCTTTTCGCGATCACGGTGATCGTTTTCGGGCTTTCCCACGCCACCGGAAGTCCGATCGACACCATGCTCCCCGACGACGCGACGACCGAACAGATTGCGGCACTGTCTCGCAACCTCGGACTGGATGAACCGCTCTGGAGGCAGTATCTGGTGTTTCTGGGCAATGCGCTTCAGGGCGATTTCGGCATGTCGCTGAAATGGCGCGGCCAGTCGGCAATGGGTGTCGTGCTCGACCGGCTGCCCGCAACGCTTCGGCTGGGCGGGCTTGCACTTCTTATTAGCATCGCCGTGGCGATCCCGGCTGGCGTCGTCTCGGCGGTGCGCCGCGGCACTTGGGCGGATCACCTGGTGCGTGGATTTGCGCTCTTCGGGCAGTCGATCCCAGCCTTCTGGCTGGGAATCGTGCTTATCTGGATTTTCGCGGTAGGCCTTGGCTGGTTGCCGACCTCAGGGCATGGCGGACTTGCGCACATGATCCTTCCCGCCATCTCGATCGCCGCCTTCCAGATTGCGGCACTGACCCGGCTTACCCGCTCGGCGATGCTTGAGGTGCTGGACACCGAATACGTCAAGCTCGCCCGGATCAAGGGCGCCTCCGAGACTGCGGTGGTCTGGCGCCATGCCTTTGCCAATGCCGCAATTGTGCCACTGACCTATTTCGGCGTGCTGGCCGGCTCGGTCCTGACAGGATCGATCGTGGTCGAGACGGTGTTCGGCTGGCCTGGGGCCGGCTGGCTCGCGATAGAGGCGATCCGGGCGCGCGACTTCCCCGTGATCCAGGCGGTGGTGATGTTCTTCGCGCTGGCCTTCCTGCTCGCGAACGTGCTTGTCGACCTGCTCTACGCCTGGGTAGACCCGAGGGTGCGGCATGGCTAGCAGCCGGCTCCCCGTGATCCCGCTGGCTCTGCTCGTGTTGGTCCTGCTGGGCCCGGCACTGCTCGCCGATCTGATCGCGCCGCACGACCCCTATCAGAGCCACCTGCGCAATCGCCTGCAGCCGCCAGTCTTTGCCGGCGGCGGCTGGGAGTTCATCCTCGGCACCGATAGGCTTGGCCGCTGCATCCTTTCGCGTATCCTTCACGGCGCGCGCTATGCGGTGGCAATCTCGGCCGTTGGAATCGTGCTGGGCGCAGCATTGGGGTCCGCGCTGGGTCTGCTCGCGGGTTATGCGCGAGGCTGGACGGATGCGGTGGTCATGCGCCTCGTGGACATCTCGTTTGCCCTGCCGAGCGTGCTGCTGGCTCTGGCGCTGGCCGTCGTCTTTGGTCCCAGCTTTTCAGCTGTCCTTGCCGTGATCGTCTTCGTCCTTTGGGCGTCCTTCGCGCGTCAGGTCCGGGGCGAAGTCCTCAGCCTCCGCGAGCGCGATTTCGTCGCCCGGGCCCGCGTCGCGGGCGCCTCGCATCTGCGCATTCTCTCGCGCCACATACTGCCCAACGTAGCCAACACCATCACCGTGATGGCGACATTGCAACTGGGCGTCATCATCCTGCTCGAAGCCACGCTCTCGTTTCTCGGCATCGGGGTGCCGCGCCCGACTCCGACCTGGGGCCTCTTGGTCGCGGACGGCCGACAGTTTGTGGTGTCGGCCTGGTGGATTTCTTTCTTCCCGGGGCTCGCGATCCTGCTTTCGGTCCTCTCGATCAACCTGCTCGGCGACTGGTTGCGAGACCGGCTTGATCCCAGGCTGCAGCAGGTCTGACATGGTGCTCGACGTCTCAAACCTCAGCGTGCAGATCCGCGGAAAGGCGGGCGTCATTCACCCGGTCGACGACGTGAGCTTCTCGCTGCGGCCCGGCGAGACACTCGGTCTCGTCGGCGAATCCGGGTCGGGCAAGTCGATGACCGGCCTTGCGCTAATGCGCCTGCTGCCTCAGCCGGCCGCCCGGATCACGCAAGGCCGCATCACGCTTGCCGGTCAGGACATCCTCGCCTTCTCGGATCGGCAGATGCGCTCGGTTCGCGGTCGCGATATCTCGATGATTCTGCAGGACCCGCAGACCTCGCTCAACCCGGTCTGGCGGATCGGCGCGCAAGTGATCGAGGCGCTGCGCCTGCACGCCCCTGGCCCGTCGACGGCCCTGCGCGTGCGCGCCGTCGAACTTCTGCGCTGGCTGGGCATCCCCGCGCCTGAGGCTCGGATGCGCGCCTTTCCGCATGAGCTTTCGGGCGGGATGCGGCAACGCGTGGTCGGCGCCATTGCGCTCTCCAGCGCGCCGAAGGTGCTGATCGCCGACGAGCCGACGACCGCGCTCGATGTGACGATCCAGGCGCAGTTCCTGCGCCTGCTGCGCGACATCCAGGCCGAGACCGGGCTCTCGATCCTCTTCATCACGCACGATTTCGGGGTTGTCGCTCGGCTCTGTCATCGAGTCATGGTCATGTATGCCGGACGCGTGGTCGAAACCGGCCCGGTCCGGAGGATATTCTCCGCGCCAGCTCATCCCTATACACGCGCGCTTGTTGCCTCGGTTCCCCGGCTGGACACGCCAGAGGGCCGGCTGCCGGCGATCCCGGGCCAGCCCCCCGCGCTCTGGTCGCTGCCGAGCGGATGTGCCTTCGCCCCTCGATGCCCCCTGGCCGATGCACGCTGCCACCTCAAGGCGCCACCGACGGTGGTCACCGCGCCGGGGCAGTCTGCCGCTTGCTGGCGGCCGGTGGCATGACGGCCTTGCTGGAACTGTCGCGGCTCGCGCGACATTTCACCACCGGCCTGGCCGGGCGCGGACCGTTCGTGCGCGCCCTCGACGGGGTCGATCTGCAGGTTCAGGCCGGCGAGACGCATGCGGTGATCGGCGAGTCAGGTTGCGGCAAGACGACAATGGCGCGGCTGATCCTCAATCTTGATAGACCGACCGCTGGAAAAGCGTGTTTCGACGACCAGGATATTCACGCGCTCAGCGCGAAGCGGCTTCGGTGGTTTCGCCGCGACGTTCAGGCCGTCTTCCAGGATCCCTGGGCTTCGTTGAACCCCCGGATGCGCGTGCGCGACACCGTGGCCGAAGCGCTTATCGCCACGACCTCGCTGTCGCGCAAAGAGATCGACGCGCGCGTTGCTCGGGCGCTGGAAGAGGTGGAACTCCGTCCCGACCAGATGCGCAATTTTCCACACGAGTTCTCCGGCGGCCAGCGCCAACGGATCGCGATCGCCAGCGCGTTGATCAGCAATCCGCGGCTGATCATCCTCGACGAGCCGGTTTCGGCCTTGGACGTGTCCATCCGGGCGCAGATCATGAATCTTCTGAAGGATCTGCAGCGCGACCGTGGAATGGCCTTCCTCCTCATTGCGCACGATCTGGCCACGACGCGGTTCTTGGCGGATCAGGTGAGCGTCATGTATCTCGGCCGGATTGTAGAAACCGGGCCCGCCGAGGAAGTCTTCGCCACCCCCCGCCACCCCTATACCCGAGCGTTGATCTCTGCAGCACTTCCGTCTGACCCTGATACCGATAGCGCGGAAATCATCCTGAAGGGGGAGTCGCCATCGCCCCTTTCAGTCCCACAAGGGTGCCCATTCCATCCGCGTTGCCCGTGCTTCATCGGAAGTATCTGCGAAACTGATCGCCCGGAGCTGCAGTCGTCCGGTCGAAGCCAAGTTTCTTGCCATCTGCATTCAAGGTGAGTCCTTAGCAAAGCGATCTGGCGAACCCGTGCGTCATCTGCTCGTGGGAACGGGAGGTCACGACAGGAAGACTTTCAACGGCTCGCGGTCCGCCTTCGTGCCCCCCTCGCTCGCAAGCAGCTCCGTCGACTTGGCCCGAATCGGGGGGCGATAGTGCTCCCGAAGCTCGGCGTCGGCAACGAACTCATGCGGGTCATCTGGTCAGAATGATCGGCACCTTGCAGGACCGGATCATCTCGGTCGTGGTGGAGCCGATGATCAGGCTTCGGATGCGCGAATGGCCATAGGCGCCCATGACTACCATGTCATAGGGCGCCCCCTCGACCAGCTTGCCGAGGGTGGTTTCGGGCTGTCCGCTGACGATGTCGGTTTCAGCCGCGATACCGGCCGCTTTCAGCGCGGCCTGCGCGTCAGCCAGCTGCTTTCGGGTGGCATCGGTTGGATTACCGACGGTGACGACGCTGACATGCAGGTCGCCATAGAGGGGGGTGTGCGCGACATGCTCGACGGCGCGCATCGCCGAGGCACCACCGTCGTAAGCGATTAGCACCCGACTGATCGGCTTGAAGGCGCGGGCCGCCACGAAGACCGGCTTCTTGCTCGCGCGCACGATGCGTTCAAGGTTGGAGCCCAGATGCCCCTTGGCGAAGTCCGCCGCCTCGCCACGCTTGCCGATCAGGATCATTTCGGCGCCAGCTTCCTGTTCGGCGACCGTGTCGACGATGTCGCCGTGCCGAAGCCGTGTGGTGATCTCGTTGATGCCGGCGCGGTCGAGGATAGCTCGGGCATCTTCCAGGATCGCGCGGCCGCGATGGGACACGAGCCGGGCGCGCTGCGCGTCGAGTTCTGCCAACTCCTCCAGCAGCGCCGTGCGCGCCCCGAGGGCAATCGAGCCGGAGTAATCCGCCTTCTCGGCGCCGTCGCGGCGGCCGAGGATATGCAGCAACTCGACCG
>NZ_JADDJF010000063.1 GCF_017811755.1 Pararhodobacter sp. SW119 | reverse complement strand
GCAACACGAAGGCGCAATTCGGAACATTGCAGCAACTTGGCAGGAGATGGTGAAGGGTCGCTCCCATCGCTTCTTGAGCCTGATTTGTGGAGCGGCAAGGCAAACGCCGCTGCCTTGGAGCCATTGAGGAAGAAGCGCGCGGAAATCCATCGGGGCTCGCGGCGACGAGATATCGGGCCGCTCAAAGAAGCCGGATATACGTCCGCAATGCGATCGCCGAACCAGAACCAACCAGACCGTTGCAATCAGGCGGGGTCCATATACGTCCACAAATGACAATGCCCGCGCCTTTAATGCGCTATTCACTTCTATCAGAGATTCTCTAAGCGTCCTGAGTCGGTCAGGTTCGCGGCCTGCCGCTTGATATGTGACCGGAATCCTGGGCGACGCTGCTACCATAAGCTTGTCCCGCTGGCAAAATTCCTGGTTTCTGAAGTGGTCAACCTTGGCGCGTTTTACGCTACTCCTGATCGCACTCCGGCGCCTCGGCGAGCGTGCTGGTCGAATGGTGGAACGCCTAGAAAAATCGGCGCCGACCAATGATATCTCACGCCGCCTGCCATTGGCGAGAGCTCGCTGTCCTCAAGACTGCCACGAGTTCGTTGACTGCCTGAAGGACGAGAGTTTTAAAGCGGGTGGCACGGCGGCCTATGCGCCCCTTGTCACAAGAACGTCAACCGACACCTAATTCCGAGGAGCGGACGGCTCATGAAGATCCAAGGTCCAGACTTGGTCGCGGCAAACCTAGATATCAATGGTTTGAGCTTTTTTGTTGGGGAGCGCTTCGACTTCATTCTTGATATTTCTAATATCGGTGGCCTGCACTCCGGAGAGTTCTCTGTTTCTTTTTACATCACAGAAGATCAAGGTCTCGATTACGGAGTCCATTTGTTTAGTGAAGAGGGCATACCTAGTCTCTCGCCGGGCGAGAGAAGCTTGTTTGACTTCTCTGCCTACACTGACGGAAGTTGGTACTCTGGAGAATATTACCTGGCTGCGGTTATCGACAGCAAAGAAGACGTGGATGAAGCGGATGAGACTAACAACGTCATCTATAAACAAATTTACTTGAAGGGAATTGAACCGGCCGGGGATGTGGCGTTTTCTTTATACCGCAGTAGTACAGCCGATCAAATACTCGAACGAGGTGGTATATTTTCTACTTACTTCGAGGTGATCAACTCATACCTGGGACAAACAGACTTTGGTCGGTCAACATCCGCGCGGATTGTTTTTTCGACCGATCAGAATGTATCAGGCGATGATATTTTCCTCGGTGATTTCCATATCCCAGACCTCTCCGTCGGGCAGAGGGAGGCGTTTCTCGAAGCTGAGGTCTTACTGCCAGACAACATGCCCTTGGGAAACTACTATGTTGCTATAATCCTTGATCCAGACAACTTAATCAACGAAGCCGATGAAGACAACAACACCGCATGGTACTCGCATACCTTTAAAGTTGTCGAGTCGGGGGCTCCATTTGACGTAAGCGCATCCAACTTAAAAGTATCGATGCGTTCGGATGGAAGCGGGATTTTCGATGCGACGTTTGAAATTTCAAATCACGGACCTTTTTTGCCTGATGGAACGTTGGTCGCGCTCCGACTGACAAACGACGAAAGCATTCATGGGGAGGAGGGCTATTTTGTTGGTTTTGCCAGCACAGGCGAACTGAGGTCTAGCGAATCTGTGAGCGTTGAAATTTCTGAAATTGACCTAGATTGGGTTCTCGCCGATGGGACATTCAATCCAGGCGTCCATTACTTTTCAGTCGAAGCTGACTATAATGACCGGATTGTAGAGTCGGACGAACAGAACAACATCTCGAACTTTGTGCCTTTCGTGCTGGGGCGCCCAGTAGAGGCGGGTAGCGTTTTCGCCGAGACCGGCACGCTGGCGCTGAACCACAACGCGCAGACGGTGACACTTCAGCGGAGTTACGAGAAACCGGTCGTCATCGCCTTCGTGGCGACCAAGAACGGGGCGGATCCGGTCAACGTGCGCATCGGCGACGTGAGTGCCAACAAGTTGACGCTGCAACTGCAGGAGCCGAATTACCTCGACGGTTGGCACACCAACGAGACTGTAAACTACATGGTGGTTGAGGCGGGGACGTGGATCCTGCCGGATGGTACGATCCTCGAAGCCGGAACCCTGAACAGCAACCAACTGTCTTCGAACCGGTTCGAGTCGGTCGTTTTCGACGCAGAGTTCGATAGCGCGCCGGTGATTCTCAGCCAGGTGCAGACCTTTAACGGCGGCGACTTCGTCACGACCCGCCAGCGCAGTGCGGACTCCGACGGGTTCCAGCTGACGATGCAGAAGGAGGAAGCGCTGAACTCCGGCGGCCATGTGACTGAGACGCTCGGCTGGGTTGCGATCGAGGCTGGCAGCGGCACGGCCGGCGATGTGAGCTGGCTCGCGGGCAGCACTTCGGGCGTCACCCATGCGAATGCCTCGGTCGGCATTGGTGCGAGTGTTGCCGGCGGTGCAAAAGTGATCGCCGCGCTCTCGAGCTTCGCGGGCGCGGACTCGGCTTGGGTGCGCGGCAACGGCAGCTCCTACGATGCATTCGATGTCTCGGTGGAGGAAGAGGCCAGCCGGGATGCCGAGACCCTGCACACTGCGGAAACCGTAGACTACTTCGTGTTCAAAAAGGCGGGCACGATCTCCGCCGCACCGATCCACACCTTTGCCGAGACCGGCACGCTGACGCTGAACCACAACGCGCAGACGGTGACACTTCAGCGGAGTTACGAGAAACCGGTCGTCATCGCCTTCGTGGCGACCGAGAACGGGGCGGATCCGGTCAACGTGCGCATCGGCGACGTGAGTGCCAAC
This sequence comes from Pararhodobacter sp. SW119, assembly GCF_017811755.1. GTDB lineage: Bacteria > Pseudomonadota > Alphaproteobacteria > Rhodobacterales > Rhodobacteraceae > Pararhodobacter. Next base: position 11,410 of record NZ_JADDJF010000063.1, on the reverse strand, counting down.
AAGTTGACGCTGCAACTGCAGGAGCCGAATTACCTCGACGGTTGGCACACCAACGAGACTGTAAACTACATGGTGGTTGAGGCGGGGACGTGGATCCTGCCGGATGGTACGATCCTCGAAGCCGGAACCCTGAACAGCAACCAACTGTCTTCGAACCGGTTCGAGTCGGTCGTTTTCGACGCAGAGTTCGATAGCGCGCCGGTGATTCTCAGCCAGGTGCAGACCTTTAACGGCGGCGACTTCGTCACGACCCGCCAGCGCAGTGCGGACTCCGACGGGTTCCAGCTGACGATGCAGAAGGAGGAAGCGCTGAACTCCGGCGGCCATGTGACTGAGACGCTCGGCTGGGTTGCGATCGAGGCTGGCAGCGGCACGGCCGGCGATGTGAGCTGGCTCGCGGGCAGCACTTCGGGCGTCACCCATGCGAATGCCTCGGTCGGCATTGGTGCGAGTGTTGCCGGCGGTGCAAAAGTGATCGCCGCGCTCTCGAGCTTCGCGGGCGCGGACTCGGCTTGGGTGCGCGGCAACGGCAGCTCCTACGATGCATTCGATGTCTCGGTGGAGGAAGAGGCCAGCCGGGATGCCGAGACCCTGCACACTGCGGAAACCGTAGACTACTTCGTGTTCAATGAATCCGGAGTCATTGGAGCATACGACTATGATTTCTTCTATGATTTCTTCTGACCTGCCCCCCAGCGGTTCCCTCGTGGTGATGTAGAGTCTGGGCGGTGTCAGAGCAAATTCCTTGAGTGGGGCAGGGGGCAGTGTCAGACAAACCCGGCTTGAGTGGCGCAGGTTGGTCGCGTAGTTTCCTCAGATGCCCAAACCGAACCCCTTCCGCGGCGGTGTCAGAGCAAATTGCTTGAGCGGGGCAGGGCGGTCGAGTAGGTTCCGTGGATGCCCAAACCCAGCCCCTTCCGCTACTTCAAGACGAGCCCCGAGATCATCCGCCTTGCGGTGATGCTCTACATCCGTTTTCCGCTCTCGCTACGCAACGTCGAGGACCTGCTCCACGAGCGCGGTATCGAAATCAGCCACGAGACGGTGCGGTTCTGGTGGAACAGGTTCGGCCCGATGTTCGCCGCCGAGATCCGCCGGCGCCGCGTCGAACGGATGCGTTCGTCGCAGCACTGGCGGTGGCACCTCGACGAGATGTTCGTGAAGATCAACGGCGAACTGCACTACCTCTGGCGGGCGGTGGATCATGAGGGCGAGGTACTGGAATCCTTTGTCACAAAGCGCCGGGACCGCAAGGCGGCGCTGAAATTCCTGAAAAAAGCGATGCGGCGGCACGGTTCGCCGGAAGTGATGGTGACCGACCGGCTGCGCTCCTACGGTGCCGCGCTGCGAACGCTGGGAGCCTCCGATTTGCAGGTGACAGGTCGCTACCTGAACAACCGTGCGGAGAATTCGCACCAGCCGTTGCGACGACGGGAGCGGGCGATGCTGCGCTTCCGGCGCATGCGATCATTGCAGACCTTCGCTGCCGTCCACTCCTCCGTCCATAATCATTTTAACCAGGAGCGTGATCTCTACAGCCGAGACAACTTCAAGCTAAACCGCGCCGCCGCCCTCGCCGAGTAGCGTCAGCTCGGCGCGGCCTGAGGCGGAGCGTTGCTGGGATAACTGAGACTGGTTCGCATTCGTCTGACAGCACAGTTCTTTGCGGTGACGGACGCGAGCAACACGCTGACATTCTGATCGGCGCTGACGGGATCGGCTCAAAGGTGCGCGCGGCGATGCCTGGCGGGAACGTCCGGCCGAGCTACACCGGACTTATCAATCTCGGCGGCATCCTGCCCGGCTCCGGCCTCGCGCCGACCGACGGCGAAATGCGGATGATCTGGGGCAGCCGGGCCTTCTTCGGCTATGCCGTGCGCGACAACGGCGAGGCCTGGTGGTTCGCCAATATCGGGGATGCGCGCGAACCTTCGCGAAATGCGATGCGCCAGGAGCGAGACGCCTGGGCGGGACAACTGACCGCACATTTTTCAGACGACTTGCCGCTCATCCCTGACCTTATACGCCGCACTTCCGAAATACATTCCTATCCGATCCACGATCTTCCGCATGTACCGTGCTGGCGTGACGGACCGGTCGGGTTGATCGGCGACGCGGCGCATGCCACCTCGCCCAGTTCCGGTCAGGGCGCGTCGCTCGCGCTCGAGGATGCGGCCCACCTCGCCGTCTGCCTGCGCGATATCGCCGATCCTGCCGCAGCGCTCGCCCACTTCGAGGCAGAGCGCCGTCCGCGCGCTGAGCAGATTGTGGCCGAGGGTCGCCGTCGGGGTGCCTACAAGGCGCCACGCAGCCGCGCGCAAATGTGGCTGCGCGACGCCCTCATGCCCATCGTTTTTCGCTTCCTTGTAACCGAGCAATCGCTCGCCTGGATCCACGACTACCGCGTGCCGCACTCTGCGGCCTGAACCTCGAGACCCGGAAAAGGAGACCAAGACCATGACTGACCTGCAAGCCGAGAAATACGGATGGATCGCCGCCTTCCTGCTGGTCATCCCCGGCTTCACACTGATTGGCGCCGGCGCCGGGCTTGCGCAGAACGACCCCGGACCCTGGACGCTGATCGGCCTTGGTGCCGGCCTTGTCGCGTGGGGGCTGGTTGTCGCGCTTCGACCCCGCAGATGATGCAAGGCAACCGGCAAGATTACCGATGGCGCGACGATACAGCTCGGTGCTGATGGGATCGGCTCGAAAATACGCCGCCATCCGGGCGGGGCGGTGTATCCGTTCTTCACCGGTCTTCCAGACCGTTGCAGAACCGTGCACCTGGCCTTGCACGGTGATAGCTGGAAGATCCGGGGCAACCGCGCCTTCTTCGGTGAGGCGGTGCGCGAGATCGAGCCGCTGCGAATGGTTGCCCGAGAGTAGGCTTTCCGCTATGCAACCGCCCTGCGCAAGAGGATCATTCGTGACCGACACCCTCCACAACCGCTGACTTTGTCCGCCAGGGACAATTGCTCCGGCCCAAGGCCCGGGGGTTCAGCATACGTGGATGGGAGATGGAACTTGCGAATTTTCAAGGAATGCAATCATGCGGCCTTCTGGGCCGACCCGGCTGCGGGGTTTGCGCGGTTGTTTGATGCGGGCGAGCGTGTGTTGCGCGCGCCGGATGGGGCGCTGTGCCTGTTCGGGCACGCCAAATTGACGACACTGGCCCGCGAACCTTCGGTCGAGGGCGTGGCAATCGCTGCCGATGCCTTCGGCGCACATATTGAACTGGCGTCGTTCTACGGTGCCGGGCTATTCGCGAGGTCCGGCCAGCGACATCGCCAGACTCGACGCGCGGCGCTGGCGGGGTTGGGCGGCGCACCAGTTGCAACACGCGCAGACGAGATCGCGGCAGTGGTGCAACAGGCGCTGGCCGATTGCCCGACCGAGACGCCAGCAGACCTTGCGCAGGATCTGGTCCTGCCGCTGACCGCGCGTGTCTGGGCGCGCGTGGCCGGATACCCCGCCGGTGCAGAGTCGGACCTTGCGGCTGCCGTGGCCGCGCTTTCGGACCCCGGTGCGGATGCAGCGCTACAGGCGAATGCTGCGCGGGACGTGCTGGCGCTGACCCGGGCGGCGTGGCACGCGCGCGCCTCGCCCTTCATGAAGGCCATCGCCGATGCGATGCCCCTCGACATGAACGCTGACCCGGTGCCGCTTGTGGCCGCGATGGCAGTGGACGGAATCGACAGCGCGGCGGCCGGGCTTGCCGGAGCTCTGACGGTTCTTCTTCGCCAGCCGCCTGATTCAGTGTCGCAACACGGGGTTGAGCCCTGCCTGCAAGAGGCTCTGCGGCTGGCCATGCCTGTCATTCTGTCAATGCGGCAGTCAACCGAAAACACGGCCTACGCGGACATCGAGATTCCGCGCGGCACGGTGCTGTGGATGTGGTGGGGTGCGGGCTGCATGGACCCTGCGGCCTATCCCACGCCTGACCGGTTCGAGCCGGGTCGCGCGGGACCGCGCGCACCCGTGTTCGGCGCAGGCGCCCACGCCTGCCTTGGCCATGTCCTGATCCGAACCATCGCGCTGCCGCTGATTTCGGACGCCTTCGGCGGGATGGGCCAGCTGGCGGCGTGCGGTCCGGCGTTGCCTGGCCTGCCGTGGCGCGTGTCCCGGCTGCCGCGTCAGAGCGTGATCTGGTCGCCAATGCGGCAGGCCTGATCGCGCGGGGGCGCCGCGGTGCAGGCAGGCCAAGGTGCACGGGCGTGCAAAGCGTTCATGGATTTCTCGATACCGGCGATACGCCTTTCGGCACTTCCCGGGCCGGAGACGCGGTCGCTATCCTGCCCGACAGGCAGAACTTCCAGAAAGGGTGCTCCGATGAGCGAAAAACACCCCAGGACGGCCCCCCCATTTCCATGGTGGTATGCCGCGGCAAGCGGTGCGATCACGGGCGGGGCGGTGGCGATCCCGGCGCTGGGTTTTCCTCTCAACGTTATCGCCGCGGTCGGGGTCGCCGCGGGGTCAGGCCTCTACCTTGGCCACCACCAGCGGCGCACCGACTTGCCGCAAGGGATCGGGCAGGGCCGACGGCGGCTTGTGGGGCTGGCTTTCGTTGCGCTGTTCCTGACGCTGATGGCGCTGGCGGTGGTGGCAAGCGTGGCGGACCTCCCGCCCGCTCTCGCGCCGACGCTGGTGTTCACGGGTTTTGCTATTGGCTTCGTCTACCCCGGCGCCTGGCGCGCGGCGGGGCGTGACGGCGCGCGCTGAGCCGCACTTACCCGGCCAGCGCCTGCGGCAGATGCTCGGCCAGATGATCGGCCAGCAGCCGCACGCGCGCGGTTTGGCGCAAATCGGCGTGTAGCACCAGCCAGCACTCCAGCGTGAACGCGACCTTCCCGGCCAGCACCGGGCGCAGATCGGGGTCGCGCCGCGCGATCCCGGCCTGCATCACACCGATGCCGACCCCCGTGCGGATGGCGTTGAGTTGCGCCGCCTCTCGGTCGCAGCGCAAGCAGATCCTGCGGCGAGGGATACCGGCCTGCGCAAATCCCTCCAGTGCCGCCGCATCGCTGTCCGGGCCGATCAGGACATGGTCGGCCAGGTCATCGAGCGTCTCGGGCGTGCCGTGCCGGTTCAGGTAGCTTGAATGGGCATGAAGCCCGATCTGCACATCCGCCAGCTTGCGCGCCACCAGCCCTGACTGCGTGGGCCGGACCATGCGCAGCGCCAGATCGGCCTCGCGCCGCAGCAGATCGTCATTGTGGTTCGAAAGCGCCAGTTCTACCTCCAGCCCCGGATGATCGGCCAGCAGCGGGGCGAGGAGGGCGGGCAGCACCTCGGCCCCCACCACTTCGGACGCGCCCAGCCGGACGACACCGCGCGCGGCCTCGAGCGGAGCGGATGCCGCGCGTTCGAGCGCCGCGGCCGAGGCGGCCATGGCGCGCGCCTCAGGCAGCATCTGCTGTCCGAGATCGCTGAGCGTCATGCCCTGCGGCGCGCGCAGGAATAGTGTGGCACCAAGGGAAGCTTCCAGAAGGTCGACATGGCGGCTGATAGTCGGCTGCGTCAGCCCCAACGCACGCGCGGCCGCTGACAGGCTTCCATGTTCGGCGACAGCGATGAAGCTGCGCCAGTGGTCCCACTGGATCGGTGCAATGCTCATACATTTCTCTATAACAGATATCATCCTTCGGGCAATTCCCGGATATGACGCAATGGGCTATCCCGGTCCTGTACCTTGAACGGAGGACCACATCATGACTGCACTGCTGCTCACCGCTTCTGCCCTGGCCCTTGGCGCCGTATTTGCCTTCGCCCCGCGCGACGGATTCGAGACCGAGATCTTCATCGACGCCCCGCCAGAGCGCGTGTGGACGCTGCTCACCGACCCCGTCGCGCATGCCGGTTGGAACCCGATGATTCGCGAAGTCGCTGGTTGCTTCGCCGTTGGCAACCGCGTCCGACTCACGATGCGCACGCCCTCGGGCGGAACCATGAGCTTCAGTCCGCGCGTGTTGGTCGCCGCCCCAGACCGCGAGCTGCGCTGGCTGGGACGTCTGGGCCTGCCACACCTCTTCGATGGTGAGCACTACTTCAGGCTGATCCCCGAGGCCGGCGGTACCCGCCTGATCCATGGCGAGCGCTTTCGTGGCGTGCTGCTCTGGGCGATGGATGTGCAGCAGTTCAAGCCTGGCTTCGAGGCCGGAAATGCGGCGCTTAAGGTAATCGCGGAAGCGTTGACGGCGGCACAGCGTGGAGATGAGCAATCGGTCGCCGCAAGCTGACATGGCTTCGTTGACCGGGGGCCTTCGGTGCAACATGCTTGCGCCGTTGAAATAATGGAGGAGAGATTGGCTGATCTTGACATATTGTGGGAATGCGAACGCGGCTTCTGGCTGGAGGGTGCCCCGCACTACGAACGACATCTTGCGCAGGATGCGCGCATGGTCTTTCCCGAACCCGCCGGGATCCTTGATGCAAACCAGATCATGCAGGGGCTCGACGGCGCCCCGCGCTGGGAATCGGTCGAGTTCGAGGCGCAACATGTGATCCATGCCGGCGACACCGCGGTGCTGAGCTATCGCGGCACCGGCCAACGCCCGGGCAATGCACCTTATCGCGTGCTGTGCTCCAGCACGTATGTCCGGCAGGGTGGCGACTGGAAGATGCTCATGCACCAGCACACGTTGCGCGATTGATATGGTGCCAAGGGATGGCTTTGTCCTGTCGGACGCAGCGAGTAGGAAGCTGCGGTGCACCTGAATGCGAAACCGACTCATCGCTCGGAGGCCGGTCGGGCGGCGCTTCGGGCGGCCTATGACCGATGGCTGGCGGTACTGCCCGCCGGGATCGAGCGCATTGAGGTCCAGACCCGTTTCGGATCGACCAGCGTTCTGGTCGCCGGCCCGAGGGGCGCTCCGCCGCTGGTGGTCCATCAGGGCGGGAATTTCCCCAACCCTGCGACGCTGCACTGGTTCGCCCCGCTGATGGCGCGCTTCAGGGTCTTCGCGCCGGACCTACCCGGCGCCCCCGGCTACAGCACCCCACACCATCTGGATAGCCGTAAGGGGGAGTTGCACGCCTGGGCTTGCGGCGTGCTCGACGCGTTGGAACTGGAGTGTGTGCCGCATCTGGGCGTGTCCTTCGGCGCCGGGATCATCCTGGAGCTGGCGAGCATGGCGCCCGAGCGGATAGACCGCATGGCTCTGATTGCCCCGGCTGGCGTGCTCAAGCCCGCAATGTGGCCGTTGGTTACGCAGCTTGCCGTGCCGATGCTGCGCTACCGGCTTCGCCCGACGCGCGCCAATCTCACCGCGGCGGTGGCACCGCTGCACAGCGACCCGCCCTCGGACCTGATGCTCGACACCCACGCCGCCGTGTTCCTGCACCTTCGGCTCGCCCATCGCATGCCCGGCCCGATTGCCGATGGCGCGCTCGCTGGGTGCCACTGCCCTGCGTTGATCATCGGCGCTGAACGCGATCCGCTCTTTCCCGGAGAGGCTCTTCTGGCGCGTGCGCGGCACCTGCTCCCGCGGGCAGATGCCCGGCTGTTGCAGGGCAGCCACCATTTTCCCTCGGCGAAGGATCTGGATGCAATTGAAGGCTGGCTCGACGCGTTCCTTCCGTGATTGCCACGGCTCACCCGCCAAAGAGCGCCAGTCCCAGCACCAGCGGATAGCCCAGCGCGGCGGGCATCATGGTCAGGCCCATGCCCAGCGCGCGGCCTTGTGCGCCGCGTGGGTAGCCGATGTAGAACAGTACCCGCCCGATCACGAACAGCCCTGCCGCCACCGGCAACAACGCGAGCCATGCACCACCCGCGACAGCAGCCAGCGCGAAATAGACGCCTGCCGCCAGCACGGTCTGTTCGAGCGTGTTCTGAAGAAACGCCGCCTTGATCGCCAGCCGCTCACTGGGCGGCCTTGCTGCCTGCCCGCCGATATCCTCGGGCGAGAAGCGCCGCGTGGTCGACACCATCAAGATCCCCACAAGCAGCACGAAACCCGGGACCGCCCAGCACATCGCAGCAAAGCCCAGCCGGTCGGCCATGGCACTCGGCAGATCGGCAATCGCTGGACCGATCCAGAAGGCGGCGCCAAAGCCTGCCAGCGTCACCGCGGTCGCGATGGACGTATCGCGCCGGATGGCGCGTTCCTCGGCAGCCATGTCCACAGTTTCGGGCGCGCGGCGATAGTCGTCGAGATGCATGTGATCTCCTTGGCAAGTCGGGGTCGGGTTTGCACCTGAAGGCTAGCATCCCTGTCAAACCCGGCTCGAGTCTGAGTCAACCGGCACTGTCCGGGAGGCCGAGTGTCGCGCGGCGCGGCGCGCGCGCCACCATCGTCCGAACTGTGCGCGCCAAGCGAAGACCCGCCACAGCCCCGCCCATTCGGGCGCATCAAGCGGATCGTCAAGCGGGTGGCGGCGGCGTGGGCGCAGAAACGCACGCCCCACCAGTGCGTGAAGCATATGCATGGAAGTCTCCATTTTTGATGGAATCTGCGTTATTGCACCTAGGTAGCGGCAGAAAACGCGCGCTTTTAGCCCGAGCGCCCGAATGCTATCTTTCAGAAATGAACGACCTTGACTGGAACGACCTACGCCTCTTCTGCCATGTCGTGCGCGAGGGGACGCTGTCGGGCGCCGCCGTGCGCACCGGTATCAGCGCCCCCACGCTGGGGCGGGCGATGCGCGCGTTGGAAACGCGGCTGGGCCGGGCGCTGTTCGCGCGGCATCGCACTGGCTATCGCCTGCTGCCTGACGGGCAGGCGCTCTATGACCGCGTGCGCGGGATGGAGGCCTCGGCGCGCGCGATCAAGGACTGGCGCGAAGGGGCGCATGCGCTGCCCATCGTTTCCGCGGCCATGGGCAACTGGATGTCGGTGTTCCTCGGCGGGCGGCTCAATGCGGTGTGGACGCCCGAGGACCGGTTCCGCCTGTGCTTCAAGACATCCGAGCAACCCGTCGATCTTGAACGGCGCGAGGCCGATATCGCGATTGCCCGCGACCGACCCGAGACTGGCAACGTGGTGGCGCTGCGGCTTGGCCCCTGCGCCTATGCGCCCTATGCTGCGCGGGCATTTGATCAGACGCGCAACAGCGCCTGGGTCGCGCTGGCCCGCGAGGTCGCCCAGACACCGGCCGAGCGCTGGACCGATGCCGATCCGGCGCGCTGGATCACGGTCTGGGCCAATGCGCGCGGTATCCTTTACGATCTGACTGTGGGCGGGGCAGGGCGCGCGGTGCTGCCCTGCTATCTGGGCGACAGCGATCCTGATCTAGTGCGCGCAGGTTCCGCAATCCCCGAAATCGAGGAGTCACTCTGGCTGATTGCCCATGCCGACGAACGCCACCGGTCGGAGGTGCGCGCCATGATCGACCGGCTGCGGGCTTTCTTTCGTGAGCGCGATGGGCTGCTATCCGGTGCACTGGGCAACTGACCGCGCTGGCTTTTCAGCCCAGACCGAACATCGCCCGCCAGTTCTGCGCTGTCATGCCTTGCGCGTAATCACGCTGCATCGCGGCGTCGAGCACTTCGACCAGCAGCCGATCCTCCAGCCAGATCTCGACGCATTCGAACGGTCCGCGGTTGCAGATCCGGGTGACCCAGCCCTCTGCCGCGCCGATGCGGAGGATTTCGCTGCGGTCGAGGGTGGATGCGACGGCCACATGCGCAAACGTCGCGCCTGCATCCGGGCGGCCTGCTTCGCAGGTGATGGTTTGCGAGCCAGCCTTCAGGCGATGGGTCAGCGGATAGACCTCGATCGCCGTGCCGTCATCCTGTGCGGCAAAGGCGATCCACGAGTCCGGAAAGGGCGGGAATGGTAGGGCTTGCCCGCCGAGCAGGTTGGCAAGAAAGCGCGAGACGCGCTCAGGGTCGTCCGCAGTGATCGAAACGTGAAGCAATGCCATATGTTTTCATCCTTCATGTTTGGAATTTGTCGATGTTCCGGCGAAAGGATGCCTCAATGCGCAACCACAGAGGCGATCGCACCCGGATGAGACGCAGGCTGCGAAGCATTCCAATGCCGAACAGCCCTGCCCAAAGCGACACGCCCGCCTGTAGGAAACCCGAAAGGCTCGGCACGAAAGGTGTGACGAACGAGACCAGAAAGACCGCTGCCGCCCCCTTCAGCGGGTGCATCGCTACAACATCCGTCCAGACCAGCGGATTGCGCGGAAGCCAGCGCGACGCAGAATGTACGCCGAACCGCCAGGCGCGAATGCGCTGCAGCCAGCGACGGGGCGAGGCATGAGATGGCTGACGGATCGCCGTCCAGGGCAACTGCAAAAATGGCACGACCGGCACTCCCTGCCAGCGCGGGGTCTCGTGCCAGGCCACGACCTCCCCAAGCCCCTCAGCTGTGAACTTTATTGAGGGAACCTCTGCGACTGGGTCTACAGGCTCACCCGGCCATGGCAGTCCGGTATGACGCGAGAGCACCAGCCGATAGGGGTCGAGCGCGCTGATATGGTCCCTGGTGTCGCGGCCGGTGTCGAGGATCGGGCCCAGATAGTCGCCCTCGCGCACCAGGTTCGGGTCCACCGGCAGCCAACCATTGCCATCCCACGCCTCGGCCCAGGCGTGCGGCGTGGTCATCCACGGCGCGGTGATCAGCCCGAAGACGGGCCTCGCAGGGATCCCGGCCACATGGCACAGTGCGACGAAGACGAAGGCATACTCGCCGCAATCTCCCCAGCCGCGGGCAAGCGATAGCGCCGCGCCGCGCGCGTCGCGGGGATAACGGTAGCGCAGCGCGCCGGCTGCGGCGTGGGCCAGCGCGGTGATGCGCACGCCGGTGTCCCCGACGCCCGCGATGCTGCGGCCCGCAAGGTCGCGCAGGGCGTCGTCCGGCACGATCATCGGCGCGGGCGCCAGATCGGCGGGGCCCGGCGAAGCCACGTCCAGATACGCGCCCGGCACCAGTCGCCGCGTTTCGATCCGCGCGGAGACGGTCGCAACCTGCCCGCGGTCCAGCCGGATCATACGCCTGCGGCCATGTTCGTCGGTGATATCGCGCCCGCGCGGCGCGTCCAAGCCCAGCACGCGCTGATAGCCGTCATCCGAGGGCAGTGGCAGCAACACGTCGAGCGAGCCATCGGCCGCATATCCCCATGGGTCGAAGCGCAGCGTCACCGTGCAGGCAAATCGATCCGCCCCGCTCATGTTCCCTCCTGCCCGGTCCGCGGCCCTCCGGCCGCGGCGACGGCAACCAGCAGCGGCACCACCCGGTCTGGCGGCACGCTGTAGCGCCCGCGCCGTTCGCTGCGCAGCCAGCCAGTGGCGGTCAGTTCCCTCAGATGGTGGTGCAATTGCCCGGTGGTGCCCTCGCCCAGCGTTTCTGCCAAGGCGGCTGTTTCGCGCGTGCCGTTGAGCACCGCCTGCAACAGATGCAGCCGCACCGGATGGCCAAGTGCGGCCAGTGCGGGCGCGATCTCGTCCCAGTCTGCGGTCAGC
>NZ_JADDJF010000062.1 GCF_017811755.1 Pararhodobacter sp. SW119 | reverse complement strand
AGAGCTGCGAGCCGCCCCATGTGAGCCCGTAGACGCCGACAATCCAGCCAACCTCCGTAAGGCTGGCGCCCTGGCTGACGAGGAAGACCGGGAACAGCGCCCAGACCAAGGCATCGACGAACTTCTCGACCAGCCCCGCCTGTGAGATCGCGAAGAGGCGGCGGTCGCGCCAGCTCATCAGTGCGAAGACCTCGCCAGTAGTGGGGTGCTCGGACACGCCCTGCGGATAGCGCGGCAGCGACTTCGGCGGTGCGACCTTGTGCGCTGCGGTCTCCGCCTTGGCCCAGGGGAGCGTGTCCTTCACCCAGACCACGGTGAGCAGCAGCGCCAGAAGGACCACGGCCATGCCGAAGACAAGGAGCCCCGTCCGCGCGCCCAGCCACTCGGCAGCGTAGGCGGTCAGGATGCCCGCGATCGCCACGCCGACATAGCCGGAGAACTCGTTGAGCCCCATGGTGAGGCCCCGTTCCTCGGCTTTCGTGATGTCGAGCTTCGCGGTCTGCGTCATGGACCAGCAGAGGCCCTGATTGACGCCCAGCAGCACGGTCGCCGCGACGATCCAGTTCCAGTCGGGCGCATACCAGATCATCACCGGGATCGGCAGCGCCACGACCCAACCCCAGAACAGCACCCGCTTGCGCCCGATCCGCTCAGACCAGCGCCCGGCGACGAAGTTCATCACCGCCTTCACCGCGCCGAAGGCCACCACGAAGGACGCCAGCAGCAGGAACGACCCCCGCTCGAGCCCGAACTCGCTTTCTGCCAGCGCCGGGACGACGGTGCGCGTCATGCCGATAGCGAAGCCGACCAGCATCACCTGGATCAGTTGATGCGAGACCTGTACGAGGTTTTCGCGGATGCCGAGCTGAAGATCGCTTGCAGTCATTCGGCGGGCTCCTTCCTCGTGATGCGCGGGTCGAGCGCACCGCCGCTCGCCGGGCCGCGCAGGGGCTGGATCAGCATCCGGTCGAGCCAGAGGTCGCGGCGCGTGCGGAACTGCTCGATCCCGATCTCCATCCCCTCGTGCCCCTTGGCAGCCTGAGCGATGTAGGTGCCCAGCAGCCGGTCCCACCACGGCAGGTTGAAGCCGTAATGCGAGTTGGTCTCCCGCGGATCGGCGACGAGGATGGCTTCGAACATGGTGCGAGCCTTCCGGCTTGTGGAACGCGACAGAATCTCTATTATTCAAGATATCACTTGAATGATCTATCGTCAGGAGGCACGCGGTGTCAATCAGTCCGAAGGCAGCCCTCCTCGAGGAATACGCCCTGGTAGCTCGCGCCCTGTCCGCGCCGGCGCGGCTTTCGATCCTCGAGCAACTGGCGCAAGGCGAGCGCGGCGTGGAGACGATTGCGGAGAAGACCGGCCTGACCCTCGCCAACTGCTCGCAGCACTTGCAACAGCTGCGGCGCGCCGCGCTGGTCACCAGCCGCCGCGAGGGAAAGTCGGTGATCTACCGGCTCACAGATGCGAAGACGCTGGCGCTGATGGATCTCCTGCGCATCGTGGCCGAGCGGAACCTCGCACAGGTCGAGCGCATCCTGCGCGGCCTCTCGGGTGGCGAGGAAGCCCCCGAACCGGTCAGCCGCGCCGACCTGGCCGCGCGGCTCGCGGAAAACTCGGTCATCGTGCTGGACGTCAGACCGGCAGACGAATACGCCGCCGGCCACATCCCAGGCGCGCTCAACGCGACACTTGCAGAGCTGGAGCAGATGCTCGTCATGCTCCCGCCCGATGCGGAGATCGTCGCATATTGCCGCGGCCCCTACTGCGTCTACGCTCACCAAGCGGTTGCAGCGCTTCGCAAGCGCGGCCTCAACGCCCGGCGGCTCGACGGAGGCCTGCCAGAATGGCGCGAGGACGGAAGGCCGACCTTGTCCGCACCGACATGAATTGCCCGGTCCGCCCAAGGGCCGGGTGCGTTGCTGCACCAGCATAATGATCGAGCATACCGTGCTTCGCCCGAATGTCGCTGATCGGCTTATTCTGAAGACCTCTGCATAATTGAGGATTCCCGCTGGTTTTCTGCTTTGGTATGGTTTGCCAGCGTGATTTCCAGGGGAATAATGGACCTTTTCTCCGCTGTTGCAGAGAAGGATGTCACCTTCCGCGTCGCCCGGCGCCTGAAAGATGTGGTGAAGGACGTCAACCGGCTGAAGGTGACGATCGGCACCGACTACAGCAACTTCACGAGCGAGATGACCTATGATTAGGTTGTCGTCAACTACGGGACATTGCCCCTGGCGGATCTGTATTTCGACCTCAAGCCGCTATCTTCGAACGGGGGCGCGGTCGATTACGAGGCGCTCGATCGGGGGCCGCCCGCAGGATGTGGTGCTCAATCCCGACGGGCGTTTCAGCCTCTACCGCATCGGCAACGCGGTCAGCGCGCGCAACACTCACGCAGCGATCTACGACGCGTTGTGACTCATGAAGGATATCTGAAATGCGCTCGACCATGTCTGTCAAAACTCAACAACAGCCCTGATCGACTTGCCCGCTTGCATCAGGTCGAAACCTTCATTGATCTGATCCAGCGTCAGCTTGTGGGTGATCATCTGGTCGATCTCGATCTTGCCGTTCATATACCAGTCCACGAATTTCGGCACATCGGTGCGGCCCTTCGCGCCACCGAAGGCCGTGCCTTTCCAGACGCGGCCCGTAACCAGCTGGAAGGGCCGCGTCGAGATCTCGGCTCCCGCAGGCGCTACCCCTATGATGACCGAGACACCCCAACCGCGATGCGAGCATTCCAGCGCGTCTCGCATGACCTTGACGTTGCCGGTCGCGTCAAACGAGTAATCCACGCCCCCGATCGCGTCATCGCCGCGTTTGGTCAGGGTGACGATTTCCTGCACGACATTCTCGACTTTGGAGGGGTTGACGAAATGCGTCATCCCGAATTTTCGCGCCATCTCGGCCTTGGCGTCGTTCAAGTCGACCCCGATGATCATATGCGCCCCCGCCATGCGTAAGCCCTGGATCACGTTCAGGCCAATCCCGCCAAGCCCGAACACCGCAGCCGTCGATCCGATTTCAACTCCGGCGGTATTTATCACCGCCCCGATGCCCGTGGTTACGCCGCAGCCGATATAGCAGATCTTGTCGAAGGGCGCGTCCTCGCGCACTTTAGCCAGCGCAATCTCGGGCATGACCGTGTGATTGGCGAAGGTCGAACAGCCCATATAGTGACAGATCGGCGTGCCATCGAGCATGGAAAACCGCGTCGTGCCATCCGGCATCAGCCCCTGACCTTGGGTATTGCGAATGGCTGTGCAGAGGTTCGTCTTGCCCGACCGGCAGGAATAACACTCGCGACATTCGGGCGTGTAAAGCGGGATCACATGATCGCCCGGTTTCAGGGTTGTGACCCCTTCGCCCACTTCCACCACCACGCCGGCGCCTTCATGACCAAGGATGCACGGAAACAGCCCCTCAGGGTCGGCGCCCGAGCGGGTGAATTCATCGGTGTGGCAAATGCCGGTGGCCTTGATCTCGACCAGAACCTCGCCCGCCTTCGGGTCGTCAAGGTTCACTTCCATGATTTCCAGCGGTTTTCCGGCCTCAAGGGCAACGGCGGCACGGGTGCGCATGATCACTTCCTCCCTGAATTTTCTTGCTTTCGCAGTGTTTGGTATCATAATTCAAGACTAAGTCTCACAAATCAATTCGATTCGGTCAATATGCATCTGGACCGCCTGATCAGCATCATGGAGATCGTCGCCGTGGCAGGGCGACCGGTTTCGCCAGTCGAATTGCAGAAGGCGACCGGTTTGCCCAAGCCGACATGTTACAGGCTGGTTCAGACGTTGCTGGATCAGGGCCTGATCGAGGCCCCGTCAGGAGACGGGCGGGTGATCATTGGCGAGCGTCTGATCCGGATCGCGCTACTGGGGAAATCCGACGTCGATGTTCGACGCGCAGCCGCGCCCCTACTCAAGGCCGCGGCGGTTCAGTTCAATGAAACCGTGTTCCTGTCGCGGTTTCGCAACTCTCAAGTCGAAATCATCCATGTCGAAACCCCCGACGATCCGGCGCGTGCCTACATCCATCCTGGCATTGGAGTGCGCCCGATGCATGCATGTTCGTGCTCCAAGGCTATAGCGGCCTTCGCAGAGCCCGAATTTCAGGCCTGCATCATTGGCGGCAGCCTGAAGGCGTATACCGAACACACCAAGACCACCGAGGCCGAGTTGCGCGCGGATTTTGCCCGTATCGTGGAGCGTGGCTTTGCCGATTGCGACCAGGAGATCGACCTCGGGATCGCCAGCGTGGCCGCACCTGTGTCCATTGGCAATATCGGCGCGACTTTCAGCGTCGGGACGGTCGGACCTATCCGACGTTTCGGGCCGCAGTCACGAATAGAAATCGGGGAGAAACTGATAGACTTGGCCAGTCGCGTCAGCGGGGCCATTCAGCTGTGCAACGTGGCCGAAGTTTGAGGAGGCGGCGGCCACAATGCCGAGAGGAGAAGGGAGAACTCTGTACCGGGCCCTGATGGGCCAAGTCATTCAAGGGAGGACGACATGACTTTACGACCAGACCCGACGTTTCACGCGACGGCGCAGCTTGCCATGCAGGCACCGGTGGAAAACTATGGCTTCGTTGTGATGCTAAGCCCCGATGGCGCTCAGCCTGACGGGATTGCGGTGGTGGACCTGAACCCGAAATCTGAAAGCTACGGCACCATTGTCCACACGCTTCTGATGCCCAACAAGGGCGACGAGTTCCATCATTTCGGCTGGAATGCCTGCTCGTCCTCGCTGTCACCGCTGTCAGGCCATGCGTTTCTTGAACGCCGCTATCTGATCGTACCGGGGATACGGTCTTCTCGGATCTATGTCATCGATACGAAAGACCCGCTGGACCTGAAAATTCACAAGATCATCGAGCCAGAAGAGGTCTTCGCCAAGACCGGCTATTCGCGCCCCCATACCATTCATTGCGGGCCGGAAGGGATCTATGTCTCGACGCTGGGCGGTGGCGGCAAGGACGGGATGGACGGGCCTCCGGGCATCTTCATCATGGATTGCGAAACCTTCGAGATCATCGGCCAGTATGAAATGGACCGCGGGAAACAGGACAAGCATTACGATTTCTGGTGGAACCTGCCGCAAGATTACATGGTCAGTTCCGAATGGGGGCTGCCGCCGCAATTCGAGAATGGCATTGTACCCGAAGACCTGTTGTCCAACAAATACGGCCATTCGATTCATTTCTGGGACCTGCGTCGCCGCAAGAATATCCAAACCATTGATTTCGGAGACAACTACCAGATGGCGCTGGAAATCCGCCCCGCGCATGATCCGAAGAAATCCTACGGCTTTTGCGGCGTTGTGGTGGACACGACCAACCTGCAAGGCGCGATCTTCACGTGGTGGCGCGGCGAGGATGGCACCTGGCAGTCGAAGAAAACCATCACCATCGATCCGCGCCCTGAAGACCCCGCCAACCTGCCACCCCTGTTGCAGGGCTTCGGTGCCGTGCCACCACTCGTCACCGATATCGACCTGAGCCTTGACGACAAGTACCTCTATGTCGCCTGCTGGGGCCTGGGCGAGATGCACCAATATGACGTGTCCGACCCGATGAAACCGTTTCTGGCGGGCAAGGTCGAATTGGGCGGTATCGCGCGCGGTACGAAACATTCAAGCGGCGGTGATTTTGCCTTCGGCCCGCAGATGGTCGAGATCAGCCGCGACGGCAAGCGGGTCTACTGGACCAACTCGCTTTACTCGACATGGGACAACCAGTTCTACCCCGGACAGGAGGGCGGCCAGATGGTCATGGCGCATGTGGGCGAAAACGGCGGGTTGACGCTGGACAAGAAATTCTACGTCGATTTTCCCAAGGGCCACCGCGCGCATCAGATCCGGCTGGAGGGCGGCGACTGCTCGACCGACAGTTTCTGTTACCCGAACGTCTGAATGGCGCTCGATCCAAGCACGCTGGCGGCCCTCTGGGGGGCCGTC
Source organism: Pararhodobacter sp. SW119 (assembly GCF_017811755.1). Classification (GTDB taxonomy): domain Bacteria; phylum Pseudomonadota; class Alphaproteobacteria; order Rhodobacterales; family Rhodobacteraceae; genus Pararhodobacter. Next base: position 8,599 of record NZ_JADDJF010000062.1, on the reverse strand, counting down.
ATGCTGTCCGGGGTCTATCATGGCGTCAATCCCGGCATGGGCTGGCCGCTGGCAGTGTCGGCAGGGCTGATGGAAGGGCGCCACCGGGCGATGGCGAAAGCCATCGTCGCGCTGGCCTTCGGGCATCTTTTGGCGATGCTGGCGATCCTGCTGCCGTTCTCGATGATGACTGCCCTGATCGAGTGGGAGAAAGAACTGCGCCTTGGCGCAGGCGCGCTGGTGATCGCAGCAGGCGTCTATCTGCTGATCAACCGCAGGCATCCGCGCTTTCTGGCGCGGGTCGCGCCATCACGGCTCGTGCTGTGGTCGTTTCTGGCGGCCATGGCACACGGCGCCGGGCTGATGCTGGTGCCAATCTATCTTGGCATCTGTGGGGCTGATTTGGGCGATAGCGGGCACGAGGCCGCGCGCGATCTGATGGGGCAGAATATCTCCTCTGCCTTTTTCGTGGCCTTGGTGCACACATTTGCCATGACGCTTGCAGGGGGTGTCATCGCTATAGCGATCTACTTTTACTTCGGGCTGAGATCCCTGTCACGCACATGGTTCAATCTCGATGTGGTCTGGGCATTAAGCCTGATCGTCGTAGGCGCTTTCGGGATCTACTTTGCACTTCACGGCCATTAATTGCGCCAGCGCGCTGGCCTCGCAGGGTTCGTGCCACTGGCTGTTTTTTTCCGCCGCCACCGCGACGACAATGAGCTCTGCTTAAATCGTCAGCCAACACATACGTGCCCCGAGTCGGCCAACGGTATACTCGGCACAGGGCATTGATCCTGTGCGGCGAGAGGCTCAACTTGCGACAGCGAGCGACTTCTTCGGGTCGTGGAACGGGATCGGCACGACAGTTCCGCCGCGTGTTTCGCCCAGCTTGTCCACGATCAGCTGCGTGCCGATGTCCGTGTGCTCGACCCTCAGCATTCCGAGGGCGATGTTCTTGTCCAGCCGCGGGGAATACACCGCCGAGGTGACCGTGCCGACCTGGGTGCCATCCTTCAGGACCGGCCAGAAGAAGTCGTTGGTGCCGACGAACGGAACCCCTTCGATTTCCAAACCGACAAGCCGTTGCTTCAAACCCTTCGCCTTGATCCTGGCCAGCGCGTCCTTGCCGATGAAATCCGCCTCCATGTCCAGATTGACCAGACGGTCCAGGTTCAGCTCGAACGGGTTGTTCGCCAGGGTCATGTCCGCGTGATAGGACAACATGCCCGCCTCGATCCGGCGAATGCTGGAGGTGTGGCCCGGCTTGAGGCCCATCGGCACACCGATATCCATGATGTACTCCCAGAGCCGGCCACCGGCCGAGCCGTCGCGCAGGAAGATCTCGTAGCCAAGCTCGCTCGACCAACCCGTGCGCGAAATGATAAGGGGCACGCCGTGCCAGTCATATTCCATGAAGTGGTAGTACTTCAGTTCCGTCGGAGCGTCGCCAAAGCACGCGCGCAGGATGTCGCGGGATTTGGGGCCCTGAAGCTGAAGGGGCGAGACATCGGGCTCGGACAGCTGGACATCCATGCCGGCATTCACCGCCACGCCGCGCGCCCAGAGCAGGACGTCGCTGTCGGCAATCGACAGCCAGAAATGATCCTCAGCCAGCTTGAGCACGATCGGGTCGTTGATCACCCCGCCGTCCTGATCGGTGATCAGCACGTATTTGCATTGCCCGATCTTGCAAGTCGAGAGATCACGCGAGCATAGATACTGGGTGAATCTGGCGGCATCCGGCCCCTTGATCTCGACCTGGCGTTCGACCGACACGTCGCACAGGATCGCCTGATTGATCAGGTTCCAGAAGTTCTGCGCCGGGTCGCCGAAATCGCGCGGGATGTACATGTGGTTGTAGACCGAAAACCCCTTGGCCCCCCAACGCAGAGCCGCGTCGGAATAGGGGGATTTCCGGACCTGAGTGCCGAAGCTGAATTGCGCGAATTCCAGTTCATGTGCCATGATGTGTGTCCAGGTTGATCGGTGAGGGGTCAGGTCTTCTGGCGGAGCAGATCGCGGAGTTCGTTTTTGCGGATTTTCCCGGTGGTGGTCTTCGGAAGCTCTCCAAAGATCACCTTCTTCGGACGCATGTACCCGGCAAGCCTTGACCTGGCATGGGCCAACAAGTCTTCTTCGGTCACCTCGCCCGACAGTTCAACGAAGGCGCAGGGCACCTCGCCCCATTTTTCATCAGGCATCGCCACCACGGCGACGAGGCTGACGGCGGGGTGGGAATAGAGCGCCCTCTCCACTTCGATCGAGGAGATGTTTTCGCCGCCCGAGATGATGATGTCCTTGGAGCGGTCGCGGATGTCGATGTAGCCATCGGCGTGCTGCACCGCGATGTCGCCGGACCAGAACCACCCGTCCCTGAAGGCCCTGGCGGTTTCCTCGGGGGCCTTCAGATACCCCTTCATCACGATATTGCCGCGAAACGCGACCTCGCCCAGCGTCTTGCCGTCCCACGGCAAGGGTGTGCCTGTCTCGGGGTCGAGTACCAACACGTCTTCCTCAAGCTCATAGGCAACACCCTGACGGGCCTTCATCTCGGCGCGCTGGTCAGCGGGAAGCGCCGCCCAGTCGGGTTTTTCGGCGCAGACGACGGCGGGGCCATAGACTTCGGTCAGCCCGTACACATGCGTGATCGAGATGCCCATCGCCTCCATCCTCCTGATGACGCTGGCCGGAGGCGGCGCGGCGGCGGTCATCATCTTGATCTTCTGTGGAAAGTCCCGGGTTGCCTCTGCACCGCTGATCATCGACATGATGATCGGCGCGCCGCAGAGATGCGTGACGCCATGATCGGCGAAGGCGTCATGGATCGCGTCCGCTCTTGGCGCGCGCAGGAACACATGCGTCCCGGCCAGCAGGGTGATCGTCCAGGGAAAGCACCAGCCGTTGCAGTGAAACAGCGGCAGCGTCCAGAGATACACCGGATGGTGCGGCATTTCCCACGTCACCACGTTGTTGACCGCATTGGTCCATGCGCCGCGGTGGGAATAGACCACGCCCTTGGGCCGCCCCGTGGTGCCGGAAGTATAGTTCAACGCCAGCGCGTCCCATTCGTCATCCGGCAAGCTATGGGGGAAATCCGGATCGCCCTCGGCCAGAAGGTCGTCATAGGTCAGCGTGCCGATCCTGTCGCCGCCCGGTCCTTCGCTGTCTTCGATATCGACAACCAGAACCTCGCGGCCGGACTGCGCGACGGCTTCGGCCGCCATCTCCGAGAACTCGGTATCGACCAGCAGAACCTTCGCTTCGCCATGACCCAGAATATAGGCGATGGTGCCGGCATCGAGCCGCGTGTTGTTGGCGTTCAGAACCGCGCCCAGCATGGGCAGCGCCAGCGCGCATTCCAGCGCCTCGGGGATGTTCGGGGCGATCAGGGCAACGGTATCGCCCTTGCCGATGCCGCGCCTGGCCAGAGCCGAGGCAAGCCGCTTGCATCGCGCCGCGACCTCGCCCCAGTTGCGCCGGATGCGCCCGTGGATCTGCGCGGGCAGTTCGGGGTGCACACGCTCCACGCGCTTGAGGATCGAAACCGGGGACAGGGCCGCATGATTGGCAGCGGTCCGCACAAGTTCGGGCCCTTGATACATCATTCGCCGGTCCACTCGGGCATGGGTTCCTTGCGGGTGAAGGCTCCGATACCTGCCACGGTATCTTTCGCCATCATGTTCTCCGCCATCGTGCGGCCGGCAAAGGCGTAGGCCTCTTCCAGGGGCATTTCGAGTTGCTCGTAGAAAGCGCGCTTGCCGATCTTGACGGCGGCATAGGATTTTTCTGCGATGATGCGGGCCATTTCCATGCTGGCGTCCTCAAGGTCTGCCAGTGGCACGACACGGTTCAAAAGGCCCATTCCGGCGACGCGGGTGGCGGGCAGGAACTCGCCCAGCAGCAGCATTTCCATCGCCAGTTTGCGCGGCACATTGCGCGACAAGGCGACCATCGGTGTGGAACAGAACAGCCCGATGTTCACGCCCGAAGTCGCGAATTTCGCATCCTCGGCGGCCACGGCCAGATCGCATGACGCCACGAGCTGGCAGCCCGCCGCCGTGGCGATCCCCCTGACCTCGGCGATCACCGGTTGCGGCAGGCGCACGATGCGCAACATCATCGCCGAGCACTTGGCAAAGAGGTCCTGGAAATACCGGAAGCCCCCGTCTGCGTCCGCGCGGCGCTCGGTCATTTCCCTGAGGTTATGGCCCGCGCAGAAATGGTTGCCGCCGCTGCGCAGGATCACGACCTTGACGCTGCGGTCCGCCGCAATCTCGTCCAGAGTGTCCGACAGCGCAGCCAGCATCGCCTCTGACAGGGCGTTGATCGACTTCGGCGCGTTCAGCGTCAGGACGGCGATGCCGTCTTGATCCGAGCGCAGGACGAGGCTGTCGTTTTCCATCCGACCTTCCATGGTCTACTCCAATCTGCCGCCGGCTTTTTTCCAGGCACCAACGCCCCCGGCCATGCTCACGACCGGCGAGAGGCCCATCTCCCTGGCGACCTTCGCCGCCAAGGCCGAGCGACCGCCGGAAGCACAGTAAAAGACGTAGGTCTTGTCCTGGTCGAACTCGGGTTTGTGCGCCGGGCTTTCCGGATCGATATGGAATTCCATCATGCCGCGCGACGACGCGACAGCCCCGGGGATGACTCCGGTCTTTGCCTGTTCCGTGCCATCGCGCAGGTCGACAAAGACGTGATCCGGCGAGCCGACCAGGCTCAACGCCTCCTCGGCGCTGATTTCAGGCACCGTCTCCATCGCCTCTTTCACGATGTCCTTGGAAGTCCTGGTGATGGTCTGCGGCATGTTCAGGTTCCTTTTCCGGATGGGGTCAGGCCGCCCATGTCAGATCGCGAGGTCGAGGCGCGGCTTCCAGAACGGGCGGAAGAGTTCGATCTTGGGGCAGCGATTCATCACCACTTTCAGGCCTGCGTCTTCTGCCAGTTTCGCCGCCCGGTCGTCGTAGACGCCGATCTGCCCCCAAAGCACTTTCGCACCAATGGCGATCGCCTTCTCGGCGATGGCATGGAGTTCCTCTTTCGGTCGGAAGACCTCGACCATGTCGACGGGTCTGTCGATCTCCTCGAGCGAATGAAACACCGGAATGCCGCGGATCTCGGTCAGGGCCGGGTTCGGATTGACCGGAATCATGTCGTATCCCGTTTCGTGCAGCACGCGCAGCACGCCGTAGCTGAACTTGGTCTGGTCTGCACTCGCGCCCACCATCGCGATGGTTTTCACCGACTTCAGGATGTCGGCCAGGTATTTCGGATCATAGTCGTAAAGGTCATCAAGCGCGGTCGCAGGCATTTCAACGCTCCTTGAGGGTGGCGATGTCCGCCTTCAGTTCATGCGGTTCCAGCGGATCGAGGAATGGGTTCCGGTAAAGCTTGTCGTGGCTTTCGACGCCGATCTCGAGGGTGCAATCGGTGACGGCACGGGCGACGCAGAGCAGGACATAGCCGTTGTTGATCTGCCGATTGTTCAGCGCGACCTGGCGGCGCTGGTCCACCGCGCCTGCGGTCAGCTTGGCCGCGCAGGTGATGCAGCCGCCGTATCTACAGCCGTAGGGCAGATCGACGCCCTGTTCGCGCAGGGTGTCGAGTAACGGACGGCGGGCCTCGACCTGATAGGTCGCGCCGTCGCGATTGGCGATCGTTATGGTGCGGGTCTCGTTCACAGCCAGATGTCGCTCGTGCAGTCGCCACCGGGGTAGCGGGTTTCGTGGCAGCGACTGGGGCCATTGGGCTCCTTGCCGAAATCCACGACGAAATCTTCGTTGATCGTCATGCCGCCGTTTTCGACATCGCAGTCGATCATCAGCATGACACCGCCTTGCGTGCGGATCTCGGGGTAGAACTGGTTGTCCCAGGTACTGAACAACGAGGTCGTGACATAGAGCCGCTTGCCGTCGAGCGACAGCTGATACATCTGTGGCCCGCCCGCGACCTTGACGCCATTGACCTCGGGCGCCTTGCCCAGCAGGCCGCCCATGTAGACCTGCCCGGTCAGCACCGGGTTGTGCGGGTCGCTGATGTCGTACTGGCGCATGTCGCCGTGCAGCCAGTTGTTCAGGTAAAGATACTTGTCGTCCATCGACACGAGGATCGCGCTCATCACACCCGGGATCGGGATAGGCCATTCGGGGTGCGGCTCGTTCTCGACATCGATGATCTTTTCCCAATCCCACTTGCCCGCATCGGATTTCCAGAAATGGATGACGTTCGCCGACAGGGCCGCGCCGCAAAATCCGTGGGTGCTGTCGGGATTATGGTGGAATTTCACTTCCAGCGGGATCAGCCCGTCTTCGCCGAGATACATGGTCTCGACCGGTTTGCGCGCCTTGAAATCCCAGATGTGCAGGCGGCGGCCATATTTCAGGTGCCCCACCTCTTCCAGGTCGAACCCCGGCATGAACGTGTTGGGGGCCGCCCATTCGGAGGACACCATGACGTTGTGGCGCGGCTGGTACCAGAAATCATAGCTGAACGGGATGTCGCCCATGGTGGCTTCCCAACGGCCCACGATCTCGAAATCCTTGTTGAGATGCAGGTAGCCACCGGGGGCTTCGCCCTGCGCGTCGCCAAGGAACGAAATGATGATCTCGGAACCCAGGCAATGCACGGTGTGAGGGCCGCTGAGGTTGGTCTTCGACTTGATCTCGGCCCCGTCGATCACCTTGTGCAGGCGCGGCGCGCGCGGGTCCGTCGCCGTGTCGATCACATGGATGTTGTTGGACCGCACACCGGGCACCAGCAGGTACTTGCGCGACATGCCCGCGTCGTCATGGCACGACGAACAGGCGTTCCATCCCATGTGGTGCAGTTCGTCCCCGATGCCGGGCATCTCGAGACGGTGGATGACCTGTGAATAGGTCGGGCTGTCGGGGTCGGCATCAACCGTCGCCAGGTAGTCCGGCTTCTGAATGCCGGTGCCCGTGTAGATGGCGATGGTGTAGAGCAGTTTTTCGCGTGGGGCCTTGATGGCCTCGGCTGGGCTTGCATAGCCCGGGCCGCAGCATGCGCCGTCCATCATCACATTCCTCCCTTGCGATCATGTCGTTCTTATCGTAAATTGATAATGTGATTCTCGCAAGGTAAAAATATGCATCTGGAACGCCTCACTTGCATTCTCGAGATCGTGGGACAGAAGGGCGAGGCAACGGTCTCCGAGATTTGCGCCCATTCCGACCTGCCAAAACCGTCTGCCTACAGACTGGTGCAGGACCTCGTTGCTGTCGGCCTGTTGGAACCTGTCGCACGCGGTCGGTTCGTGATCGGCACCCGCCTGAAGCAGATTACCCACAGCGATCAGTCCGACCGTGCGCTGCTGGAGCTGATTGCGCCAACGTTGCGGCAGGCGGCCACCGAATTCGGAGCGGCGTTCTTCCTGTCGCGGCTGCGCGGGAAATCCGTGGAAATCGTTCATGTCGAGACGCCCGACACGGGTGTGTCGTATCTCCATCCGGGCCTGGGAAAGCGCCCCCTGCACGCCTGTTCCTGCTCAAAGGCTGTGGCGGCCTTTTCGCCGGACCTGTTCCCGACCGGCGAAATGGAAGGCCGGTTGCGCGCCTACACCGAATTCACGCTGACAAACGTGGATGACCTGCAAGCGGAGTTCGAAACCATCCGCGAGCGCGGCTTTGCCGAATGCGTGGAGGAAATCGAGCGCGGCATGTGCTCGGTCGCGGCCCCGCTTGCGCCAAGCGGGCCAGGGGCTTTGATGTCGATCGGCGCCACCGGGTCCGTGCGGGTGTTCACTCCTGCATTCCGTGAAAAACTCGGCCGGGACATCACCAGGATCGCGTGCGAGATATCGGCAATCCTTGGCTGGAGCGTCACGCAGGATACCAGAAGAACAAGCCTATCCTGATTTCCCCTTGGCCTGCGTCCTGCGCACAGCCAACCAAGGCGCAAGACGCGCAACCTTTCAGCCTGTGCATGCCGGTTTTCTCAATCTGAGATAGCACGAGTGCAATCGCAGCGAATGTTTACTTCCCGCCCGTCCACGTCGGCGTCGCCGCAGCTGCGAACAAATACGGAGCAGTCGCAGCGAATGACCGGAAGGTCCGCAGACTGCCACTAACCTTTCGGCGTAAGCTTCAGTCCTCGTCAAGCCGCATGGGGCACAGGTCTCATCACCTACCTCGCGCGACGGCCGAAGTGCATCGGCAGGCGGCCGAGGGCTGCGTGATCTGACGTTCGCGGCTGTCCTGGCTGCGCGACGCTTCTCGGGCTGGGCGCGCCTTATCTGACGCTCAGGAGTTCCGCGAGGCGCAGGGCGTCGGAGACCGCGCCCTGGAGGTCCTCGATCCTGGCCTCCTCGGCCTGATCGACCTCGATCCGGCGGTCCAGCACTTCCGTCACCTGCCGGTCGACCTCGGGCGGAATGGTTCTTCCCGCGGTGGCGGCTTCGCCGCGCGACATGGCAAGGGACTGCTTCGCTTCCTCCCACTCCCGCTCCCACCGCGCCATGCGCTCATCGGTGCCGGCGGTGGCCCCCTTGTGCCAGCCGGCGGCCGGGGCGGGGGCGTCGGGCGGCATCGCGGCGGGCTGGCACCCCGCGAGAACGAGCGCCGCGGTGAGGGAGGTCGAGAGAGCTCGCATGGGTCAGAGT
>NZ_JADDJF010000061.1 GCF_017811755.1 Pararhodobacter sp. SW119 | reverse complement strand
TCAAGCCTCAACCCCTGGGTGCAGGGTTGAGGTTCGGCCTCAGGCAGCGAGCGTACGATTGTTGTGGCTGGCGGCACGATTGCGGCGTTCAGGGCCATCATCGATGGCGCGCAGGAGTTCCGACATCCTGTCCGTGAGAATGCAGATCGTCTCGACCTTCGGTGATGCCGGATCGATCATGGAGAAAAGTTCCGTTTCGATGCGGTCCGGATCACCTACGTCTTCGAGCGCAAGCAACCGGTGGAGAGCGGTGAGATCTCGGCGGATACGACCGTCGATGTGAGCGGCGGCCCAAACGTGGAGACCACATGCGATGACCTTGGCCTCAGCGGGCGCGCCACCGAGGAGCGCAGCTGCATCGGCAAGTTCATGGCCGTAGTCGATGAAAAAGCGGCGCACGGCGCTGAGGGTGGCGTCGCGGTTTTCGGATGGATGTGAGTCGAGCATGTGCGTCGACCTTTCTCTATGGCGGCTGCACCATCGCGGCAGCGTCAAGTCGGTTCTGAACTCCTCTGTTTCCCCGGGGCATTGCGGGTTCGACGGGAAGATTGGCCGGTTGGCTGCGGAACGAAGCGGAACATGCTTCGCATTTTATTTTTCTTGCGCGTTCCGAACGGCAGGATGGTTCCCGAAAAATCTTTATGGCACCTCATCGTGGGTCGGGCGCCGCGAAAACGCGGGGGAAATGAACTCACCGCGAGTAGCTGAGCCGAACCAATGCAGGCGAGGACCGCTTCGAGCCCAACAACGACATTCAGGCAATGCGCGGCAGGGTGGGTCGCTTCGCATACGCAGCGAAAAGGACTGTCCTTACCCACCTTTCGACACTTGCGCTTTGCCGCGGTGCGGCTTCGTCGGCGTTCGTGAGTGCCGCAGCGAGCTTCGGTTGCGCAGTGTTGGTGACGCCGTAGGGTTCTCCCCGATCTGGCGCACTTCTCGGATCAGCAGGTCGAGGTCGTCGTCGCGGGTGCGGTGGTTGCATATGGCAACGCGTAGGGCAAGGCGGCCACGGATTGTGGTTTCAGATATGACCGCGACACCGCTTTCCTGAAGGCGCAGCATGATCTCGGTATTGTGAGCCTTCAGGCGTGCTTCGTCCATGCCACCGGGGTCGTGGCGGAAGCAGACCACGGTGGAAGCGGTCGGGGCCATCAGCGCGAGCAGCGGGTCGGCTTCGATAAGTTGCGTCAGGTGGCGCGCCTGGGCAATGTTGCGGTCGAGAATGCGGCCGAAGCTGTCTACCCCATGATGGCGAAGCATCATCCAGACTTTCAGCGCACGGAACCCGCGCGTTGTCTCTAAGCTGTAGTCGTGCAAAAATTCTGCCGCCGCAAGGCCGCGCCTGGCGACCTGAAGGTATTCGGCAGTCTCAGCAAAGGTCATGCGGTGCTGCCGGCGGTCGCGGACAAGCGCGCAACCGACGTCGAAGGGCGCGTGCAGGCCCTTGTGCAGGTCGAGCGCGAGCGAATCCGCCCGCTCGATCCCCGCCACCAGGTGCCGGTTCTCAGGCGCAATTGCGAAGAGCGCGCCGATGCAGCCGTCGATGTGCAGCCAGAGCCCCTCGTCGCGGCAGAGATCGGCGATCTCCGGCAACGGGTCGATGGCACCGGTGTTGGTGGTTCCGGCAGTGGCGATGACGCAGGCGGGCCTCAGCCCCGCCGCCCGGTCAGCGGCGATGGCGGCACGCAGCGCGTCGACATCCATGCGAAAGGTGTGATCGGTCGCGACGCGGAGCAGCGACCTACCGCCCAGTCCCAACAGGTTCATCGCCTTCAAATGACAGTTGTGCACCTGGTCCGAGCTGTAGAAGCGCAGCCGTTGTGGGGCGTCGGCCAGGCTTTCTTGGTGCAGGTCGATCCCGGCCATGACGTTGCGCGCCGTCGTCAACCCGATGACATTGGCCATCGAGCCGCCGCTCACCAGCGTGCCGCTCGCGCCCTCGGGAAAACCCATCATCTGCCGCAACCAGTCGGTTACCTGGCGATCGACGAGGTTCGCGCCCGTATTGCCACCGCCGAGGTTCGATCCGTCGATCGCCGCAAGGAAGTCAGCCAGAGCGCCGGTCAGGCAGCCTGAGCCCATGTACCACGCCCAGAAACGCGGATGGAGATTCCCCATCGCATGGGGATAGAGTTTGGTCGCGACATCGGTGTAGACCGCTTCCAGCGGCGATGGGTCGGTGGGCACTGGTCCCGAGAAGGCGCCCCGCATTTCTTCGGGCATCGATTGCCAGACCGGGCCATCACGCAGGCCCTCCAGTCGGGTGAACGCGTCGTTTACCATCAGGTGCGCGACGGCACGCATTCCTTCCCAGTCGTCGGGGTCGAGTGTATGCCTCTCTGTAGCGGAAGTCATGGCAGCAATCCCTCCTTCTGGCCCGACACGACAATACCGGGCATGGGAAGGTGGATTTCGTCCCCGGAGCGAAAGGCTTGCGCTTCAACGTCGCAAGCTTTGCGAATTGCCGCTCGAACCGCCTCTGTCTGCCGCTCGAGGATCAACGGGATGCGCACGCCGAACCGCATCATGAAGTCGAAGAAATCCTCGGCAGGTGCGCGCAGAAGGATCGGCACATCGCGCAGGGCAATGTCGGTAAAGCCCGCCTGCGCCATCATCCCCTTCGCCGTGTGGCGACTGGACAGGATGAACGCGTCCGGGGCCGATGGCGCGACATTCATGTCGGCAAGGCGCCGCACGATGTCCAGAGTCAACCGGTGAACTGGGTTTTCGTCGGGTGCGCACCACTGGCTGAAGGCAAAGTGCCCGCCGGGGCGCAGCACCCGGAACGCCTCCGACATGGCAAGTTCGGGCGCAGTAACGTGGAAAAGTCCGAAATTGCACAGGACCGCATCAAAGGAGGCATCCGGGAAGGCGAGCCGTTCCGCATCGCCCTCGTCGAAGGCCAACCCTGGAAATCGCGCCTGCGCCTGCCGAACCATCTGGGGCGCGAAGTCGATGCCACGCGCCTCGGCCCCCAGTGCCGCCGCTGCGCCTGCCGCGTAGCCCGGACCGCAACAGACATCGAGAATGCGCATCCCGGGCGCAAGCCGCACCGCCGCCAGCAGATCGGGGATCGACTGCACGGTCGCCCTGGCTGTCGCCGTACCATAGGCATCCGCCCGCGCGTCCCACCCCTGTTTTTCGCCCGCCCGGAAATCGTCGTAGGTCATGGCTTTTCCTCGCTCCTGTCAGATTGGCCCGGCCACTGTCAGCACCCCCCAAGGGACGGCGTAGCTGCCATTTCCTCACATCCGCGACGACCCCTTTCGCGTTTCCCACCCGCCACTTAGAGCCGGGCACGGATCAGCGCGTAGCCACGTCGAAGGGCGCATGCAGCCCCTTGTGCGGGTCGAGCGCGAGCGAATCCGCCCGCTCGATCCCTTTGACCAGATGCGGTTCATGTCGGTCTCCCTTCGTCCGTCGCCGGCGCGACGTCGGTGCGCGCCAGATGCTCGGCGAGCAGCGCGGCGCAGATTTTCGGGTGGGTCGAAACAAGGAAACGGCCGGCTTCTTCGACGACCTCCTGTCGCGCGGCGGGCAGACACGCCCCCAGGGCGTCGGTGATGGCAATCATTGCCGGGATTGCTCCCTCGCCGCGCACCAGCATTACCGGGAAGTCGAGCGCGGCGAACTCCGACAGGTCCAAGCGAAAACCAAGGCAGGTTTCCCAGTCGAGCGCATTGGCCCGTGCTGCCCGGCGGCAGAAATCCTGAACCTTTGGCGGCATCGCGGCAAAGGTGCCCGTCCCGCCCCAGTAGTCGATGATCCGGCCCGCCGCGTCAGGGTCACCGGCCTCAAGCGCCGCCGCGAACTCCCTCGCCAGGTCGCACGCCGCGCCGTAGAGCGGCCCGTTGTCGGCGATCAAATTAAAGGGATTGGCCTCGAAGAGCGCAAGGCTCGCGACCTCGAAAGTATGATCCAGCACTGCCGCGAGCGCCACAGTGCCGCCGAATGAATGCCCGACCAGATGCACCGGCCCGCCGCCCATGCGGGCGGCGGCCGCCCGCACCACTGCCAATTCATGTGGCATGTCCGCATTGCCCGGGCGGCGCGTCTCGGTCGTCGCGCCACAGCCCAGAAGGCTGGTCGCGGCATATTGCCAGTCCGCGGGCAAATGCGCCCAGACCCCGCGCCAAGCAGCCGCCGTGCTGTAGGAACCGGGCACGAAAAGGACCGCTGGCCCGGCATCGCCGCGACTGACGAATTCGATGGCGGGCGATTGAGGCGGCAACGCGGTCATGGCGCAGCCTCCAGTTGTCCGCCCGACACGACGATGCTGGGCATCGGAATGGAAACCGCACCCCCGGTGGAGAGGGCTTGCAACTCGCCCATGCGGAAATCGCCGTGGATCATCTTCTCGCCCCCTGCCTCTCAAATGGTCCCGACCACGGTCACGAACTCGCCGCGGATGGCGTAGCTGCCATCGGGCTTGCGGAACCCGGCAACCGAGGCGAGTAAATCGACCTCGACCTCGGCACGAACCTTTGGCGAAAAGCGCTTGGCTCGTTGATAGCTTCCATCCTGAGGCTGATCACCAGACGGCCAAGCAGTGCGGCGCGTCCGTAGACGCCGGGTGTCGGCGCTGCGCCGGTGCCGCCCACGGCCTCGGGCATGTCGACGGCAAACCTCCGGTCCCCCTCGGTCGCGGTTGCGGTAAGGCCGGGTCCGGCTTCGGCGCGTGCATGATAGGTCCCGCGTGCGCTGAAGGGCCGCGCAGTGAAGGGGTGCTTGACACGGTCGAAAGTGGATCGGATTTGGGTATCTGATGCTGGCATGCCGGCTCTCCTGAGGCTGCGATGCGTCATTCGGCGCGGCATCCCACGGTGATGCCGGCTCACTCCATCCGGTAGCCCGGCGTCGAAAGCGACAGCGCCTGCTCCTCGCCGTCCATCTCCTCGGGGATGCCCTCGAACAGCGGTGTCGTAAGATACCGTTCGCCGGTGTCGGGCAGCATGGCGAGGATCACCGAACCTGGTGCCGCCCGCTCGGCGATCTGCATCGCCACGGCGAAACTCGCGCCGCCCGAGACGCCGGTCAGGATGCCTTCGCGGGCCGCGAGTTTCCTCGCCCAGGCGACACCGTCCGCGCCGGAAACCGGGATCAGGTCGTCGTAGCCGCCGTTGTCCAGTGCTTCTTGCAGCACCAGCGGGATGAAGTCGGGCGTCCAGCCCTGAATCGGGTGTGGCTCGAACGCCGGGTGGCTTACAGCTGGGGAACCGTCGGCGCCGCGTTCCTGCTCAACGCCGCTGGCCACCAGTGCCGCGTTGGTGGGTTCGGACAGGATGATCTTTGTCTCCGGGCGTTCCTTGCGCAGAACGCGCGCCAACCCGGTGACCGTGCCACCGGTGCCGTAGCCGGTGACCACGTAATCCAACCGGTCGCTGGCAAAATCGTTGATGATCTCGCGCGCGGTGGTCGCTTCGTGGATGTCGGCATTGGCTGGGGTTTCGAACTGTCGCGCCAGGAACCAGCCGTGTTTTTCGGCCAACTCCACGGCTTTCTGATACATCCCCGTCCCCTTTTGGGCGCGCGGGGTCAGCACCACCTTCGCGCCGAGCATACGCATCAGCCGCCGCCTCTCGACCGAGAAGCTGTCGGCCATGGTCACGACCAGCGGATAGCCCTTCTGCGCGCAGACCATCGCCAGCCCGATGCCGGTATTGCCGCTGGTCGCCTCGACCACGGTCTGGCCCGGCTTCAGGGTGCCGGCGCGTTCGGCCGCCTCGATGATGTTCAGCGCCAGCCGGTCCTTGACCGAAGCGGCGGGATTGAAGAACTCGGCCTTGACGTAGAGCCGGACGCCCTCGGGCGCGAGGTTGTTGATCCGGATGACCGGGGTGTCGCCCACAGTGTCCAGGATCGACGCGAACAGGCGCCCGCGCCCGGCCGTGGTCCGTATGGTGGCATTCTTCAGCATCTGCGTCGCTCCGGTTCTGGTTGATCGCATTTCAGGCGTGCTGTCGCCGCCCTTGTCCTCGGCGGGCTGCGGTCCGCCGAGGTCCGCATTTCAGCTCCCAACTCAATGCGCATGCGCGCCCGGCGTTTCGATGTCGCACCGTTCGTCCAGCGCCACCGCCTCGTCGGCCGCCACTGGCAGCGTCAGTCCGCCCTCGGCCGGCGCACCGAGAATGACCGCAATGACGACAGTCGGTACCTCGCCGGGATTGCGGGCGGTGTGCACCGCGTTGCCCGGATCGACCATCGCGATGCCGGGAGCCAGCCGGCGTTCGACGCAATCTTCGGCATAGATGAACCCAAGTTCACCTTGCGCCAGGCTGATCAGAACCGTGCCGGGGTGGGTGTGCCAGGGAAATACCGCGCCGGGCTGGATGGTGAACTCGACCACTGCAAGCGCAGAGGCGTCGGCCATCTCGACCTCGTGACGCGCAAGCCCGTCGAGGGTCTGGGTGAGGTTTATCGTCACCTCTCCCGAGAACCTGTGCCGCTCGATCAGCGGTCTTGCACTGATCGGCTCGGCGGCGGCGCCGCCGCCAAAAGCCAGCGAGACCACGCCGACGACCGCGGACGAAATCATTGCGCGACGGGGGTGGTGACGCGAAAGGACATGATCAAGCATCTTGGCTTCCTTTCATCTGTCTGGGCAGGTCAGGGAATTATGGCTTCCTGGCGCGAAATTGCTTGAAGCGCTTCTGAAGAATTCCTGTAGAAACCCACGATTTTGCGGTAATCTGTTTCATGGCATGGCGGTTCGGTGAATTCACCCTGGACCCGGCAGGGTTCCAACTTGACCGGAACGGAGAGCCGGTTCGGGCGGAACCGCAGGTGCTCGCCCTCGTCATCCACTTGATCCGCAATCGCGACCGGATGGTCGGCAAGGACGAGATCGCAAGGGTCGTCTGGAACGGAAAGTCGGTTTCGGACGCAAGCATTTCCAGCCGCGTTCGCTCGGCGCGCCACGCCCTCGGGGACACCGGCAAGAATCAGTGCATCATCCGAACGGTTCATGGGCGCGGGTTCCGGTTCATGGCCGAAGTGAGCGATGTCAGTCCGGCCAAGCCTGCTCACGTCGAGCAACCCGCAGGTCCTGAGAGTGCCGAGCTTTCGCGCCCTTCGGTGGCGGTGCTGCCCTTCCGTCCCCTCGGCACAATGCCGGACTTGCAAATTCTTGCCGAGGCGATCCCGCACGAGATCATCCAGGCCCTCTCGCGGATGCGCTGGCTGGCGGTGATCGCGCGAGGCTCGTGCTTCCGCTTTCGCAAGGCCGAGACCGACCTCGATCTGGTCGGCACCGCGCTGGGGGCCGGCTATGTTCTTTCGGGCGTGATCGAGATCCGCAATGGCGCGGTCGTCGTTGTCATCGAGCTTGCCGATGCCGGCAGGGGCGAAGTGATCTGGGCCGACAGGCTGGCGGCCCCCTTGGGCGAGATCGAAGATCTTCGCCACCGGATCATCGCGCATGTGGTCACCGCACTCGACATGCATGTGCCGCAGAACGAGGCGCGGCGGGCCAACCTCGTCGGCTCCGACCGGCTCGACGCCTGGAAGAACTTCCACCTTGGCTTGGGCGAACTTTACCGGTTCACGCCGGAGGCAAATCGGCGCGCCAACGCGCATTTCCAGAACGCCGTCGCGCTTGATCCGCGATTTGCGCGCGCCCATGCCGGCTTGTCCTTCACGCGTTTCATCGATGCCTTTCTTCACCTCGGTCCGGATGACCGCGAAGCCGCCACAGCGGCGCGGCGTCATGCCGAGCGGGGGCTGGAACTCGACCCGCTCGATCCGTTCACGCATTACACGATGGGTCGGTCCTTCTGGCTGACCCGCGAACCCGAGACAGCGGCCGGCTGGCTGAGGCGCGCCGTGGACCTCAACCCGAACTATGCGCAAGGCTATTACGCCGGCGCCTTCACCGCGATGCTGACCGGGGACGCCAAAGCGGTCGATACCGGGCTCGACACCGCGCTCAACCTGAGCCCGCTCGATCCGCTGCTCTATGGCATGCATGGTGTTCGTGCCTTGTCCCTGATCCAGATCGGCGACACCCGCGCCGCGGCCCGCTGGGCGGACCGCGCAGCCACTACGCCCGGCGCGCATTACCTGATCGCGATGATCGCAGCGGTCGCGAACGGCCTTGAAGGCCGCCACCAGCAGGCCGCCCGATGGCGTCAGGAAGCCCGCCGTCGCAGAACCGATGCGTCGGCAAATCAATTCTTCACGGCCTTTCCGATGGTTGACGATGTAGCCCGAGCCCGGATCGGAAGCGAGTTGCGAAGGCAGGGATTCTGAGGGGGAACCATCGCCGACGTCCAAACACCAGTCGCATTCAGCGCCAGCAACTGGTCGATGTCTTGTGCCTTGTGTTGGCACGACTACAAGGAGCGCATCCGCCCTTCCTCTTGAAAAATTCGTTCGAACGATTTATTGTAATTGCCGAGGTTGATCAATTGGGGGAAGTCACCCACCATGGCGCGGGTATCGGCCGAGAAAGTGATTGAAACGCGCGGACACCTGCTCGACGCAGCGCAGCAGATCCTGATCGAGTATGGATTTGCCGGGCTCTCAACGCGACGGGTGGCCGAGGCGGCGGGCATGCCGATGAGCCAGATTCAGTATCACTTCGGCTCGAAGGAAGGGATGGTTCTGGCGCTCTTTGCGGCGATGAATGCGGCCCTGCTCGACCGCCAGCGGGCCATGTTCGGCGACCCGAACCTGCCGCTCTCACGGCAATGGGCGCTGGCCTGCGACTTCCTCGAGGACGATCTGAACAGCGGCTATGTCCGGGTCCTCCAGGAGTTGATCGCGGCCGGCTGGTCGAATCCCGCGATCCGCGACGCGGTGGCCGAAGCGCTGGATGGCTGGCACCGGCTTCTGGTGGTCGTTGCCCGCCGGTCGCTGCGTCGGCTGGGCGTGCCCTCGCCCTTCTCGTCCGACGAGATCGCGGCGCTGGTCAGCGTGATGTTCCTCGGCGCCGAGTCGCAGATCCTGATGGGACGCGATGGTCCCCGCGCGCCCCACCGAGAAGCCTTGCGACGGATCGGCGTGGTGCTCGAAAGGCTGGAGGCCGGACAGGAATAGGGAGGAAGACCGATGCGCGCCCTGTATCCGCATACTGAACTGAAAATCGACCGGCACGGTGTCACGCTGCACTGCGAAATCTATGGCGATGGGCCGGAGACGATCGTCTTCATCCCGACCTGGATGTTCATCCATTCGCGCGGGTACAAATCGCAGATCCCGTACTTCAGCGACCGGTTCCGCTGCATTACCTGGGACCCACGCGGCAACGGCAAGTCGGACCGGCCCACCGACCCCTCGCAGTTCGGCCAAGGTCACTATGTCGCCGATGCACTTGCGGTCATGGATGCCACCGACATCGACCGGGCGATCCTTTTCGGCCTTTCGCAAAGCGGGCCGACCTGCGCCATCCTTGCCTCCTATCATCCCGACCGCGTGCGTGCGGTGATCGCCGTCGGCGCCCATTCACCGCTTGTCCCGCGATTCCCCCATAACAGCGTCGAAAGCTACAACAGTGACCTCGGCGATCGCGAACCCCAGGGCTGGGAGAAGTACAACCGCGGGTATTGGCGGAGGAACTACGCTGATTTTGCCGACTTCTTTGCGGAACAGCTTTTCGTCGAACCGCATTCGACCAAGCAGCAAGAGGACGTGCGCGGCTGGGCCGACGGGACGACGGGCGACATCCTCGCGGCCTCGATGGCCGCGCCCTATGCGGGGCAATATCAACTGGATGAGCAAGCCTACCGTCGCATCCGTTGCCCGATGCTCTTGGTTCACGGTCGCAAGGACACGATCGCGCCGGTGGCGGCGTCCGAGAAGGTGGCAGAGCTGACAGGCTGCGAGATCCATATCTTCGAGGAGGGCGGACATGTCCCAAACGCCCGCTTTCCGGGCCAGTTCAACACGCTGATGCGCGACTTCCTTGCCCGGCATCTGGGTACCTGGGCGCCCGGCAAGCCGCCTCGGCGCCGGGCGAAGGCGCCGAAGCGCGCGCTCTACCTGTCCTCACCCATTGGCCTCGGGCATGCGCGCCGCGACGTGGCGATCACGCAGGCGCTTCGGGCGCTGCACCCGGATATTCAGGTGGACTGGCTGGCGCAGGACCCGGTGACGCGGCTTCTGGAGGCGAATGACGAAAGGCTCCACCCCGGCAGCGCCCGACTTGCCAGCGAAACCGCTCATATCGAGGAGGAGTCCGGCGAGCACGACCTCAACGCCTTTCAGGCGATCCGCCGGATGGACGAGATCCTGATCAAGAACTTCATGGTTTTCCAGGAGACCGTCGAGGAAGGCGGCTACGACCTGGTGATCGCCGACGAAGCCTGGGACATCGACCATTACTGGCACGAACATCCCGGCCTGAAGAAATCGGCGATGGTCTGGCTGACCGATTTCGTCGGCTGGGTGCCGATGCCGGAAGGCGGCGCACACGAAGCATTCCTGACCAGCGACTACAATGCCGAGATGATCGGTCATGTCGAAAACAATCCGACCGTTCGCGACCGGTCGATCTTCGTCGGCAATCCCGAGGATGTCGTCCCGCTGGGTTTCGGCGAGGGGCTTCCGATGATGCGCGACTGGGTGCCGAGGCACTACGATTTCGCGGGCTACGTCATGGGCGCGCATCCTTCGGGGTTCGGCCCGCGCGAGGCGCTGCGCGCGCGCGTCGGCTACGGGCCGGACGAGAAGGTCTGCATCGTCACCGTGGGCGGCTCGGGGGTGGGCGCGCATCTGATCCGGCGCATCCTGCACGCCTGGCCGTTGGCGAAGGAAGCGGTGCCCGAGTTGCGCATGATCGTGGTCACCGGCCCGCGCCTCGACCCGGCGAGCCTGAACGCCCCGCCCGGTGTGGAACTGCGCGCCTTCGTCCCCGATCTCGACCGGCACCTGGCCTGCTGCGACCTGGCGCTGGTGCAGGGCGGACTGACCACCTGCATGGAACTTGCAGCCGCGGGCACACCCTTCCTCTATTTCCCGCTGCGCAATCATTTCGAGCAGAACATCCACGTCGCCCACCGGCTCGATCGCTACGAAGCAGGCCGGCGGATGATCTTTGCCACCTCGCCGCCCGAGACCATCGCCGAGGCGATGGTGGCCGAATTGACCACCCCGCGCCGTCCCCACCCAGTCGAGGCCGACGGTGCGGCCCGCGCCGCGCGGATGATCGCCGCGGTGCTGTAGTCAGACCGCCCGGTGCAGTCTGCACTCTGTTTTTTTAGGCGGTTTGCTGATTCACGCTCAGAAAGAGGAGCACATCATGACCGACAATCTGAAAACCCAACTGGAAAGCGCTTTGCGCGGCCCTGTCATTTCGCGCACCGATGCGGACTATGACGATGCGCGCGCACTCTACAACGGCATGATCGACAAGCGTCCGGCGATGATCGCACGCTGCGCCAACGTGGCCGACGTGATCGCGGCGGTGAGTTTCGGCCGCGACAACGACTTGCTGATCGCCATCCGCGGCGGCGGCCACAACGGCCCCGGCCTGGGCAGTTGCGACGATGGCCTGGTGATCGACGTTTCGGCGATGAAGGGGGTGCGGGTCGATCCGGAAGCGCGCACCGTGCGCGTGGACGCGGGTTGCACGCAGGGCGAAGTCGACCACGCCACCTATCCCTTCGGGCTTGCCGTACCCGCCGGGATCGTCTCGACGACCGGCATCGCCGGGCTCACCCTCGGCGGCGGCACCGGTTACCTGACGCGCAAGCACGGATTGACCATCGACAACCTGATCGAGGCCGATGTCGTGCTCGCCGACGGTCGGTTCGTCACGGCGAACGCGTCCGAGAACGCCGACCTCTTCTGGGCGCTGCGCGGCGGCGGCGGCAACTTCGGCGTCGTGACGAGCTTTCTCTTTCAGGCGCATCCGGTCAACACGGTCTTTGCCGGACCCGTCTTCTGGGACGCCCGCCACGCAGCCGATGTCATGCGCGCCTATCGCGACTATCTGCCGGACGCACCCGAGGCACTTGGCGTCTTCGTGGGCCTCAAGAGTGTTCCGTCGACCGATCCCTTCCCGCGTGAGCATTGGGGGAAAAAGGCCTGTGCCGTTGTCGCGTGCTACAACGGCACGGCCGAGGACGGTAAGGCCGCAATGGCGCCGCTCCTGGACCGCCTGCCGCCGCCGATTTTCAACTGGATGGACGCGATTCCGTTTCCGGCCCTTCAGGGCATGTTCGATCCGTTCTTCCCGAAGGGCCTGCAATGGCACTGGAAGGGCGACTTTGTGACCGAATTGCCGGACGAGGCGATCGAGGTGCATATCGCGCAGGCGCAGAAAGCGCCTTCCGAATTGTCGCTCATGCATCTCTATCCGATCGACGGGGCCGTGCGCCGCATCGGCCCGGGCGAGACGGCCTGGAACGCGCGCGACGCCACCTGGTCGATGGTGATCGCCGGCATCGATCTCGACCCGGCCAAGGCCGCCGAGCTCACGCAATGGGCGCGCGACTATTGGAAGGCGGTCCATAAATTCAACCGCGAGGGCGGCTACATCAACTTCATGATGGACGATGAGGGCGAGGCCCGCGTCAGGGCAAGCTACGGCGACAATTACGCGCGCCTCGCGGACGTCAAGGCCAAGTACGACCCGGAAAACCTCTTCAGGGTCAATCAGAACATCCGGCCTGCCGTTCACGCCAGCCAGCCCGACAGCAGAACAATGGTCGAAAGCCACTGAATCGGGCACCCGTTCTTTGGGCGGGCGCAGCTTGAGAGCTGGAAGCAGAAGGCACTTACAACGCGTGACTTCCAGATCCCCAAAAGCCGGAAGAGCCCGGCATAGAAAGGAGGAGCACATGACGCCCTGGGAAATCAGAGGCCAGGAAATGGTCAACTGCAATTGCAACTTCGGATGTCCCTGCCAGTTCAGCGTTTTGCCGACGGGCGGCAGTTGCAGGGCGGCAATCGTTTACCAGATCGAAAAGGGGCATTACGGCGACGTGAGTCTCGACGGACTGCGCGTGGCGGCTGTCTACGCCTGGCCAAAGGCGATCCATGATGGCGACGGCCAGATGCAGCTAATCGTGGACGAAAGCGCCGGGGAGGCGCAATGCCACGCGATCGAAACCATCATGACCGGCGGCGACACCGACGAAATGGCGACGATGTGGTTTGTCTATTCCCGTATGAGCCCGAACAAGCACCCGACGGTCCGCGCGCCGATAACTCTGGAGATGGACAAGGAGAGCCGGACCGGGCGTGCCCGCGTCGGCGAGATATTCGAACTCGACGCCAAACCCATACCCCATATCGTGACCGGCGCTCCGCACCGGGCTCGCATCAATCTGCCGCACGGCTTCGAGTACACCGAGGCCGAAGTCGCGAGCGGCAGCACGCAGACGATGGGCGGCGGGATAAGGCTTGAGGGCCTGACCGACACCCATGCCCATTTTGCGACGCTTCACCTGAATGGCAGCGGGGTTGTTCGCGAAGCGACGGCGCCGCAATGACCGCGGGCTCGGGCGGCCAGCTGCCGATCCTCGACCGCGCGCTGCGTCATGACCGGACAATCGTGCTCGGCGCAGTTGCCATGGTCACGGCCCTGGCCGCCGCCTACACCGTGTTCGGCGTCGGCATGGAGATGACCGCGCTCGAGATGACGCGCATGGCGGGCAGCTCAGGCGCAGCGATGGACATGGGGGAAACGCCGGAATGGGGCCCTGCGCATGCGGTCATGCTCGTGCTCATGTGGTGGATCATGATGATTGCCATGATGACGCCGTCCGCAGCACCGACCCTGCTGCTCTTCGCGGCACTTCGTCGCTGCTCGTCACAGCGGGCGAACGCGGGCGCGCAGAGCATTTGGTTTCTGGCCGGGTACCTGCTTGTCTGGGCCCTGTTCAGCGTTGCGGCGACGGCGCTGCAATTGGGTTTCCAGGCGGTGGGGATGATCTCGGCCGCGATGATGACCGTCAGTTCCGCCCATGCCGCCGGCGCGGTCCTTCTCCTTGCGGGCGCATACCAGTTCTCTCCTCTCAAGGCGGCCTGTCTTCGTCATTGCCGCTCACCGGCGCAATTCCTGACTGAACACCGGCGTCCGGGATACACCGGCGCCCTTGTGATGGGTGCGCATCACGGCGCCTTCTGCCTCGGTTGCTGCTGGGCGCTCATGGCCCTGCTCTTTGTCGGCGGCGTGATGAACCTCTACTGGATCTTGGGCGTAGCCCTGCTCGTCGCGATCGAGAAAACGGCGCCCTTCGGCGTGCAGACCGGCCGGATCATCGGCGTCGGGCTGGCATCGTTCGGAGCGTGGTTCTTGCTGACCGGATGACGTCTGGGCATTTCCGAAGCACTCAGGCGAGGTTGGGGACTTCACCAGCAGTGCCACGATCGCCCCCGCGAACGCAGTAGCGCCGCGGCGAGCCAAGCGCCATGCTGCAAGACACAGCTCAACATGAAGAAGCGATCAGTTCTTACCGCAGCAACCCCAACGATCCACCCGAGCTAAGCGGCTTTGCGAGTTAGCGTCGCCACCCGTTCCGATGGCCGCTATAGTGAGTTTCTGCGGATGCGATGCTGCTCCCGCACGGGTCCGCTGTCCGCCCTCTACGTCGGTGTCGCCGCAACTGCGAACAAGCACGACGCACCCGCAGCGAATGACCGGAAGGTCCGCACATGCGACAATCGGGAGACGCCCTCGCCGATTTCTGCGAGGGCGCGAGTCCTTTGCGGACCCGGCTGCACGGGGGGGTCCGCCGGGTGGTGCAACACATTTGGTAACGGGCCTGTTCTCCGATCGGAGGCTCCTTTCAATTTGTAGAAAGGGCTTCGACGATTGCTGGGAGATACTTCCGCACTTGGTCGCGGTCGCTCTCCTTCTCCTTTGCGGAGAGTTCCGCATATGGCGTGGCGCTCTGACGATCCCACTGCGCAACAAGATCGGCCGGTATCAGCAAGCTTCCATCTGCCTGCCGGCTACCCTTGGCGTGCATGTACTTCTGCCAATGTGACCAGCGCTCGTGCTCGATGTGCGCCAAGGTCTCCAAAATGCCCTGCAAGGCGTCTTCGATCTCTTCCCGCTTCATATGCCGCCTATATCAGGTCCTTCGCCACCAAG
>NZ_JADDJF010000060.1 GCF_017811755.1 Pararhodobacter sp. SW119 | reverse complement strand
CACCGATGCCTGGCTGACGGGCAAGCTCAAGCCGCTGGCCGCGCGCGCCGGACTGGTCGTCGAGCAGTTCGGCACCGCCAACCGTGTCGTGACCGAAGGCATGGGCAACCTTGTCTGGGTACGGATGTCGGGTGCACGCCTGGTCGAGGAGGGCGTGATCGGCCGACCGCTCGCCGAGGCGCTGGAAAATGAGTACCTCCGCCGCGCCGAGGCCGGGACGCTCTATGGCTTTCTGCCCTTCGTCACGCTGATCGCGCGGAAACCTGCGGCCTGACGCAGTACGCGCCCGGCGGTACGGAAGGGAAGGGTTTGCCGGGGAGGTCCGACCCGACGGGCTGCTACCCAGGGCGCGAGCGAGCCTCAACGTCTGCCGAGGACCGGGTGCCGCACGTCAGCGGGACGGCCGGAGCAGCGGCGCAGTTGTCTTGCAGTCAGGATAACCCGAGCATCCGACAAATGGTTTCTGTCGGGCCTTTGACCTTTCCTTCATCCGGCCGCTGCCGCACGTTGGGCATAACTCCCCTGGCGGCATGGGAGTTTCAAGATGCACCCGATTGCTGGGGCGGCGCACGTCGCCTCCCATCAGGTTCCGAGTGAAGTCGCAGGAACCGCATCCCTCGAAGGGGCCATAGCGGCCGGATCGTTCCGTCAGGATGCCTCCCTGACATCTCGGACATGGCATCAGCTTGCCGGCGCCATCGATGTGGATGTCGAGAAGCTCGGCTTTCGCCAACTCCACGAGGAAGCGCGAGGGCGACGACGCCTTGGTGTAGATCCGCACCTGACGCCTTGCTCGCGTCAGTGCCACGTAGAACACGCGCCGTTCCTCCGCCATCGGATAGTCTTCAGCTTCGGGCATGGCGAGAAGCAGGACCGGATCATCGGCGATCTGGCTCGGAAAACCGAAGTCGCCCTCGACCATGTTGAGTATCATCACGTAATCTGCCTCCAGCCCCTTGGCGGAGTGAATGGTGCGATAGGTGAGATCGAGCCGCCCCTTGAGGCGGTCCTGCCAATCGTTGAATTGCTTCGGCCGATCATGATTGTAGCGTCCGAGGAGCAGGACCGACACCCGTTGCTCTGCGGGATAGCCGAGCGATCCGCTTTCCGCATGATCGTGGAGTCGACACAGGTGCCTGTGAACCCGATCGATCGCATCCTCGGAGGTTTCGCAGGCAAACGCCGCCATGGCGATCTCCTGACGTTGATTTGTCGTCTGCACGACCTTCTCAAGCTGACGCGGATTCGCGGAGATGAAGGCGCTTGAGGCTTTGCATAGAGCTTCCGGGCAGCGAAACGTCGTCGTCAGCTTGAGTTGGGAGCAATGCGGAAAGGTCTGTGCGAATTCGGTCATCACGGACAAATCTGCGCCGGCGAAACGGTTGATGCTCTGCCAATCATCGCCAACGACGCAAAGGTGTCCGCGATGCTGCGTTCGATCCAGTAACGCTTTCAGCAGTCTCACACGCGCCCGGGAACTGTCCTGGAACTCGTCTGCGAAAATGATGGTGTAGCGACTGTCGAACCGCCCCTCCTCAATCAGGCTGGCGGCCTGGATGAGCATGTCGTCGAAATCGATGCACCCAGCGTCATCGAGGCGACGTTCCCACTCTGCGGCAATCCTTTCATAGAGCGCCAGGAAACGGAGCGATCGCGCAGCGTCCGTGCTGCTATCGTCGGCCTCGATCTGTCGCAACAGGGTCCTGACAGACAGATTGCCGCCCTTGGCATGCTGCTGGAAGGCTCGCATAAGCCCAGCCAGTTCGGACGTCTCGAGCGGTCGCCGTCCCTGCGTCGGCCTTGCGGCGTCGAAGATTGGGTGGACTCCGCGGGCTCGCAGAGCGCTCGCGAGATCGTCGAATCCGCTCCCCCGGCGCAGGCTGTGGGATGTCGTTTCGAAGAGGTCGGTATTGTGCTCGGCGTGGCATGCCCGCTTCCAGGCGACACCGGCGAGATAATCGCCCGTGAAATGCCGCGGCGGCCTCCCCTCGCGATTTAGCGCGAAGTGCTCATGATAGAGGTTCGCGTCCGGATAGAAAAAGTCGGGCCGGTACTGCTGATGCACTTTCGTTCGGGTGTCATGCTCGTAGTCGCGTTCGTATTCGTATCGCACGCCATGGAAGAACAGCCAATCCGAGATCAGGCGCTCCTCCTCGCTCTTCACGAACTCGCCGCCCGCCGTGCGAATATCTCCCAGGCCATTCTTGCGCGGCTCGACAATGTCTTCGATCCGCCCGGCGGCGCGGCCGTAAACGGCGCGGAACATGTCCCAGTCGACGCCGAATGACGGATCGCGCGAGCGCAGATCGTCCACGATCGTTACGATCATCTCCTTTTCCTGGGCGGGGGACCCGACCCACCTTGCAACCGCCGGCGTCAAACCATTGACCTCGGCGAGCACCGATTTGCCGAAGGCGTGGAACGTGCGCACCGTGACGCGTTCGGCGCCCTGGAAGCCCGCGAGGCGCGTGCGAACGCGCTCTTGCAGCTCGTTGGCGGCCTTCGTGTTGAAAGCCAGCAGCAGGATCTCGTCAGGAGCGGCGAGCTTCTCGTGCAGGACGTAACCCGTCTTGGCGACCATGGTCGACGTTTTGCCTGATCCGGCTGCCGCGACGATCTGAACCGCATCGTCCATGCAAATGCAGGCATCAGCCTGCTCGTCGGTAAGTGGCGAGGCCTCGACCGAGTCGAAGAAGGCCTTGAGCTTGATTTTCTGTTGGGCCAGGTGGCTCTGGTTGTGCGACGCGAACTCCGCGAGAAGCTCGCGCTTTGCGAGACCTTTGGTCGAGCCCAAGAGGTCGTCCTCGGAGCCCGGCGGAGGATGGGCCGCGATGATGCGATGCGCGGCGCTCTGGGGAATCCAGAGCGCCCGGTCGATGCCGTGCTCCCATCTGGAGCGCCACTCGGCCTTCTTCGCTGCCCGCTCACGCTGCCACCGGTCCTGATCGAACGACCCCGATGAGCCTCTTTGGCGGGACGATGACGTGCCCCCTGAGCCGAAAAGACCCCCAAGGGCAGCCACGGCCCCGATAGCGAGCCATTCGATCATGATGCCTCGCCGCCCTTAATGGCTTTCTCTTCCCGACGCAGGAAGACCTTGCCCAGGTCGATGCTCTGAAAATCGCGCTTCAGATCGCCGAGTGCTTTCCAGGGGGAGCCGACCGAAGGCGTGCGGCGGAGAGTGCGGGTTTCGGTCATGTTTTCTCTGGTCGTTTTTCTTTTTTTGCCCGCTTGGTCCGAGCGGGATTGAGGCGGGGCGATGCCATTGGCTGAACAAGTTCGTTGTCGCTGGGCGCTTCGATCCTTTCGGGTCTTGACGCGCGCCTGCACGCCGGCTTGGCCAAGCCCCAAGCCTGCACGATGGGTAGCTGCGGTGAAGGATTTTGGACGCGGGCCGTGAGGTTCTGATCTGTCACCTTCCGCAATTCTCTGCGCCACCGTCAGTTCATAGGCAATTCACCGGATAGGTCTGATTTTATCGAAGACGACATGAGAAACTCTGTAGGACAATAGAAACTCCGTTTGCCTCGGGGCACCGTCGCCACAAGCACAAAGCTGGTCAAGCTCTGTATCTCTCAAGAGCGACGGGATCTCCTTCAAGGGCATCTGCTATAGCTGGTCTAATTCCGGAAAGAGGCCGCTGAGCCAGCCCCTTGCCGTTCGTGTTGAATGGTTTGGCCGGTGGCCACGACTTACTGTCAGGATGTTTTCCTGGGACACCTGCCCTTGGCACCATTGGCGCGCGATGCAGCAGCTTTAGCCGCGGCGGTGGATCGCCCGCCCTGCCGAGCCATCCAGGCCCTGGTGCCGAATATTCCCGCCATCAGCCCGGGCATGGAAAGGTCAACATTCAGTTCCTCCCAATGCAGGCCATAGCCGCAGCCAATGATCTCGACGGACGAAAGCTGTTCCGGTGAAGCTGCCTCGAGGCCTTCAGCCAGCGCGGGAGGGAATGCTAACGTGCAGCCATTCGCAAGATCGACAACCACGCGATTCAACGCACTGTCGTACCGTGCCGCGATTGCGCGCGGCTCGTTCGCCTGCGCCTCCTGACCCCGCCTCAGTGCGGCACCTGATATCGGTATCTGCAAGCTCAACCATGCATCTCGTTCCATTGTGCAAGAAACACTTGCCTGTACTCGACAACGACTGGCATCGCGCGGCGCAGCTCGTTTCGCTTCATGTCCACCGCCCGGACCAACTCGGGCGCATCTCTCCCACCGGAGAGTTCGATCCTGGCATGCCTATCACCGAAAACATGAAGTGGGCTGGTTCGAGGTCATCGCCGAAGATGACGAGGCGCAACCCCTGCGCGCGAAATATCATCACCATGAGCAAAATAACCTATCCTGTTGGATTTTCGAGCTCTCACGCCCGACACCCGGGTTCCGAAGAATACGTCGACACGCAGACCGGCCGATCTTCCCCCGTGAGATCTCCCTTGGCACAATGCCGCAAGGCCATATTGGCTGTTTGGCATCCGACGGAAACGAATCCCAATTGTCCACAAGAAAAAGCAGGCGACCGAAACCTTATGAATGCTTACTTTGGCGAGTCGGCTGGCGAGTCGGCATCATCGCGGTCGGTCAGTCCGCGAACCGGTGGGTAGAGCGCAACGCCCTTCCGGCGGAGGACGCAATGCACCGCCTGCCAATTCCGGCGGCGCGAGCCCACGGGGTCTCTTGCCGCCCACTGAGGCGAACAGCCGGCGCTCAAGCGTGGCATCGACCAGCCCTTCCGGCAGCGGCCACGACAGTCCGGTCCGTGAAGCTCGGGTGAGATATTTGTTGCCTGTCAACTGGCCGACGGTCAGACTCGCGGCAGGGCAGTAGCGACCGGAAAGTTTTGGGGCAGGTCTGTTCAAAGCTGAGGCGTGCTCACTGCGTCACGCACGACGCCGTGCTCGCCGCAGGTCTCGGCCAGAACGCTGTGGAAATGGTCAATGACCGCGGCCCGGGTGGAGTTTATTCTCTCGATCAATCCAATCTGTCGATAGACCTGCGGCTGACCGAACGGAAGGTGGAGCAGCGCCTCTGCTTCCGGCTCGCGCAGGGCAATGTCGGGTACAATAGATATGCCCATCCCCTCGGCCACGCAATTTATTATAGACGCGATAGAATCCATCTCGGCGATGTCCTGAGTGGCGACTTGCAATCTGGCCAGCTCGGTGTTGATCAGCCCGGCCAGAGGCACTGGGCTTTGAAAACGGACGTAGGGCAGATCTCTGAGCATTCCCACAGGATCGTCAGACGCCAGATGCTTCGGGGCGACGACCCACAGCGGTTCACGCAGGAAAGGACTCCAGCGGATAAGTTGGGGGATGCTCATGTTCTCTGCGACAACAGCGGCATCGAGGCGTCCGGCGGCGACTTCGGCGATCAAGCTGGACGAATTGCCAACACGCAGATTCATCTTGAGTTGCGGATACTCCGCGCGCATTTTCATTATCGCGCGCGGCAAGACCCCCAACGCACTGGTGCGCACTGACCCAAGCAAAAGCGTACCGCCCACTTGGTTGCCGGACATGGTTGTCCGTGTTTCGGCGACCATACGCAAAATTTTCTGCGCCATGTCAACCACATGCAAGCCCTGAGGCGTCAGTGAGGGTGGGCGGCGGCTGCGCTCGAATAGCGCCACCCCAAGATCCTGCTCCAGAGCCTGCACCTGCTGGCTGACCGCCGATGGTGTGATGTGGACCACCTCAGCCGCTTTGGCGAAGCTGCCATGCTGGACGATGGCCAATAGGGTCCGGAGCTGCCTCGTATCCATGTTAATCCAGTTTTTCTAACCTTAATATATCAAATTTGGCGTTTTCGTAAAGCGAAACTTTGCAGTATGGAGAGCAGCAGGAGAATGCCAGCCCCTTGGGAGAGGGGGACATGGCCAAACAATCGTTAGCTCAAAAACCGCCGGGCAGTGCGCCCGCACCGGGGGAAACCATGTCGAAAGCCATACTGGTCACCGGACCGGACCTGCACCCCGACGCCGCAAAAATGGCGGCGGCATCGGGATACTCGCTGCACTATGCGCCGCCGTATGCCACCGCCGACCAGTTGCAGAGCGCGCTGCGCGACAGCGGCGCTGTGGCCATCGTCTCGCGTATGGGACGACTGGATGCGGTAGTGATGGATGCGGCCCCCCAACTGCGCGTGATTTCCAAGCATGGCGTGGGGGTAGACAATATCG
This sequence comes from Pararhodobacter sp. SW119, assembly GCF_017811755.1. GTDB lineage: Bacteria > Pseudomonadota > Alphaproteobacteria > Rhodobacterales > Rhodobacteraceae > Pararhodobacter. The sequence goes on along the minus strand of NZ_JADDJF010000060.1, from coordinate 8,878 downwards.
ACATGACAGCCGCTGCCGCTCGCGGAATCCCTGTCTTGGCTGCAACGGGGGCGAATGCCGTATCTGTGGCCGAACATGCGGTTGCGCTGATGCTGGCAACTGTGAAACGGCTGATGCCGCTGGATGCAGGCTTGCGTGCGGGGCGTTGGGAGAAGCCCGGGTTTTCAGGCCGCGAACTGGCCGGTTTGCGGTTGGGTCTACTCGGCATGGGGGCAATCGCGCAGGCCACAGCGCAAATGGCGCGTGGGTTCGGGCTCCGGGTGCAAGCCCATGACCCGTTTGCCCCCGAGGCCGCGTTTGTGCGCGCGGGTATCGAACGCTGCACGGAATTGACGGACCTCTTCAGTACTTCGGATATCCTGAGCCTGCATTGCCCGTTGAATGACGCGACGCGCGCCGTAGTCAATGCCGCGAGCATCGCGCAGATGCCGGCGCAGTCCTACGTCATCAACACCGCGCGTGGCGGCCTTATCGACGAAGCCGCATTGCTTGCAGCGATCCAGTCGGGCCATCTGGCAGGGGCGGGGTTGGACACCTTTTCAGTCGAGCCCCCACCCGCAGATCATCCGTTCCTGACCGATGTCCGCATTCTTGTCACGCCGCATATCGGCGGCGTGACACGTGAAGCCAACGCCCGCGTCGGCCTGGAGGCCTTGCGTGGCATTATCGACATGCTCGAAGGACGCCATGTCCCCGAGCATCGCATCATGAACCGGCACATGCTGGCCGAAATAACCCCGACGACAGGAGCATAACATGTCCATCGGTTTTCGAATTCTCAATCGCAAACGCGCGATTTCCGCCGATCTGGTGGCCAGGTTTTCCACGCTGCCTGTGGCCAATGTCAGCGATGCCATGCAACGGATGACGGGGGCCGGACCGCGCCTGACGCGGATGCACCGCAGCGGTGGCATGGCGGGGCCCGCCGTGACGGTCAAGGCGCGTCCGGGCGACAATCTGATGCTGCACAAGGCCATCGACATGGCAGAGCCCGGCGATGTGATCGTCGTCGACGCTGGCGGCGATCTGACCAATTCGCTGATGGGCGAATTGATGCTGGCACATGCCATCAACCGCGGCGTTGCAGGCTTTGTCATCAATGGCGCGATCCGCGATGCAGATGCGATTGCAGAAGCCAACCTGCCGCTCTGGGCCGCGGGCGTCACCCATCGCGGGCCCTACAAAGACGGCCCTGGCGAAATCAACGTGCCCATCGCGCTGGATGGTATGGTCATTGAACCCGGCGATCTGGTCATCGGTGATGGTGACGGCGTTTTGTCCGTACCCCATGAGGTGGCCGAAGAGGTTCTGGAGAAGACCGAGGCCAAGCAGCAGGCCGAGAACAAGCTCATGGCGCAAATCACTGCGCGCACAAACGACCGCAGCTGGATCGATGACACCTTGCGCCGCCTTGGCTGCGCGCTTCCGGCCGCATGAACAAAGACCCCATCCATCACCATAGGAGGAGAAACCATGAAACATAATCTTATCGCGCTGGCAGGTGCCGCGTTCATCGCCGTGGGGGGCAGTGCATTTGCGCAGTCCTATCCCGGCGGCAACATCGAGTATGTCGTGCCCTTTCCGCCCGGCGGTGGCACCGATGTGCTGGCGCGGCAGCTCAATGATCAGATCGCGCGCCAGACCGGCTGGAATTTTGTCATTCTGAATCAGCCCGGCGCCGGGGGCACGATCGGCATGGACCAATTGTCGCGCGCAGAGGCCGACGGTTTGACCATCGGGATGGCACAGACCTCGAACCTGGCGGTCAACCCAGCGATGAACCCCGAAGTGCAGTTCGATCCGCTGACAGACTTCACGCCCATCGCTCTGGTCAATACCCAGCCTATGGGGATCATCACGAATAGCGACAGCCCGCATGCGGATTTCGCCGCTGTTCTGGACGCCGTGCGCGCAGAACCCGGGTCGATCCTGTATGGCACGCCCGGCAATGGCACGGTGTCGCATATGGCAATCGAACGCTTGATGGTGCAGGGCGATCTGGAATTCGAACATGTGCCCTATACCGGCATAGCACAGGCGATTTCCGATGTGATGGGCGGCGTGGTCGATATCTATGTCGGCTCCCTGCCCAGCGTCATGCAGCATGTCGAGGCAGGCAATGTGCGCCTGCTGGCCGTAACGTCGGCGCAACCGCACCCGCTGGTTCCCGATGTACCGACCGTCGCTTCGCTCGGGTTCGAAGGCTACCAGGCCGAGGACTGGAAAGCCGTTGTCGGCCCGGCTGGCATGCCCGAAGATGCGGTCGCGGCACTGAATGCCGCGATCAACGAGGCGCTTGCCGATGCCGACCTGCGCGCGGCGCTGGAAGCGCAGGGCAGCGTCGTCCTGGGCGGCACGGCCGAAGAATTCAGCGCCTTTTTGGCTGAGGAAGTCGCCGCCTGGGCCGAAGTGGTCAGCTCGGCCGGCCTGCGCTAAGGCGCAAGATACCGTGCGGGCCGTGGTTGCAATGCCATGGCCCGCATGACCTCGGGCGAAGGGGAGAGAAATGGACCAGAACGCGCGTGCCGACATGATTGCCGGATTGCTGGTTTGCGGTGCCGGGATTGTCATCGCCGTTTACGCCTATGCCAACTACCCGATGGGGTCTCTGCGCCGCATGGGGCCAGGCATGTTCCCCATGGGCTCGGGGTCAATCCTGGCGCTTCTTGGGCTGGTGCTGGCGATCAATAGCTGGCGCAGTCTGCGTGCAGAAACCGGGCGCGACTGGCCGACTGTCCAGTTCGAGTTGCGCACGGCCTTTCTTTCTGTGGTCGGGGTGGTGGCCTTCGCGCTGCTGCTACGCCCGCTGGGCCTTATCCCGGCTGTGCTGGCAGTGGTGGGCATTTCCGCCTTGTCCGATGGGAAAAACACGCCGCTGGGCATCGGAGTACTGGCGCTTTTCCTGGCAGCCCTTGCGACGATCATCTTCAAGTTCGGCCTTGGAATGTCCTTCCCCCTTTTCGCATGGAACTGGTCATGACTTTCGCTGACAACATCGTGCTCGGGCTGGAAACAGCCCTGTCACTGAACAACCTGATGTGGTGTTTCGTCGGCGTGTTCATGGGCACGCTTCTGGGTGTGATCCCGGGGATTGGCGTCCTTGCGGCAATTTCCATGCTGTTCCCGCTGACCTTTCAGCTTGAACCCACAGCCGCGCTGATCATGCTGGCGGGGATCTGGTATGGCACGACGTATGGCGGCAGCACGGCTTCAATCCTTCTGAACGTGCCCGGCACCCCGTCCAGCGCCATCACTGCACTGGACGGCTATCCGATGGCGCAGCAGGGCCGCGCGGGTGTGGCGCTGCTGATGACCACGCTTGCATCCTTCTTCGGCGGCTCGGTCGGAATCATCCTGCTAATGGGTTTTTCCGGCACGATCAGCCAGATGGCGTTGCAATTCTCATCCACCGAATATTTCGCGCTGATGCTTCTCGGCCTGATCGCGGCATCTGGAATGACCAGCGGGGCCATGATCAAGGGTCTGATCATGGTTTGCCTGGGCGTGCTGTTCGGTTTGGTGGGGTCCGATATCTATTCGGGAGCGCGGCGCTTCACGTTTGGATTGGTCGAACTTGCCGATGGGATCGCGCTGGTTGCCCTCGCGCTTGGACTTTTTGGTGTCTCCGAAGTGATCGCGAGCGTCGGCAAAATCAGCGCCAAGGGGGTGGACCCGGCTTCGGTGAGCTTCAAGGCAATGAAACCAACACGCGACGATGTGCGCCGCTCGTGGTTCCCCATGCTGCGCGGGTCCGCCGTTGGATCATTCTTTGGCACCTTGCCGGGCACGGGGCCGTCGATTGCCGCCTTTATGTCTTATGCACTGGAACGCCGAGTGGCCAAGGAACCCGAACGCTTTGGCAAGGGCGCGATCGAAGGGATCATGGGACCGGAATCGGCCAACAATGCCGCCGACCAGACCGCGTTCATACCCACGCTTGCGCTCGGTATCCCCGGATCGGCCACAATGGCCTTGATGCTGGGCGCTCTGATGATCCACGGGATCGCGCCGGGACCGCAGCTGATGACCGAACAACCCGCACTTTTCTGGGGTCTGGTGATGAGCTTCTGGATCGGGAACCTGCTTCTTCTGGTTCTGAACATCCCGCTGATCGGTCTTTGGGTTCGCCTGCTGACAGTCCCCTATCAATGGCTCTTTCCCGCCGTCCTGATGTTCGTTTGCATCGGAACATACAGCGTCAACAACAGCGGGTTCGATGTGCTTCTGGTCGCGTTCTTCGGGGTCTTGGGATATGTGCTCCGATCTCTGTCCTTCCCTGCCGCCCCGATGCTGCTGGGCTTCGTCCTCGGTCCATTGATGGAAGAACATTTCCGCCGCGCCATGCTGCTCGGGCGGGGTGATCCAATGACATTTCTGCACCGTCCGATCAGCGCGACCGTTCTTCTGATTACGCTCGTCCTGCTGATCTGGGGAATCTATAGCGCTGTTAGTAAGCGCAGCGCGAGCCGCAGCCAGAGATCGGAACCCAGGTAATTCAGGAATTACTAATTTTACATTGATCAATGGTTTCCCTGCTTTTTCTCGTGGATAGTAGGGAAAACTGCCCTTCGACGGGCCCGTCGTCGAGCCTCGATGTCAGAAGCATAAACAGACTTCGATTGCCTCAACAAGAACTCGCATTGCCACTGCGCAGCAGCGTTGTTGAACAAGTCTGACGACGGGGATTCACTTTGCGAATCCATGCTGTTAGACGCAGTTCGTGAACGAACCATCTCCCGCCAGCTACCGTACGACGAACTGGTCCAGCTACAACGCGTCGCTGCGCAAGCGGGGGTCTTTGCTGATCTGGGTCGACAAGGACATGACCTGGCTCGCGCCACGTGACAGCCGGCCCGGACGTCCGCCGGTCTTTTCCGATGCAGCCATCCAGTTCTGCATGTCGATCAAGATCCTTTTCAAGCTGCCGTTGCGACAGACCGCCGGGATGGTGGCGAGCCTGCTAAAGCTGGCGGGGCTGGACTGGCCCGTGCCGGACTTTTCTACCCTGTGCCGGAGGCAAAAGACCCTGGCATTTCAAGTGCCTTATCGTCGCGCAAATGGCCCGCTGAACCTTCTCGTGGACAGCACCGGGATCAAGTTCCTCGGCGACGGCGAATGGCAGGCGCGCAAACACGGGGTGCAGGGCCGCCGCCAGTGGCGCAGGGTGCATCTCGCCATGGACCCGGCCACATCCAACATCCGCGCCGTGGAATTCACGTCCAGCCGTGATTGCGACAGCCCCATGCTGCCGGACCTGCTCGGCCAGATCCCGGAGGACGAGCAGATCGGCACGGTCACCGCCGACGGCACCTATGACACGCGCCGCTGCCACGCTGCCATCCTCGCGCGCGATGCCGTGCCGATCAATCCGATCCGCAAAAACGGGCGCGCGTGGAAAGAAGACTGTCCGGCCGCAAAGGTCCGCAACGAACGCTGCGCGCCACCCGGCATTACCGCCGGGCCTTCTGGAAGCACTGGACCGAATACCACGCCCGCAGTCGCATCGAAGCGCGGATGCGCTGCCTGAAATCCTGCGGCGAACGCTTCATGGCGAGAGACTCAGATCGCCAGACCGCCGAGGTCCAAATCCGAATCGCACTGATGAACCGCTTCAACGCCCTCGGCACCGCCGAGATCGTCCGCGTGGCAAACGTCAGCGGGGTAAAGGGCAGTCACGCCTCAGGCGAGAGTTGCGCAACAACGCCACCATTTACTGCGAACGGCTGGTGTTGAGCTCCTGCCTCTTGGTTTTGCGGCGGCTGGCGGCGCTACAGAGCGGTGGGCGGCGACTGTCAAGACAGGGTGCAGAGTACCCACATCGAGTGCCATCTGACCGTTCTTGACCGTCCAACATTCGTTGGTCGTTCGCGGCGGTGGGCGGCGGTCTGCGGAACTCAGTCGAAGAGCGAGGGGCGCCGACGCGCCGGCTTGGGCAAAACGGTGGCGAGAGCGCGTGCTGCCGATACACCGACGGAGTGATCATAGTGCCTTTCCGTTACGCCCGGTCCCGAATGTCCCAAGAGAGGTGGCGCGATGAGTCCGCCTTCAGGCATTTCCTCGCAGGCTTCGGTCGCGACCGAGTCACGCACCCAGTGTATCGGCACATGTACACCGAGGTGCTTCTCCGTAAGCTGTCCGACGGAAGTCCAGCGACCATCGCTGGTTCGGCCGCAGCGGGACCGGCATCGGGGTCCGGCTGCCACGCGCCCGTTTTCGGCCGCGTCTGCGCCGAACGCCCAAGCCTTCTTCGCGGTAGATGCGGTATAGCTTCTTTGCATTCATCACCATGCCCTTGCGTTCCAGCATGATCCCGATGCGCCGATAGCCGAACCGGCGACGCGTTTCGGCGACCTTGCGCATTTCCTGGCGGACTTCCGGGTTGTCGGGCGGGCGCTCACGCCGCACGGTCTTCGGATCGACACCGACCAGGACGCAGGCCCGGCGCTGTGAGATCGGATGATCCCGCGTGGCCCGCAGCGCTCGTTGCATCGGTGTCGTCAGGACTTTCCCAGCAGATCCTTCAGCACGACGTTGTCGAGCATGGTATCCGCCAGCAGGCGCTTGAGCTTCGCATTCTCATCCTCAAGCTGCTTCAGGCGTTTGGCATCCGTGCATCCGAAAAGATCCATCCCGCCATACCTGGCCTTCAGCTTGTAGAACGCCGCTGGGCTCAGCCCATGCCTCCGGCATACCTCGGCGGTAGGCATCCCGCCTCCTGCTCCTTGATCATCCCGATAATCTGCGCCTCGGTGAAACGGCTTTTCCTCATCTCGTCTGCTCCTTCAGGTTGGGCAGACCCTACATCACGGCGAGGGAGCTTCCGGGGGGCAGGTCACGAGGACAGCGGTCGCTTCGGAGCGGCCGCATCTCGTTTCGGTAAAGCGCTCTCACCACCGGCATCGGGAAGATAGAGCCGAGATTGAGGGATCAGACTCCTTGACAGGTTTCGTCGCCTCCGGCCACGATACGTGCGCGCTCTACCCTCACTGAAATTTGAAAGTCATTTGTCATCGTGGTGAACATTTCCGCTGAACCCGCCGGAATCCGGCGTCGGGTGGCAAAAGCCCTCGATCCGGAGTTGCGCTCGAGCCCGGGTCTGTCGCCGGCGAACTGGGCGATCATCAGCCTGATCATCCTGTCAATTGTCACGGGCATTCTCGAGACCGAGGAAAGCCTGGTACACGCGAATGGCTGGATGTTCAGTGCCGCCGAGATGGTGCTGTTTTGCGTCTTCTTCGTGGAATACGTGCTGCGGATCTGGTCGAGCGTAGAGAATCCGCGCCATGCCAGTCGATGGGCCTACGCGCGCACACCCGCGTCCATCCTCGACCTGGTGACGCTTTTCGCCATCGGTGCATCACTTCTCGGACCCGAGGGCTTCCTGCTGCGCCTCGCCCGCCTCCTTAGGCTCTTGCGGTTGTCCCGATTGGGGCGGTTCACAGCCGCCTGGCAGACGCTGGCCCGCGCACTGGCCAACCGCGGCTATGAACTCGGTATGAGCGTAGCGCTCGCCGTCCTCATGGTCCTGATTTCGTCGTCGCTTCTATACCTGATCGAGGGGGCACTTCAGCCCGAGGCATTCGGCTCAATTCCGCGGGCGATGTGGTGGTCGATCGCCACGCTGACGACGGTCGGCTACGGCGACGTGGTCCCGCTCACCGCATGGGGGCGCCTGGTCGGCGCGGTGGCCGCGATCGCCGGCGTCGGTCTGATCGCAATGCCCGCAGGCATCATCGCAGGTGCGGTGAGCGAAGTAATCCAGCAGCGCCGCCGCGATGCCATGCCGGGAGCGATCAAGGATGACGACGGAGAGAGGTGAGCATAGATGGCATTCCGGTTTCAAAGGCGCGTGCGGCTCGCACCGGGCGTTCGGGTCAATTTTGGCCTGCGTGGCCCAAGCCTTTCGCTGGGACCGCGCGGCGCGTCGCTGACGGTTGGCCGGAGCGGGGTATTCAGCAATCTCGGGGCCCCTGGTACTGGGCTATCGGTACGCCGCCGCATTGATCGACCCGCTGGACATGGTAGGCCGTCTGAAGGCCTTCCTGCTGACGCCAGCGCCGAGACATCGCTTTTCCACATGCGCATCTCCGAGGACGGGAAGGTCGAATTCACCGATGCGCAGCGCGAGCCGCTCTCTCAAGCCAAGGTCCGGCGATTGCGCGAAGCCGATCCAGAAGCGATCAATCGGGCGCTCGAACAGGCCGTCGCCGCGATTAATGCCGACCTTGATGCTTGTCTCGGTGTGCATCTTTCCACGCCGTGCCCGCGGTTTGTCCCGCTGCCGCCACCTGTCCCGCCGGGGCGTGAACCACACGCACCGATAGCGCGCGAGATCGGGTTCTGGGATCGGCTCCTATTCCGGCGGGCCGGCATCGAGCGTGCGAACGCTCTCGATACGGAGCACTACAAGGTCCGACTTTCAGAATGGCGCGGACGGGTCCGCGAGCACGCGGCCGAATCGGCGCGCCTTGAAACACTCAACGCGAGGCTGCGCGAGGGGATGCAGGACGTGATGGAGGAGATCCTGGCCAATCGACTCCAAGACATTGCCTGGGCGAAAGAGACCCACGTCGCCTTCGACTTCGGTGACGACAGCGGCACGCTTGCGCTCGATCTGGACCTGCCGACCATAGACGAGATGCCACACCGCACCGCGGCGATGCCCGCACGCGGGCACAACCTTCGCATGAGCAAGCGCGGCGAGGCGCAGCGCAGGCGCGACTTCATCCGGCTGGTCACCGGCTCTTGTTTTCGCGTCGCGGGCGAAGCCTTCGCCTGTCTTCCAACGGTGTCGGAGATGACGGTGTCCGGCTTCACTCAGCGGATCGACCCGGCAACGGGTATGAAGGGCGATGTGTACGTGATCTCGGTTCGGATT
>NZ_JADDJF010000006.1 GCF_017811755.1 Pararhodobacter sp. SW119 | reverse complement strand
TGCGCGACGTCGCCCGGGGGTGCGGCCGGGGCAAGCGTGGGGCTGTCGGCTGATGCCGCGCGCATCCGATCGGCGGTCGCTGCGCCTGCGGTCGCGGTCAGGCGCGGTGCCTCGGTGGCGGTGCTGGCCAGCGCCTGTGCCGCGCCGGTCACGGCCGGCGCGGGTTCGGCGGGCGGTGCGGCGGCCTGCGCGGCGTCGCCCTGCGGCGGGGCGGGCGCAAGCGTGGGGGTGTCGGTCGAGGCCGGGCGCACCCGGTCGGCGGGCGGCGGGGCTCCGGCCATCGTTTCGCCCTCGGCCGGGGTTGTCAACGCGGAGGTGGTGGGCGGCGGAACGGGTGCGGCCCGGCCGGTGGGTGGTGGCACAGGGGTGGCGCGGCCGGTGGGCACGACGCCGGCGGCCAGTTGCGCGGCGTCGGCCTGGCCCTCGGGCGCGGGGGTGCCTTCGGCCGCGCGCGGTTGCGCTGCGACCTGCGCGACGGGTTCGGCCGAGAGATCGAACCGCGCCTGCGGCGAAGGCTCGGGCGGCACCGGGTCCGGCCGCAGCGTCAACGCCAGCGCGGCGGCGACGCCCAGATGCGCCAGCACCGAGGCCAGTCCGGCCAGCCCCCACTGCGCGGCGGCCCCCCTCATGGCGGGTTGGGCGTGACGACCAGGCCGATGTCGCGCAGGCCCGCCGCTTCCAGCCGGGCCAGAAACGGCAGCACCTGCCCCAGCGGCGCGGCGCGGTCGGCGTTGACGCGGACGGGCGTGGCGCCGGTTTCGCCCGCGCGCCGGGCCAGTTCCGCGACGATCGCGTCGGCCGGCATCTCCACCCCGTCGAGCGCGTGGCGCCCGCTTTCGTCGATGGCGACAAGGGTGCCGCCGGCGGGCAGGTCCTCGCCGCTCAGGCCCAGGGGGGGGATGACCGCGAAGGGCGCGGTCGCGTCCATCCGGCCGATCAGCATGAAGAAGACCAGAAGGAAGAAGACCACGTCGATCATGGCGACGATGGTTTCGGCCGGGGTGCGGGGGGGCGGGCGGCGCAGGTTCATGGCGCCTCCTCGGTGCGCAGGATACGCAGACGGGTCAGGCCGGCCGCGGCCGCGGCATCGAGCACGCCGACCAACGCCTGCATATCGGCCCGGGGCGAGGCCAGCAGGCTGACCGCGGCCTCAGGCCCGGCCTGGCGGTGCGCGTCGAGCGCGGCGCGCAGCCCCGGCGGGTCCAGCCGCTGGCCGCGCAGCCAGACCGCGCCATCGGGCGCAAGCCGGATCAGCAGCATCGTCGGGCTGCCCGGTGCGGTGGCGGGTGCGGGGGCGGCGGCGTCCTCGGCGCGCTCGGCGGCGGGGATCACGTCGAGGTCGAGGTAGGTCGAGGTGACCATGAAGAAGACCAGCATGATCAGCAGCACATCGACCAGCGGCACCAGCGAGATCAGCGCCGGCGTCGGACGGATCGCGGCCAGCCGCACCGCTCAGCCCCGCGGCCCGGCGTCCACCCGGGCCCGCTCGATCACCAGAAGCTGGCCGACCGTGCGCTCGATCGACTGCGCCGCGCCCTCGATCCGGGTGGAGAAGAGCGCCGCCGCCGCCGCCGCCGGGATCGCCACCAGCAGCCCCGCCGCGGTGGTCAGAAGCGCCCGCCAGATCCCGCCGGCCAGCACCGAGGCATTGGCCGAGCCGCCGGCGAGGTCGAGCTGCTGGAAGGATTCGATCATCCCCAGCACCGTGCCCAGGAGGCCCAGGAGCGGGCTGATCATCGCCACCAGTTCCAGCACGCGGATATGGCGGTTCATCGCCTCCAGTTCCTGGTTGCCGAGGATCTCGGCCTCGGCCTCGACCGCGGGGGGCGGGGTTCCGGCCAGCAGGCGGTCCATCACCGTGCCGGTCACGCGGTCGGCAGGCGCGGTGCCGGCGGCAAGCTTGGCGCGCGCGGCGTCTCGTTCGCCGGCCAGCCATTGCTTCAGGGCGGCGTCGCGCTGACCGCTGCCGGCGCGCACGCCGCGCAGCTGGATCAGCTTGGCCGCGATCAGCGTCAGCGACAGAAGCGACAGCGCCAGCAGCACCACGATGACCGGGCCGCCTGCGTCGATGATGCCCAGCAGGTCGGTCACGGCGGGCCTAGTTCACCATCGCCGCGCCGGTCCGGCTGACCAGGTCGAGCAACGGAAAGCAGTCCATCTCGTCGGCGTTCTGCGGCTGGCAGGAGGGCAGGTCGTGCAGCAGGATCTCCGAAATCGCGTCGCAGCGCGTTCCCGGGATCTCGAACAGCTTCAGCGTCGTGCGCGCCGCCGGCAGGGGCGCGGCGTCGATGGTCAGAAGCCGGTCGATGACGCCCTGTCGGTCGAGGATCGCCAGCGACATCTCGAAACCCGCAAGGGTCAGTTCGGTCTCGTTGCGAAAGAGGAAGAAGGCGCGGCAGCCTGCGTCCTCGGTCTCCTCGAACTTGTTCAGCTCGATGGTCAGGCGGCCGGGCTCGGCCGCGGCGGGCGCGGCCAGCGCAAGGGTCAGCGCGGCAGCCAGCGCCGCGGCGCGCGCCCCGAGAGTACGAAAATCCATGCCTTCCTCCGCTCTGTCCGGGCAAGTCCAGCCTGCGGCCGCAGCCGGGGCGTTCCGGTCGCGCACGACCGGCGGATCATGCCAGTAGGCGCGAGGCGCGCGGCGCAGGTCAAGACTTTTCTGGCTTCCGCCGGACCGCACGCGGGCGGTGGGAAACCGGGGCGTGACCCGGTTTGCGCGAGGGCCCCGGCGATCAGTCCGTGTCGCGGGGCGGGATCAGGCCAAGCTGGCGCCAGATCGGCAGCAGATCGTCAAGGACGATGCGGGCGGCGTTCTGGACGATCTCGCCCGCCGGACGCGGTTTGGGCGGCGTCGCATCGGTGCCCTCCTTCGTATCGGGCGCCGCGGCCTCCTCCGCGGCGGGGGCGCTGCCGATCGCGGCTTCGGGGACCGGCGGAGACTGCATCGCCTCCGGCGGGACCTTCAGGCGGGACAGCACATGCGCGCTCAGCGGGCCGATCTCGGCGGGGACGCCGGCGAAAAGGCCGTCCAGGATCAGCGTCTGAAACAGGTCGAACTGCCCGCCGCAGTGCCCCACCGGCAGCGCCAGCGTGAAGCTGTTCTGCCGGACCGAGCGGAAGGCCTCGTGGGTGACGACGCGGTTGTGTCGCCAGCAGGCCTCGATCGTCACCGCCGGCACGTCGTGCAGCACGGGCTGCACCAGATCCAGCCCGACCAGCATGCCGACGAGTTCGTTGCCGGTCGCCGACTCGCCTGCGGCTTCGACCAGGGCGCACAGATCCTCGATCGCGGCGGGGCCTTTCTCCAGCCGGTCGAAGACCGGGTCGTAGACCTCGGGCTTGAGCGTGAAGCGCGCGCTCAGCATCGGCCAGTCGCTCTTGTCGGGCGGGGGGCGCGGACCGGACAGCGCCAGCACCACGTCCCCCAGCGCCGCCTCGCGCGTGTCGGCCGAGATCTCGCGCCGCCCGCGCACGAAGACGTCGCGGCGGAAACGGCGATCCAGGAAGTAGTCGGTCAGCGTTTCGCGCAGCGGCCCCGGCGCGACGGAGCCGAGGACCTCGCGCGCCTCCTCGGACAGGCCGATGCCGTCGAAATTCTCCAGCAGGTTCGTCGATCCGACGAAATCGAGCTTGGCCGCGGCAAGTTCGCGCACGACGTCGATGTGATAGCGCGGCTGCCAGTGGGCATTGAGGAACTCGTGCGCCAGGTAGCGATAGTGCCGCGTCCGCAGCTCGGGCAGTTCGATATCGGGAAAGAGCTTGTGACCGATGCCGCTGTCCAGACCGCGCGCTCCGGCGGCCTGCATCCGCGTGGCGAAACCGGCGGCGTCCACGATACGCTCGGCGCTAGGGCCCTGTCGGGTCGCGGCGTATTCGATCAGCAGCTTCTGGATCGGCATGGTGTCGGTCCAGCCGGGCATGGTGTTGTAGCCCAGATAGACCAGTCCGCCGGGTTTCAGGAAACGGTCGATGAAGGCGATGACGCCGCTGCGCACCTCGGCCGAGACCCAGCTGAAAAGCCCGTGGAGCGCGATGTAGTCGAAGCGGGGCAGATCGGCGCCGGGGGCATGCGCCAGCGCCACCACGTCGGCTTCGACCAGGGTCAGGTTGTCGATGCCGGCGGCGGTGCGGAAGGCCTCGGCCCGGGCGATGTGCGCGGGCATGAGGTCGATGCCCCAGAACTGCGCGACGGGATTGGCGGCGGCCAGCGCGCTGATCGTGCTGGCCAGGCCGCAGCCGATGTCGCAATAGGTGAAGGGGGCGTTGGTGCCGGGGCGGCGGGCGGGTTCGACCCCGGACATGATGCAGGCCAGGTCCATCGCCGCCGGGGCCTGTTCGCCGTAATAGCCGGGCACGTATTCGACGTCGCTGACGTACCCCCCGCTCCAGTCGCTCATCGTCTTTGCCCCCGGATGAAACTGCAGATGAATCGCAGGCGCTTCGGCCGCTTCGATCTGGCCGCGGCGCGGTTGGGTCCGCGCCGCGACCTTAGCGGCATCGGCGGCGGGCTGGCAAGCGGCGCGGGCACGGGAAAGTGATTGCGGGGACTTGGCAAATCGCCCCTCTTGCGGTCAGACTGTGTGCGATGGCGGTCCCGGTTCAAAGCAACCTCTGGGCAATCCTTCCCCCGGCCCCCTCGGCGCCGGGAAGGCCGCGCCGTGTCGCGCTGGCGCGTCGGTTTCTGGCGCTGCTGCTGGTCTTTCTTCTGCTGCTGGCGCTGCCCCTGCGTCCGGCGCTGGCCGAGATGCGCGTGGCGCTGGTCATCGGCAACGCGGATTACGCCGCCGTGCCGGCCTTGGAAAATCCGGTGAACGATTCGCGCGACGTGTCGGCGGCGCTGGAAAGCCTGAACTTCCGCGTCTTTCGCGGCGAGAACCTGACCCAGGCCGAGTTGCGCGCGCAGTTCGACGAATTCCTCCAGGCCGCGCACCGGGCGGAGGTCGCGCTGCTGTTCTACGCCGGGCACGGGCTGCAGGTGGGGGCGCGCAACTTCATCGTGCCGACGGATTTCGCCATCGACGGGCAGGCCGAGGTGATGGAGGGCCTGATCCCGCTGGACGAGATGCTGGCGGAGTTGGAGAAGACGCCGGCGCTGAAGCTGATCTTCCTCGATGCCTGCCGCGACAACCCGCTGGGCGCCGAGGGTGCCGAGGACGGCCTGGCGCGGGTCGGCAGTGCGGCGGATTTCCTCTTCGCCTTCGCCACGCAGCCGGACAACGTGGCCTATGACGGGCTGGGCCGGAACAGCTTTTTCACCGAGGCGCTGCTGAGCCGCATCCACACGCCCGGGCAGGACATTTCCGAGCTGATGATCGGCGTTCGGCGCGACGTGCTCTCGGCCACCGGGGGGCGGCAGATCCCGTGGGAGAATTCCTCGCTCACCCGGCAGTTCCGGTTCCTGCCCGGCGCCGAGGCCGTCTCGCCCGAGACGATGCTCTGGCAGGTCGCGTCCCGCGCGCAGGACCCGGTGCTGATGCACCTCTACCTGGAGCGTTTTCCGCAGGGCGCGCATATCGCCGATGTCCGCAGCTTCCTGCAACTGGGCGAGGGCAGCGTCGGCGAGAGCGTGATCCGCCGCCTGCCCGGCACCGGCGATATCGAGGCCGAGCGGCTGTGGACGCTGGCGCAGCGGACCCGGATGCGCCCGCTGGTCGAGCGCTACCTGCAGCTGTTTCCGCAAGGGGCCAATGCCGCCGATGCGCGCCGTCTGCTGGAGGCGCTGCCCGCGGCGCGCGACGACGCGCCGGTGCGCCAGTGCGAACGCCTGGCGACGCATCCGCGCGACGCGACCGCCAATACCGCGGGCGTCGAATTCTCGGTGCTGCAGCGCAACGCCGGCGCCGCGGTCGCCGCCTGCGAGGCCGCGGTCGAGGCGTTTCCGGAGGTGCCGCACCTGACCGCGCTGCTGGCCCGCGCCAAGGCCGCGACGGGCGCGGCGGAGGAGGCGATCGCGCTCTATCGTCGCGCGGCGGCGGCGGGCGATCTGCGCGCGATGGTCAGCCTGGGCCTGCTGCACGAGGCCGGCGACGGGGTGCCGCGGGACCTGGACGCGGCGATGCGCCTCTATTCGCAGGCGGCCGAGGCAGGAAGCCCCGACGCGGCCATCAACCTGGCGGTGGCGCTGTTCGAAGGGCGCGGCGTCACCCGCGATGTCGTCCGCGCGGTCGAGTTGTTCGAGCAGGCCTCGGCCGCCGGATCGGCCATCGCCACGTTCAATCTGGGCGTGCTCCAGGACCGCGGTGTCGCTCAGGTGGGCGAGACCGCGCTCGACCTTTTCCTGCGCGCGGCGCGCGAGGGCGAACCCAATGGCTACCGGGCCGCCGCGACGCTTCTGGACGAGGGGCGCGGGACGCCCCCCGACCCGTTGCGCGCGGCCGAACTGCTGCTGCGCGCCGTCGCCGCCGACGACGGCCGGACACTGGTCGAGTTGACGCAGACCAACAGCGGCTGGAGCCGGCCGACGATCCGCGCCCTGCAGGGTCAGCTGCGCGCCAGCGGCCACTACGGCGGTGCCGTCGATGGCGAAAGCGGCCCGGCGCTGGAAACGGCGCTGCGCAACTGGCGCAACGGCGGGCTGCTGGCCAGCGTGGCGGACTGATCGGCGCCGCCAACAGGCTGTGGCATCAAGATCAACAGCCGTTTCCGTTGTTCGGAATGTGTTAATAGTTGCTATACGGCTGTTGCCGCGCGTGCTAGCAATCTCGGTAATGAGTGAGTGGGGCCTACTTCGAGCGCGTGGTCTCGAAGACGAAAAGGCGAGGGGTGCATGCTGGAACCGACAGGTAACGCGCGCCACCCGTGGCGACGGCACGCCGGGCGTGGTCTGGCCTCCGCCGCCCTGTGCCTTGCGCTGGCGATCCCCAGCGTTGTGGTCCGGGCGCAGACGGCCGCTGACATCACCCCCCCGACCCTGGCCCCCGCGGCGCGGCCACTGACCGGCGCGGTGGTCTTTTCGGGCGACACCGGCCTGGGCGCCCCGGAAGGGGCCGACCGCCTGACCGTGACGATCCGTTCGGTCACGCTGGAGGATGGCTTTTCGGAAATGGCCGCGGCCAACCGCGCGCTGGAGGAACGGCTGACCGGGCGCACCATCCGCGTGTCGGAAATCTTCGAGGCCGCGCAGAACCTCGAAGCCGCCTACGCCGAGGCCGGCTTTGTTCTGGCCCGCGTCGTGCTGCCGGCGCAGGAGTTGCGCGATGGCGGTTCCCTGCGCCTCGTGGTGGTCGACGGTTTCGTCGAGGCGGTCGAGGCCGACTCGGTCCCCGACCCCGTGCGCGGGCGCATCGCACAGGTGACCACCCCGCTCGAGGGGCAGCGCAGCCTGCGCCTGCGCGAGATCGAGCGCGCACTGCTGATCGCTGGCGACACCTATGGACTGGCGCTGGATTCCGCGCTGGCGCGGGGCGTGGGACCCGGCGCGACGCGGCTGGTGCTGGGCGGCGACTTCCGCCCGATGACCGGCTTTGTCGGTTTCGACACCGGATATGCCAGCGACCTGGGCGGCTATTCGCTCGATGCCGGGCTCGAACTTAACGGGATGCTCGGCTGGACCGAGACGCTTTATTTCCGCATCTCGGGCAACCCGGGGTCGGCGGGGGTGTCCGAAGGGCTGTTCAGCCGCACGCCGCGGATGCGCACGCTGGCCGCCGGCATCATCGCCCCGATCGGCACCGATGGGCTGACCTGGAACGTAGAACTGACCGAAAGCCGCACGACGCCGCGCGCCGCAGGCGTGCAGACCACCAGCAAGTTCGAACGCGCTGCCTTCCGGCTCAACTATCCGCTGGTGCGGTCGCGCGAGTTCAACGTCACGCTGCGCGCCAGCCTCGATCTGCAGCAGGACCAGCAGGACGCGATCGCGCCGGATGGCAGCCGCCTGCCGTTCTACCAGGACCGCCTGCGCGTGCTACGCTTCGGCGCAAGCCTGAGCCGCATCGCGCCCGAGGGCGGCAGCTACCTGCTGGACGGAACCGCGTCGCTCGGGCTCGACGCCTTCGGGGCGCGCAGCGGGACCGCCGCGCTGCCGCTGTCGCGGGCCGGCGCGCGCCCGGATTTCGCCAAGCTCGACTTCTCGGGGCGGCTGGTGCGCCCGGTGGGCGAGCGGCTGGTCTTCACCCTGTCGGGCAAGGCGCAGACCGCCTTTGGCCGGCCGCTGCCGAAAAGCGAACAGATCGGGCTTGCCTCGGCCTCCGATCTGTCGGGCTTTGCCACCGGGTCGCTGACCGGGGACAGCGGCCTTGCGGTGCGCGGCGAGATGCGCGCGCCCTTCCAGCCCGAAGGCGCGCGCGCGCTGGTCACGCCCTATGCCTTCGCCGCGACCGGAATCCTGTGGCTGCATCAGCCGACCGCGCTTGAACAGGGTCGGCGGCGCCTGTCCAGCGTCGGCGTCGGGGTCGAGATCCTGCCGCAACTCAATTCGCGCTTCGCCAGCGCCTCGCTCCGCCTGGAGGCGGCGCGCGGCATCCAGCACGGCGGCGGGCCCGACGACAGCCGCGTCTCGCTGGTGGGAACCTTTCGCTTCTGAGGCCCGGGGAGGGTCCGGTCATGCCTGTTCCGCTTCTGCGTTCCCTGCTTCTGGCGACAACGGCCCTGTCTCCGCTGTCGGCCCTGGCCGGCAGCGACGTGCTGCCCAGCGGCGGCGCGGTCGCGCATGGCAGCGTCGACATCACCACCCCCGGTAGCGGGCAGATGGCGATCACCCAGGGGTCGAACGCCGCCATCTTGAACTGGACCGACTTCTCCATCGGTTCCGGCGCGCGGGTCGATATCCACCAGCCCGGCGCCGACGCGATGCTGCTCAACCGCGTCACCGGCAGCACGGGCAGCCGGATCGACGGGCATCTGGGCGCCAACGGGCAGGTGTATCTGGTCAACCCCAACGGCATCACCATCGGCCCTGACGGGCAGGTGCGCGCCGCCGGTTTCGTCGCCTCGACCCTGGATATCCGGGACGAGGATTTCCTGGCCCGCCAGCTGCGCTTCGAAGGGACCGGAACGCCCGGCGCGGTGCGCAATCACGGCACCATCGACATCGTGCCCGGCGGGTATGCCGCGCTCCTTGGCGGGCGCGTGGCGAATAGCGGGACGATCCGCGTGCCGATGGGCCGCGTCGGTCTGGGCGCGGGGGCGCGCGCGACGCTCGACTTCGCGGGCGACGGCTTCCTGCAGGTGGCGCTGCCCTCCGGGATCGAGGGCGAAGAGGCGCTGGTCGGCAATTCCGGCCAGATCGTCGCGGACGGCGGGCGCGTGGAGATGATGGCCGCCACCGCGCGCGAGGCGGCACGCAACGCCATCAACCTGTCCGGCGTGGTCGAGGCGCGCAGCGTTTCCGGCCGGTCGGGCGCGATCTTGCTGGGCGGCGGCGCGGGCGGGCGCGTCACGGTCACCGGGCGCGCCTCGACGCGGGCACCCGCGGCGCTGGTCGAAAGCTCGCCGATACCGCCGGCGCGGCCGACGGGCGGGTCGATCACCGTCACCGGCGCCGAGATCGCGCTGACAGGCGCCGAGATCGACGCGAGCGCGCCCAGCGGCGGCGGCGAGATCCGCATCGGCGGCGACGCCCGCGGCCTTGGCGCCTTGCCGCGCGCGCGCACGCTGGACGTGGACGCCGCAACCACGATCCGCGCCGATGCGACGGACCTGGGCGACGGCGGCAACATCGTGCTCTGGTCGGACGAGGCGACCCGCTTTGCCGGCCGCCTCAGCGCCCAGGGCGGCGCCGCCGGCGGCGATGGCGGCTTCATCGAAGTGTCGGGGCGCGACTACCTGTTCTACGGCGGGCAGTCGGTGACCGTGGCCCCGGCGGGACAGCCGGGTCTTCTGCTGCTCGACCCACGGGATGTCGCCGTCGTTGCCGCCGTCGAAGACGCGCCTGAAGGCTATTCGGTGATCCTGCGCGACAGCCTGCAGGCCGATCTGGCCACGGGCGATGCCGAGGTCACGACCTCGGGGCCGGGCGAGGACGCGGGCAACATCCTGATCCTCGACAGCCTGACCTGGACCAGCGCGAACCGACTCTCGCTCAGGTCGCACAACGACATCGACATCAACGCGCCGATCACGGCGCTGTCGGGCGAGCTTTGGCTGGGCGCGGGCGAGCTGTCCGAAAGTTTCGGCCAGGTCAGCACCAGCCCGGCCGGGGCCATCGACGTCGA
The DNA here is from genome assembly GCF_017811755.1 of Pararhodobacter sp. SW119. Taxonomy (GTDB): domain Bacteria; phylum Pseudomonadota; class Alphaproteobacteria; order Rhodobacterales; family Rhodobacteraceae; genus Pararhodobacter. The sequence continues at coordinate 148,058 of NZ_JADDJF010000006.1, read as the reverse complement.
CCGCTTCACGATGGCCTGGGGCGAATGGCGTCAGGTCGGGCCGGACATACCCGCGTTTAGGGCGCCCAGTTTCACTGTCAGCTTCGGCACCGCGAGTTTCCTGCGCGCCTTCGGCGGTGCCGGCAACGTCGAGGATCCCTGGCTGCTGGGCGATGTCTACGGCCTGCAGGGCGTCGATGGCTATCTGGGCAACAGCTTCGCGCTAGACCGCGACATCGACGCCTCGGGCACGGCGGACTGGAACGTGGGTCTGGGCTTCCTGCCCATCGGGTTCGGCGACAGCGAAGGCATCGGCGCCTTTGGCGGCAACTTCGACGGCCGTGGCTTCCAGATCAGCGATCTTTCGATCAACGTCGGCGTGTCCTTCACGGCAACCGGCCTCTTCATCGCGAACGCGGGCACGATCGAGGATCTGCGCCTTTCCGCGCCAAGCGTGATCGGCGGCTTTCAACCCACGGGGATCCTGGCGGGCGAGAACTTCGAAGGCGGCGAGATTCGCAACGTCGTCATCGAGGGGGGCACGGTCACCGGCGACGGCGCGGCAATCGGCGGGCTGGTCGGGGTCAACTTGGGCCGGGTCGAGCGCGCCTCGGTCGAGGTCGGCCTGATCGGGGGCGGCTTTTCCAACGATCGCGGCGCCGTCGATCTGGGCGGCCTTGTCGGCACCAACCGGGGCGTGATCAGCCAGTCCCGCGCTGCCGGCACCATCGGCAATACCGAGACCGACGACGTCAGCCGCTCGCTCCGGTTCGAGGCCGGCGGGCTGGTCGGCGCCAACTTCTCTTTGATCGAGCGGAGCCGCGCGGATGTCGATATCGGCATCGGCGCGCGGCTTGACGGCAGCTTCGCCCGCACCGGCCAGGCCGAGACCGGCGGTCTGGTCGGCGTGAACCATCCCGGCGGCGCCCTGCGCGATGTCGCGGCCACCGGAAGCGTCCGTTCGATCAGCGACACCGATGCATCCGTCGGCGGGCTTGTCGGCCTCAACGACGGCAGCATCCTGCGCGCCTATGCCACCGGCCCGGTGCGCGGCTCGGCGACAAGCGCCGGCGGGACCCAGGTGGGCGGCCTTGTCGGGCTGCATTTCGGAACCATCACGCAGGGGCTGGCCACCGGGTCGGTCGCGACCGACGCCGAATTCATCCCGGGCGACGACTTCACCTCCGTCGGCGGGCTTGTCGGCAGCTCGGATGTCGGCTCGGACGGCGTCATCGGATCCTTCTGGGATACCGTGACCACCGGCCAGACCGAGGCCGATGGCGGCGGCTTCACCGATCCCGGCGCGCAGGGCCTGACCACGGCCGAGTTGCAGGATTTCGACGGCTTCCGCGAATCGGCCGGCGCCGTCGGCTGGAGCTTTACAGAAAACTGGGCGCCGCCCGAGCCGGGCTTCTACGCGCAGCTCTACGCGATCGACCGGGTGGCCTGGCGCGATGCCGAGGATTCGAGCAACGTCTACGGCTCGCTCACCTATGCCTTCCCCGGCACGACCTATGGCGGCGGCGGCACCTATGTCTTCGGCCCCGAACTGGACGATCCGGGGGGCTGGACCTTTCCGATATCCTCCTTCCCCATCCCGCCCGATGCGGTGGGCGACTATCCCATCGAGGCGTTCGTCTTCAGCCGCGAGATTGCGACCGAGGTCGAATACGACTACCGGACCGTGGTCACGCCGGCCATCTTCTCGGTCCTGCCGGCCCCGTTGACGATCACGGTACTCGAACAGTCCAAGGCCTACGGCGGCGCGCTTGAACCGGTGCCGCCAACCTTCGAACTTGACGGGTTGGTGCCGTTCTTCGGCGATTCCGTCGACGCGATCTCGCTCACCAGCGCCGGTGCCGCGCCCTCGGCCCCGGTGGGCGACTACGCGCTTGTCGGGTCGGACGCGGTCGGCACGGGCCTCTCGAACTACACGATCAGCTATGTCGACGGCACGCTGACGGTGACGCCGGCGCCGCTGACCATCACCGTGCTCGACGCCTCCAAGCTTTACGGCACCACGTTCGACCCGTCCGAGCCTGCCTTCACCGAGGAGGGTCTGATCGAAGGACTGGAGGACAGCGTCGACGCCATCTCCGTGACCAGCGTCGGCGCCGCGCCCTCGGCGTCGGTGGGCGATTACGCGCTGGTCGGGTCGGACGCGGTGGGCACGGGGCTGACCAACTACACGATCAGCTATGTCGACGGCACGCTGACCGTGACGCCCGCGCCGATGACCATCACCGTGCTCGACGCCTCAAAGCTCTATGGCACCACGTTCGATCCGTCCGAGCCCGCCTTCACCGAGGAGGGTCTGATCGAGGGGCTGGAGGACAGCGTCGATACGCTGACGCTGACCAGCGCCGGCGCCGCGCCCTCGGCCACGGTGGGCGACTATGCGCTGGTCGGCTCGGACGCGGTCGGCACCGGGCTCTCGAACTACACGATCAGCTATGTCGACGGGGTCCTGACGGTGACGCCCGCGTCGCTGGTCATCACCGTGCGGGACCAGTCCAAGATTTACGGCGACGCCTTCGATCCCGAAGCCCCGCTTTTCACCGAGGAAGGCCTGCTCGACGGATCGGGCCACTCGGTGGACACGGTGGCCCTGACCAGCGCGGGGGCGCCGGTCACCGCGACGGTGGGCGGTTACGCCCTCGTCGGCTCGGACGCGACGGGCACGGGGCTGACGAACTACACGATCAGCTATGTCGACGGTGTCCTGACGGTGACGCCCGCGCCCCTGGTCATCACCGCCAACGACCGCGAGAAGCTCTTCGGCGAGGAACTCGATCTGGGCACCAGCGCCTTCACCGCAGTGGGGCTGCGCAACGACGATATCGTGACCGATGCGTTCCTGTTCAGCGACGGTGCCGCGGCCGAGGCGCCGGTGGAGGGAAGCCCCTATCCGATCTTCATGGACGGCGTGTCCGGCGTGGGGCTCGAGAACTACGACATAACCTTCGTCGAGGGGGAACTGGTCGTCAGGTCCATCCCGACCGAGATCACCCCGCCGCCGCCGCCCATCCCGCCGCCACCGAACCCGACTGATACCAGCACGCTGGAACTGCCCGGGGACGAGGGATCGGGCGCCGGCAGCGGCGGGGCCGAGGTGGCCGAGGCGCAGCAGGTGCTGGCCGTCATGCAGGACCTGGCGCAGCAGATGGAAGCCGCGGTGCAGGCCTGCCGGCAGGAAGGCCCCTCGGGGACCGAACTGCTGGGATGCATCGCGAACGCGCTGGGCACCTATGCCGACGCGCTGAGCGAGCTGACCCTCGACCTGCCGCCGGAACTGGCGCAGGTCTCGGCGATCATCCGGCAGGCGCAGACCGGCGTTGCCGGCATCCGCACGCGCGCCGAGGCGCAGATGGCCGGCGTCACCACCGATGCCGAGCGCCGCGCAATCGAAAACGCCGCCGTGCAGGAGGCGATCGGCGTCGTCCAGAACGCCGCCGGAGAGGTGCGCCGCGCGATCGAGCTGATCCGTGCCGACGACCCGCAACTGGTCAGCATCTTCTCGGACCAGGGCGCGACCGTGGTCCAGGCGTTGGAGACCGTGGAGATCGAACTGGTGCGCGCCATCGGCATCTGAGGGCGCGCGGCTTGCGGAGGGCTTGCGCGCGCCACTCTCGCCCGATCGGAGGAAACACCATGCCCAAGGCCTATTGGGTCGTCCATGTCGATGTCCGCGACCCCGACACCTATGCGCGCTACCGCGAAGCCAACGCGGCGCCGTTCCAGAAGTACGGCGCCCGCTTCATCGTGCGCGGCGGCCCCCAGACGCAGATGGAGGGCGCGAGCCGCGCCCGCACCGTGGTGATCGAATTCCCCAGCGTGCAGGCCGCGACCGATTGCTTCCACTCGCCCGAATACCAGGCCGCCAAGGCGATCCGCGACCCGGTCAGCACCGCCGACCTGCTCATCGTCGAGGGCTACGAGGGCTAGCAAAGGCGTTTGCCGCGTCCTATACCGCGGGCAGCCAGACTGGAGCCTTCGCATGCGCCGCGCCAAGATCGCCCGCAAGACCGCGGAAACCGACATCACCGTCGACCTGACCCTCGACGGGTCGGGGCGCTACGACAACCGCACCGGCGTCGGCTTCTTCGACCACATGCTCGATCAGCTGGCGCGCCACGCGCTGTTCGACCTGACGGTCACGGCGACCGGCGATCTGCACATCGACGACCACCACACGGTGGAGGATGTCGGCATCGCCCTGGGCCAGGCGCTGGCGCAGGCGCTGGGCGACAAGCGCGGCATCCGCCGCTATGGCGAATGCAACCTGCCGATGGACGACGCGCAGGTGCGCGCCGCGCTCGACCTGTCGGGCCGGCCCTATCTGGTGTGGAACGTCGACTTCCCGACCGCGAAGATCGGCGCCTTCGACACCGAACTGGTGCGCGAATTCTTTCAGGCGCTGTCGACCCACGGCGGCATCACCCTGCATGTCGACCGCTTGCACGGGTTCAACAGCCACCACATCGCCGAGGCCGCCTTCAAGGCGGTGGCCCGCGCCCTGCGCACCGCGGTCGAGATCGACGCGCGCAAGGCCGATGCCGTCCCCTCGACCAAGGGCACGCTCTGATCCCATGCTGACCGTCCTCGTCGATTACGAAAGCGGCAACCTGCATTCGGCCGAAAAGGCCTTCCAGCGCATGGCGGCCGAGGTCGGCGGCGGCGAGATCCTGGTCTCGGCCCGGGCCGAGGATGTGGCTCGCGCCGACCGGATCGTGCTGCCTGGCGACGGCGCCTTCCCGGCCTGCCGCGACGCGCTCGCCGCCGTCCCCGGCATGATAGAGGCGCTGGAAGACGTGGTGATCGACCGCGCCCGTCCCTTCCTGGGCATCTGCGTCGGCATGCAGCTTCTGGCCAGCCGCGGATTGGAATACCGCGCGGTGCCGGGCCTGGGCTGGATCGGGGGCACGGTCGAACGGATTGCCCCCGCGGACCCGAAGCTGAAGGTCCCGCACATGGGCTGGAACGATCTGGTCGTGGACCGCGCCCACCCGGTTCTGGACGGGCTGGAGACCGGCGATCACGCCTATTTCGTCCATTCCTACCAGTTCCACGTGACCGACCCAGCGCATTTGCTGGCGCATGTCGACTACGGCGGGCCGGTCACCGCGATCGTCGGGCGCGACAACATCCTCGGCACCCAGTTCCACCCCGAGAAGAGTCAGGCCGCCGGTCTGCGCCTGATCGCCAACTTCCTGCGCTGGGACCCCTGATGTGAGCGATCTTCAGGCCATCCTCGACCGCATCGCCGCCGAGATGGCCGCCGCGCCGGATCGCGGCAAGGTCGCCGACTACATCCCCGAACTGGCAAGCATCGACCCCGGCCAGTTCGGCATTGCCGTCTGCCTGGCCGACGGCACCCACTGCACCGCCGGCGACGCTGAGGTCCGCTTCTCGATCCAGTCGGTGTCCAAGGTCTTCACGCTGGCCATGGCGCTCGGCCGGCTGGGTGACCAGCTCTGGGCCCGTGTCGGGCGCGAGCCGTCGGGCCTGGCCTTCAACTCCATCCTGCAACTCGAACATGAACGCGGCATCCCCCGCAACCCGTTCATCAACGCCGGCGCCATCGTCGTCACCGACGCGCTGCTGTCGGGCCATGCCCCGCGCGAGATGCTGGGCGACTACCTGCGCTTCCTGCGCCACGCCGCCGATGACGACGACATCCATATCAACGAATCGGTCGCCCGGTCCGAGACCGAGACCGGGCACCGCAACTTCGCGCTGGCGCACGAGCTGTGCGCGCATGGGAACCTGCAGCACCCGCCCGATCACGTCCTGGGCGCCTATTTCCACCAGTGCGCCGCCGAGATGACCTGCCGGCAACTCGCCTTTGCCGGCCGGTTCCTGGTCAATGCACCGGAACTGCCGAGCCTGCTGTCGCTGGCGCGGGTCCGCCGGATCAACGCCTTGATGATGACCTGCGGGCATTACGACGGCTCCGGCGAATTCGCCTTCCGCGTGGGTCTGCCGGGCAAAAGCGGCGTCGGCGGCGGCATCCTGGTGATCGTGCCGTCGCGCGCGGCGGTCGCGGTCTGGTCGCCGGGGCTGAACGCGCAGGGCAACTCGCAGCTGGGCACGCTGGCGGTGGAACGGCTGGCGCGGGCGCAGGGCTGGTCGGTCTTCGGCTGAGGGTCAGTTCACCCGCGTCCACACCCGCTCGCTGCACAGCACCACCATCGTGCAGGCTTTCACGGTCAGCCGGTCGCCCGCCAGTTCCATATGCGCGCGATACTCCTGGTCGCGTTCCGGTATCCATTGGCGCCCGTCGCGGTACTGGCCGGATCCCCGCGGCTCCATGTCCCAGATGTACCTGCGGCCGATATGCGGGGAATCCAGCGGCCGACCCTCGGCGCTGTAGAGCGACACCAGCTGCCCGCAGATCCGGTCGTCGCAATCGACGATCTGGATCAGCGACACGATCCCCTGCGCGTCCGGTTCCGTCCGCCACAGTCCGAAGACAGGATCGGCCAGAACCGGCCCCGCCAGCCCGGCCGCCGCCAGACCTGCGATGAGAAACGTCTTCATGCGGCTCTCCTCCCGCGTGCAGTTTCGCCGTCACCGGCGGGCTTGGCAAGCGTTGTGGTCCGAACGCGCCCCTCGCGCGCGTTTGCATCGGCGGATCGGCTGCGCTAAGCCGCAACCGCACCTGCCGGAGTTTCCCGATGATCCTTTACCCCGCGATCGACCTGAAGGATGGCCAGTGCGTGCGCCTGCTGCGCGGCGCGATGGAAAAGGCCACCGTCTTCAGCGACGATCCGGCGGGCCAAGCGCGACGCTTCACCGATGCCGGCGCCGAATGGCTGCATCTGGTCGACCTCAACGGCGCCTTCGCCGGCGCGCCGGTCAACGCGGCGGCGGTCGAGGCGATCCTGGCCGCGGTCCGGGTCCCCTGCCAGCTGGGCGGCGGCATCCGCGACATGGCGACCATCGAAAGCTGGCTGGGCAGGGGCCTTGCCCGCGTGATCCTCGGCACCGTCGCGGTCGAGGACCCCGATCTGGTGCGACAGGCCGCGCGCGGCTTTCCGGGTCAGGTCGCGGTCGGGATCGATGCGCGGGCGGGCCGGGTGGCGACGCGCGGCTGGGCCGACCAGACCGAAATCGACGCAACGGACCTTGCCCGCAAGTTCGAGGATGCCGGGGTGGCCGCGATCATCTACACCGACATCGACCGCGACGGCGCCATGCAGGGCCCCAACGTGGACGCAACCGCGGCGCTGGCCCGCGCCGTCACCATCCCGGTCATCGCCTCGGGCGGGGTGTCGTCGCTGTCCGACTTGGTCGCGCTGCGCGACACCGGCGTCATCGCCGGCGCCATCTCGGGCCGCGCGCTTTATGACGGCAAGCTCGACCTCGGCGCAGCGCTCGCCGCGCTTCGGTCCTAGTCGCCGGCCGCCGCGGCGGTCAGGTTTTCCAGCGCGCCGGTGATCCGGCCGACATACTCGGCATCCTCCGCGATCCCGTCGAGGCCGCCGAGCATCGTCGCCGGCGCCTCGTAGGCGATCCATGTCTGGCCCTCGGCATCCTCGTAGGCCAGCACCCTGAGCGGCAGCGCCAACCCGGCGAGGACGTCATCCTGGATCGCCGGTGTGCCAAGCTGCGGATTGCCGAAGATCAGAAGCTCTGTCGCGCGCAGTTCCATGTCGACCGATTCAGCCCCCGCGGCGTGATCGACGCGGGCAAAGACCGTGGCGCCGGCATCGCGGACCGCAGCCTCCAGCGCATCCATCGTCGCCGACACGTCCTGCGCCGATTGCAGCCGCACGATGCCGTCCGCCCCCGCGGCCGGCGTTGCAAGGGCGAGCGCGGCGGCCACCGCGACGGCGGGTGCAAGGCGCGTGCGCATGTCGGATCCTCCTCGTTGAGCAATTTGCCAAGGCGAGCATCTGGTATCCGGCGGGTTGAGGCCATAAACAGTCCCGTGAAGCCAAGAAACCGGCGGTGCCATGCTCAAGACCCGCATCATCCCCTGCCTCGACGTCGCCGATGGCCGCGTGGTCAAGGGCGTGAACTTCGTCAACCTGATCGACGCCGGCGACCCGGTGGAGGCGGCGAAGGCCTATGACGCCGCCGGCGCGGATGAGCTCTGCTTTCTGGACATCCACGCCACGCATGAAAACCGCGGCACGATGTTCGACCTGGTGACCCGCACGGCCGAGCAGTGCTTCATGCCGTTGACCGTGGGCGGCGGGGTGCGCACGGTCGCGGATGTGCGCGCGCTGCTGCTGGCTGGCGCCGACAAGGTCAGCTTCAACTCCGCCGCCGTTGCCGACCCCGACGTGGTCGCCCGCGCCGCCGACCGTTTCGGCAGCCAGTGCATCGTGGTGGCCATCGACGCCAAGACCGTCGCGCCGGGCAGGTGGGAGATCTTTACCCATGGCGGTCGCAAGCCCACCGGCATCGACGCGGTCGAATTTGCCCAGACGGTGGCCGGCAAGGGCGCGGGGGAAATCCTGCTGACCTCGATGGACCGCGACGGCACGCGGGCGGGGTTCAACCTGGACCTGACCCGCGCCATTGTCGACGCGGTGCCGATCCCGGTCATCGCCTCGGGCGGGGTCGGCAATCTGGACCACCTGGTCGAGGGGGTGACGAAGGGCGGCGCCTCGGCGGTGCTGGCGGCGTCGATCTTCCATTTCGGCGAGTTCACCATCGGGCAGGCCAAGGCCCACATGGCCGCCGCCGGCATCCCGGTGCGGCTGGCATGAGCGCGCTCGAAAGACTGGCGGCGACCATCGCCGCACGCCGGGGCGCGGACCCTGAGAGCAGCTGGACCGCGAAACTGCTCGCCAAGGGCCCCGAGAAATGCGCCGAGAAGTTCGGCGAGGAGGCGATCGAGGCGGTGATCGAGGCCGTGCGCGGCGACCGCGCCCGCCTGACTGCCGAGGCCGCAGACGTGCTCTATCACCTGCTGGTCATGTGCGCCGCCCGCGGCGTGACGCTGGCCGAGATCGAGGCCGAACTGTCGCGGCGCGAGGGCCGGTCGGGGCTGGACGAGAAGGCCGCGCGGGGCGGCGGTGCTCAAATTTGAGCAGTTCGGCAATGGCTTGATACGACAGGGAAAATCTGCTGCGTTAACCGCAACGAAACTTTCTAGACGGGCGCGGGGTCTTGCGGGAGGCGGCGACACCCGAAAGTTTCATTGCGGTTAACGCGCGTCGATAACCCTGAGATATCAATGCTTTGCGAAAGTGTGCACGCGTGCACACCCCCGCATCAGGCGTGGAAGCGGAAGTTCCAGCGACGGCGCGCCTCCAGGTCGATTTCGGGCGGGATGGTGGTGCCCGAGGCGGCGAGGATCGCGGCCTTGCGGGCGGTGGCGCGGGGCAGCAGTTCGGGGCGGCCGGCCTCCTCCCATTCCTTTGGGCTCATCCGGTTGGCCAGCGCGGGATAAAGGTATTCGGTCTGCATCAGCTTCAGGGTCTGGTCCGCCCCCAGGTAGTGCCCCGGCCCGGACAGGCAGACCGCGCGCATGGTTTCCAGCGCGACCGAATCCTCGCTGACCTCGATCCCCTTCAGGCAGCGCAGCGCCTGGCCCAGGATGTCGTCGCCCAGCACGATGCTTTCCGGGCAGAAGCCGAGGAGCGAGGCATGCATGCCGACCGCTTCGTAGACCATGTTGAGCCCGGAAAGCCCGGCCAGCACGTTGGTGAAAGCCTGTTCCCAGCCGGCCTGCATGTCCGGCAGCTTGCTGTCGGCGATCCCCGCCGCGGCCCCGCCCGGCAGGCCGTAGAAGCGGTGCATCTGCGCGCAGCCGGCGGACAGCAGCGCCTGTTCGGCCGACCCGCCCGACATCGCCCCGGTGCGCAGGTCCGACACGAAGGGCCAGGTGCCGAAGATCGCGGGATGGCCGGGCGCGAGGGCGTTCACGTAGACCACGCCCGCCAGGCATTCGGCCACCGCCTGCACGATCGCCGCGGCGATCGGCGCTGGCGCGGTGGCTCCGGCCTGACCCGCCGAGAGAAGCAGGACCGGCATCCCGGCGCGGATGCAGGCCTCCATCGTGATGCAGGATTCCTCGGCGAATTTCATCGGCGGGACGACGAAGCAGTTGGAGTTCGACACGAAGGGCCGCGCGCGCCATTCCGCCTCACCGCCCGCAACCATGTGCAGAAGTTCGAAGCTGGGGTTGACATGGGCCGGGTCGGAAAACGAGGTGCCGACATGCTTCATGGTGCCCGAGAGGCAGGCGTAGAGGGTGTTGAGGTCCATCTCCAGATTGTCGGTCACGTCGCGGCAGACGCAGATCCGCTGGAAGAAGTGGATGTTGTCGAGGTGCTGGACGAGGCGCGCGGCATCGAACAGATCCTGCGCGGTCGAATCGCGGTAGCTTCCGGTCGCCAGGTCCACGACATGCACCGCCGCCCCCGCCGTGCCGAAATGGACGCGCGCGCCCGACAGGTGCAGATCAAAACGCGGGTCGCGGGCGTGGAGTGTGATGTCGCGGGCGGCCAGCGCCAGCATGTCCTCGACCAGCGCGCGGGGAAAGCGCAGGCGTCCATCCTCGCCCAGCAGCGCGCCGGCGGTGGTCATCGCCGCGACGCCCGAGGGGGACGCGTTGGCGAGGCCGATCTCCTCCAGCGCCGTCAGCGCGGCTTCGTGGATGCGGGCCACGCCGGCGTCGGTCAGGGGGCGGTACTGCCCGCCTTCGAGCCCGGCGCGGACCGGGCGCATCGCCTCGGCCAGGGGGGCCGCGCGTTCGGCCATGCGCGCGGCGCGCCCGTGGCGGCGGGCCGGCGCGGGGGTGCAGAGATCTTCCGTCATGGGGGCCTCCGGTCCTAAAGGCGCGTGCGCGCCGCCGATGCGTCGTAGAGGGGTTTGAGCGAAGGGGTTGCGGGGACGCGCCTGCCGGCGACGTCGATTTCAAAGCGTGAGGCGAGCAGTTGCGCGGGGCTTTCGCCGGGGCAGGGAACGTAGCCCAAGGCCACCGACCCGCCGAGGTGGTGGCCATAGTTGCCGCTGGTCACGGTGCCGACGATACGCCCGTCGCGCAGGATCGGTTCGTTGTGATATGCCATCGCGTCGGGGTCCTGCAGCAGGAACTGGACCATGCGGCGCTCAAGCCCCGCGTCCCGCTTGCGCAGGACGGCGTCGCGGCCGATGAAATCGCCCTTGTCGGGTTTGACGGCGAAGCCGAGGCCGGCTTCGAGCACGTGATCCTCGTCGGTGATGTCGTGGCCGAAATGGCGAAACGCCTTTTCGATGCGGCAGGAGTCGAGCGCGTGAAGGCCGCAGAGGGTGAGATCGGGGGCGGCCTCCATCAGCGTCTCGAAGACATGCGCGGCCTGGTCGGTGGAGATGTAAAGCTCCCACCCGAGTTCGCCGACGTAGCTGATGCGATGCGCGCGGCCGAGGCCGAGGCCGATCTCGATTTCCCGTGCGGTGGCGAAGGGGAAGGCGGCGTTGTCGAGCGCATCGGGGCTGACGCGGGCCAGCACGTCGCGCGATTGCGGACCCATCAGGCAGAGGACGGCTTCGGCGGCGGTGACGTCGGTGATGACGGCGAAGGCGTCGCCCAGGTGCCGGCGCAGCCAGGCGAGGTCGCGCTGCAACGTCGCGCCGGGGACGACGAGGAGGAAGCCGGTGTCGCTGAGGCGGGTGACGGTCAGGTCGGATTCGATCCCGCCCTTCGCGTTGAGCATCTGGGTGTAGACGATGGTGCCGGGGACGGTGTCGATGTCGTTCGCGCAAAGGCGCTGGAGGAAGGCACAGGCGTCGCGCCCCTCCACCCGGATCTTGCCGAAGGAGGTCATGTCGAAAAGGCCGACGCTTTCGCGGACGGCCGTGTGTTCGGCGCGGTGGTTGTCAAACCAGTTCTGCGGCCCCCAGGCATAGCGGTATGCGCGCTCTTGCCCGTCGCGGGCGAACCAGTTGGCGCGTTCCCAGCCGGCGACCTCGCCGAAGACTGCGCCGCGGGCTTTCAGGTGGTCGTGCAGCGGTGACCTGCGGACGCCCCGCGCGGTCGTCACCTGCCGGTAAGGGAAGTGGTCGGCGTAGAGGAGGCCCAGGGTCTCGGTGACCCGTTCGCGCAGGTAGCGGCGATTGCGCTGGAAGGGCTGGGCGCGGCGGATGTCGACCTCCCACAGGTCGAAGGGCGGCGCGCCCTCGGTCATCCAGTGGGCGAGGGCCATGCCGGCCCCGCCCGACGACACGATGCCGACCGAGTTGTAGCCGGCGGCGACCCAGTAGCCCGCCAGTTCCGGCGCTTCGCCCAGGTAGTAGCGGTCGTCGGGGGTGAAGCTTTCGGGGCCGTTGAAGAAGGTGTGGATGCCGGCGGTCTGGAACATCGGCATCCGGTTCATCGCCATTTCCAGGATCGGCTCGAAATGGGCGAAATCCTCGGGCAGGGAGTCGAAGGCGAAATCCTCGGGGATGCCGGCCATGCCCCAGGGTTTCGCCACCGGCTCGAACGCGCCGAGCATCATCTTGCCGGCGTCCTCCTTGTAATAGGCGCATTCGTCGGGGACGCGCAGGACCGGAAGGCGAGAGAGGCCGGGGATGGGTTCGGTAACGAGGTAAAAGTGCTCGGCGGCGTGGAGCGGCAGGGTGACACCGGACTGCGCGGCGAGGTCGCGGCCCCACATGCCGCCGCAGTTGACGACATGCTCGCAGACGATGGTGCCGGTTTCGCCGTTAGCCTGGTATTCGACGCCGGTGACGCGGTGGCCGTCATCCAGGACGCGAGTGACCTTCACCCCCTCCTCGATCCGCGCGCCCATCTGGCGGGCGCCGCGGGCCAGCGCCATGGCGATGTTGGCGGGGTCGCACTGGCCGTCGGCGGGCAGGTGGACGGCGCCGACCACGTCCGCGGTGTTGAGGTGCGGATACATGCGGGCGACGTCGGCGGGCGAGATCTCGTGCGCCTCGATGTCGAAGGCGCGGGCGAGTGCTGCGGAGCGGCGCAACTCCTCGTGCCGGGCCTCGGTCAGGGCGACGGAGATGGAGCCGGTCTGGCGCATGCCGGTACTGATGCCGGTTTCAGCCTCGAGCCGGACATAGAGGTCGGCGGAATACTTGGCGAGCCGGGTCATGTTGCGCGAGCCGCGCAACTGACCGATCAGGCCGGCGGCGTGCCAGGTGGTGCCGCAGGTCAGTTGCTTGCGTTCGAGCAAGACGATGTCGCGCCAGCCGGCCTTGGCCAGATGATAGGCGACCGAACAGCCCGAGATGCCGCCGCCGATGATCACGACACGGGCCTGGGCGGGGGGCGACACGCGGGGCCTCAGGCGATGGTATGGCCGGCCGCGCGCAGGCGGCGCGCAATCTCGGCGATATGGGCGGGGCCGACCTCGCAGCACCCGCCGATGAGGGTGGCGCCCTGTGCGACCCAGCCCATGGCGAAATCGGCGTAGCGCGCGGGCGTCATCTCGGGGCGGGCGGAGAGGGCGTCGACGGTGGGGCTGTCCTTCAGGAAATCGGCGGTGATCTGCTGGAAGCCGTTGGCATAGGCGCCGCAGGGCAGGCCGTGGGCGGCGAGATGCGGCATGGCCTGGTCCATCGCCTCGGGCGCGGAGCAGTTGGCGAGGAGCGCGGCCACGCCGTCGAGTTGGCCGTTGAGGTCGGCGATGGGCTCACCCGAGCGCAGGCGGCTGCCGTCGCGGTCGTCGACGGTGACCGACAGCCAGAGGGGGATGGCATGTGCTTCGGCCGCCGGGCGCGCACCGGCGATCAGGGCTCGGGCGTGGGCGATGGAGGCGATGGTTTCGCCCAGGAGGAGGTCGCAGCGCGGGGCAAGGAGCTCCGCGACCTCGGCATAGAGCGCGGCGGCCTGGTCGTGCGGCGGGTGCGCGTCGGGCCGGTAGGACGCGACGAGCGGGCCGATCGAGCCCGCGATGCGGCCCGAGCCATGCGCGGCGCGGGCGGCCTCGGCCGCGGCCAGCGCGGCGGCGTGGAGGTCCCTGAATCGGTCGTCGAGGCCGTGCTTTGCCAGCCGGTCGTGGTGGATGGCATAGGTGTTGGCGGTGGCGACGGTGGCGCCGGCGGTGAAGTAGTCGGCATGGATCGCCTGCACGAGGCCCGGGTGGTCGAGCATCACCTTCGTCGCCCAGAGCGGGTGGGGATTGTCGCCGGAGCGGTGGACCAGTTCCTGGCCCATGCCGCCGTCGAGGAGGGTGATCGCGGTCATGGCACTTTCCCTGAGGTCGGGCGCGCAGGGGGTTGCCACCCCCTGCAACCCCCGCCCAGGAGGGGCCGCGGGCCCCTCCTGGACCTCCCCCGGGATCTTTGAGGACAGATGAAAGGGGTCATGCGCGCAGCCGTTCGTTCAGGGGGTCCCAGAGGGGGGCGTCGGGCTGGACCTGAGCGGGCCGCCGTTCGCCGAAGACCTCGACCTCGATCGCGGTGCCGGGGGTGGCGAGGTCGCTCCGCAGCATGCCGAGGGCGACGCAGGCGCCGACGCGATGACCCCAGGCGGCGCTGGTCGTCTCGCCCACCACCTGGCCGTCTTGCCAGAGGGTGGACATGTAGGGCGGATCGGTGTCGCCGGGCGCGACGGTCAGGATGACGAAGCGTTTCGTCGCGCCGCGCTGCTTTTCGGCCTGCATCGCGGGTTTGCCCGGAAAGTCGCCGGACCAGTCGATGAAGCGTTCGAGCCCGCCCTGCAGGAGCGTGTAGTCGGTCGAGAGATCACCCTTCCAGGCGCGGTAGCCCTTCTCGATGCGCAGGCTGTTCAGCGCGAACATGCCGAAGGGCTGCGCGCCTTCCTGGGTCAGCGCATCCCAGATGGCGGGCGCGTCGGCGGGGGTGCAATGCACCTCCCATCCCAGTTCTCCGGCGAAGGAGACGCGCAGGAGCGTGGCCGGGCGGCCGGCGACGGTCACGTCGAATTGGGTCGAGAGCCAGGGCAGCGTCAGGTCCGCGTCGGTCAGGGGGGCGAGCAGGTCGCGCGCCCTGGGGCCGGTGAGCAGGAGGCAGGTGAAGCGGTCGCTCTCGTCGGTGACGGTCACGCCCTCGGGCAGGTCCCGGCGCAGCACATCGGCGTCGTGGGACTGGGCGACGGCGGCGGTGATGCAGGTGATGTCGTCGTCGGCGGCGGGGATCACGCTCATCTCGGTGACGATCCGGCCGCCGGCGTCGGCGAAATAGGCAAGCCCCATGCGGCCGGGGCGGGGCAGGCGCGAGGGGGTGAGGGTGTCGAGATGCGCGCGCGCCCCGGGGCCCTGCAGGCGCAGGCGGGTGAAGCCGGGGATCTCGATGAGCCCGGCATGGTCGCGCACGGCTTCGCATTCGGCCTTCACGGCGGCGAACCAGGGGCCCGCGCGGTCCCAGGTGCGCTGCGCGCCTTCCGACGTGTCGTCGCCGGGGCGCGCGAACCAGTTGGCGCGTTCCCAGCCGTTGTAGGCGCCGAACTGCGCGCCGCGCGCCGCCAGCCGGTCATGGAGCGCCGAGAGCTTCTTGCCCCGCCCGGCCGGCCAGGCGTGATGCGGGAAGTGGATGGCGTATTCGTGGCCGTAGACCTCCATTCCCTTGGCGACGCAGTAGTCGGCGTCCTCGAACCCGGTGAAGCGGCGCGGATCGCAGGACCACATGTCCCATTCGGTCGCGCCCTCGGTGATCCATTCGGCCAGCACCTTGCCGGCGCCGCCACCCTGGCAGATGCCGAAGGTGAAGACGCAGGCCTCATACGCGTTGGGCACGCCGGGCATGGGGCCGATCAGGGGGTTGCCGTCGGGGGTGTAGGGGATGGGGCCGTTGATGACCTTCTGCAACTTCGCCTCGGCCAGAAGCGGCACGCGGGCCATCGCGTCTTCGATATGCCATTCGAGGCGTTCGAGGTCGTCGGGGTAGAGTTGGAAGCTGAAATCCTCGGGCATCGGGTCTTCGGGCGTCGCCCAGTGCGCGCGGCAGGGATTCTCGTAGGGGCCGAGGTTGAAGCCCATCTTCTCCTGCCGCAGGTAGTAGGAACTGTCGACATCGCGCAGGAGGGGCAGCTTGTGGCCGACCTCGCGCGTCCAGGCCTCCAGTTCCGGGATCGTGTCGAAGATCAGGTACTGGTGGCTCATCACCATCATCGGCACGCGCCGGCCGAACAGGGCGCCGACGCGGGCGGCGTAGTAGCCGGCGGCGTTGACCACGATCTCGCAGCGGACCTCGCCCTTTGGCGTCTCCAGCACCCATTCGTCGCCATCGCGCCGGGCGCCGGTGACGGGGCGGAAACGCTCCACCCGCGCGCCTAGGTTGCGCGCGCCCTTGGCCAGCGCCTGGGTCAGCTGCGCGGGGTCGATGTCGCCGTCGTGGGGATCGTAGAGCGCGCCGGTGAGGTCGTGCGTCTCGACGAACGGGTAGCGGTCGCGGATCTGGTCGGGCATCAGGATGTCGAGGTCCATCCCCTGATAACGCCCCATTCCGACGACGCGCTGGAATTCGCGCAGGCGTTCGCGCGTGTGGCCAAGACGCACCGAGCCGGTGACGTGGTAGTTCATCGGGTAGCCGACCGCGTCGCCGAGGCCCCGGTAAAGCTGGGCCGAGTAGCGCTGCATGTTCATGATCGACCAGGAGGAGGAGAAGGTCGGCACGTTGCCCGCCGCGTGCCAAGTGGAGCCGGCGGTGAGTTCGTTGCGCTCCAGTAGCAGGCAGTCGGTCCAGCCGGCAAGGGCCAGGTGATAGAGGCACGAGGCGCCGACCGCGCCGCCGCCGATGATCACAACGCGCGCCTGCAGCGATCCGTCCGCCATGCCGTCTCCCCTCCGTGTACTGCCGAAGTCTCGGCGCGCGCCGGGTGGTTGTCAATTGCCGAACCCTTGGTAGATTGATCAAGGATTGCTATCAGCGGGGCGCCCGTGCAGATCGAGCTTCTGGAGACGTTCCTGACGCTTTGCGAGACGCGAAGCTTTCGCAAAACCGCGGAACGGCTGCGGCTGGCGCAACCCACGGTGACGGCGCGGCTGCGGTCGCTGGAGCGGCAGTTGTGCGTGCAGCTGTTCATGCGCTCGCGCGCGGGCACCGAACCGACGACCGAGGGGTTGAAGTTCGAAAGCCACGCCCGCGTCCTGCTGGCGGAGTGGCACCGCGGCGTGCGGGCGGTGCGCGGCAGCGGAAACCGGGCGCTGATGCTGCGGATCGGGTTGCAGCACGATCTGGTCGGATCGGGCCTGGGCGACTGGATCGCGGCCTTTCGCGCGGCCTTGCCGGATTGCGGTTTCTACATCGAAACCGACTATTCGCCCCAGATGTGCGCCGATGTCCTGTCGGGCTTCAAGGATTTCGCGGTCCTGTTCACGCCGCGGCCCCATCCCGACCTGCACTTCGTGACCCTGGGCGCGCTGCGCTACCGCATGGTGTCAAGCCATGCGCGCCGGTTGGAGGAGGTCGATCCGGAGCGCTATATCCACGGAAACTACGCGCCGGCGATCACCAGCGAGCATGAGCGGCTTCTGCCGGCGCTTTCGGCGCCGCCGCTGGTTGCTGGGCAGAACGCCACGGTCGCCGAAATGCTGACCGCCATCGGGGGATCGGCCTATCTGACCGAGGCGACGGCGGCGGCGCTGGTCGCCGCGGGACAGGTGCAGGAGGTCGCGGATGCCCCGCCGCTGTCGCAGCCGGTGCATGCGGCGATGGCGTTGCGGTTGCGCACCAGCCGGATGCAGTCACAACTTCTGCGCCTCGTGCGGCAGCGCATCGGCGGCGGGTAAGCGGTCAATCGCGCTTGCGGCGGGCGCGGCGTTCCTTTGCCTCGGCGATGGTGGTGCGCGCGGCCTCGGCATCGGTCAAATGCTTGATCAGGTGCTTGTCCCCGCCGCGGGTGATGATCTGCAGATCACCCATCAGCTTGCGCAGCGTCTCGATCTCCAGCAACATGACTGCGCCGCCACTGGGAAGGATGATGCGCCGATCGGTGACCCGCCAGCGCAGGGAAAGCTGCTCGCGCGCCAGGTAGGCGCCGCGCACACCCAGGGCCAGCACCGCGCCGAGCGCGCCGATGGCCGCGTGTTCGCTGCCGATGAGCCAGAGGACCGTCCCCGCGCCCGCCATGCCGACAAGCGCCATGACCGCATGGTCGCGCCAGTAGCGGCCGCGATCAGAGCGGAGTTCAGCCACCAGCTTTTCGCCCGGTTCAAGCTCCGGGGCGCGGCGGGTGGTGCTGGGGATGGTAGATCCGCTCACGGCGTGAAAGCGCCCGCACCCGGCTTGCAGGATGCGGGCTGCACTCTTCAGTTGGTGATGTCGGTGCCGTCGGTCCCGGCTTCGGCGTCGGGTGCCGGTGGCACGCCTTCGGTCGCTGCCGGCGCCTGCTCGGACGTCTGGCCGCCGGCACCAAGCGGAACCACGCGTGCGTTCAGCCCGTCGCTGCGCAGGAACTGGAAGAACTCGCTGTCGGGGCTCAGCACCATCGAGGTGTTCAGCCCGGTCAGCGCCCGTTCGTACGAGGTCAGCGAGCGGGTGAAGGCGAAGAACTCGGGATCGCGGCCGAAGGCATCGGCGTAGACCCGGTTGCGCTCGGCATCGGCTTCACCGCGGATGATCTCGGATTCGCGGCGGGCGGCGGAGACGAGTTCGACCACGGTCCGGTCGGCCAGCGCGCGCACCCGCTGCGCCGCCTCGTTACCGCGCGCGACCTCGTCGGCGGCCTCGCGTTCCCGCTCGGCGCGCATCCGGGCGAAGGTCGCGGCGAGGTTCTGGTCGGGCAGGTCGGTGCGGGTCAGCCGCACGTCGATGATCTCGACCCCCAGCGTCGCCGATTCCCGGCGGGCCAGGTCGCGAATGCGGTTCATCAGGATCGTCCGGTCATCCGACAGCACCGCGCCCGAGGGCACCGCCCCGAGGACTTCGCGGATGGCCGCGTTCAGGATCCGCTCAATCCGGACCTGCGCCGCGCGCACACCCTCGGTGCCAACGGCCTGGCGGAAGCGTTCGACATCGGTGATCCGCCAGCGCAGGAAGGCATCGACCACCAGGCGCCGGTCGTCGAGCGGCGTCACCTCCAGCGGTTGGCTCTGCAGACCGAGAATCCGGGCGTCGTAGCGCACGACCTCCTGGATCAGCGGAATGCGCCAGCCGAGGCCGGGTTCGGTGCGAACCTGCTTGACCTGACCGAACTGCAGCACCAGCACGTTCTCGCGTTCGTCGACGATGAAAAGTGCCGAGAGGGCAACGGCCGCGGCGATCACCACGACCGGCAGTAGCAGGGCTAGTCTTTTCATTCTCCGTTCCCCCTCTGGTTCTGACGCAGCCGGTCAAGCGGCAGGTAGGGCAGCACGCCCGAGCCGTTGTCGCCGGTCACGTTGTCGAGAATCGTCAGATCCATGTCGCCGAGCACCTGTTCCATCGTTTCCAGATACATCCGGCGCCGGGTCACCTCGGGCGCGTTGACGTATTCGCCCCAGACGGCAAGGAACCGGCTGGCCTCGCCCTCGGCGACGTTGACGGCCTGGGCGCGATAGCCTTCGGCCTCTTCCTGGATCTGCGCGGCTTCACCGCGTGCGGCGGCGAGAACCCGGTTGGCATAGGCGTCGGCCTGGCGTTCCAGGCGGTCACGCTCCTGCCGGGCGGCCTGCACCTCGCGGAAGCTGTCGATCACGTCGGCGGGCGGGTCGGCCTTGTCGAAGTTGACGCGGATGATGTTGATCCCGGATTCGTAGCTTTGCAGCGTTCCCTGCGCGGCCTGCAGCAGGTCCGCGGCGATCGCGCCGCGGTCGCGGTTGAGGATCGGCGACAGTTCGGACCGCGCGATGATGTCGCGCATCGCCGATTCCGACACGGCGCGCACGGTTTCATGCGGATCCGCCAGGTTGAAGAGGTAGCGTGCGGGATCGTCGATGTTCCAGACCACCTGGAATTCGATGTCGACGATCGCCTCGTCGCGGGTCAGCATCAGCCCGCGGTCCAGCGTCGTGGCGCCGGTGCCGACCTCGGTCACGCGCTCGGTCGTGACCTGCACGATCTCGGCGCGGACAACCGGCCAGGGCGCGAAGTTCAGGCCGGGCTGCCCGATCCGGTATTCCTGACCGAAGAACAGCTCGACCGAGCGTTCCTCGGGACGGACGGTGTAGAAGGACGCGAACGCCCACAGGACCGCGAGACCGGCAAGCCCCAGTAGCACGCCGCGCCCGCTGATCCCCGGCCCGCCGGAGCCCGGCCGGTTGCCGCCGCCGCCACCGCGTCCCCCCATCAGGACCTTGAGTTGCTGTTGACCCTTCTTCACCAGGTCGTCGATTTCGGGGATCTGGGACCCCTTGTTACCCGGGCCCTGGCCACCGCCAGAGCCGCGCCCGTCGCCGCCGCGATTGCCGCCGCCGCCCCAGGGCCCTCCACTATTGCCAGACATGGCCTCTCCTTGCTTGGATCGTCATTCGTTCAGCGCTGATTGCCACCTCCCCAAGGTGGACGCAACCGTAGTGTGGTCAACCCGCAACTGCGCGGCTGCGCGCCGATGTCGCGCAGAAGTGACCCTGCTGCCGGAACCGCCGCGCGGATCGAGCGTTCTGATGGGTCTAGTTGCGGCCTTTTGCGCGGGGTCAGTCCGTTCGCACCGGATCGCGCATCAGCACCAATTCCTCGCTTATCGTCGGATGCACCGCGATCGTGCGGTCGAAATCGGCCTTGGTCGCCTTCATCCCGACCGCGATGGCCGCGATCTGGATCAATTCGCCCGCGCAGGGTGCGACGATATGACAGCCCAGAACCTGCCCGCTGTCGCGGTCGCAGACGAGCTTCATCATCACCCGCGACTGCTGGCCGGCGAAAGCGGTCTGCATCGGGCGGAAGGCGGTCATGTAGACCGCGACCGCGCCACGCTTGCGCGCGTCTTCCTCGGACAGGCCCACGGTTCCCGCCTCGGGCCGGGTGAAGACCGCGCTGGCGACAAGCGCATGATCGACATGCCACTTCTTCGCCCCGAAGACCGTGTCGGCAAAGGCGTGCCCCTCGCGTATCGCGACCGGCGTCAGGTTGACGCGGTCGGTCACGTCGCCAACGGCGAAGATCGACGGCACGTTCGATTGCGACCATTCGTCCACGACGACGGCACCGTTGGCATTCAGCCTGACGCCGGCGTTCTCCAGCCCCAGACCCTCGGTATTGGCGACGCGGCCGGTCGCGAAGAGAACCTGGTCGAACTCGCGCCGCGCGCCCCGCGTGTCGGTTGCGGCAAACCGGCCGTCGGGCAGACGCTCCAGGTCGACAAGGTCGGTATCGACCTGCAGGCCGATGCCCTGGGCGGCCATTTCGGCGGCGACATGGCCCCGCAGATCCTCGTCGAAGCCGCGCAGGATCTGCGCGCCGCGGTAGTATTGCGCCACCTCGACGCCCATACCGTGCAGGATGCAGGCGAATTCGCAGGCGATGAAGCCGCCGCCGACGAGCAGAATCGAGCGCGGAAGTTCCTCGGTCAGGAAAAGCTCGTTCGAGGTCCAGGCGCCGAGGTCGCGGAACTTCTGCGGGATCCAGGGGGCGCCGCCGGTGGCGATCAGGATATGGCGGGCGCGCAGGCGGGTGCCATCGGCAAGTTCCACGGTGTGCGGGTCGACGACCTGCGCGCGCTGGGCAAACAGCGTGACCCCGGCCGCCTCGGCGTTGCGCGCATAGATCGCTTCCAGGCGATCCAGTTCGGCGTGCAGCGTGGTTCGGAAGCGGGTCCAGTCGAAGGCCTTGCAGCGCGCGTCCCAGCCATAGGCCTGCGCCTGCCGCATCGCGTCGGGATAGCTGGAGGCGAAGACCATCAGCTTCTTCGGCACGCAGCCGCGGATGACGCAGGTCCCGCCCATCCGGTATTCCTCGGCCAGCGCGACCTTCGCGCCGTGCTCGGACGAAGCGATACGCGCGGCCCGCACCCCGCCCGAGCCGCCGCCAATCACGAAAAGGTCGTAGTCGAACGTCATCCGATCCTCACAACTCGCGGAAGATGTTGCTGCTTTCCTCGAAAAGCACGTTTTCCTCGTGCACGGTGCCGGCGTTCAGGTCGCGCGTCTCGACCCGCCCGTCGGAATGGCCGATGACGATCGTGTCGCAAAGACCCAGGAACAGCCCGTTCTCGACCACGCCGGGGATCTGGTTGAGCGCCTGCGACAGCGCCCGCGCGTTGCCGATCCGGCCCAGGGCCAGGTCGAGGATGAAGTTGCCCTCGTCGGTGCGGAACGGCGTCTCCCCCGCCATGCGGCGGCTGATGCCGGTTCCCATGACATCCATGCCGGCCAGCAATTCCTCGATCTGGGTCTGGGTGGTGGTCCAGCCGAAGCCGATCACCTCGACCGGCAGGGGAAAGGCGCCGAGCGTCTTCACCTCCTTCGAGGCGTCGGTAATCACGATCATGCGCTCGCTCGCGGCGGCCACGATCTTTTCCTGAAGATGCGCGCCGCCACCGCCCTTGATCAGCGAGAAATCGGCGTCGAACTCGTCCGCCCCGTCAATGGTCAAATCGAGCCGCCCAGCCTCGTCCAGCGTGACGACCTTCAACCCCTCCTGCCGCGCCTGATCCGCCGTGCGGCTGGAGGTGGCGACACAGGTCAGCGTCAACCCCTCGCTACGCGCCAGGTCGGCCAGCGCGCGGACCATCAGCGCCGCGGTCGAGCCGGTGCCGAGGCCGAGCTTCATGCCGTCCTCGACGAAGGCCACGGATCGTTTCGCCGCCGCGGCCTTGGCGCGGTCGCTGGGGGAGAGGGCCTTGGTCATCGGGGGCTCCTGCGGGTCTGGCTTCGGCACCGGGCATAGCGCAGCCAGAAGGGGCTGTCACGCCATGCGATCGCTGCCGCCGCGACGGATCCAAAGGAAAAGCCCCGCGCGTTCGGCGCGGGGCTTGTCGGAATGCTGTAGCTGAAGATCTTTCGCCGGCGCGCGGATCACGCGGTCGCGGCGCGCGCCTTCTCGACGATCTGGCCGAAGGCTTCGGGTTCGTGCACGGCCAGGTCGGCCAGCACCTTGCGGTCGACCTCGATCCCGGCCTTGTCCAGCGCGAAGATGAATCGCGAATAGGTCAGCGTCGGGTCGATGGCGCGCACCGCGGCGTTGATCCGCTGGATCCACAGCGCGCGGAAGCTGCGCTTGCGGTTCTTGCGGTCGCGGGTGGCGTACTGGTTGGCCTTGTCCACCGCCTGCGTCGCGGTGCGGAAGTTGCGCGAGCGCTGGCCGTAGTAGCCTTTGGCGGCGTTGACGACCTTGCGGTGGCGGGCATGGGTGACCTTGCCGGAGGTTACGCGTGACATGACTTGGGTCTCCTTACCGGTCGTAGGGCATGTAGGTCTTGACGATCTTCGTATCGGGCTCGCTCAGCACCCTTGTGCCGCGTGCGTCGCGGATGAATTTCTTCGTCCGCTTGATCATCCCGTGCCGCTTGCCGGCCATCGCCGACAACACCTTGCCGGTGGCGGTGACCTTGAAGCGCTTCTTGGCGCTTGCCTTGGTCTTCATCTTGGGCATTTCCGTCTCCTTCATTCGAGAGGTGATGCGCGCGACTCGGCATGCCACAACGGCCGGCCGCGCGGGTTTGGAGCGTGCGCTATATCGGTGCGTGCCCCGTGGTTCAAGGGGTTATTCGGCCTCGGCGCGGAAGATCAGCCGCTCGTCGCAGGGCGCCACGCGCAGGATGTTGGTGGTGCCCGGCACGTTGAACGGGATGCCCGCGGTGACCACGATCTGGTCGGTTTCCTCGGCAAAGCCGAAGTCGCGCGCGGCGCGCACCGCGTTGATCACCGCCGACTTGAAGCGGTCGACCGGGCCGGTGGCGACGCAATGCGTGCCCCAGTAAAGGCACATCCGGCGCAGGGCCTCGGTCTTGTGGCTGAGCGCGATGATCGGCACGAAGGGGCGCTCGCGGGCCACCTTGCCGGCGGTGGAGCCCGATTCGGTGAAGCAACAGATCGCCTTGATGTCCGTCGTTTCGGCAATCTCGCGCGCGGCGGCGACGATGCCGTCGGCCACGGTTTCATGCGCGATCCGGCGCGAGGCGGTGATGATCTCGCGCCAGGTCGGGTCGGATTCGACCGACACCGCAACGTTGTGCATCGTCTGAACCGCCTCGACCGGGTAGGCGCCCGCCGCCGATTCAGCCGAAAGCATGATCGCATCGGCGCCCTCGTAGATGGCGGTGGCGACGTCCGACACTTCGGCCCGCGTCGGCATGGGCGAGGTGATCATCGATTCCAGCATCTGCGTCGCCACGATCACCGGCTTCGCGGCGGCGCGGGACTTGCGCACCAGCCGCTTCTGGATCGGCGGCACATCCTGCACCGGCAGTTCCACCCCCAGATCGCCGCGCGCGACCATGATCCCGTCGGAGACCTCCAGGATCTCGTCGAAGACCTTGAGCGCCGAGGGTTTCTCGATCTTCGCCATGATCGCGGTGCGTCCGCGCGCCAGTTCGCGGGCCTCGATCACGTCCGCGGGGCGCTGCACGAAACTCAGCGCCAGCCAGTCGACACCCAGGCTGCAGGCGAATTCCAGATCGGCGCGGTCCTTGGGCGAGAGCGCGGCGACCGGCAGTTCCACATCGGGCACGTTCACGCCCTTGCGGTTCGAGATGGTGCCGCCCACCAGCACCGTGCAATCGGCGTGTTCGGGCCCGCAGTCGTCCACCCTGAGGCGGATCTTGCCGTCGTTGACCAGCAGCATCGCGCCCGGAACCAGCGCCGCGAAGATCTCGGGGTGCGGAAGCTGCGCGCGACTCGCGTCGCCCTCGGCCGGGTCGAGGTCGAGGCGGAAGCGGGCGCCTTCGGCCAGTTCGGCCGCGTCGCCCTTGAACGTGCCGACGCGCAGTTTCGGACCCTGAAGGTCGGCGAGGATCCCGATCGGGCGCCCGGTCTCGGATTCGACGGTGCGGATCATCGCGTGGCGGGCGGCGATCTCGTCATGGGTGCCGTGGCTCATGTTCAGCCGGAAGACATCTGCGCCGGCATCGAAAAGCGCGCGGATCGTGGCGACATCGTTCGAGGCCGGACCGAGCGTGGCGACGATCTTCACGTTGCGCTGACGTCTCATGCCTCGGTCCTGCTTGTTGCCTGCGCCAGTCTATCGCGCATTTGCAACAGCAGGGCAACCGGCGCGGGCGGGTTTCTGATAACGCTAACGCAATTTTCGGGGCTTGACCGGGATGCGCCGGCAGACCAGTTCCAGAAGCAGGAAAACCCGGGAGATGGACATGGACGAGGCCACCCGCACCCGCATCGAGGCTGCCGCGTTTCGCCGCCTGCTGCAGCACCTGATGCAGGATCGCACCGATGTTCAGAACATCGACATGATGAACCTGGCCGGCTTTTGCCGGAACTGCCTGAGCCGCTGGTACCAGGAGGCCGCCGCCGACGAGGGCGTCGCGCTCGACAAGGCCGAAGCGCGCGAGATCGTCTACGGCATGCCCTATGCGGACTGGACCGAGAAGCACCAGTCGGAGGCGAGCGCGGAAAAACGCGACGCCTTCGAAAAGGCCTTTGCCGAGAACGTCGGGCGCAAGGACTGACGCCGCGGGTCGCGGCGCGGGGTCGCCCCCGCTACCTGCTCATCTTGGCGAGTTTGGCTTCCAGTGCCGCAAGCTGGCGACGGATCTCGGTGAGGTTCTCTTCCTCCTCGGCGGTTCGTTCGCCCGGCTTGGCTTCCTGCTCTTCCTTTTCCGCCAGGGTCTGCCAGCCCGACACCATCGATTCGAGGAACGCCAACTGCTGGCGCTGCATCGCCTCAAACCCCGGCATCTTGGACAGTTGCGCCATCATCGGATTGATCGACTGCATCTGCTCGGCGAACTTGCCGGGTCCGCGCCGCAGCATGTCGAAGGACATCGCCAGAAACTGCGGCACGACCGACCGGGTCTGCGCGGTGTAGCTGCGCACGAGGTCCGTCAGCACATCCAGCGGCAGCACGTTCTCGCCGCGGCTTTCGTGCTCGGCGATGATCTGCAGAAGGTATTGCCGGGTCAGGTCATCGCCGGACTTCAGATCGACGATCTGGACCTCGCGCCCGGCGCGGATGAAGCGGGCGATGTCTTCCAGCGTGACGTAATCACTGCTTTCGGTATTGTAGAGCCGACGGCTGGCGTAGCGCTTGATCAGGAGTGGCTTGGCACTGTTGTCGGACACCGGAGAAAACCCCTTTGTTGCATTGCAGCAAGCCTAGACCTCCTTGCGGCGGCATGAAACAGTTTTTTCGCAAGGCGCGGCTATCCAGGGACTGCCGGGTCGGCGCAAAGAAAAAGCGGGCGCGCCCTGGGGCACACCCGCTCTGACGGGACCGACCGGGAGGAGGCCGATCCGCATAACTGGGCGCTGACGCGCCCGTACCGTTTACTTCGCAGCAGCGGTGGTGGTCGCCGCTTTCTTGGCCGCGGCGGTCACTTCGTCGGTCGCCTTCTTGGCGGCGGCGGTGACGTCATGCGTGGCCTTCTGCATCGCGGCAGTGGCTTCGGCGGACATGTCCTTGCCGGCGGCCAGCATCAGCTCGACGGTTTCCATCTGCACGCGCTTGGCGATTTCGGCATAGGTCGCCATGTGCTCGGCGGCCAGTTCGGCCGAGGCCGAGGCGAAGTCGGTGACCGACTTGGCGTATTCGGCGGGCTCTTCCTTGACGGTCGAAACTTCGCCCATCTTGGCCAGCGTGGATTTGGTCCATTTGCTGGTCACTTCGGCCGATTTCTCGGCGGCTTCCAGGTAGACCTTGCTCATCCGCTCGCCCAGCTGCGCCTGCGTACGGAACGCGTCCTGCATCGCTTTCGGGTCGACGGGGAAGGCACCCATCATGTCTTGCATCATCTTGTTCATGTCGTTCTTAGCCATGGTATTTCTCCTTGCGGTCATTCCGGGTCGTCCGGTTTGTGCGACTGAACGGAATATGAATGCTGCAGCGCAGAAAATCAACCCCTCTTTCTGCACTGCAGCAAAATTTTTCCGACCATCAGGCCGCGCCGTGACGATGCCCGCGCTCAGCCGTCCTCGGCGTTCGGGTCAGCCGTCACATAGGTGCCCGGCGCCGGGGCGAGAACCTCCTCGGGCAACGGCCGCGCCGCGATCTGCTTGCCCGAGCGACCGCGCAGCCACGCCTCCCAGCGCGGCCACCAGGAGCCCTCGTGATGGGTGGCGCCCGCCCGCCAGTCGTCCGCGTCCTCCAGCGTCGCGTCGCTGATGTAGTGGCCGTACTTCTTCTTGCTGGGCGGGTTCACGATCCCGGCGATATGGCCCGATTCCGACAGGATGAAGGTCTTGTCCTTCGACCCCATCTGCGCCACGCCCCGGAAACTCGACTTCCAGGCGGCGATGTGATCGGTCTCGCAGGCCACGGCGCAGAGCGGCACCTTGACCCCCTCGATCGTGACCTTCTCGCCGCAGACGGTGTAGCCCTCCTCGGCGAAACGGTTCTGCTGGCACAGATCGCGCAGATACTCGACCACCATCTTCGCCGGCAGGTTGGTGCCGTCGCCGTTCCAGTAGAGCAGGTCGAACGCCGGCGGCGCGTCGCCCAGCATGTAGCTGCGGATCGCCGGACCGTAGATCAGGTCGTTCGAGCGGAGGTAGGAAAACGTGCGCGACATGTAGAAGAAATGCAGAAAGCCCTTCTCCCTGACCTCGGCCTCCAGACCGTCGATGAAATCGTCCGACAGGAACACACCCACCTCGCCCTGATCGGAAAAATCGGTCAGCGTGGTGAAGAAGGTCGCCGACTTCACCGCTCGGTTGCGCCGCTTGTTCATCAGCGCCAGCGTCAGGCTCAGCGTGGTCCCGGCGATGCAGTAGCCGATCGTGTTGATCGTCTTGACGTCGCAGATCTCCTTGACCTTCTCGATGGCGGTCAGGAAACCCTCCTCGACATAGGTGTCCATGCCGACGTCGCGGTAGCTGGCATCGGGGTTGACCCAGCTGACCACGAACAGCGTGTAGCCCTGATCGACGATCCACTTGATCAGGCTGTTCTGCGCCTTCAGGTCCATGATGTAGAACTTGTTGATCCACGGCGGAAAGATCAGCAGCGGCGTCTCGTAGACCTTCTCGGTGGTCGGCTTGTACTGGATCAGCTCGAACATTCGGTTGCGGAAGACCACCGCGCCCTCGGTCGTCGCGATGTTGCCGCCGACCTTGAAGGCTTCCTTGTCCGAA
This sequence comes from Pararhodobacter sp. SW119, assembly GCF_017811755.1. Lineage (GTDB taxonomy): Bacteria > Pseudomonadota > Alphaproteobacteria > Rhodobacterales > Rhodobacteraceae > Pararhodobacter. The sequence continues at coordinate 120,066 of NZ_JADDJF010000006.1, read as the reverse complement.
AGCGTCACCAGCAACTCGCCGTCGTTCGATTCCAGGTCGCGGACCAGGTTCTCCATCCCCTTGACCAGACTTTCGCCATCGGTCGCCACCGCGCGTTCCAGCGCATCGGGGTTGGTGGCCAGGAAATTCGTCGGCGCCAGCATGTCGATCATCTGCCGGCCGAAAAACTCCAGACGCTTCTTCTCGCTCGCATCCAGCGTGTCGAGGTTGGCGATCGCCGCCTCCATCGCCTGCGAGGACATCAAGTATTGCTGCTTGACGAAATTGAACCAGGGATGCGATTTCCACAGCGGATTGCTGAAGCGGCGATCGTCGGGGGTGTGGTCCTCGGGCGGGGCCAGCTGCCCCTTGCGCAGGACTTCCTGCGCCTCGACGAAATGCTTCAGCGTCTTGCCCCAGTAGCCGACCTGATGCTCGAGAACTTTCGACGGGTTGTTGATCATCTCGCTCCAGTAGGCCGTCGCGGCCCGCATGTAGAGCGCCGGGTCGGGCCCCTGCAGCTCGCTGCGCTGGGGCTGCTTGCGCGCAAAGGCGGTGATCAGGCGTTGTGTCAGCGCCTCGATTCGCGCGATGTTCGTGTTAAGTTTGTCCAAATTCTTGGATTCGTCGTCTCCTGACGTTGCCATGACCTCATTCCCCCCCTATCTTCCTGCACTGCAGCATAAAACGGATCGCCTCCAGTTGCAAAGAAACGACTGAGCCGAGCCGCACCATAAGCAGGAGACATGCATGAGGCAGATGGCCAGCTACGACCTGATGGAAGCGGCGCGCAACACCAACGAGTGGATGGGCGCCTCGGCGCGCGCTTTCGCGTCATACCCGATCTGGGGTCTTGTGCCGCATCCGATGTTCAAGGTCATGTCGGCTTGGGGCCGGGTGACCGAGCGCGCGTTTTCCCGGATGACGATCAAGCCGGACTGGGGCATCCGCACCGTCGTCGCCGAAGATGGGCGCGACCACCTCGTCGAGACCTCGGTGGAGCTTTCGCGCGACTTCGGGGATCTGGTCCGCTTCAACGTCCACAACCGCCCCGAGAAGCCGCGCCGCATCCTGCTGGTGGCGCCGATGTCCGGCCATTACGCGACGCTCCTGCGCTCGACCGTGGCCAGCCTCCTGCCGGATGCGGAACTCTGGGTCACCGACTGGCACAACGCCCGCGACATCCCCGTTTCCGCCGGCAAGTTCGATATCGAGGATTACACCCAGTACCTCGTCGATTTCATGAAGCACATGGGTCCGGACACGCATGTCGTCGCGGTATGTCAGCCGGTGCCGCTGGCGCTCGCCGCGACCGCGATCCTGGCCGAGGACGACCCCGAGGCCCAGCCGCGCACCCTGACGCTGATCGGCGGGCCGGTCGATCCCGATGCCGCGCCGACCGAGGTGACCGATTTCGGCCGTCGCGTGACGATGGGCCAACTCGAGCACCTCGCCATCCAGCGCGTCGGCTTCAAGTATCGAGGGGTGGGCCGGTTGGTCTATCCCGGGCTCCTGCAGCTTGCCGGGTTCATCTCGATGAACCTCGACCGCCACGCCGAGGCCTTCGCCGACAAGATCACCGCCGGCGCGCGCGGCGAAGACAGCGAACGCGACAAGCACAACCGATTCTACGACGAGTATCTGTCGGTGATGGACATGACCGCCGAATTCTACCTCTCGACGGTCGAACGCATCTTCAAGGACCGCGAAATCGCGCGAAACGCCTTTACCGTCAACGGTCGACTGGCCGATATCGGCAAGATCAACCGGGTCGCGGTGAAGATCGTCGAAGGCGCGAAGGACGACATTTCCGCGCCCGGCCAGTGTCTGGCGGCGCTGGAGTTGCTGACCGGGCTGCCCGACGACAAGAAGGCGCAGCATCTGGAACCCGGCGCGGGCCACTACGGCATCTTCGCCGGCCGCAGCTGGCGCGAGAACATCCGCCCGCTGGTCTTCGAATTCATGGACGCCAACGGCGCGCAGCCGCCCAGCGGCACGCGGTTGTCGCTGGCCGCCTCGAACCCCTGATCGCCGCGCCTCGCGCCCGCCCGATGGCTGGCGCGAGCGTGCAACTTCGCGGCCTTGTCCAGAAGTTTCATTGCGGTTAACGGCGTCAGATTTTCCTGCTTTACCAGCGCGTTGCGAAAGTGTCCAAATTTGGACACTGCCGCGCATCTGCCCGAAAGCCGCGTTGCGGGCTCAGGTCGTGAAGTGCCGCACGCCCGTCTCGGTCACGATCAGGTCGAGCCGCTGGTCGAAGGCGTCGATCGGCACCTCCGGCAGTTCCTGCGCGGCATAGGCGAAGCCGATCGCCAGCACCGGCCCGGCGGCGCGCAGCGCGGCCAGCGTCCGGTCGTAGAATCCCCCGCCATAGCCTAGCCGATAGCCGCGCGCATCAAAGCCGACCAGCGGCACGATCAGGACCTGCGGCACCATCACCTCGGCCGTCGCGGGGATGCGCGCGCCGAAGGGGCCGTCGATCATCGGCGTGTCCGGCGCCCAGCGGTGGAAGACCAGCCCCTGCCCCGGCCCGAGGATCACCGGCACCCCCACCGGCCCCCGATGCGCCGCCATCACCGGAAGCGGGTCGACCTCGGTCCGGATCGGCATGTAGCCCGCCAGCGGCGCTGCGGCCTGCGCGGCCAGCGCCGCCGCCAGATGCCCCTGCGCCCCGGCGTCCAGTCCCGCCCCCTGCGCCGCCCGGCGCGCGGCAAAGGCCGCCTTGCGGGCCGCGGCCTTCGCCTGCGCGATCGCGTCGGTTTCGGTCACAGCAGCATGATCGTCGCAAGCCCGAGGAAGGCGAAGAAGCCGACGACATCTGTCACCGTGGTCACGAACGGACCGGAGGCAAGCGCGGGGTCGATGTTCAACCGGTCCAGAACCACCGGCAGGACGATCCCCGCCAGCGCCGCCGCCGCCAGCGTCGCCACCATGGCCAGCGCGATTACCAGCGCAAGCATCGGAATCCCGAACCAGAACGCCGCGACCCCCGCCATCAGCGTGCCGAACGCCAGGCCGTTGATCGCCCCGGTCATGACTTCGCGCCAGATGACCCGGCGTCGGTTCTGCCCGGTCAATTCGCGCGTCGCGATCGCCCGCACCGCGACCGTCATGGTCTGCGTGCCGGCGTTTCCGCCCATCGACGCCACGATCGGCATGAGCACCGCCAGCGCCACCATCGCATCGATCGACTCGGAGAACTGCGCGATGACCACCGAGGCCAGGATCGCCGTCAGCAGGTTGATGAACAGCCAGATGAACCGTGCCTTCACCGTGTCGAGGACCCGGTCGCTGAGCGAGCTTTCCTCGTGCACCCCGGCCAGACGCAGGATGTCCTCCTCGTGCTCCTCGTCCAGCACGTTCATCGCGTCGTCGATGGTAATGACGCCGACCAGACGCCCGCCCGGATCGACCACGGGGGTCGAGATCAGGTGGTACTTGTTGAACATGTAGGCGACCTCGGCCTCCTCCTCGGTCGCCTCGACGGTGCGGAATTCCTCTTCGGTGATGTCGGTCAAGGGCGTGTCGCGCCGCGACGACAGCACCCGCCCCAGCGTCACATGCCCGACCGGCCGGTGGCGCGCGTCGACCAGGATGACGTGATAGAACTGGCTGGGCAGCCATTCGATCGCGCGCAGATGGTCGATAGTCTGCCCGACCGTCCAGTCCTGCGGCACGGTCACCGTTTCCGACTGCATCAGCCGGCCGGCGGAATATTCCGGCCAGGACATGGCGCTTTCGACGGCGGCCCGGTCGTCGCTTTCCAGCGATTGCAGGATGAAGGCCTGGTCGCTGTCCTCCAGATCCTCCAGCAGATCGACGACATCGTCCGAATCAAGCTCGCGCACCGCGTCGGCCAGCACGTCGCGCGGCAGCGCCTCGATCACCTCTTCGCGGATCGATTCGTCCAGCTCCGACAGGATCTCGCCGTCGATATGCGCCGAATAGAGGGCCAGCAGCCCGCGCCGTTGCTGGCCGCTGATCTGTTCGATCAGGTCGGCAATGTCGGCGCCGTGCAGCGGCTCCAGTTCCGCGGCAAGCGTTTCGCCATCGCCCGCGTCGATTGCGTCCAGCACACGGCCCAGCCGCGCCGCATCCAGTTCGGGCGCGTCGCCCGCCTCGGCTTCGGTCGGATCGGCGGCGGTGGCGGGCTCGGCGTCGTCCTGGCGTCGGTCCTCGGTCATCGGCCTCCCCTTCGGCTCTGGTGTTTCGGCGGGCGCTCTCTCTCCGATGGTTGTTATGCGCAAACGGCTGCGCGATAAAGCCGCTCTGTTGTCCCTCCACCCAAGAGTTGCCCATGCCCGACATCCTGATCGGCCAGACGCTGTCCTTCGCGGCCGATCCCCAGATCGCCGGCGTCAGCGCGGCCCGCCACGAAACCCGCGGCGGCCTACTGCTCGACAGTGGGCGGATTCGCGCCCTTGGCGCCGCGGAGGATCTGGTGCGCGCCCATCCGCAGGCGCGCGTGCACGACTACGGGCAAGCGCTGATTTCCGCCGGCTTCATCGATGCGCATGTCCACTATCCGCAGACCGCGATCATCGCCTCCTGGGGCAAGCGGCTGATCGACTGGCTGAACACCTATACCTTCCCCGAGGAAATGCGGCTCAACGACCCCGCCTTCGCCCGCGCCACGGCCGAGAGCTGCCTCGACCTGATGCTGGCGCATGGCACGACGACGATGTGCAGCTATACCACCATTCACCCGGCAAGCGTTGACGCCTTCTTCGCCGCCGCGCAGGCACGCGGGATGCGCGCGCTGGCCGGCAAGACCTGCATGGACCGCAACGCGCCCGAGGGGCTGCGCGACACCGCGCAGTCGGCCCATGACGACAGCGCCGCGCTGATCGCCCGCTGGCACGGGGTGGATCGTCTTTCGTATGTCATCACCCCGCGCTTCGCGCCCACCTCCAGTCCTGAGCAACTGGAAGCGCTCGGCGCGCTCTGGGCGGCGCATCCGGACTGCCTGATGCAGACGCATCTGAGCGAGCAGACCGACGAGATCGCCTGGGTGCGCCGCCTGTTCCCCGCGGCGCGCGACTATCTGGACGTCTATGAAAGCTTCGGCCTGCTGGGGCGGGGCGCGGTCTTCGGCCACTGCATCCATTTGGAGCCGCGCGAGCGTGCGCGGCTGCTGGAGGCCGGCGCGGCGCTGATCCATTGCCCGACGTCGAACACCTTCATCGGCTCGGGGCTTTTCGACATGGCCGGCCTGAAGGCCGAGGGGCAGCGCATCGGGCTGGCCACCGATATCGGCGGCGGCTCGTCCTTCTCGATGCTGCGCACGATGGCCGCGGCCTACGAGGTGGCGCAACTCGGCGGGACCGCGCTGCATCCGGCCGCGCTCTGGTGGCTGGCGACGGCGGGCTCGGCCGCGGCGTTGGGGCTGGGGGACCGGATCGGCAACCTCGCTGTGGGGATGGAGGCGGACCTGGTGGTGATCGACCTCGCCTCGACCCCGGCGATCGCGCAGCGGGCGGCGCGCGCCGAAAGCTTCTGGGAGGCGCTGTTTCCGACGATCATGATGGGCGACGACCGCGCGGTGCGGGCGGTCTGGGTCAACGGCGCGCCGGTCGCGCGGCCGGGCTGAGGCACGCGCGCCGGTTCTGCCTGCCGGCTCCAGACCCGCGCCCCGGAGGCTGGCGGGCAGCACTGCTCACGCGTGAGCAGCCTGGCAAGACATTGAAAAGGATGCGCAAAATTCAAAAATTAACCGCAATGAAAGGTTCGTGCCCGCGCGCGGCTTACCCCGCGGTTCGCCCAATCCCCTGCCGTCAAGGGTCGTGCCGCCCTGCGCAAAACCTTTTCCAGAAAGTTGCGATCACGAATTAGTGTAAACGAAATCAGTATCTTGATGAATTGTCCGCATGCGGACGCTCGGTCACTTGTTCACCATGCGCGAGGCGGACGCGATCCCCTTCGCTGCACGCTCCGCCTCCAGCGCCGCGATGCGGGCGTCGATCGGTCGGCGGTCGATCATGCCATCGGGATTCGCGCGCGTCGGCATCGTTTCCGCGACGTGCAGGAAACGCTCCTGTGCGACGGCATGGAGCCGGCGCAACTCGGCAAGGGGATCGCTGTCGTCGTCGGCACGGATATCGAGCCAAGCGTAATCCTGATCGCGATAAATCGCCAGCGCCGCGGACTGGCGGCCCCGCTTGTCGCCGCCGGCATCCTCTCCGGCCTGCATCGCCGTCAGCAGCCTTTCGGCGAACTGAAGGTCCCTGCCGGCGCGATAGCTGGCCAGCGTCGCCTCCAGCACCTGCGGCCCTTCCAGCATGTTGCCGGCGACCGACACGCTGTCCGCCACCAGGTGCCCGCACCAGTCGATGCAATCGGCGCCGGTGAAGGCGGCGGCACTTCCCTGCGCGTCGATCAGGTGCAGCTGTCGGTTCGGGTGCCCGGCGTCCGCCGCGACCAGGCGGTCGATGACCTCCTGCGGGGCGAGCCCCTCGGCCAGCATGCGAAGCCCCTCGGTGCCCCACATCGGGCTGATGAAGGCCTGCGTGGCGATGGCGCCCAGCCCTCCGCGGATATGCGGCACCACCGCGCCGACGGCGAAGAAGCGGCTGGCGACAGCGATGCCCAGGCGGCCGGTCGCGGAGTCGCGGGCGGTGATCGACCAGGTCATCTCAACGCCCCACCGCGTAGGCCTGCATCAGCCGCGGCGTCGCCGCCGCGCGCAGCAGCCCGTCGGGGTCGCGCCGGGCGGCGGTCAGCCGTCCGACCGACCAGTTCGGCGCTTCGGTCACGCGATGGCCGCGGGCGCGCAGATCGTTCAGCACGCCAGAGCCGATGTTGCGCTCGATCATCAGGCCGCCGGGTTCGCGGGCCCGGGGGTAGAACGAGGCCGGAAAATGCGTCGTGTGAAAGAGCGGCTGGTCGATCACCTCCTGCAGGTTCAGCTTCGAATGGACGTAGCGCAGGAAGAAGACCAGTTGCCACTGATCCTGCTGATCGCCGCCGGGGGTTCCGAAGACCATCTGCGGCTGCCCATCCTTCAGCGCGAGCGACGGCGTCAGCGTCGTGCGCGGCCGCTTTCCGGGCGCGAGCGAGGTCGGCAGGCCTTCTTCCAGCCAGAACATCTGCGCGCGGGTGTTGAGCGCGAATCCCAGTCCCGGCACCACCGGCGAGGATTGCAGCCATCCGCCCGAGGGCGTGATGGAGACCATGTTGCCCTCGGCGTCGATCACGTCGATATGGACCGTGTCACCCTTCTTTTCGGTCAGGTGCGCCATCGTCGGCTCGTAGACCGCCTGATCGGTGGGGCTGAGCGCTTCGAGCATCTTCAGGGTGCGTGCGCGCAGATCCTCGTACCCCGGTACGGTGCCGGGGTTCAGGTCCAGGCTGGCGCGGTCGGTGATCAGCGCGCGGCGGGCGGCGTTGTAGTCGTCCGAAAGCAGCGCCTCGAGCGGCACTTCGCTGAACGCGGGGTCCCCGTAATAGACCTCGCGGTCGGCGAAGGCGAGCTTCTTGGCCTCGGTCACGGTATGCACGAACTCCGCGCCCAACGGGTCCATCGCGCCCAGATCCAGCCCCTTCAGCAGCGCCAGGGCCTGCAGGAAGACCGGCCCCTGCGTCCAGGGTCCGCATTTGGCGACGGTCCAGCCGTGGTAGTCATGGGTCAGCGGTGCTTCGATCCCGGCGTGGTATCCGGCCATGTCGTCGGCCGTCAGCACGCCCTTGTGCCGTTCGCCCGACGCGTCCAGAACCTCGGCGGTGTCGAGGAAGGCGGCGATCTTCTCGGCGACGAAGCCGCGGTAGAAGGCGTCGCGCGCGGCTTCGATCTGGTCGTCGCGGTCCGATTTCGCCTCGGCCTCGGCCAGGATGCGGGTCCAGGTTGCCGCCAGCGCCGGGTTGCGAAAGTTCGAATGCGGCGCGGGGGCGGTGCCGCCGGGCAACCATGTCTCGAACGAGCTTGGCCATTCCTTGCGGAAGAAGTCGCCGAGCCCCGCAATGGTGTTCGCGACGCGGGGCAGCATGGGATGGCCGTGTTCGGCGTAGAAGATCGCGGGTTCGAGGACGTTGCGCAGGGGCAGGCGGCCGTAGTCGCGCAGCATCAGCATCCAGCCGTCCCAGGCGCCGGGAATGACGGTCGCCAGCAGCCCGTCGCCCGGGATGACGGTCAGCCCCTCGCTTCGGTAATGGTCGATGGTGGCGCCGGCCGGGGCGGGACCCTGGGCGCAGATCACCTCGACCTTGTTCTTCTTTTTCGAGTAGAGGATCGCCGGCATGTCCCCGCCCGGACCGTTCAGATGCGGCTCCAGCACCTGCAGGACCAGACCCGTCGCCACGGCGGCGTCGAAGGCGTTGCCGCCCTTTTCCAGAATGCCCATGCCGACGGCCGAGGCGATCCAGTGGGTCGAGGTGACGACCCCGAAACGGCCAAGCACTTCGGGCCGGGTGGTGAAAGACGACATGCGGTTCCTCCGGAGAAATGATCAGTGTTCGCGCGGGTCGAGCGCGTCGCGCAGCCCGTCGCCCATCAGGTTGAAGCCCATCACGACCAGAAAAATCGCCGCCCCCGGCCAGATCGCCATCCACGGCGCCTGGCTGAGGAAGTTCTTGGCGGTGTTCAGCATCGACCCCCAACTGGGCGAGGGCGGCTGCTGACCGAGGCCGAGGAAGGAGAGCGACGCCTCGGCGATGATCGCCGTGGCGACGGTCAGCGTCGCCTGCACCAGGATCGGTGGGATCACGTTGGGCAGGATGTAGACCGCCATGATCGCGAGGTTGCCGAGGCCTATGGCGCGCGCGCCCTCGACGTAATCCTCGGTCTTGACCGAGAGCACCTGCCCGCGGGTGAGGCGAATGAAGATCGGCACGGCGGACAGGCCGATGGCGATCATCGCGTTGGTCAGGCTGGGACCCAGGAACGCGGCCAGCGCGATCGCCAGGATCAGGAAGGGCATGGCCAGCAGCGCGTCGGTCGCGCGCGCGATGATGCTGTCGGTCCAGCCGCCGAAATAGCCCGCGACCAGCCCGAAGGGCACGCCGATCACCACCGCGATCAGGACCGAGACGACGCCGGCCAGAAGCGAGGCGCGCGCGCCCCAGACCATGCGCGAAAAGAGGTCGCGCCCGATCTCGTCTGTGCCGAGCCAATGCTCGGCCGAGGGGGCGAGGCGGATCTTGCCCCAGTCGGTCGTAGCCGGATCGGCGATGGGCAAGATCGGCGCCAGAACCGCAAGCAGGACGAAGGTGATCACGACGACCGCGCCGACAAGTGCCGCGCGGTTGGCGCGCAGCTTCTTCCAGGCGCGGCTGCGGCTGCGTGTGGGAAGGGCGATGGCGGATGTGGCGCTCATAGCGTCTGCCTCATGCGCGGGTTGAGCAGGACGTAGAGGACATCGGCGATGAGGTTCATCAGGATGAAGCCCACCGCGACGCACAGCACGACGCCCTGCACGACGGCGTAGTCGCGGTTGAAGACGGCATCCACGATCAGCTTGCCGAAGCCCGGGATGGTGAAGATCTGCTCGGTCAACACGGCGCCGGCCAGAAGCTCGCCGAATAGCAGCGCCGAAAGCGTGACGATGGGCAGGACGGCATTGCGGAATGAATGTTTCAGGATCACGACCTTTTCGCGCAGGCCCTTGGCGCGGGCGGTGCGCACATAGTCCGACTGCAGAACCCCCAGCATGGCCGAGCGGGTGTGCCGCATCAGCGTCGCCGCCAGCGCCGTGCCGAGGACGAAAGCCGGCATGATCATCGTCTCGAGGGACCTGACCGGATCGCGCCAGAAGGGCTCGTAACCCGAGGCGGGAAGCCAGCCCAGATTGACCGACACCAGCAGGATCAGGAGGATGCCGAGCCAGAAGTTCGGGATCGACAGGCCAGAGAGGGCGATGAAGTTCGCGATGTAGTCGATCAGCGTTCCCTTGCGCACCGCCGAGATGATGCCGGCGGGAATGCCTACGAGGAAGGCGAAGAACATTGCCATGACGGCAAGCTGGATGGTCACCGGCAGCTTGTCCGCGATCAGTTTCGTCACCGGATGCTGCGTGCGCAGGCTCATCCCCAGGTCGCCCTGCAGCACGTTCCAGAGCCAGTGGAAATACTGCACGATCAGCGGATCGTTCAGCCGGTACTGTTCGCGCAGATAGGCCAGCACCTCGGGGTCGCGTTCTTCGCCGGCCATGACCAGCGCCGGGTCGCCGGGCAAAAGCTTTTGCAGCATGAAGACGAAGACCGACACCAGCAAGAGTGTCGGGATCGCGATCAGGATGCGCCGCAGGATGTAGGAGAGCATCGCGAAACCCCGGGGTGGAGGGGTGGGCGCCCGTCGCGGGCGCCCACGTGTCGGTTACTCGACGCGCACGCCGGCCAGGCGGATCATCCCGTCGGGATACCCTTCGAAGCCGGTCACGTTGTTGCGCAGCGCCCAGAGCCAGGTCTGGTGATAGAGGTAGATGATCGGCATCTCCTCCATCAGGATCGCCTGCGCTTCCGCGTAGATCGCGCGGCGCTCGTCCATGTCGTTGACCTCGCGCGCGGCGTTGAGCAGGCGATCGACCTCTTCGCTGCAGAAGCGGCTGTCGTTCAGGCCCCCCTCACAGGTGACGAAGGCGTGCAGGTTGCCATCGGGGTCGGTGCGGCCCGACCAGCCGACCTGGCTTCCCTCGTAGTCGCCGGCGGTCTGCGCCTGCAGCATCGAGGCGAATTCGGTCGCGCGGATCGACACGTCGAAACCGGCTTCGGCGACCATCGACTGGATGACCTGCATCAGCTGCAGTTGCACCGGGTTGTTCGCGGCCTGGATTTCGAGCGGCATGCGGTCGACGCCGGCATCCTCCATCAGCGCGCGCGCGGCCGCGATGTCGCGGCCCTCGACCGGGTGGCTATCATCGTACCAGGGCGAGGTCGGGGGGACATGCTGGTTGCCGGGCGCGTAGACGCCTTCGAAGACGACCTGGTTGATCGCCTCGCGGTCCAGCGCCAGCGAGAAGGCCTTGCGCACGCGGGCGTCCTGACCGAACGGATTGTTGGCCCGTTCGCCGTTGTTCACGTTCACCGTGACGCCCTGATAGCCCTGGCTGACCGCCGAGACGAATTGCAGCGATCCATCGGACTGCACGCCCGCCGCATCCGAGGGCGCGAGCCGCTCCAGCATGTGCAGATCGCCCGAGCGCAGGTTGGCCAGACGCACGGTCGTGTCCGGAATCGGCAGGTAGATCACGCGGTCGATGTGATAGTCGTCGGCATTGTAGTGCTCGGCGAACTTCTCCAGCACGATGCGATCCTGGTCGATCCGCTCCACAAAGCGGTAGGGGCCCGAGCAGACCGGATTCGTCGCAAGACCCAGCCCCTGGGCGTCGGCGGCGGCGGGCGACAGCATCATGCCCGACCGGTCCGAAAGCTGCGCGAGCAGCGTCGCGTCGGGGTTGGCGAGGGTGAAGGTCACCTCGAACTCGCCGGTTGCCTCGACACTCTCGACCGAGGTCAGTTCGGACCTGCGGCGGCTCTCGGGCAGGTTTTTCGAGCGGTCGATGTTGGCGACCACCGCTTCGGCGTTGAGGGGCGTCCCGTCGTGGAATACGGCGTCGTCGCGCAGCTGCATGGTGAGCGTCAGCCCGTCGTCGGACCAGGACCATTCGGTCGCCAGTTCGGGGATGAACTGCTGGTCGGGCGAGATGTTGATCAGCTTGTCGCAGAGCGATTCGAACACGATCCGGCCGACGAAGGTGCGCGCCTGATCCGGGTCCAGCACGTCGGGGTCTTCCTGCAGGCCGATGCGCAGGTCGGCGGCGTAGGCCGAACCGGCCATCGCCGCGGACGCCAGAAGCGTCGCGAAGAGTTTACGCGTGGTCATTTGCCTTCTCCTTGTTGGGGTGGATGGTCTTTTCGGCACTCGCCGCACGAAAGAGCGCGAAGCGGCGTTCGGCGGCTGCGCTGCGGGTCTCGATGTGCAGCGCCGTGGCGTCGGGGGCAGGGATCGTCCGCCAGTGATGACAGGCAACCTGTTGTTCCGGCGCGGACTCCGACAGGACGGGACGCTCGCGCGCGCAAAGCTCGGTCGCGTGTGGGCAGCGGGTGTGGAACTTGCAGCCCGGGGGCGGATTGGCCGGCGACGGGATGTCCCCGCCAAGCGCCGTGCGCGCGCCGCGCGCGCCGGGGGCGGGCACCGGAATCGCCTGCAGCAGGGCCTGCGTGTAGGGGTGGCGGGGGGCCGAGAAGAGTGTTTCGGTCGGGGCAAGCTCGACGATTTCGCCCAGATACATGACCGCGATCCGGTCGGACATGTGCCGGATCACCGCCAGATCGTGCGCGATGACGATCAGCGTCAGCCCGAACTCGTCCTTCAGATCCTCCAGCAGGTTCACGATCTGCGCCTGGACCGAGACATCCAGCGCCGAGACCGGTTCGTCCCCGATCAGCAGCTTGGGGCCGCAGGCCAGGGCGCGGGCAATGCAGATCCGCTGGCGCTGTCCGCCCGAGAATTCGTGCGGGTAGCGGTCGGCATGTTCGGGGCGAAGGCCGACGCGGGTCAGCAGTTCGGCCACCCTGGCGCGGCGCTCGGCGCCCGACAGGGTCGTGTGTACCGACAATGGCTCGCCCACGATGCGTTCGACCGTCATGCGCGGGTTGAGCGACGAGAAGGGATCCTGGAAAATGAACTGCAACTCGGCGCGCAGCTTGCGCATGTCGGCGGCGGGAAGGGCGGTCAGGTCGCGCCCATCGTAGTGGACCTGACCCTCGGACGGTTCGATCAGCCGCAGCAGAAGCCGCGCCAGCGTGGACTTGCCGCAGCCGGATTCGCCGACGATGGCGAAGGTCTCGCCGCGCCGGACCTGCAGCCAGACGCCGTTGACCGCGTGGATCGTGGACTGCTTCTGCAAAAGCCCGCCGCCCATGTGGAAGCGTCGGTGCAGATCGCGGGTTTCGAGGATGAACTCGCTCATGCGGCGCCCCGGATATGTTGCTCCAGTGGCGCCTTGATGCAGGCATTGGCCCCGCCCCCCGTATCCGGGAGCAGCGGCGGCCGGCCCGCGTCACACTCGACGCTGGCAAAGGGGCAGCGGCTGGCGAACCGACAGCCGGGCGGCATGGATTCGGGCACGGGCACGGATCCGGGAATCGTGATCAGGCGTCCCTGCCGGCCCGAGATCGCCGGCATCGATCCCATCAAGCCCAACGTGTAGGGATGCTGCGGGTCGTTGAAGATGCGCGCCACGGGGCCGCTTTCGACGACGCGGCCGGCATACATCACCGCGACCTCGTCGGCGATTTCGGCGACGACGCCCAGGTCGTGCGTGATCATCAGAAGCGCAGCACCGGTCTCTTCCTGCAACTCGCGCATCAGGTCCAGGATCTGCGCCTGGATGGTCACGTCGAGCGCGGTCGTCGGCTCGTCCGCGATCAGAAGTTCGGGATCGTTGGCCAGCGCCATGGCGATCATCACCCGCTGCCGCATGCCGCCCGACAACTGGTGCGGATAGTCGTCCAGCCGCTTTTCGGCCGCCGGCATGCGCACCTTGCGAAACATCTCCAGCGCGCGGTCACGCGCTTCGCGGGGGCTGCACCGCTTGTGCCGGCGCACCGCCTCGGCCACCTGGTCGCCGACGGTGAAGACCGGGTTCAGGCTGGTCATCGGCTCCTGAAAGATCATCGCCATGCGGTTGCCGCGAAGATCGCTCATCGCGTCGGTCGACATCGTCAGCAGGTCCTGGCCGCGAAAGCGCAGGTTGCTGGCGGTGACGCGCGCCACCCGTTTCGGCAAGAGACCCATCACCGCAAGCGAGGTCACCGACTTGCCGCAGCCCGACTCCCCCACCACGCAAAGCGTGCGCCCCGGCTGGATCGCGAAGGAGACGCCATCGATCAGGTCGATCGGCTGCCCGGCAAAACGGATCGACAGGTCCTCGACGCGCAGGACGGCTTCATCCGACATTCGGCAGGGCCTCCAGCGAGGTCTGGCGATGCAGATTGTCGTTCAGCGTCAGGATATGCGCGCGCATCGCCTCGCCCGCGGCGACGGGGTCGCGCCCGGCCAGGGCGTCGCGGATCGCCCGGTGCTGCCGCTGGTAGATCGCGAAATTCGCGGTGCTGCGCGCGCGGGCGCGAAGGGCGCGCCACTGGTCGTCGTGGCGGGCACGGTCGATGGCGTCGAAGATCATCAGGAACATGCGATTGTCGCAGGCGCGGGCGATCTCGCGGTGCAGGGCGCTGTCCCAAAGCTCGCGCTCGTCGCCGTCGCCGGTCGTGTCCAGTCGGTCGACGAGGGCCGAGATCCGTTCGATCGCCTCGGGCCGGGCGCGCAACGCGGCCAGCTGCGCGATCTGCGGCTCGATGCGCAGGCGCACCTCCATCACCTCGATGGGATTGATCGCCTGCGGCGGGGGCGCGTCCAGCGCGCCAGGCCGCGGCCCGGCATAGGTGCCGGACCCCTGCCGCCGCCAGACCTGGCCCTCCGCTTCCAGCACCTCGATCGCGCGGCGCACGGACCTGCGCGAGATGCCCAGCGTCTCGGCCAGCGCGCGTTCGGTGGGCAGGCGGGCTTCGCCGTTCTGCGGCATCTCCGCAAGAAGCGTGCGCAACCGTTCGAGCGCCAGAGAGGAATTGTCGTTGGCGGGTGTCATCATGTGGGCCAAAACGAACCAATTGGGTAATGGCTCATCGCACGGGGGAACGCCCCACGCAATAAAAATATGCAGGAAGGCGCCTTGGAAGCAGCAATCCTTCCACGAGACGTCCAAATTATGTGCATTGCGTCTGCTCAAGCGCTTCGTGCATGCGCAGATGCAAGGTGGACGCGAATTGGTCTCGGATCGCTTGCAGATCAATCGCGAGTCTTCCGAGACTGTTACAAGGTCCGATAGGGGTCGCTGGCGCGAACAGTCCGGGAGCCGCAGGCGCGGGGGCGCGCAGGTCCCGGATTGTCGGTTGACTGTCCGCAACAGAGGACACTAACCTGTTTTCCGAAAGAGGGTGGGGGACAGGTGAACGGGCCGCTGGCGACCGGAAGTCGCGCGGGCAGGGCAATCCCGACGGCCCGGATCCAGCCACCCGCGCCCTTTACCGCGCAACGTCTTGCCCGATCCCACCGGAGGCCCCCATGCCCGAAGCCGTCATTGTATCCACCGCCCGCACCGGCATCGGAAAAGCCGGACGCGGCGCGTTCAATCGCACCCATGGCGTGACGATGGCCGGGCATGTCGCCGCTGCGGCGGTGCAGCGCGCCGGGGTCGACCCGGCGATGATCGAAGATAGCATCTGGGGCACCGGCTACCCCGAGCATGTCACCGGCGGCAACCTGGGCCGGCAGGCGGCGATCCGTGCCGGCCTGCCGGTTTCGGTGGCAGGCACCACCGTCAACCGATTCTGCGCCAGCGGCCTGCAGGCCCTGGCGCAGGGCGCGCACATGATCACTGCCGAAGGCGCCAAGGCGGTGCTGGTTGGCGGTGTCGAAAGCATCAGCCTGAACCTGCCGCCGCCGCGTCATTCGCGCGAGGCGTGGATCGAGGAAAACAAGCCCGACCTCTACATGGCGATGATCGAAACCGCCGATATCGTCGCCGCGCGCTACGGCGTGACGCGCGCGGCGCAGGACGCCTATGCATTGCGGTCGCAGCAACGTATCGCGGCGGCGCAGGAGGCGGGTCTCTTCAAGGACGAGATCGTGCCGATAGAGACGGTGATGAACGTGACCGACAAGGCAACGGGTGAAACCACCGAACGCACGATCACGCTCGACCGGGACGAATGCAATCGGCCGGGCACGACGCTGGAGGGGTTGGCGAAGCTGGACCCGGTGCGCGGCGAGGATCATTTCATCACCGCCGGCAACGCCTCGCAACTGTCGGACGGGGCGGCGGCGCTGGTTCTGATGAACGCCGACGAGGCGGCACGCCAGGGGCTTTCGCCGATGGGCGCGTTTCGCGGTTACGCGGTCGCTGGATGCGAACCGGACGAAATGGGCATCGGACCGGTCTTTGCGGTGCCGCGCCTGCTGGAACGCGCGGGCCTGTCGGTCGATGACATCGACCTCTGGGAACTCAACGAGGCGTTCGCCAGCCAGGCGCTCTACTGCCGCGACCGCTTGAGTATCGATCCCGAGCGCTACAACGTGAATGGCGGCTCGATCGCCATCGGCCATCCCTTCGGCATGACCGGGGCACGAATGGCCGGGCACCTTCTGCGCGAAGGCCACCGGCGCGGCGCGCGCTACGGTGTCGTGACCATGTGTATCGGCGGCGGGCAGGGCGCGGCCGGACTGTTCGAGATTTTCTGAAGGAAACATCATGGATCTGAGCTACACGCCCGAAGAGCGCGCTTTCCGCGACGAGGTCCGCGCCTTCCTGCGCGACCGGTTGCCGAAGCGGCTGTCCGACAAGGTCCGCCTTGGTCGACACCTGAGCAAGGACGACTATCTGGAGTGGCACGCAAGACTGCGCGAGAAGGGCTGGCTGGCACCGAACTGGCCCAAGGCCCACGGTGGCGCGGAACTGAGCGCGGTCCAGCGACACATCCTCGACGAGGAAGTGACCGCCGCCCATGCCCCGCGGGTCGTCCCCTTCGGCCTGAACATGCTCGGCCCTGTCCTGATGAAGTTCGGAAGCTCCGAGCAGCAGGCACATTATCTGCCGCGCATCCTCAATGACGACGACTGGTGGTGCCAGGGCTATTCCGAACCGGGCGCCGGGTCGGACCTGGCCAGTGTGCGCACCACGGCGGTGCGCGAGGGCGACGAATACGTCGTCAATGGGCAGAAGACCTGGACGACGCTGGGCCAGCATGCCGACTGGATCTTCTGCCTGGTACGCACCGATCCGCAGGCCGAGAAGCCGCAGCAAGGGATATCCTTCCTGCTGATCGACATGAACACGCCGGGGATCGAGGTGCGCCCGATCGTGCTGATCGACGGCTCGACCGAAGTGAACGAGGTCTTCTTCAGCGATGTCCGGGTGCCGGTGGAGAACCTGGTGGGAGAGGAAAACAAGGGCTGGACCTACGCCAAGTACCTGCTGACGCACGAACGCACAGGGATCGCAGGCGTGGGGTTTGCCAGTGCCGGCCTGGCCAATCTCAAGCGTATCGCCGCCACCGAGATGTCGGGCGGCCGGCCGCTGAGCGAGAATCCGTTCTTCGCCGCGCGCATGGCTCAGGTCGAGATCGACCTCATGGCGATGGCGACGACCAATCTGCGCGTGGTGGCGCAGGCGGAGGCCGGACAGGCACCCGGTCCCGAAAGCTCGATGCTGAAGATCAAGGGCACACAGATCCGTCAGGAGATCAACTTCCTGACGCGCCGCGCCGTCGGCCCCTACGCGATGCCCTTCGCCTCGGAACTCTTGGAAGAGGGGACCAATCACGAGCCGATCGGACCGGAATATGCGGCCGCAGCCGCGCCGCAATACCTGAACAACCGCAAGCTTTCGATCTATGGCGGCTCGAACGAGATCCAGCGCGGGATCATCACCAAGACCTTGCTGAACCTTTGAGGGGGGCCGCGCGATGGATTTCACCATGAGCGATGAGCGGCGCATGCTGGCCGACAGCCTGCGCCGCACGATCGAAAGACAGTATGGACCCGAAGCGCGTGCAAAGGCCGACGACACAGGTAGCGATCCGGCGGTCTGGGCGGCGCTGGCGGAGCTTGGTGTGCTGGGCGCGCTCTTCACCGAGGAGCAAGGTGGCTTTGGCGGCGCCGGTCCCGACATCGCGACCGTTTTCGAGGAACTCGGCCGCGCCGCGGTTGCCGAGCCGGTGACCGAGGCGTTGCTGGCGGGCGGGATCCTTGCCGATTGCGGTAAGTCCGACGCTGTCGAGCAACTCATCGCGGGCGATATGCACCTCTGCCTCGCCCAGACGGAACCCGGCAACCGCTATGACCTGACCACGGTGTCGACGCAGGCCACCGAATCCGGCGGCGCGTGGGCGCTGACCGGGCACAAGTCTGTCGTGGTCAACGCCCCGGCGGCCAATCTGATCGTGGTGACGGCGCGGGTTGCCGGCGATGTGGGGGATCGGGACGGAATCGGGCTTTTCACTGTCGCAGCCAATGCCAAGGGGTTGGCGATGCGCCCCTATCCGATGATCGGTGGCGGTCGCGGTGCCGAGGTCACGCTCGACGCCACGCCGGCCGAACGCATCGGACCCGACGACACCGCCGCGCCGATCCTGGAGCGCCACGTCGCACGCGCGATCCTTGCGCAATGCGCCGAGGCCGTGGGCATGATGGACGCTATCCGCGACATGACCCTCGACTACCTGCGGACCCGCAAGCAGTTCGGCCGACCCATCGGCAGTTTCCAGGCCCTGCAGCACCGCATGGCCGACATGGCGATCGAGATCGAGCAGGCGCGCTCGGCCGTGCTGAACCTTGCCGGGCATGTTGACGAGGAGCCGGCGCTGCGCGATCGCCATGCAAGCGCGGCCAAGCAGCTAATCGGCCGCGCGGCGCGGCTGGTTGTCGAGGACTCTGTCCAGCTGCACGGCGGGATCGGGATGACGGCGGAATACGGGCTGGGCCATCTGGTGCGCCGGCTGATGGCGGTCGATCACCGCTTCGGCGATACCGACCATCACCTGGAACGCTTCATCGCGCTACGCATCGGGGCCGAGGCGGGATGAGCGACGCCGGCCTGATCGTGGACGAGACCGGCTGCCAGCGCACGCTGGGCTATGTGCTGGATGTCGGCCAGCCGGATCGACGCGCGCGGTGCCGGATGGAGGTGACCGAGGCGCATCTGAACCGCCACGGCGTGCTGCATGGCGGGCTGGTCTCGCTTCTGCTGGACAGCGCGATGGGCGCCACCGCCAGCCTTTCGATCGATCCTGCGGGCAAGGCGCCGTTCCTGACCATTTCCATCACGGTGCAATTTCTGGCGCCGGCCGGTCCCGGCACGGTCACGGCGATCGGGCAGGTCATCGGCGGCGGCGCCTCCTTGCTCTTTGTCGAGGGTGTCCTGACCGATGCCGCCGGTACGACCCTTGCCACCGCGAACGGCGTCTTCAAGCGCGTCCCGCAGCGCGTGCTTTCCGAAAACGGTGCTGCATGACCCCGGCCGACCCGGCGCTGGAAACCGAGGTCACCCGCAGCTTCGGGGCGCGCCTTCCGCTGGTGGCCGGTGGGCTGATGTGGCTTTCTGACGCGGACTACGTCGCGGCCGGCGCCCGCGCCGGCGTGATGTCCTTCATCACGGCGGCCAGCTTTCCCGAAGCCGCCGATCTGCGGCGTGAAATCAGGCGGGCGCGCGAACTGGCCGCCGGGCGTCCCTTCGGCGTCAATGTCTCGATGCTGCCGAAGCTCGTGTCCGGCGAGAAGACGGCCGATGTCTTCCGCCTGATCGCGGACGAGGGCGTGCGCTTCGTCGAAACCTCGGGCCGCAACCCCGAGGAGTTCATGCCGATCCTGAAGGACGCCGGCATCTTCGTGCTGCACAAGGTGCCGGCGGTGCGCTATGCGATCAAGGCGCAGTCGATTGGCGTCGACATGGTCAGTATCGTCGGCGCCGAGTGCGGCGGGCATCCGGGCCTCGACATGATCGGCACGATGGTCAACGGCGCACTGGCCGACCGGGATCTGCGCATTCCCTGGCTGCTGGGCGGCGGCATCGGAACCGGCGCGCAACTGGTCGCGGCGCTGGCGATGGGCGCCGCGGGGGTGGTGGTCGGGACGCGGTTTCTGGTTGCGCACGAGATCGCCGCGCATGCCGACTACAAGGCCGCGATCGCGGCGGCCAGCGAACGCGACACGGCGCTGACCATGCAGACGGTCCGCAACACGATCCGCACCCTGCGCAACGAGACGACCGAGACCGTCACCCGGCTGGAGGCCGAAGATCCCGCGATCGGGATCGAGGGATTGCTGCCCCATGTCGCCGGACGCATCGCGCGCGAGGGGTATCGCACCGGGAACTGGCAGCAGGGGATGTATTCGGCCGGGCAGGCCCTGGGCCTGACGGATGCGCCGGCGCCCCTGGCCGCCATCGTCGACCGGTTCGAGGCCGAGGCGCTGCGGGCCCTGGCGCGCCTGCGCCCCGCGACGGCCAATTACGACAGGGCGGCGCAATGATTTCGCGCATCCACGAACTTGCGGCGCCCCACGTTTCCGAGCGTCCGGATCATGCTGCGCTCATCGACCTTGACGACACCGCGATCTCCTACGAGCGCTTGGACCAAATGGTGCGCGAGGCCGCGGATTTCCTCGGGCGCCACGGCCTGCGCCCCGGCGACCGCTTGTTGATCGTTGCCGAGAACTGCGCCGCGCTGGCGGTGGCCATATTCGCCGCCAGCCGGCTCGACGCCATCGCCACGCCGGTCAATGCCCGGATGACAGCCCCCGAACTTGCTCGCATCCGCGCGCATGCCGAACCACGCGTGGTGATCTACACCTCGGCCGTCTCGGCCGACGCGCGGACGCATGCCGAGGGCGCCGGCGCCGCGGCGGTTTCGATGGCCGGCTTCGCGGTGCATGTCGAGGGCGATCTGCCGGCCACACCCGAACCCGTCAGCCCGGGCCGCGACCATGTCGCCGCGCTGCTCTATACGACCGGCACGATGGGCACGCCGAAGGGGGTGATGCTGACCCATGGCAACCTGCTTTACGGCGGGGAAGCCTCGGCTGCCTTGCGCAGCCTGCAACCGGCGGATGTCATCTACGGCGTGCTGCCGATCACGCATGTCTTCGGGCTGAATTCGATGCTGGTCGCGGCCAGCTGGGGCGGCGCGACCATCCGCCTGGCCGCGCGCTTTACCGCCGCCGCGCTTTACGACGCGCTGTGCCGGGACGTCACCATCCTGCCCGCCGTTCCGCAGATGCACGCGCTTCTGATGGGCCATGCGCGCAGCCTCGGTCTGACCCGGCTGGAGGGGGGGCGTTTGCGCTATGTCTCCTCCGGTGCGGCGCCGCTGGACCCCGACTGGAAGCGACGGGCCGAGGCGTTCTACGGCCTGCCCCTGCAGAACGGCTACGGGATGACGGAATCGACGGCCGGGATCACCGTCACCCGCAACCCGCCCGGCGCGCTTGATGTCAGCGTCGGCAAACCCTTTCCCGGGGTCGAGGTCCGCCTCGACCCCTCGGTCGGCGCGCAGGCAGACGGCGGGGTTGGCGAGATCCTGACGCGCGGCCCGCATGTGATGAAGGGATACTTTCGCGCGCCAGAGGAAACCGCGAAGGTGCTCGACGCCGCCGGATGGCTGCGTACCGGCGATCTGGGCCGGTTCGACGCCGATGGCAACTTGCATGTCGTCGGCCGCTCCCGGGAACTGATCATCCGTTCGGGCTTCAACGTCTACCCGCCCGAGGTCGAGGCCGCGCTCAACGACCATCCCGCCGTCGTGCAGTCGGCAGTCGTCGGGCGCAGTCTGGCGGGTAACGAGGAGGTACTGGCCTTTGTCCAGATCGCCGAACCCGGTGGCGTGACCGTTGCCGAACTGGCCGCCCATGCGGCCGCGCGGCTCAGTCCCTACAAGCGCCCCTCGCGCATCGTGCTGGCCACCGCCCTTCCCGCGGCGGCGACCGGAAAGATCCTGAAACACCGCCTGATCGACCATTTCGCCGAGCAGCTTTCCGGTCCTTCTGACGCGTCCTGACCGCCGCCCCGTTCGGCGCGCACCACCGGTCGCTGCGGCACGCGAGATCCCGACCGCAGACGAACATCAGAGGCATTCGGGTCGGGACTGCTCTTGCGCGCCCGCTTATTGCGGATGATTTCTTCCAGAACCGAATATTGCAGTTTTGTGACACTGTGATAGCGTTCACACGATCAAGCTGAAAACGCTTTTCTGGGAGGAGAAAGCAGCCATGGAAATTCAACGCAACCTTTTGGCGACAGGCGCCTGCCTTGCTGCCTTGCTGATGTTCGGCGCGACGGCCGCAACGGCGCAGGATTGCCCCAACCGCGGCGATCTGGACGACATGTTCTGCGATGCCGACGGCGATCTCGTGGCCGATACGCCCGAGGATTCGTCGCAGTGGCGCGACCCCTCGACCCTGGTCTTCGCCTACACCCCGGTCGAGGATCCGGCGGTCTACGCCAATATCTTCTCGGAACTCGTCGACTACCTGAAGGAATGCACCGAGCGCGACGTCGTCTATTTCAACGTCCAGTCGAACGCCGCGCAGATCGAGGCGATGCGGTCGGGCCGTCTGCATATCGGCGGCTTCTCGACCGGGCCCACGGGCTTTGCGGTGAACCTGGCCGGCGCCGTACCCTTCGCGGTCAAGGGCGATGCCGAGGACTGGCAGGGCTACAACCTGATCGTCGTCGTGCGCGCCGACAGTGACATCGAAAGCCTGACCGATCTGGCCGGCAAGCGCTTCGCCCATACCTCGGCCTCGTCCAACTCGGGGAACCTCGCGCCGATGGCGCTGTTCCCGGAAGAAGGTCTGACCCCGGGCGAGGATTACGAGGTGATCTTCTCGGGCGGGCACGACAATTCGGTGATGGGCGTCGATTCGGGCGACTATGACGGGGCCGCCGTCGCGTCCGACGTGTTCGAGCGGATGGCGCGCCGCGGCCAGGTCGACGAGGACGATTTCCGCATCGTCTACCGGTCCGAGCGCTTCCCGACCTCGTCCTTCGCCTATGACAGCCGCCTCGCGCCGGAATTGCGCGACCGCGTGCTGGGCTGCTTCATGGACTACCGCTTCACCGAGGAAATGCAGCGCGAGTTCGACGGCGCCGACCGGTTCTACCCGGTGACCTACGAGGAACACTGGGCGGTTGTGCGCCGGGTCGCCGAAGCCTCGGGCAAGCCGTTCAATCGCACGACTTGGGAAGCGCAGTGAGCGACAGCCTGCGCGACGCAAAAGCCAAAAGCGACGACGCGCGAAAACCGGACCGGGGGGGCAACCCCCCGGTCCGACCGGCTGCGAACGGGCAGGACGCCGTGCTGTCCCTGCGCGGCCTGAACAAGGAATACGAACGCGGCAAGCCGGTCCTGACCGACATCTCGCTCGACTTTCCGGCGCGCGGCGTAGTGGCGATCATCGGACCTTCGGGCACCGGCAAGTCGACCCTGATCCGCTGCATCAACCGCCTGGTGGAGCCGACCTCGGGCGAGGTGCTGCTGGGCGGTCGCGACCTGACGAAACTGCGCGGCGCGCGCCTGCGGGCGGCGCGTCGCGAGATCGGCATGGTCTTTCAGGAATACAACCTCGTCGAGCGCCTCAGCGTGATCGAGAACCTGCTCTGCGGGCGCTTGGGCTACGTCCCCCTCTGGCGGGTCTGGACCCGCCGCTACCCCGACGCCGACATCGCGCGCGCGTTCGAGTTGCTGGACCGCGTCGGCCTGGGCGAATTCGCCACGCGCCGCGCCGATGCGCTGTCCGGCGGGCAGCGGCAGCGGGTGGGGATCGCGCGCGCGGTCATGCAGTCGCCGAAGCTGCTGCTGGCGGATGAGCCGACCTCGTCTCTCGACCCGCGCACCTCGGTCGAGATCATGACCCTGATGCGCGACATCGCCGCCGAGCGTGACATCCCCGTCATCATCAACATCCACGACGTGGCACTGGCCAAGCGCTTTGCCACGCGGATCGTCGGCATGTCCGAGGGGCGCGTGGTCTACGACGGTCCGCCCGAGGATCTGGCCGACTCGCATCTCCAACAGATCTACGGCCGCGGCGACGCGGGCGAGTGGATCGGATGAGCGCCGACACCGCCCCACAAGACGCCGCCGGCCTGCGCGCCCGCGCTTTCCGCCCCGACTGGCGGATGCGGGCGATCTGGGCGGGATTCGCCGTCTATGTCGTCTACGCCGCCGGACAGCTGAACTTCACCTGGGACCGCTTCGTCATCGGCCTCGACCGGGGCGCGGTCTTTCTGGGCCGGATGTTCCCGCCCGAGTTCGCGCGCTGGCAGCTTCTGGCCGAGGGGCTGCTGGAAAGCCTGCAGATCGCGGTGATCGCCTCGGCGGTGGGGATCCTCCTGTCGCTGCCCATCGGCCTGATGGCGGCGCGCAACCTGATGCCGGTCTTCGTGACCGTGCCGGCGCGCGCGCTGATCGCGCTGGCGCGGTCGTTCCACCCGATCATCGTGGCGATCATCTTCGTCAAGGCCATCGGCTTCGGCCCGCTGGCCGGCATCTTCGCGCTGATCCTCGGCTCCATCGGCTTTGTCGCCAAGCTTTTCGCCGAGGCGATCGAGGAAATCTCGCTCAAGCAGGTCGAGGCGGTGCGCGCCACCGGGGCAAGTTTCATGGGCGTCGTCATCATGGGGGTGCTGCCGCAGGTCCTGGCCCGCTTCATCGGCTTCTCGACTTATCAGCTGGACAGCAACCTGCGCAATTCGACCATGGTCGGCATCGTCGGCGGCGGCGGCATCGGCGGCACGCTCTTCGCCGCGTTCCAGCGCTTCGACTATGACTTCGTCGCGGCGATTCTGATCTGCATCATCGCCATGATCATGGCGGGCGAGCTGATCGCCACATGGTTGAGGAAGACCTTCCAGTGACCCTGTCCGCCGACACCCGGGAAACGCCGCGCTGGGAACGCTTCACGCCGAGCCAGCGACTGGCGCGCTTCGCTGTCTATCTGGGCATGGTCATGGTCGTGGTCTGGTCGGTGCGCAACGTGCGGATCATCCCCGAATTCCTCTATGACGCGCACAATCAGATGGCGGATCTGTTCACCCGGATGTGGCCGCCCGACCTGGCCTATTATCCAAGCACGGTGCACGGCGCGCTGATCGAGACGCTGCATATCGCCACCCTCGGCACGATCCTGGCCATCGTCATGGCGGTGCCCGTCGGGCTGATGGCCGCGCGCAACATCGTGCCGTTCCGGCTGGTCAACGAATTCGCCAAGCTCATCCTCGTCGCCTCGCGCTCGGTCAATTCGCTGGTCTGGGCGCTGCTCTTCGTCGCCGTCTTCGGCCCCGGCGCGCTGGCCGGGACCATCGCCATCGCTTTCCGGTCCATCGGTTTCGTCGGCAAGCTGCTGGCCGAGGCGATCGAGGAAGCCAATGCCGGCCCGATCGAGGCGCTGACGGCAGCCGGGGCGTCCTGGCCGAAGGTGCTGATCAAGGGCTACTGGCCGCAGGTCCAGCCCGCCTTCTGGTCGATCGCGCTGTTTCGCTGGGACATCAACGTGCGCGAATCGGCGGTGCTGGGGCTGGTGGGCGCGGGGGGCATCGGGCTGATCCTGGACAGCGCGATGAACTTCTTCCAGTGGACGCGGGTGGCGACGATCCTGATCGCCATCTTCACCGTCGTCATCCTGGCCGAAATCGTGGTCACGCGGATCCGCAAGCGCCTGATCTGACGCGCCGCCCCGTTCGGGGCCTTGCCGCGCGGCGCGGGGCGCATCATATGAAGCCGCACGCATCCAGCGAGGTTCCGACGTGACCGACGACCGGCCGATCATGCTGCTGACGGGGGCAAGCCGGGGGATCGGCCACGCGACCGTCAAGCATTTCCAGAAGCACGGCTGGCGGATCCTGACGGTCTCGCGCCAACCCTTCTCGGCCGATTGCGGCTGGCCCGAGGCGCGCGAAAGCCATATCCAGGCCGACCTGGCCGAGATCGAGGCGATCGGCGATCTGGGCCGCGAGGTGCGCGCGCGCCTGCCGCAGGGCAAACTGCACGCGCTGGTCAACAACGCCGGCATCTCGCCCAAGGGGCCCGAGGGGGCGCGGCTGGGCCTGATGGGCACCTATGCCGCGGTCTGGGCGCAGGTGATGAACGTCAACCTGATCTCGACCGCGCTTCTGGCCCGCGAATTGCTGCCGGAACTGGAGCGCGCCGGCGGCTCCATCGTCAACGTCACGTCGATTGCCGGGACGCGCGTGCATCCCTTTGCCGGCACGGCCTACGCGGCGTCGAAAGCCGCGCTGGGGTCGCTGACGCGCGAGATGGCCCACGAATTCGGCCGCCGCGGCGTGCGCACCAACGCCATCGCGCCCGGAGAGATCGAGACCTCGATCCTGTCGCCGGGCACGGACGAGCTGATCGCGGCCGAGGTGCCGATGGGCCGGCTGGGCGACGCGGCCGAGGTTGCGGCGACGATCTACTTCCTCTGCACACCGGCGTCGTCCTACATCAACGGCGCGGAAATCCACATCAACGGTGGCCAGCACGTCTGATTCCCGCGGCAGGGCGGTCCGCTGGCGGACCTGTCGGTAAGGCATTGTTATATCAAAATTATTTCGCGAAATTAACCGCAATGAAACTTCTGGGTCTCGAAAGTTTCACTACGGTTAATTTTTCGATTTTGAATAACGAAATCAATTCCTTGCGAAGGTGCTCAAATTTGAGCACCCGGTTTGCCAGGGCGCTATGAAAGCGTGTCCAGAACCTCGTCCAGGGTGGCGAGGAAGAGGTCCGCGTTCTCCGTCGAGAAGACCAGCGGCGGGCGGATCTTCAGCACGTTCGCCTCGGGCCCCGCGGCGCTGATCAGGACGCGCCGGTCCCGCAGCCCATTCACGACGGCCGCGGCCATCTCGGGCGCGGGCTGGCGGGTGCCCGGGTCGCGGACCAGTTCCACCCCGACGAAGAGCCCGGCGCCACGAATGTCGCCGATCACCGGATACCGTTCCGCCAGCTTCCGCAGTCCGGCGGTCAGGTAGGCGCCGACATCGCGGGCGTTGGCGACGATCCCCTCGCGCGCGATCACGTCGAGCACCGCCATGCCGACGGCGGCCGAGACCGGGTTGCCGCCAAAGGTGTTGAAGTAGCGCATCTCGCGCCCGAAGCGTTCCAGCACCTCGGGCCGGGCGACCATGCCCGCCAGCGGGTGGCCGTTGCCCATCGGCTTGCCCAGCGTGACGATGTCGGGGGTGATGCCGTGGCGCGAAAAGCCCCACATCCCGGCGCCGGTCCGGCCGAAGCCCGGCTGCACCTCGTCGGCGATGAACAGCCCGCCGGCCTCCCGGATCGCGGCGACCGCGCCGGCCAGAAAGCCCGCCGGCTCGGCAAAGACGCCGTCGCTGGAAAAGATCGTGTCGACCAGAAGCGCCGCGGGCGCGATCCCGTTGGCGCGCAGGTCGTCGATCGCGGCGCGCACCTCGGCCTCGAACGCCGCGCCGACATCGCCCCCGTCGCCCCGGTAGCCATCGGGCGCGGCGACGGTGCGGACGTGCGGCCCCAAGGTCATCGCCGGACCCAGCGAGGGCGAGAGTTCCGCCAGCGAGGCAGTCACGCCGTGATAGGCAAAGCGCGTGACGATGACCCCGGTGCCACCGCTATGCGCCCGCGCCACGCGCAGGGCCAGATCGTTCGCCTCGCTGCCGGTACAGGTGAAGATGACGTTGCCCAAGGCGTCGGGGAAATGGCCGAGCAGCCGTTCGGCGTAGTCCAGCACGCCCTCGTGAAGGTAGCGGGTATGGGTGTTCAGAACCGCCGCCTGCGCCGCCAGCGCCGCGACGACATGCGGGTGGCAATGGCCGACGCTGGCCACGTTATTGTAGACATCCAGATAGCGTTCGCCGTCGGGACCGTGGAGCCAGACGCCCTCGCCCCGCACCAGATGGACGGGGTTGGCGTAGAACAGCCGGTAGGCGGGGCCCAGCAGGCGCTGGCGCCGGGCGATCAGGTCGCGGTCGCGCGCGGGCAGGGCGGATGCGGCATCGGGGTCGTAGGCGTTGATCATGGTCATCGTGTCAGTCCTTCCGGCAGAGATGGCGGAAATAGTCCTGCGCCTGCGCGCGCGGGATCTGGTCGAGGCTTTCCAGCCCGATCCAGGCCAGCCGGTTGTTGCGCAGGATGTAGTCGCGATTGTCGGGATGGCGCGCCGCCCGCCAGCCCGAGATGGCGACGCTGACCACCATTCGCGCGGCGATCAGGTCGAAGAGGAGTGCGCATTCTTCTTCCTGCAGCGGCAGCACGTCATGGTAGCCCGCGACCAGGTCCGCCATTGCGGCCAGCGGGTGGTCCGCCTGTGCCGGATGATAGGCGGCGGCGACCGCCAAGTCGTTGACCAGCGGGGCGTGCACCATGTCGCCAAAATCGATGATTCCGGCGATGCGGCCGGGGTCCTCGGCGCTGACCAGCACGTTGTGCGGGTTGAGGTCGTTATGGATCACCTGCGCGCGCAGCTGGTCAAGGACCGGCAGGGCGTGCGCTTCGAAATTGTCGAGGAAGCGGCGGGCGAGGCCGCGTTGCTGCGGGTCGGGGATATGGTCCAGCAAGCCGCGAACCCGGTCCGCGTGCTGGATGTCCCACAGGAGTTCATGATGCGCGGCGGGATGTGCGAAGCCCTGCAGGGCGCGCGCGAGCCGGGCCAGCACCGCGCCCAGGTTGCGCCGTTGTGCGGCGCTTGCCGGCGCCCGGTGCAGCGGCTCGCCGTCGAGATAGCTGAGCACCCGGACAATGCGCGGGGCCTCGCCCGGTCGCGCGAAGAGCCAGTCGGGGGCGCCGTCGCGGGTGAGGTGGACGCGCGGCACGGGCAACGCGGGGTCGCGCGCCGCGACATGCAGCAACGCCGCGGTCTGGAAGGCAGTGACCTGCGGGTCCTCGGACGGGTGGCTGAACTTCAGCACGAATTGCGCCGCGCCGTCGACGCGCAGGTGGAAGTTGCTGTCGCGTTCGCCGCTGAGCGGGGAGACCGCGGCCGAGAGGCCGAAGACATCGCGGGCGATCGCCTCGGCCTCGGGCAGGGATACCGCGGGTGCGGCGGTTTCCAGAAGCGACCCGAGACTGGGGGGGGAGGGGGAGGACATGCGCGGGCTCCCTCGGTCAGGCGGGTTCGGGCGAGCGGTCGGCGTGGGCGACGACGCTGTGCAGCAGCACATTGAGGCCGGGTTCGAGGTCGGCGGGGGTGGCGTTTTCGTGGTTGTTGTGGGTGATGCCGCCGTGACAGGGGGTGAAGATCATCGCCGTGGGGCAGATGCGGGCAAGGAAGTAGGCGTCGTGCCCGGCCTGGCTGGGCAGGTCGCGATGGCTGTAGCCAAGGCGCGCGGCCTGCTGGCGGATGCCGTCGACCATGCCGGCATCGAAGATCGCGCCGCCCCAGTCCCAGCGATCCACGACCTGGGCGGTGCAGCCGGCCTGCGCGGCGGCGTTGGCGGCGGCGCGGATGACGCGTTCGGCCATCAGGTCCGAAGTCTGCGGATCGTCGTGGCGCACGTCGCAGACCGCCTGCGCCCAGTCCGACAGCGTGCCGGCCTTGTTGGGCCAGGCGACCAGCCGTGCGCCGGTGCCCTTGCCGCCGGTGTCGGCGAAATCCCAGCCGATGTCGTCGACCGCGACCAGCAGGCGGGCGGCGGCGATCAGCGCGTTCTTGCGCAGCTCCATCGGCCAGGGGCCGGTATGGGCGGTCTCGCCGTGGAACTCGACCAGAAAGCCGTGGGAGCTGTAGGCATGGGTGACGATGCCGACCTGCACCTTGTCGGCATCGAGGATCGGGCCCTGTTCGATGTGGAGTTCGAAATAGGCGTCGAGGGGCCGGCCACCGGGTTCCGCGTTGCCCAGATAGCCGATGCGCGCCAGTTCATCGCCGAAGGTCGCGCCGTCGTCGTCGGTGCGGGCGTGGACCCAGTGGACGGTGTATTCCCCGGCAAAGCATCCCGCGGCGGTCATCGGCGGCGAAAAGCGCGCGCCTTCCTCGTTGGCCCAGTTCACGATCTCGATCGGGCGTCGCGTGGCATGGCCGGCCGCGTTCAGGCAGCGTATCATTTCCAGCGCGCCCAGGACGCCGGCGATCCCGTCGAACCGGCCGCCGTTCTGTTGCGTGTCCAGATGGCTGCCGACGAGGACCGGCGGCAGCCCATCGTCCAGCCCCGCCCGGCGCGCGAAGATGTTTCCGACCCGGTCGACGGTCACTTCAAGCCCCGCCTCGCGGCACCAGGTCACGAAAAGATCACGCATCTGCCGGTCCGCGTCCGAAAGTGCGAGGCGGGACAGGCCATTCTCGCGCCCCGTTCCGATGCCGGCGGAGCGGTCGAGGGTGGACCAGAACCGGTCGATATCCACGCGGACCGCAGGGGAAAGGGGCATTGTAGACCTCAAGAACGTTGGGCGCCCGGGTTCAGGCGGATCAGGGCCGGTCGCCGGACGGCGCGTTCGACAGAACCTTGCTGTCGATGATCACCGCGCCGCCGCCGAAGAGGTCGTCGCGGATCGCCTGTTTCGCGGCCTTGCCGTCTTTCCGGCGGATGGCTTCGAGGGCGACGTAGTGGTGCTCGATCATCGTCCGACCTCCGCCCGTATAGGCGGCGGCGATGACCGGCCCCATCTGCAGCCAGAGGTTTTGCAGGATGCCGCGCAGGGTCGGCATTGCCGCAATCTCGGCCAGCTGGAAATGGAAGACCTGATTCATAGCGACCGCGCTGGCGATGTCACCTTCGGCGAGGACACGCTCGTTCTCGGCCAGCAGGGATTCGAGGCGCGCGACATCTTCGGGCGAGGCGGCCTTGGCGGCGCGTTCGGCGGCCAGCCCTTCGAGTTCGAGCCGGATGTCGCGGATTTCCAGATAGCGGGTCGAGTCGAGGATGGGCACGCGGATGTCGCGCAGGCTCCGCATCTTCAGCGCGCCTTCGTGCACCAGCCGGATCAGCGCGTCGCGGACGGGTGTGGAACTGGTGCCCATCTGCTCGGCCAGATCGCGGATCCGAAGCCGCTGGCCGGGCTGCAGCGCGCCTTTCACCAGGGCGCCGGCGATCCGCTGATAGACCACCTCGCCAAGGTTCACGTGGTCGATGGCTTCGAAGTCGCTAGCCATACTGCGATCCGTTGCCGAGGCGCGCCAAGGCAAGTCGGTAGAGCTTGCGATGCGGGCGCTGGGTCATCCGCTGCCCTCTCCGCCGCGCAGACCGTCGAGAAATTCGCCGAGGCAGTCGCCGATGACCGAGACCTGATACCCCCCCTCCTGCACGACTAGTGTCGGCAGGCTGAAGTCGCGCACGCGGGCGCCGACGGCCCGGAAGCCCTCGGTCGTGACCTTCAGGAGGCCGATGGGGTCCTCTGCATGCGCGTCATAGCCAAGCGAGACGACCAGCGCCTCGGCGCCGAAGTCGCGGATGCGGGCGAGCGCAGTGTCGATGGTGGCGAGGAACGTGGCGTTGTCCGATCCGGGCGCGACGGGAAGGTTCAGGTTGAAGCCCGTTCCGTCGCCCACGCCTTCCTCGTCCGCGTAGCCGGTGAAGAAGGGGTAGTAGTGGACCGGATCGACATGCACGGAGGCGGTTATCACGTCGCTTCGGCGGTAGAATACCTCTTGCGTGCCGTCGCCGTGATGGGCGTCCACATCCAGCACCGCGACGCGCTTGTATCGCCCGCGCAGACGCTCGGCACCGATGGCGGCGTTGTTGAGATAGCAGAATCCCGACGCCCGGTCGGCCCGCGCGTGGTGCCCCGAGGGTCGGCAAAGCGCGAAGGCGGGACCGGCGCCGTCGATCACCGCATCCGCCCCGGCGACCGCCGTGTGGGCGGAGCGCAGCGCCGATGTCCAGGTCGCCGGGCCGATGGGGACTGCGAGATCGCCAAGGAAATAGTTGGTCTGCGCCACGATCGAGCCTGACCGGCAGGGTGGGCGCGCGGTCCATTCCGGCCGGCCGTTCCAGTAGGGTGAGGCATTGGGCAACACCTCGGGCCCCGCGTCCGGAAGCTGCGACCAGCGTTCATAGGCGCTGGACAGATATTCGACGAAGGGACGCGTATGGATCGCCAGAATGGGGTCGAGCCCATAGTCCGGTGGCGCCTCTGGCGTGATTCCGCGCCGGGAGAGCGCGGTCAGCAGCGCCTCGGTCCGGCTGGGCAGATCCTTTGGATCGCTGATCCTGCCGAGTTGCATGAACTGCTGGGGGTCGTGCCGGCTTTGCTCGGGGTCGAAAAACGCTCGCATGGTCGGTTCCTTCATCATCTCAATCTTCGGTGCCGGCGGCCGCGCCCTGGGCTGCGGCGCGCACCGCCGACAGGGTGGTGTCGGGGGTGATGCCGTCGGGATCGTACTGCAATTCGATCAGCGCGGGCATCGACCGGGTCTGCGCGAAGTCGACGGCGCGGTCGAAGGCGGCGGCGAAATCCTCGGTCCGGGTCACGGTCTCTCCATGGCCGCCGTAGACGCGTACCAGCGCGGCGAAATCGGGATTGATCAACGACAGCGCGTGAACCCGCGCGGGATACTCGCGCTCCTGATGCTGGCGGATGGTGCCCCACATTCCGTTGTTGAAGACCAGGATGACGATGCCCAGCCGATTCTGTGCCGCGGTGCCGAGTTCCTGCATGGTCATCTGGAAACAGCCGTCGCCGGCATAGCAAAGCACCATCCGGTCAGGGAAGGCGAGCTTCGCGGCGATGGCGC
Source organism: Pararhodobacter sp. SW119 (assembly GCF_017811755.1). Classification (GTDB taxonomy): domain Bacteria; phylum Pseudomonadota; class Alphaproteobacteria; order Rhodobacterales; family Rhodobacteraceae; genus Pararhodobacter. Next base: position 87,902 of record NZ_JADDJF010000006.1, on the reverse strand, counting down.
CCGGCAGACCGTAGCCCATCGCGCCGCAGATCGGCGAGGCTTGCGTGCCAAGGCCCGAGAACTGCAGGAAGCGATGCGGGAAGAGGGCGAAGTTGCCGGCGCCGAGGGTGACGCAGGCATCCTTTGGCAGACGGTCGCGCAGACCGGCGGTGATCTGCGCCAGATTCAGCGGCCCCGGCATCTGCGTCGGGCGCAGCGAGGCGAGGTAGTCGTCATTGGCGGCCTTCGCGGCGCCGGCCCAGCGGGGCGGGCGCTTGGGCGCGAGGTCCGCCGCCGCCGCGGCAAAGCCGACCGGGTCGGCGGCAATGGCGAGATCCGGGCGGAAAACGCGGCCGAGTTCGTTCGCGTCCGGGTGGATGTGCACCAGCCGCTGACGCGGGATGGGGCTTTCGACATGCCGGTAGCCCTCGGTCGTCGGTTCGTCCAGACGGGTGCAGACGGCGAGCAGCAAATCAGCGGTCTGCAACCGGCGGGCCAGTGCCGGGTCCATCCCGAAGCCGACATGGCCGGCGAAGTTGGGATGGCGGTTGTCGAAACATTCCAGCCGTCGCCACGAGACGCCGACAGGTAGGTCGAAGCGTTCGGCAAAGCCGCGAACCTGTGCGAGTGCGTCCTCGGTCCAGTTGGCGCCACCGACGATCATCATCGGTCGCTCGGCCGCCTCCAGCAGATCGGCAAGGCGCGCCATCTCGTCCGGGGCGGGGTGCGGGTGGGGGCGCGGGGCGGGGGGCACGTCGGCCACCGTGGCCTCGCCCCAAAGCGTGTCCTCGGGCAGCGCCAGGACCACGGGGCCGGGGCGCCCTGACTGCGCCACTCGGTAGGCGCGCGCGATGAACTCGGGGATGCGCTCGGTGCGGTCGATGCTGGCGACCCATTTCGCCATGGTGCCGTACATGCGGCGGTAGTCGATTTCCTGAAAACTGTCGCGTTCGGTCGTGTCCGATCCGATCTGACCGATGAAGAGGATCATTGGCGTGCCGTCCTGATAGGCGGTGTGCAAGCCGATGCCGGCATTGGTTGCGCCGGGGCCGCGGGTGACGAAGCAGACGCCGGGCGTCCCGGTCAGCTTGCCGTGGGCGTCGGCGGCATAGGCGGCGCCCCCCTCCTGCCGGAAGCCGACGGTCGCGATCCGGTCGCGGTGGGCGTAAAGCGCGTCGATGCAGGGCAGGAAGCTTTCGCCGGGTACCATGAAGACCCGTTCGGTCCCGTGCAGCAGCAACTGGTCGATCAGGATCGCGCCACCTTGACGGGCAGTCGCTGCGGGCATGAGACTCTCCTTAAACTTTGTGGTCGCGTCGGCTGCGGACCCAGGCCTCGCGGGTGGAGTCGGCGTGCGGGGCCGGCGCACGGCGTGCGTTCCGTTTGCGAGCCGTATCGAAGTATGACGCATCATATTTCATCGTCAAGCGCCGTTTGCCGGTCTATGGGGGATCGATCCCTGGGAGGTGCGCTTGACGGTCGTGGCGGGACATGCATCCTCGGCCCGGCCCGATTGGAACGCAGGACGAACCCAATGCAGCCAGCGACCGCGCATGTCGAACTTGAGAACGACTTCTGCATCACGACACGCTGGACCTTTCCGCCCGACACCGCCACCGGGTGGCACCGCCACGCACACGATTACGTTGTGGTGCCCACGATCGGGGGCGAGTTGACCATCGTGCACCCCGATGGATCGACGACTGTCAACACCCTGACTGCCGGCGCGCCCTATGCGCGCGATGTCGGAACGGAGCACGACGTGCAGAACCGGTCGGACGCCTTGGTCGAGTTCCTGGAGATCGAAATCAAGCGCGGCTGATGACGAAAACCGGGCAACCGGGACGCGTCGAGATTGGGGCCTTGAGACGCGTTCGGTTGGGCGCCGGGCCCACCGGGACTGCAGCTGTAGCCTGCAATTTTCAGGTGAAGCGCCCACTGAAAACACGTCTTGACGAAAAAATATGATGCGTCATACGTTGAGATGAGGCTTCCTGTCCCTCTGGAAGACAAGTTTTCTGGGGGCGGGGTTGTCGGACAAGCTTCATCGAACCGGACGACGGGGGTCGATCAACCATGGAGTTCTTAGCTGATCCAGCCGGTGCGACTTGCGCCAGTGTTCAGGGATCGAGGACTGTGATCGGGCGCAGACGTCGCCTTTTTGACGGCATTGCGGTACACTTCACGATCCCTACTTGCCCCACGTCCGACCTGAGGGCACGATGTTGCGGCAAACCGGAGGCAGCATCCCAGGCCGCCTGACCAAAACACCGAACGCGGACCCGGAGGAAGAAGCCGGGCCAACCTTGCCGCCAACGCGGCCTACCAACAGGAGACGACCAACCATGAGAATTCCGACTCGCTCGCTCGCGCTCATCGCGGCCATGACGATGATCGCGCCAGCCCATGCCCAGCAATCGGGTGGCACGCTGAACCTCGTGATCCAGCCCGAACCGCCGGGACTGATGATGGGCCTGCTGCAGAACGGCCCGACACAGATGGTTGCCGGGGATATCTACGAATCCCTGCTGCGCTATGACACCAACCTGGACCCGATGCCCTCGCTGGCCCGCGAATGGGAGGTGTCCGAGGACGGGTTGACCTACACCTTCCACCTGCACGAAGACGTCAAGTGGCATGACGGTGAGGATTTCACCGCCGAGGACGTGGTCTTCACCGTTGATGTCTTTCTGCGCGAAACGCATCCGCGCCTGCGCGCTTCGCTGGTGCATCTGGAAAGCGTCGAGGCGGTGGATGACCACACTGTCGTCTTTACGCTGAAGCAGCCCTTCGGTCCGTTCCTCGGCGTCTTCGAGGCCGGCACGATGCCGATGATCCCGAAGCACATCTATGAAGGCACGGATTTCGCCAACAACCCGATGAACTCCACCCCCATCGGCACCGGCCCCTTCAAGTTCAACGAATGGCGGCAGGGCAGTTTCATCCACCTGGTGAAGAACGAGGATTACTACCTCGACGGCAAACCCTATCTGGATGAGGTCTATTATCACGTCATCCCCGACGGCGCCTCGCGCGCGGTGGCCTACGAGACGGGGACGGTCGATGTACTGCACGGCGGTTCCATCGAGAACTTCGATATCGAGCGGGTTGCGGCCCTGCCCAACACCTGCATCACCGATGCTGGCTGGGAATATTTTGGTCCGCACAGCTGGATGTGGCTGAACAACCACGAAGGCCCGATGGCCGATGTCAACGCCCGCCGGGCCGTGATGCACGCGATTGACCGCGAATTCGCGCGCGATGCGCTTTGGGCCGGGCGCGGGCAACTCGCGACGGGGCCGGTGTCGTCGTCGACCCGCTTCCACGATCCCGATACGCCTTCGATCGACTATGATCCGGAAAAGGCGCGCGAGTACCTGGCCGAGTCGGACTATGACGGCGAGACGCTGCGTCTGTTGCCGCTGCCATACGGCGAGACCTGGCAACGCTGGGCCGAGGCGGTGCGCCAGAACCTGCAGGAAGTCGGCTTCAACGTCGACCTGGTACCGACGGATGTCGCCGGCTGGAACCAGCGCGTATCGGACTGGGATTTCGACCTGGCCTTCACCTATCTCTACCAGTACGGCGACCCGGCGCTGGGCGTGTCGCGGACCTATGTGGAAAGCAACATCGCCAAGGGATCGCCCTGGAACAACGTCGCCGGCTACCGCAACGCCGAGGTGGACGAGTTGTGGATGCAGGCCGCGGTCAGCCCCTCGCCGGAGGAGCGTCAGGAAATCTACTCCGAAATCCAGAACCGGATCGTCGAGGATGTTCCGGTCGCCTGGCTGCTGGAACTGGGTTTCCCGACGATCTATCGCTGCAACGTCCAGAACCTGGTGACGACCGGCATCGGCATTAACGACGGTCTGCGGGACGCCTGGATCGAACAGTGATCCCGGAGAAGAACCCGACATGACGGCCTCGGGCGGCGCATGTCGCCGCCCGAGGCCTGCCCCTGCCGCCCATCAGGCCCCGGCACCGCCGACATCTCCAAGCGTGCCAATTGCCTGATCGAGGCGTCCCCTGACGCAAGGAGGTCGCGGCCGTGATCCGTTTCATTCTCGCCCGGCTGGTCAAGGCAGTGGTGATCCTGCTGGCCATCCTGGTGCTGAATTTCACCCTCATCCACATGGCGCCGGGCGACCCTGCAGCGGTCATGGCCGGCGAGGCCGGCGCGACGGACGAGCAGTTTCTTGAAGATCTTCGCCGTCGGTTCGGGCTGGATCAGCCGTTCCTCGTGCAGCTCTGGATCTACGTCAAGGGCGCGATCCAGCTGGACCTTGGCTATTCCTACCGGCGCGGCATGCCGGTGGCCGAGCTTCTGTGGGACCGCCTGCCCGCGACGCTGCTGCTGACCGGCACCGCCTTCTTCATCTCGATCATACTGGGCGTGATCGCGGGAGTCGCCGCCGCCGCGCGTCAGGGGCGCTGGGGCGACACGATCATCTCTACCCTGGCACTCTTGTTCTACGCCACACCGCTCTTCTGGATCGCACTGATGAGCGTGCTGCTCTTCTCGGTCGTCCTCGGCTGGCTGCCGGGCTTCGGCTACGAAACGGTTGGTGCGAACTACACCGGGATCGAGCGGGTGATCGACATCGGGCGCCACTTGATCCTGCCGGCGACGACGTTGGGCCTGTTTTTCACCGCTGTCTACATGCGGATGACCCGCGCCTCGATGCTGGAAGTGTCGCGGCTCGATTTCGTCAAGACGGCGCGAGCCAAGGGGCTGAAACCCCGCGTGATCCAGCGCCGGCACATCCTGCGCAACGCGCTTTTGCCGGTGATCACGCTGGCCGGCCTGCAGGCGGGCCAGATCGTCGGCGGCGCGGTGCTGACCGAGACGGTCTTCGCCTGGCCCGGCATCGGCCGCCTGATGTTCGAGGCGATCAACCAGCGCGATTACAACGTGCTTCTGGGCGTCTTCTTCGTCTCGGCGGCGATGGTCCTGCTGTTCAACCTGATCACGGACATCATCTATGTCCTCGTCGATCCCCGGATAAGGATCACGCAATGATTAAGGCATGGAAACGCTTCGCGCAGAACCATGGCGCGGTGATCGGGCTTATCATCCTGCTGCTTGTGGTGCTGGTTGCCGTTCTCGGACCGATGTTCTTTCCACAGAGTCCGTGGCGCATGGTCAACCGGCCCTTCCTGCCGCCATTCGCCGTCGATGGGGTGCCGCTGGGCACCGATGCCGTCGGGCGTGACGTACTGATCGGGCTGATACATGGTGCGCGGGTGTCGCTGATGGTTGGGCTTGTCTCGACAGTTGTGGCGTTGCTGATCGGCGTACCGATCGGGGCGCTGGCGGGATTTTTCGGCGGATGGGTGGATGACGCGCTGATGCGCTTTACCGAGTTCTTCCAGACGATCCCCAGCTTCGCGCTGGCCATCGTGCTGCTGGCAATCTTTCAGCCCTCGCTTTTCTACATCATCCTGACCATCGCCATCGTCAGTTGGCCCCCTGTCGCCCGCCTTGTGCGCGGCGAGGTGCTGAGCCTGAGGACGCGCGAGTATGTCGAGGCGGCGATCCTGTCGGGGCAGACGAACCTGCAGATCATCCTGCGGCAAGTGCTGCCCAACGCGCTGCCGCCGATCATCGTGCTGGCGTCGCTGATGGTGGCGACCGCGATCCTTCTGGAAAGCTCGCTTTCGTTCCTGGGCCTCGGTGATCCCAACGTGATGTCCTGGGGTTACATGATCGGCGCGGCGCGCACGGTGCTGCGCACGGCCTGGTGGCTTTCGTTCATCCCCGGGATTGCGATCCTGCTGACGGTGCTGGCGCTCAACCTGATCGGCGAAGGGCTGAACGATGCGCTGAATCCCCGCCTGACGAGGAGAAGCGAATGAGCCTTCTGCAGATCAAGGATCTGGCGATCGCGCTGCCCAAGGGCGCCGACCGCCCGCATGCGGTCGAGCAGATCGACTTCGACCTCGCCCCCGGTGAGATCTTGTGCATCGTCGGCGAATCCGGTTCGGGCAAGTCGATGTCGGCGAACGCGGTCATGGGCCTGCTGCCCGAGGGGGTGCGGCCGGTCAAGGGCGAGATCGTCTTCGACGGGACGGATATCCTGGGCCAGACCGAGGACCAGATGCGCGCGGTTCGCGGACGCGACATCGGCATGATCTTCCAGGAGCCGTTGAGCGCGCTCAACCCGCTGATGCGCGTGGGCGCTCAGATCGCCGAGGTGTTCGAGGCGCATGGCCTGCTCAGCCCCGGCGAACGGCAGAAACGCGCGCTGGAACTGCTGCGCGAAGTGCAACTGCCCGACCCCGAGAAGGCGATCCGCGCCTATCCGTTCCAACTGTCGGGCGGGCAGCGCCAGCGCGTCATGATCGCCATGGCGCTGGCGCTGGAGCCGCGCATCCTGATCGCCGACGAACCGACTACGGCGCTGGACGTCACGACACAGGCGCAGATCCTCAAGCTGATCGAGGATCTGCGGCAGAAGCGAGGCATGGCGGTGATCTTCATCACCCATGATTTCGGCGTTGTCGCCGACATCGCTGACCGGGTGATCGTGATGGAAAAGGGCCTGATCGTCGAACAGGGCAGCGTCGATGACGTCCTCCTGCGCTCGAAGCATCCCTACACGCAAAAGCTGGTGCGCGCGATCCCGGGCATCGTCGCCGGCGAGAAGCACGATTTTTCCGAAGCCCCGGTGATCCTGAAGGTCGATGGTCTGACCAAGGTCTTCACCACTGGCGGCGGGTTCTTTTCCAAGCCGCGCGTGGTGCGCGCGCTCGATGATGTGAGCTTCGATCTCTATACCGGCGAGACAATCGGCATCGTGGGTGAATCCGGTTCGGGGAAATCCACCTGCGGGCGCGCGCTCGTCCGCCTGCTGGAACCCGACAGCGGCACGGTCGAGATGGCCGGGGTCGATATGGCAAAACTGAGAGGGGCTGATCTGCGCGCGAACCGGCGCAAGATCCAGATGATCTTTCAGGACCCATTCTCGTCACTCAACCCACGGGCGCGGGTGGGTCGTATCCTAAGCGAAGGGCAGATCGCCTATGGCACCCCGCGCCGTGAGGCGCTGGCGCGTGCGCGTGAGCTTCTGTCGCTGGTTGGGCTGGACGCATCGGCGGTAGATCGGTTTCCGCATGAATTCTCGGGTGGCCAACGGCAGCGCATCGGTATTGCCCGCGCGCTGGCGCTGGATCCCGACATCATCATCGCCGACGAGGCCGTGTCGGCGCTGGACGTGTCGATCCAGGCGCAGGTTCTGGACCTGCTGGCGGATCTGAAGGAGCGGCTGAACCTGTCGATGCTGTTCATCACCCACGACCTGCGCGTCGCGGCGCAGGTCTGCGACCGGATCATGGTCATGCAGCACGGCAAGGTGGTGGAGATCGGACCGGCGGACCGTGTCCTGATGGCGCCCGAGCATCCCTATACCCGCAGCCTGCTGGATGCGGTGCCCGGTAAGGAATACGAAGAAGCGCTCAAGAAAGTGGTGGGGCAGTAGGTGGTGCAGGACTTGACGCAGGAGATACTCGCAGCGGTCGAGGCGCGGTTCGACGACCAGATCGCGCTGACGCAGAAGCTGATCGCGTTGCCGTCGCGCCGCAATGAGGAAGGCGCGGCGCAGGCGTTCATGGCAACCGAACTGGCGGCGCGCGGCTACCGGGTCGAGGAGGTGGAAACCGACACGCAGGCACTGCGCGACCATCCCGGCTTTTCGCCGATTTCCGAACATGCCTCGCAGGTGCCCAGCCTTGTCGCCACGCACGAGCCGCGCAGCGCGAAGGGGCGTTCGCTGATCCTCAACGGCCATATCGATGTCGTCCCCGAAGGCCCAGCCGAGATGTGGACGACCCCGCCCTATGATCCGCGTCTTGAAGGCGACTGGCTGTACGGACGCGGGTCGGGCGACATGAAGGCGGGGCTGATCGCCACGTTGGCCGCGCTGGATGCGTTGAAAAGACTGGGTTTTCAGCCGGCGGCGCGGGTGCATGTCCAGTCCGTGGTCGAGGAGGAATGCACCGGCAACGGCGCTCTGGCCTGCCTGGTCGCGGGCTACACCGCCGATGCCGCCATCATCCCCGAGCCCGAAGACGACAAGCTGGTGCGCGCCAATCTGGGTGTTCTGTGGTTCGAGGTGGCGATCAGCGGGCGGCCCGTGCATGTGCGCGAAGCCGGCAGCGGCGTCAACGCGATCGACGCGGCGCATCGGGTGGCGGAGAGTTTGCGCAAGATTGAGGCGCGGTGGAATGCGGAGGCGCCGGAGCATCGGTACTTCGAGGATCTGGCGCATCCGATCAACTTCAACGTGGGGCGGATCGAGGGGGGGGACTGGGCCTCGACCGTGGCGGCGTGGTGCAAGATGCAGTGCCGCATCGCCATCTATCCCGGCGACGACCCGGCGGCCCGCGCGGCCGAGATCGAGGCGCATCTGCGGCAGGATCTGGGCGACGATCCGTTCCTGTCGAACAGCCCGCCGACGGTCACCTGGAACGGCTTTTTCGCCCGCGGCTACGTGCTGGAAGAAGGCAGCGAAGCCGAGGAAACATTGGCCCATGCGCATATGCGGGCCTATCGCGCGCCGCTCGAAAGCTTCACCACGCCGGGCTATCTGGACGGGCGGGTTTTCGTGATCTACGCGGGCATGCCTTGCCTGGTCTACGGGCCGTTGTCGGAGGCGATTCACGGCTTCGACGAGCGGGTGAGCCTGCCGTCCTTGAAGCGGGTGACGCAAACGATCGCGCTTTTCATCGCGGATTGGTGCGGGCTGGAGCCGGTCGACGCCGAGGCCTGAAAACGCCGTCGGCGGGCGCCGGCAAGGGTGCTGGCAGGCGTATGGCAAGTGGCTGGCAAGCGTATGGCAAACGTATGGCAGTTCCGAACGGTCGGATCGCAATTCGTCAAGGATTGGGACCCGGCGTGCGGCCCAGTTTCGGGGTCTACGGCGGGCCGGTAGGGGTGCCGAGCGAGAGCGGCGGTCTGCATCCGGACCGATCCGACTGATCGGTTCGGTCAGGTCCGTTCGATGGTCAAGCGGCGGTTAGGGAGAAGCTGGTCAGTCGCGGCCGCGGTCGAGGCGCGCGGCGCGGCCGCCGCGGCGTTGGCGCAGAAAGCTCGCGCGTTCGGGCAGGGCCGTCATCACCGCGCGGCGTTCGTCCGCGCTCATCCGGGTCCAGGCGGCGATCTCGTCCAGGGTGCGGTGGCAGCCGGTGCAGATGCGCGACGCGGGATGGATCACGCAGATCTTCACGCAGGGGCTTTCGATCTCGTCCCGCTTCCAGATCCGGTCGGTCGACTGGTCGTTCATGGCTCTACCTCGGGACACTTGCACCCCTGCGCGTCGTCCGGCCGAACATAGGGATGCGGCGGCACCTGTCCAGCCTGTCAGCGACGCATTTCGGCCAAACGGTCCAGAAAACCCTGCAGGATGATGCTGGCGGCGACCTTGTCGATCACCTCGTCGCGGCGGGCGCGGCGGGTGCCGGCCTCGATCAGCATCTGCTCGGCGGCGAAGCTGGAAAGCCGCTCATCCCAGAAGCCGATGGGCAGGTCGGTCAGCCGCGACAGGTTGCGGGCGAAGGCGCGGGTGGACTGGCAGCGCGGCCCTTCGCTGCCGTCCATGTTGAGCGGCAGGCCCAGCACGATCCCCTCGACCCGGCGCAGGGCGAGCATTTCCAGCAGCTCCTGCGCGTCGAGGGTGAACTTGCGCCGGCGGATCGTGTGGTGGGGCGAGGCGACGGACTGGCGCGTGTCCGACAGCGCGATGCCGATGGTCTTGGTGCCGAGGTCGAGCCCGGCCAGCACGCCCTCGGCCGGCAGGGCCACGGCGAAGGCGTCCAGATCGCCGTGGACGCTCACCGGTCAGTTCGCCACGCCGGCGCCGCGTGCGGCGGCCTGGATCTGGGCCAGCCCCTCGGTCTGGTCGGCGAAGAGGCGTTGCGCCTCGGCCCAGATGGCGCGGGCGCGGTCCTGTTCGCCCAGAACGCCCAGGGCGGCGATCAGGCGCGCCCAATCCTCGGCCGGGCCGCCCGAGGCGGCGAGGCGCGCCGCCAGCCCCTCGACCATGCCGCCGATCATCGCCGCGCGTTCCTCGGGGTCGAGGTCCATCGCCGCCTGCATGTCGGCGGAGGAGGGGCCGCGCGCGCCGGTGGCCTGGGCCGGCGGCAGCGTGTAGCGAACGCCCGCGACCTCCGCCAGTTCCGGCAGCGTGGCGCGCAGATGCGGCACCCAGGGCGCGTCGGGGCGGCTGTCATCCAGCAAACCGCGCCAGAGGCGGAAGGTCAGGTCGGGCCGGCCGGTCTGGGCGAACATCAGCCCGGTGTAATAGCGCGCCAGCCCGTTCGTGGGATCGCGGCGCAGAATGCGTTCCAGCACTTGCTCGCTCTCCGGCGAGACGACGCCGCCCGCGGCGATCACCTGAAATTCGGCCAGAAGCACCAGGTCGGGCACCGGCGCCTCGTCACCCTGCAACGCGACGACCTGCGCCTGGGCTTCGGCGGCGGCGGCGATATTGCCGATATTGGCCTCGTTTCGCGCCAGCAGGCGGTGGCCTTCGACATCAAGCGGGCGGGTCTGCAGCGCTTCGCGCAGGCGTTCCAGCAGGGCTGCGAATTCGGCGTCCGGTTCGCCGGGTTGCGGGCGCTGCGGGTTGGCGGCCCATTCGGCGGCAAGCTCGGCCTGGCTGGGGCGTGCCGCGCGCATCTCGGTCGCCTCGGCGTGGCGCTGGGCGAGGGGCAGGTCGGGATAGCCCGGCGCCCCCTCGCGCCAATAGAGCACCGCGGCGAGGATCGCGACCGCCGGGATCAGGGCCAGTCCCAGCGTGCGCATGGACGGCGGCGCCCGGCCGATGTCGACCCGCTTGGCGCGATCGGCGTCCAGCAGGCGGCGGCCGATCTCGGTGCGCAGGCGCTCGGCTTCCTCGGGGGTGACGGTGCCGCGCGTCAGATCGCGCTCGATCTCGCGCAGTTGCGCGGCGTAGACCTGCATCTCGCGCTTGGGCGCGGGCGCTGTGCTGGTGCCGGCCCGCGCCTCGGCCCCGCGCAGGAAGCCCAAGGCGATGAGCGTCGCCACGATCAGCACGATCACCGCGGCGGGCAGCAGAAACAGCCAGAGATCCATCTTGCTCCTCGTCTTCTGCGGCCCTTCTAGCGCGTTGCGGGGGGGCGCGAAAGCGCGCGGGCTGCGGTTTGCGGTCGCGCCCGCGTCATCTTTTCGTGCCCATGCCCGCGGCCTTCCGGTTGCGGGGACGCGGCGATTGCGCGCAGGGGGGCCGCGATGTCGGTTTTCGCCGGGACCTGCCGCTTGCAGGCATGGCCGGACCGCGCCGGCACGCCAATAGAGCCGCAACGGGCCGTCCGGCGGGCGGCCGCGACGGAAGGGGCGCGCCGCATGAAACGCTACTCGGTCTTTGCCATCGCCCGCGAGGCCCTGCGCCAGCACAAGGGGTGGGAGCGGGCCTGGGCCTCGCCGCTGCCGCGCAAGTCCTACGACGTGGTGATCGTCGGCGCCGGCGGGCACGGGCTGGCGACGGCGTATTACCTGGGCAAGGTCTTTGGCATCACCAATGTCGCGGTGCTGGAAAAGGGCTGGCTGGGCGGCGGCAACACCGGGCGCAACACCACCATCATCCGCTCGAACTATCTGCAGGACCCGTCGGCGGCGATCTACGAGAAGGCGCGCGGGCTCTACGAGACGCTGAGCCAGGAGTTGAACTACAACATCATGTTCAGCCCCCGCGGGGTGATGATGCTGGCGCAGACCGAGCACGAGGTGCGCGGCTACCTGCGCACCGAGCGGGCGAACGCGCTGCAGGGGGTGGAGACGCGCTTCATCGGCCCGGCCGAGGTCAAGAAGCTGGTGCCGATCATCCGGCTGGACGGGCCGCGCTATCCGGTGCTGGGCGCGCTCTGGCAGGAACGCGCGGGCACGGCGCGCCACGATGCGGTCGCCTGGGGCTATGCGCGGGCCTGTTCGGACATGGGGATGCACATCATCCAGAACTGCGCGGTGACGGGCGTCGAGGCGGTGGACGGCAAGGTCTCGGCCGTGCAGACGACGCAGGGGGACATCGGCTGCAAGAAGCTGGGGATCGTGGTCGCGGGGCATTCGGGCGCGTTGGCCGACATGGCGGGGTTCCGGCTGCCGGTGGAATCGGTGGCGCTGCAGGCGCTGGTCAGCGAGCCGATCAAGCCCTGCATGGACGTGGTGGTGATGGCCAACACCGTGCACGGCTACATGAGCCAGTCCGACAAGGGCGAGATGGTGATCGGCGGCGGCGCGGATCACTACAACAACTACACCCAGCGCGGGTCCTGGATGCACGTCGAGGAGACGGTGCGCGCGCTGATCGAGACCTTCCCGATGCTGTCGCGCCTGAAGATGCTGCGGCAATGGGGCGGGATCGTCGACATGACCGGCGACCGCTCGCCCATCATCTCGAAAACGCCCTTGGGCAACTGCTTCATCAACTGCGGCTGGGGCACCGGCGGGTTCAAGGCGATTCCCGGGTCCGGCTGGGCGATGGCGGAACTGATCGCCAAGGGCGAACCGGGGCCGCTGTCCGAGGCGTTCAGCCTCTACCGTTTCCGCGAAGGGCGGTTCATCGACGAAAGCGTCGCCGCGGGGGTGGCGCATTGATGGGCGGATCGGCGATCATTTGCCGGCGGGGCGAAACTATCCGGAACGAGACACGGCACGCGTGTGTTTCTAAGGTGAACGTAAACACCACGGAGTACCGAAAATGGCCACTGAACACGACACCCGCCTCCCGCCGCGCGAGCCACGCGACCCGCGCGCAGCCAGCAACCCGGCAACCAGCACCCCGAATCCGGCCCATGGACCGGACGTCGCCCGCCATTCGCATGTCCACAATGAACCGCCCGCGTCGTCGCGGTCGAATGTTCACAATGACGCGAAGGCAAAGGACAGCGGCTACGGCAGAATCGCGCTCATCGTCGGCGGCGTCATCGTCGCGGCGCTGGTGCTGTTCATGCTGTTCGGCGGCGGCGGTACGTCCGATCAGACCGCCCCGGCAACATCACCTGGCACGACCGCACCGGCAGCCGGTGAAACGGCCCCGTCCGGCACTGGAACCGGAACCGGCACGGGCACTGGAACCGGCACGGGCACTGGAACCGGCACGGGCACTGCGCCCACTGACGGATCTGGCGCGCCCGCGACCGGGGGGACGGCCCCGCTCGACTGACGCAAGCCGGGTTCGGTCGGCCACGCTGCCGGCCGAACCCGTCCGCGACGCCACGTCCGAATGGCCCGTAGGGAACCGCGTCCGTGCTGCCCGTGTTGCCTTGAAAAGGCACGAAAACACGGAGAGTAGCAAATGGCACAACCTGGGTCTGGAGGGCGCGGCGCCTTCGGCTTCATCCTTGGTGCGGTGGTCGTCGTGGTCGCCGGCCTCGTCTGGTACATTGCGACCGACGGCAACATGTTCGGCCGGAACGAGGCCAGCATCACCATCGAACTTCCTGATTGACGCGCGGGCACGTCCCGCCCCTGCATCCCCCTTGTCCGGGCCGGCCCCTGCGCCGCGCCCGGATTTCTGCTGTCCGCAACCCGCCCGTTCGCAGACGAAGGTTCGTCCATGCTTTTGCTGACCTGTCCCCATTGCGGCGTCGCCGCCGAGGAAACCGAATTCGCCAACGGCGGCGAGGCACATCTGAAGCGGTTCGGCCCCGGCTCCGAGGATGCCGCCTTCGAGGGCTACATGTTCAACCGCAAGAACCCGCGCGGCGTGCATTTCGAGCGCTGGCGCCACGCCTATGGCTGCGGCAAGTGGTTCATCGCCGCGCGCTGCACCGTGACGCTGGAGGTGTTCGCGACCTATCCCGCGCAGGTGAGCGAACCGCCGAAAGACGTGATCGACACCATCAAGGCCCGCCGGCCGCAATGGGGGGGCTGGGCATGAGCCATCGTCTGGAAAAGGGCGGTCGCCTGATCGACCGTGGCACGCGGCTGGATTTCAGCTTCAACGGCAAGCGGATGCAGGGCTACGCGGGCGACACGCTGGCCTCGGCGCTTCTGGCCGGCGACCAGATGCTGGTGGGTCGGTCGTTCAAGTACCACCGCCCGCGAGGCGTCGTCGCCGCGGGTGCCGAGGAGCCGAACGCGCTGCTGGGCCTGGGCAAGGGGCAGCGGTATGAGCCCAACCAGCGCGCAACGACGACCGAACTTTACGCCGGGGCGAAGACGGTCAGCCAGAACCACTGGCCGAGCCTGGAGCACGATGTCGGCGTGGTGAACAACGCCTTCGGGCGCTTTCTGTCGGCGGGCTTCTACTACAAGATGTTCATCCATCCCCGCCCGTTCTGGAAGCATGTCTACGAGCCGTTCATCCGCCGCACTGCGGGACTGGGCCGCGCCCCCGAGGCCGAGACTGTCGATGCCGACCGCTACGAGCAGGTCTACGCCTTTGCCGATGTGCTGGTGATCGGCGGCGGGATCGCCGGGATCGCGGCGGCGCGTGCAGCGGCGGAGGCCGGTCGCCGCGTGATCCTGTGCGAGCAGAACGCGCATTGGGGCGGCCGCGCGCCAGTCGATGGCGCGGTCATCGACGGGCAACCCGCCGGTGACTGGGTGGCGGCGCAGATCGCGGCGCTGCGGGCGCTGGCGAACGTGACGCTGCTGCCCCGCACGATGGGCGCGGGGGTGCACGACCACGGCTATGTGCTGGCCTATCAGCGCGTGGCAGACCACGAACCCGGCGCCGAGAAGCCGCGCCACCGGCTCTGGCGTGTGCGCGCGGGCCGGACGATCACTGCCACCGGCGCCATCGAACGCCCGCTTTCCTTTGCCGGCAACGACATTCCGGGCGTCATGCTGGCCAGCGCCATGCGCGACTATGCCGTGAACTGGGGCGTGGCACCCGGCCGGCGCGTGGTGGTGGTGACCAACAACGACGACGCCTATCGCACGGCGCTGGCGCTTCACGACGCGGGCGTGACCGTGCGCGCCGTGATCGACGCCCGGTCCGAGGCGAAGGGCGCGCTGCCCGAAGCGGTACGCGCGCGCGGCATTCGCGTGGCGACCGGTACCGCCATCCGCCGGGTCGAGGGCGGCAAGCGCGTCACCGCGGTCGAGCTTTGCCCGCAGGAGAGCGACGGGGCCGAGGCCAGCGAGCGCATCCATTGCGACGCGGTCGCCATGTCCGGCGGCTGGTCGCCGGTCGTGCACCTGTGGTCGCATTGCGGCGGCAAGCTGACCTGGGACGAGGGGCAGGCCGCCTTCCGCCCGGACCCCGACCGCCCGCCGCTGGGCCATGACGGGCAGGGGTTCGTGATCGCCGCGGGCAGCGCCAATGGCGAGATGCGGGCCGGCACGGTGCTGGCCGATGCCCATGCCGCCGGGCTGACGGCCGCCGGCGCGAAGAAATCGACCGCGCCGGGGGCCGAGGATACGGCTGAGGAACCGCTCGCCCCGGTCTGGATGATGCCTGTGCGCGCCACCTACAAGCTGCGCAGCAAGATGTGGCTCGATCCGCAGAACGACGTGAAGGTGTCGGACATCCAGCTGGCCGCGCGCGAGGGTTACGAATCGGTCGAGCACGCCAAGCGCTACACGACGCTGGGCATGGCGACCGACCAGGGCAAGCTGAGCAACATCAACGGCCTTGCGATTCTGGCCGATGCCCTGGGCCGGCCGATCCCGCAGGTCGGCACCACCACGTTCCGCCCGCCCTTCACCCCGGTCTCGATGGGGGCCATTGCCGGCGAGGCGCGCGGGGGCCTCTTCCAGCCGCTGCGCCGCACGCCGCTGCACGACTGGCACGCCGAAAACGGCGCCGACTGGGAACCCGTCGGCCATTGGCGCCGGCCCTATTGCTACCGGCAACCGGGCGAGAGCCGCCACGATGCGGTCCTGCGCGAGGTGAGCGGGACGCGCGAAAGCCTGGGGCTGCTGGATGCCTCGACGCTGGGCAAGCTGCTGGTAAAGGGGCCGGATGCGGGCCGCTTCATGGACATGCTCTACACCAACATGATGAGCACGCTGAAGCCCGGCAAATGCCGCTACGGGCTGATGTGCAACGAGAACGGGTTCCTGTTCGACGACGGCGTCGTCGCGCGCCTGTCTGAGGATGCGTTCCTGTGCCACACCACGACCGGCGGGGCAGAGCGCGTGCACGCCTGGATGGAAGACTGGCTGCAATGCGAATGGTGGGACTGGAAGGTCCATGTGGTCAACCTGACCGAGCAATACGCCCAGATCGGCGTGGTCGGCCCGAACGCGCGCAAGCTGCTGGAGCAGCTGGGCACCGACATCGACCTGTCGAAAGACGCGATGCCGTTCATGGATTGGCGCGAGGGGCGGCTGGCGGAGATACCGGCGCGGGTCTTCCGCATCTCGTTCTCGGGCGAGTTGTCGTTCGAGGTCGCGGTGCCCGCCGGTCACGGCAGGGCGCTGTGGGACCGGCTGATCGACGCCGGCGCGGAATTCGGCGCCGTGCCCTACGGGACCGAGGCGCTGCACATCATGCGCGCCGAGAAGGGGTTCATCATGATCGGGGACGAAACCGACGGGACGGTGATCCCGCAGGACCTGGGCCTCGACTGGGCCATCTCGAAGAAGAAGGACGATTTTCTGGGCAAGCGCGGGATGGAGCGCGCGGCGATGGTGGCGCCCGAGCGCTGGAAGCTGGTGGGGCTGGAAACCGTCGACGGTTCGGTCCTGCCGCATGCCGCGCTCTGCCCGCTGGAGGGCAAGAACGCGAACGGCCAGCGCAAGACGCAGGGACGCGTCACCTCGACCTACCACTCGCCGACGCTGGGCCGCGGCATCGCGCTGGGGCTGGTGCATCGCGGGCCGGAAAGGATGGGCGAAGTGATCGAGTTTCTGGGCGATGGCGGCCGGATGATCCCGGCGACGATCGTCGAGACCTGTTTCTACGACAAGGCGGGGGAGAAGCAGAATGTCTGACGCGGTGAGCGCCCTGCCCGGCGCACGGTTCGCGGGTCTCGTCGATCTGGCCGAGGCCGGACCCTGCGGCATGATCACGCTGCGCGGCGATCTGTCGGCCGCGGCCGTCGCCAAGGCGGTGAAGGACACCACCGGGCTGGCCCTGCCGAAGCCGCGGCAGGTTGCCATCGGCAAGGCCGCGTCGGTTGCCTGGATGGCACCGGACGAATGCCTGATCGTGCTCGACTACGCCAAGGCCGCCGAGACCGTCGCAGCGCTGGAAACGGCGGTCGCGGACGCGTTTGCCACCGTGGCCGAGGTTTCGGACGCGCGGGCCGTCTTCACGATCCGGGGCGCGCAAGCGCGCGACGTGCTGGCGAAGGCTTGCCCGGTGGACTTCGCCGATTTCCCGGTCGGCACGATTCGCCGCACCCGTGCGGCCCAGGGCGCCGCGGCTGTCTGGCGGTCGGGCGAGGAGGAATTCACGCTTGTCTGCTTCCGCTCGGTCGCCGGCTATATGTGGGACCTGCTGACCACGCTGGCGCGCCCCGGTGGCGAAGTCGGACTCTATCGCTGAGGCGCGCCCACGGGCCGGCTATGCGGCCAACGATCGGACGGCGCGCCGACGCCGCACAAGACCCAGCGCACCGAGCCCGCCAAGCAGCAACCAGCCGGCCGCCGGAAGCGGAATCGGCGGGATGTCAGCGTCGGTATAGGTGAAGGTGGTTTCGCCGATGGCGCGCGACCTCAGCCCCGCGGCAGGGGCAGGGGCCATCTGAAAGGCCATGATGGCACCGGCATTCACGCAGAACTGGCAGGTGAAGAAACCGGGGTTGAGGGTCGTGTCGATGACTTGCGTCTCGTTGATGCCGATGGGGTCCCCGAATCCGTCGGTCGCGGTGCCGGCCCGATACTCGATATCCCCATCGACGAGGCCGCCGCTGTAGAAGGCGAGTTCCGGGATATCGCTGCGCCGCGAGATCTCGACGTCGGTGTTCCCGCCCGCAAGCTCGATTTCCTCGATCGACAGCGTTGCATCGTCAGCGTTGATGACCACAAGGCCAAGATCGGCAAGGACCGTGCCCTGCAACAGCGTACCCGGATCGAACGGGTTGACGCCGGAGATGACGGCGACACCGACGTTGCCGCCTTCGCTGGTGTTCGGTGTCGTGTAGGTCAGGCCCATCCAGATCGAGGGATTGACCGTGGTCTGCAGGCTCAGCCGCAGTTCGGCCGGCACAACGCTGCCGTCGCAAAACTCGACAAGTTGGATCACGCTGCCGTCGCAGGAATAGAGCGTGGTGCGCCCGCTGATCCAGAGATCCGGGGAGGGGTTGTTGGTCAGCCGGGCATAGTTCAGCGTGCCGCCAAGCTTGACCGCCAGCAGGCTGTAGGTGCGGAGGGTGTCCGCATCAGCCAGAAGGCGGTCGAGATCGGCTTCGCTGATCAGTTCGGTGGCAAGGACTTCCGGATCGGCGACCTGGGCGGTCGCGGAGAGGGGTGAGGAAAGGGCGAGCGCGGCTGTCAGCAGCGCCAACCGGCAGGCGAGCGAGGGGTGGGCCATGGCAAAACTCCCGGAATTGAGCAGCGAACCTCGGGCCGCTTCTGGCCTCCGCGCCGCTGCCGTCGTTAAAAGTCGAAGGGCAGTGGTCGAAGTCGAAAGGCAGTGGTCGAAGTGAAGTGCGCCATGATACTCCGGAAATCCGGAAAAATCTACAACTACACCAATAGGTTGCGGGCACTCATCCCATCTTTCGGATAGGGCGAGAGAAGGCGGACGGAACCGGGCGGGCGATCACGCCTCGGGCACAAGGATTTCCCGTTTGCCGACGTGGTTCGCCGAGGTGACGACGCCCTGGTCCTCCATCTGCTCGACGAGCCGCGCGGCCTTGTTGTAGCCGATGCCCAGCTTGCGCTGGATGTAGGAGGTCGAGCATTTCCGGTCGCGCGCGACGATGGCCACGGCCTGATCGTAGAGTGCGTCATCGCCCGAGGATTCGCCGAGGCCGAGGACCAGGTCAATGTCGGCTTCGCGGTCGGATTCCGGCCCTTCGACGACACCGGACATGTATTCCGGCGGACCGAAGGACTTGAGGTGGCGCACGACGTCCTCGACCTCCTCGTCGGAAACGAAGGGGCCGTGCACGCGGATGATCTTGGACCCGCCGGCCATGTAGAGCATGTCGCCCATGCCCAGCAACTGCTCGGCCCCCTGTTCGCCGAGGATCGTGCGGCTGTCGATCTTCGATGTGACCTGAAAGCTGATCCGGGTGGGGAAGTTGGCCTTGATCGTGCCGGTGATGACATCGACGGAGGGGCGCTGCGTGGCCATGATCAGGTGGATGCCACTGGCCCGCGCCATCTGTGCCAGACGCTGGATGCAGGCCTCGATCTCTTTCCCGGCGACCATCATCAGGTCGGCCATCTCGTCCACGATCACCACGATGAAGGGCAGAAGTTCGGGCGCGAATTCCTCGGTCTCGAAGACCGGCTCGCCGGTTTCGTCGTCGAAACCCGTCTGCACCGTGCGCTTGAACATCTCGCCCTTGGCCAACGCCTCGCGCACGCGGCCGTTGAAGCCGTCGATGTTGCGCACGCCCATGCGCGACATCTTGCGGTAACGCTCCTCCATCTCGCCGACGACCCATTTCAGCGCGACGACTGCCTTCTTGGGGTCGGTGACGACGGGGCTGAGCAGATGCGGGATGCCGTCGTAGACCGAAAGCTCCAGCATCTTGGGGTCGATCATGATCAGCCGGCATTCGTCTGGCGAGAGCTTGTAGAGAAGCGACAGGATCATCGTGTTGATCGCCACCGACTTGCCCGAGCCGGTGGTCCCGGCGATCAAGAGGTGCGGCATCTTGGCGAGGTTCGCCACCACCGGCTCGCCGCCGATATCCTTGCCGAGCGCGAGCGGCAGGCGCATCTGGCTGTCGCCGAAGTCCCGCGCGCCGAGGATTTCGCGCAGCACGACCTTCTCGCGCCGCGCGTTGGGCAGTTCGATCCCGATCACCGACCGGCCCGGCACGGTGGAAACGCGCGCCGACAGCGCCGACATCGACCGCGCGATGTCATCGGCCAGACCGATCACGCGCGAGGCCTTAAGCCCCGGTGCCGGTTCCAGTTCGTAGAGCGTGACGACCGGACCGGGGCGGACCGCGACGATCTCGCCCTTGACACCGTAGTCATCGAGGACGGATTCCAGCATCCGCGCGTTCTCTTCCAGGGCCGAATCCGACAGCGTCAGGCGCTGGATGCGGCCCGGATCGGTCAGCAGGCCGAGTGGCGGCAGCTCATAGGCCGCGCGATCTGTGTCGAAGGGCAGGGCGGGCTGCGCCTCGGCGCGGGCGCGGCTGGAGGGGGGCGTGTTGCGCCGCGCCGCGGGTTGCACGACGCGCCGTGCCGGCGACTGGTCCTCATCGGCCGAACTGCGCAGGACTGTCGCGGTGTCGTCGTCGATCAGGTCGTCGTCGGGATCTGCTTCCTCGGCCAGGTCGAGCGTGGCGGCACCATCCGGGGCCGAGGTGCGCGCCGCCAATGCGCCGGGCACCACCGGCTCCACCCGTAGACTCGGCACCGCGCGCTTGCGGGCGCGGATGACATCGGTGATGCGGTTGCGAATGCGCGCCTCGTCCGAGGATTCGACCGGATCGCGCAGGGTCATCCGCCGACCCAGGGCCGAGACGCGGGCCAGAAGGCCCGTGGGCCGCTCTTCCGCGATCAGAGGATCGTCGTCGTGGGAGCCGTCCGCAAGATCCGGTTCTTCAGGCGAGGGCAGGATCCGCGCACCGGTTGGCCGATGCGCAAAGACCGGTGCGCCCGCCGGGACCGAAATCGCGGGTTCGGCGCGCAAGACGCGTCCCCCGATGCTCGCCGGGACGGCGGCCGTGGCGTCGAGCGGGGCAAACTTGCGCGCGTCGCGCAGCTCATCGCGCCGTTCTTCACGCCGTGCCTGCCAGGCAAGGATCGCGCGCGCGAACCTGCGCATCGCGCCGGTCAACACCGCGATCAGCATGGCGTAGGCCAGCACGAGGCCGCGCAACCACGCCCGCGCCAGCGCGACGATCTCTTGCCGGTTGAGGCCGAGGACATGCATCCAGATCGCCACCATCGCCAGGAAAAGGGTCAGCGTCAGCAGGTTCAGGGCCAGCGCCGATCCGATCGGCAACGCGGTCAGGATCGCCCCCAGGAGCGTGTCGCCGAACATCCCCCCCAGTCCGAAATCCAGCGCCCAGCCCGGACCCGGCACCAGCGACGCCAGCCAGAGCGTTGTCACGCAGATCGCGATCGGAAGCACCATCGCCCGTGTCGGGATCTGCGCGACCCCACGGTCGAGGATCAGCCGTATCCCCCAGACCGAAAGCGCCACGACGATGCCCCATCCGGCCCGCCCGGCGATCAGCACGACCGGCGCGGCCACGGTTGCGCCCGGCCGGCCAAGCGCGTTCTGCACGGGGCCGTCGGTCGCCGCCATCCATCCCGGATCCTCGGGCGCATAGGTCCACAGCACCAGTCCGAGGAGCGCTGCGAGCGCGATCAGGGCCAGTCCCAGAAGTTCCCGCCCGCGCCGGGTCAGCTGCGCCTGCACCTGGCGGTCCAGAAGGGGCTCGCGCTGGGGACTGTGATAGGATGCCATGAAGAACCTCGGTTACGAATAAAGACAGCCGCGCAGGCGGGTCAGCGCCGCGCGCATTTCATCTGGCGGCGCGACAAGGGCGGCGCGAATGAAACCCTGGCCGGGGTTCTGTCTGCCGGTTTCGCGCGAAAGGTAGGCACCGGGCAGCACGCGCACGCCGGTTTCGCGCCAGAGCTTCAGCGCCGCGGCCTCGCCATCCTCGACCGGAAGCCAGAGGAAGAATCCGGCCTGCGGCGCCATGTATCCGTTCAGCCCGGCGAACACCTCGTCGGCGATGGCGTACTTTTCCTGATAGAGTGCGCGGCTTGCCTCGACATGCGCCTCGTCCGCCCAGGCGGCGGCGGCGACGGCCTGCAGCGGTTCGGGCAGCGGCGCCCCGGCGTAGGAGCGCAGTTGCCGGATGCGGCGGATACTCTCGGGACCGCCGGCGACGAAACCCGAGCGCAGGCCCGGCAGGTTCGATCGTTTCGAGAGCGAATGGAAGGCCAGAACACGCTCGGGGTCGGCGCCGACCTCGGCCGCGACCTCGAGGATGCCGGGCGGGGGTGTGTCGCGCCAGATCTCGGAATAGCATTCGTCGGCGAAGATGCGGAAATCGTGCTTTTCGGCCAGCGCCAGCAGATCGCGCCAGTAGGCGCGGTCGGCGACCGACCCCTGCGGGTTCGCGGGCGAGCAGAGATAGGCGATGGCCACCCGGTCCAGCACCTCGGCCGGCAGGGCGGCGTAGTCGGGCAGATGACCGGTCTCGGCGGTGGCCGAGACATAGGTCGGCTCGGCGCCGACGGCGAGCGCGGCCACGGCATAGACCTGGTAGAAGGGGTTCGGCGTCAGCACGACGGGCTGCGCGCCGGCCTTGCGCTCGGGGCAAAGCGCGAGCGCGGCATTGAACAACCCTTCGCGCGTGCCGTTGAGCACCATCAGCCGGTCGATGGGGACGGTGACATCGTAGCGGCGCGCGATCCAGTCCGAAATGGCCTGCAGCAGGGCGGGGGTGCCGTCGTTGCTGGGGTAACGCGCGAAGCCGTCCAACGCATCGTTCAGGACCTCGGCCAGGAACGGGGGCATCGCGTGGCGCGGCTCGCCGATGGTCATGGCGATCGGCGTGCCCCCCGGCGAATGCGCATCCAGAAGGGCCCGCAGACGCGGGAACGCATAGTCCGGCAGATGCGCGAACCGCTCGGGATAATCCATCGCTGCCTCTTCGCTCGGGGTCGTTGCGCCCCTTTCGCGTGGCAGCATAGCCCGAACCGGGCCTTCGGTCCAGTCACCGCCCCGCGCGTGTCGTGGGGGTCAGGCCTCTGTGGCAATTGCGTCGCGTCCCCACCGGGCCGACCGCAAGGGTCCGCACGGTGGGGACGGACTGGGTCAGCTGGCGGCCTTGACCGCGCGACGGGTCATGACACCGACCAGATGCGCGCGATAGGCCGGCGTCCCGTGCAGGTCGTTGATCATGCCGCCGTCGGGCACGCGCAGATCCGCCAGCGCCTCGGGCGCGAAGCTGCGGACCAGAGCTTCCTCGGCCTCGGTCCAGCGGAAGACACCGTCTTCCGACGCGCCGGTGACCGCGACCCGTACGCCCTCGGCGAACTTGGCGACAAAGACACCGGTCAGCGCGAACCGCGAGGCGGGCTGCGCGAACTTGGCATAGGCCGAGACTTCGGGGATCGGAAAGCGGACCGAGGTGACGATCTCGCCCTCTTCCAGCGCGGTGGTGAACATGCCCTGGAAGAAATCGTCCGCAGCGATTTCTCGCCGGTCGGTCACCACAGTCGCGCCTGTCGCTAGGACCGCGGCGGGATAGCAGGCCGCCGGGTCGTTGTTGGCGATGCTGCCGCCCAGCGTGCCGCGGTTGCGGACCGCCGGGTCGCCGATCTGCAGGGCCAGTGCTGCCAGGCCCGGAAATTCCGCGGCGGCGTCCCGCGCCACCGCGGCATGCGAGGTGCCGGCACCGATGACAAGCACGTCGCCGTCGCGGCAGACCCCCTTAAGTTCGGCGATGCCGGTCAGGCTGACCAGCGTTTCGGGCGCGTTGAGCCGCGCCTTCAGCGTCGGGATCAGCGTCTGCCCGCCCGCGATGGGTTGCGCCCCCTCGGCGGACAGCGCCTTCACGGCGTCGTCGATACTGCTCGGCTTCACGAAATCGAAAGCGTACATTTTCAGCCTCCCGTCACTTCTGCATCGCCGCCCAGACGCGCGCGGGCGTCAGCGGCATGTCGATATGGGTCACATGCGTGTAGCCGCCGCGTTGCAGCGCGTCGATCACCGCGTTGACAACGGCGGGGGGCGAGCCGATGGCGCCGGCCTCGCCGCAGCCTTTCACGCCCAAGGGGTTGTGCGTGCAGGGTGTGACGCAGGAATGATCCACCCGGAAGGACGGCAGATCGTCGGCGCGCGGCATGGCGTAATCCATGTACGAGGCCGAGAGGAGTTGCCCGTTCTCGTCGTAGGTGCAGTTTTCCAGCAGCGCCTGGCCGATCCCCTGCGCCAGCCCGCCCTGGACCTGACCGTCGACGATCATCGGGTTGACGATGTTGCCGAAATCGTCGGCGGCCGAGAAGGCGAGGATCTCCACCTTGCCGGTCTCGGGGTCGACCTCGACCTCGCAGCCATAGCCCCCCGACGGGTAGGTGAAGTTCGACGGGTCGTAGAAGGCGGTTTCCTCCAACCCCGGCTCAAGGCTTTCGAGCGGGTAGTTGTGCGGCACGTAGGCGGCCAGCGTCACGCCGGCCCAGTCCACGGACTTGTCTGTGCCCGCGACCGCGAACTTGCCGTCCTTCAGTTCGATATCGGCCTCCGACGCCTCCAGCAGATGCGCGGCGATCTTCTTGGCCTTGTCGATGATCTTGTTGGTGGCCTTCACGATGGCCGACCCGCCCACGGCAAGGCTGCGCGAGCCATAGGTCCCCATCCCCATCGGCGTGTTCGACGTGTCGCCGTGATGGATTTCCACCTGCCCCGCGTCGATCCCGATCATCTCGGCCACCACCTGGGCGAAGGTCGTCTCGTGCCCCTGCCCGTGGCTGTGGCTGCCGGTGTAGACGCTGATCGATCCCGTGGCGTTGACCCGCACCGTCGCGCTTTCATAAAGCCCAGCGCGGGCGCCCAATTGGCCCACCAGGTTCGAGGGCGCGATGCCGCAGGCCTCGATGTAATGCGCGATGCCGAAACCTCTGAGCTTGCCATTCGCCTTCGACGTCTCGGCGCGCGCAGCAAAGCCCGCGTGGTCGGAGATCTCCAGCAGCTTGTCCATCGTCGCGTGGTAGTTGCCGGTATCGTAGACCACCGCGACCGGCGTCTGGTACGGGAACTGCTCCGGCTTGATGAAGTTCTTGCGCCGCAGTTCCACCGGGTCGACGCCCAGTTCGCGCGCGGCCTTGTCGATCACGCGTTCCAGCTGGAAGGTCGCCTCGGGCCGGCCGGCGCCGCGGTAGGCATCGACGGGTATGGTGTTGGTGAAGACCGCCTTCACGTTCACGTAGATCAGCGGCGTGGTGTAGTTGCCGGCCATCAGCACGCCATGCAGCCAGGTCGGCACCGAGGGCGCGAAGGTGGACAGATAGGCGCCCATGTTGGCGCGGGTTTCGGTCCGGATCGCGGCGAACTTGTGGTCCGCGTCCAGCGCCAGTTCGATTGTGGTCACATGGTCGCGGCCATGGGCGTCCGACAGGAACGCCTCGGCGCGCGAGGAGGTCCACTTCACCGGGCGCTTCAGTTGCCGCGCCGCGAAGGTGCAGAACGCTTCCTCGGCATAGTGGAAGATCTTGGAGCCGAACCCGCCGCCCACGTCCGGGGCGACGACGCGCAGCTTGTGCTCGGGGATGCCCAGCACGAAAGCCCCCATCAGCAGCCGGATCACATGCGGGTTCTGGCTGGTGGTGTACAGCGTCGATTGGTCGTTCCACGCGTCGTAATCGCCGACAGCGACGCGCGGCTCCATCGGGTTGGCGACCAGCCGGTTGTTGACCAGATCCAGCCGCGTGACATGCGCGGCCTTGGTGAAGGCCTCGTTGACCGCCTCGCGGTTCTCCTCGACGAAGCCCCAGTCGTAGCAGAGGTTCGAGGACAGGTCGTCATGGACCTTGGTCGCGCCCTCGGCCAGCGCGGCCTTCATGTCGATGACGGCGGGCAGTTCGTCGATGTCGAAGACGATCGCCTCGGCGGCGTCGCGCGCGGCATCGGGCGTCTCGGCCACCACCGCGGCGATCGGATCGCCGACATGGCGCACCTTGCCCTCGGCCAGGACCGGGTGCTTGGGTTCCTGCATGGGCTGGCCGTGGCGGTCGGTCACCTGCCAGCCGCAGGGCAGGCCGCCCACACCCTCGAAATCCTTGGCGGTGAAGATTCGGATGACGCCCGGCATGGCATCGGCGGCGGCGGTGTCGAGACCGTTGATCCGCCCGTGCGCCATGTCCGAGCGCAGGAAATGCACATAGGCCTGTCCGCGCAGGTTGATGTCGTCGGTATACCGGCCGTTCCCGGTCAGGAACCGGATATCCTCGCGTCGCTTGGTGCTCGCGCCGATGCCGCCTTGCGCCTCGATGTCCTTGGGCATGCTGTCCTCCCTGTGGTCCAGATGCTGAACCGATGGTTCTGAAAATCCCCGGCAATGCTGACGGGTTGCGCGGCCTATTCGGCGGCGACGCCCAGCTGGCTCACGTCCTGACCCGAGGCGGCCATGACCGCTTTGACGATGTTGTGATAGCCGGTGCAGCGGCAGATGTTGCCTTCAAGGTAATGCCGGATCTCGGCTTCGGACGGCGTCGGGTTTTCCTCCAGCAGGGCAGCGGCGGACATCACCATGCCGGGCGTGCAGAAGCCGCATTGCAGGCCGTGATGGTCCTGGAACGCCTGCTGCAGGACCGACAGCGAGCCATCGGCATTGGCCATCCCCTCGATCGTCGTGACCTCGGCGTCGGCGGTGTCCATGGCCAGCACGTTGCAGGATTTCACGGGCTTTCCATCGACATGCACGACGCAGGCGCCGCATTGGCCGGTGTCGCAGCCGACATGGGTACCGGTCAGGCCCAGTCCTTGGCGCAGGAACGCGGACAGCAGCGTCCGCCCCTCTGCCTCGGCCGAAACCGTGCGTCCATTCACCTTCATGCTCAGGCGCGTCATCAACCCCTCCCCGGATCGTTCGCTTTTCCGGGCCAGACTGCGACAACGAGATCGGTTCGGCAAGAGGCTTGATCGGAGGGCGGAACGTCGTGCGGGTAACGCAGGCTTCCCGCACGGATCAGCGACATGCCATGCTTGGCGCGAAGGGGCTAGACCGGACGGTACGCGGCCCCGCCGGCGTCGAGTTCGACCGGGTTACGCTTGCGCGGTGAAGAAAGTTAGGCTTGCTGCGCGGTCAGCTGTCCATCTTCAGCGCGTTGATGAACGCCTGCTGCGGGATCTCGACTTTGCCGAACTGGCGCATCTTCTTCTTGCCGGCCTTCTGCTTTTCCAGAAGCTTCTTCTTGCGCGTGACGTCGCCGCCGTAGCATTTCGCCGTCACGTCCTTGCGCATCGCCGACAGCGTTTCCCGCGCGATCACGCGCCCGCCGATGGCCGCCTGGATCGGGATCTTGAACATGTGGCGCGGGATCAGTTCCTTCAGCTTCTCCACCATCGCGCGGCCGCGCATCTCGGCGCGGTCGCGGTGGACCATCATCGAAAGCGCGTCGACGGGTTCGTCGTTGACCAGCACCGACATCTTGACCAGCGTGTCCTCGCGGTAGCCGGTGATCTGGTAGTCGAAGCTGGCATAGCCCTTGGTCACCGATTTCAGCCGGTCGTAGAAGTCGAAGACGACCTCGTTCAGCGGCAGGTCGTAAACGACCATCGCGCGGGAGCCGGCGTAGGTCAGTTCCTCCTGGATGCCGCGCCGGTCCTGACAGAGCTTCAGCACGTCACCTAGGTACTCGTCCGGCACCATGATCGTGGCGCGGATGCGCGGCTCCTCGATATGGTCGACATGGGTCAGGTCGGGCATGTCGGCGGGGTTGTGCAGCTCCTGCATGGTGCCGTCGCGCATGTGGATGCGATAGACGACCGAAGGGGCGGTGGTGATCAGGTCCAGATCGTATTCGCGCTCCAGCCGGTCGCGCACGACTTCCAGGTGCAGCAGGCCGAGGAAGCCGCAGCGGAAGCCGAAGCCGAGCGCGGCCGAGGTTTCCATCTCGTAGGTGAAACTCGCGTCGTTCAGCGCCAGTTTCTCGATGGCTTCGCGCAGACCCTCGAAATCGTTGGCGTCGACCGGAAAGAGGCCGCAGAAGACCACCGGGATCGACGGCTTGAAGCCGGGCAACGGCTTT
Organism: Pararhodobacter sp. SW119; assembly: GCF_017811755.1. GTDB lineage: Bacteria > Pseudomonadota > Alphaproteobacteria > Rhodobacterales > Rhodobacteraceae > Pararhodobacter. The sequence goes on along the minus strand of NZ_JADDJF010000006.1, from coordinate 60,109 downwards.
TCGCATGGCTTCTTCTCGTGCGTGATCGTGTCGCCGACGCGGGTGTCGCGGACCTGCTTGATCGATCCGGTGAGGATGCCGATCTCGCCGGGGCCCAGCTCGGCGATGTCGACCATCGCGGGCTTCAGCACCGCCAGCTTGTCGACGCCGTAGGCGGCGCCGGTCTGCATCATCTTGATCTTGTCGCCCTTGCGGATGACGCCGTCCATGACGCGGATCAGCACGACGACGCCCAGGTAGGGGTCGTACCACGAATCGACCAGCATCGCCTTTAGCGGCGCGTCGCGCTCGCCTTTCGGCGGCGGCAGGCGCTTGACGATGGCCTCCAGCACGTCGGGGATGCCCAGGCCGGACTTGGCCGAGATGCGGATCGCGTCCGAGGCGTCGAGGCCGATCACGTCCTCGATCTGTTCCTTCACGCGGTCGGGCTCGGCCGCCGGCAGGTCGATCTTGTTCAGGACCGGCACGATCTCGTGGTCGGCATCGAGCGCGTGGTAGACATTGGCCAGCGTCTGCGCCTCGACCCCCTGGGAGGCGTCGACGACCAGAAGCGAGCCTTCGACCGCGCGCATGGAGCGGCTGACCTCGTAGGCGAAGTCGACATGGCCGGGCGTGTCGATCAGGTTCAGCACATAGGTGTGGCCGTCCTGCGCGGGATAGTCGATGCGCACGGTGTTGGCCTTGATGGTGATGCCGCGCTCGCGCTCGATATCCATCGCGTCGAGCAACTGCTCCTTCATGTCGCGTTCGGCCACGGTGCCGGTCAGCTGTATCAGCCGGTCGGCGAGCGTGGATTTGCCGTGGTCGATATGCGCCACGATCGAGAAGTTGCGGATGCGCGAAAGTTCGGTCATGGGGCCGCATATGCGGCGGAATCGCGGGGCGGTCAATGGGCAGGCATCGGTGCTTGCCTTTGCCCGGCCGGCGCGGCAAGGCTCGCGCATGACGCGCGCGCCGTCCCCCGCCCGAACGCCCGTGACCGCCCGACTGCGGCGGCACTGGCTGGTGCTGGCGCTGGCGCTTCTTTGCATCTCCGTCGAACTGGCGCTGATCGGGGCCGAGCGTGGGCTCTGGGGGTCGGCGCGCTGGCGGATGATGGCCTATCTCAACGGCGGGTTCTGGGCCGGGCTGGTCCGCGCGGGGTGGGAGGGCAACTACGCGCTGCAGCCGGTCACGATGTTCGTCAGCCATGCGCTGCTGCACGCGGGGTTCACGCATCTGGCGACCAACGTGATCGCGCTGATCGGCCTGGGGGCGGCGGTGCGGGTGCGGATGGGGCAGGCCGGGCTGGTGCTGGTGCTGGCGGCGTCGACCCTGGGCGGCGGGCTGGCCTTTGCCGCCTTCGGGCCGCTGGGCCAGCCGATGGTTGGCGCGTCCGGGGCGCTTTTCGGCGTCGCCGGCGCGCTTCTGGTGCTGATCGCCGAGGGGGAACGGCAGACCGGGCAGCCGCGCACCGGCATCGCCGTGCTGGCGCTGGCGCTGATGGCGCTGAACGTGCTGTCGGCCTGGCTGGTCGGCTGGCAGATGGCCTGGGAGGCGCATGCCGGCGGGTTCGCCGCCGGCGCGCTGGCCGCCTTCGCCTGGAGCGCGCGGCGGCTAAGCTAGGCGCGACAGGCGGTCAGACCACGACCTCCAGCGCCTCCTGCGCGCCGACGCCGAAGACGCGCTTGTAGCGTTCGATCTCGGCCTCGGGGCCCATTGCCTTGTTGGGGTTGTCCGACAGCTTGACAGTCGGCCGTCCGTCCGCCGCGACCGCCTTGCAGACAAGGCTGAAGGGCGCCAGCCCATCGCCCGGCGCCAGCCCCCGGAAGTCGTTGGTCAGCAACGTGCCCCAGCCGAAGCTGACCTTGACCCGCCCGCGGAACTGGGCGTGCAGGGTTTCGATCCGGTCGACATCCAGCCCGTCGGAGAAGATGATCAGCTTCTCGCGCGGGTCCTCGCCGTGCGCCTGCCACCAGCGGATGGCGGTTTCGGCGCCGGTGGCGGGATCGCCGGAATCGACGCGCACGCCGGTCCAGCCGGTCAGCCATTCGGGCGCGCGTTTCAGGAAGCCCTCGGTGCCGAAGGTGTCGGGCAGGATGATGCGCAGGTTGCCCGAATGCTCCTCGTGCCAGTCGGCCAGCACGCGGTAGGGCGCCTCGGCAAGTTCCTCGTCGGTGCGGGCGAGCGCGGCGTGGACCATCGGCAACTCGTGCGCGTTGGTGCCGATCGCCTCCAGGTCGCGGCGCAGCGCGATGCGGCAGTTCGAGGTGCCGATGAAGGCCGGGCCCAGCCCCTCGACCAGGGCCTGGACACACCATTCCTGCCAGAGGTAGGAATGCCGCCGCCGCGTGCCGAAATCGGCCAGCCGCAGGCCGTCGAGCTGGCGCAGGCGTTCGACCTTTTCCCAGACCCGGGCCATGGCGCGGGCGTAGAGAACCTGCAGCTCGAAATAGCCCATGTCCTTGAGAACCGCGCGCGAGCGCAGCTCCATCAGGACCGCCAGCGCCGGGATTTCCCACAGCATGACCTCGGGCCAGGGGCCTTCGAAGGTCAGCTCGTACTGGCCGTCGCGCTTTTCCAGGTGGTAGGGCGGCAGGCGCAGGTTTTCGAACCATTCCATGAAATCGGGGCGGAACATCTGCCGCTGGCCGTAGAAGGTGTTGCCCCGCATCCAGGTGCTTTCCCCCCGCGTCAGGCGGAGCGAGCGGACATGGTCGAGCTGTTCGCGCAACTCGCCCTCGTCGATCAGTTCGGTCAGGCGGATCTGCTTGCTGCGGTTGATCAGGCTGAAGGTGACCTGCGTGTCCGGCCGGTTGCGAAAGACCGACTGGCACATCAGAAGCTTGTAGAAGTCGTTGTCGATCAGCGAACGCACGATCGGGTCGATCTTCCAGTTGTGGTTGTGCACACGGTTGGCGATATCGACCATCGGGCGGGCTCCGTTCAGGGCGTTGACGGCAGAGTATAGACAGTGCGCGGCGGGCGCAAAGGGGGCGCGGCTTGACAGTGCCGGTCCGCGGCCCCGATAGACAGCGAAGGAGGAGCGCGCGATGGCGGAACGGATCGGGGTGATCGGCGCGGGCGCTTTCGGCACGGCGCTGGCGGTGGCGCAGGCCGCCGCCGGGCGCGAGGTGGCGCTGTGGCTGCGCGACCCGGCCGCGGCGGCCGAGATGGCCGAGGGGCGCGAGAACCGCGCGCGTCTGCCCGGTGTGCGGCTGCCGCCGGGGGTGGTCCCGACCGCGGATATCGCCAATGCAGCAAGGGAAATCGTGCTGCTGGCCGTGCCCACGCAGCGGCTGCGCGAGGTGCTGCAGGCGCAGGCGGAGCGGCTGGCCGGCTGCACGCTGGTCGCCTGCTGCAAGGGGGTCGAACTGGGCACCGGCCTGCTGCCGACCGAAGTGATTGCGGATGTCCTGCCGGGGGCGCGGGTGGCGGTGCTGACCGGGCCCAGCTTTGCCGCCGACATCGCGCGCGGCAAGCCCACGGCGCTGACCCTGGCCGCCACCGCGCCGGGCGCCGAGGCGCTGCAGGAGGCGCTGTCGACACGAAGCCTGCGGCTTTACCTGACCGGGGATCTGACCGGCGCGCAGATGGGCGGGGCGTTGAAGAACGTCATCGCCATCGCCGCCGGGGTCAGCATCGGCGCGGGCCTGGGGGAAAGCGCGCGGGCGGCGCTGATGACCCGCGGTTTCGCCGAGATGACCCGCCACGCCGAGGCGCGCGGGGCCGATAGCGAGACGCTGCACGGCCTGTCGGGGCTGGGCGATCTGGTGCTGACCTGCACCTCGGAGAAGTCGCGCAACTATCGCCACGGGCTGGCGCTGGGCGCGGGCCGCCCGCCCGAGGCCGGCGCGACGGTCGAGGGGGTGGCGACCGCCCGCGCGCTGGCTGCGGCGGCGCCGGCGGATGCGCTGCCGGTCACGGCGATGGTGGCGGCGCTGGTCGACGGGAAGGTGACGCTGGCGGACGCGGTCGAGTTGCTGCTCAGCCGGCCGCTGAAGCGCGAGCGGGAGTGACGGCGCGGCCCACGGCGGGCGGTTAACGAAAACCTGCGGGGGCGCGCGGCGGGGGGCGGCGCGGCACGGGCGATTTTCGGACAGAGCGCTGAAAACACGCGACTTTTGCCTGCTGGCAAGCGTATGGCAGGCGTATGGCAAGCGTATGGCAAACGTAGGTAGTGGGTCAGTTTGAATTTTCGGGATTCACAATGCGAAAGAACTCTGATTCAGTTGCGCGAGAGGCTGGAGGGTTCCTGATGCAAAACATGTCCCACGCAGTGATGGCTCAGCGCCGCGAACCGCTAAACAGCGCTGACGATTTTCCCACGCCGCCCTGGGCTACACGCGCCCTTGTGGAGCATGTGATTGGTTTAGATAGGGTACGCGACGCAACGTGCCTAGAGCCAGCGTGCGGCAGAGGCTACATGTCCGGGCCTCTTCGAGAATATTTCGCCCACGTCGACGGATTTGATGCCTACCCTTATGGATCAAATGAGATCCGTAATTTTCTGACCTTCCCCTACGAGGTAGGCTCGCATGATTGGGTTATAACAAACCCACCATTCCGCATAGCGGAGGATTTTGTTGCCAGAGCGCTGTCGGTCGCGCGGAAAGGCGTGGCGATCCTGGCCCGAACGGTATTTCTGGAAAGTGTCGGGCGATACGAGCGAGTTTTCCGAAATGCGCCGCCTGCCTTGTTTGCCCAATTTTGTGAAAGAGTACCGATGGTCAAAGGCCGAGTTGACCCAAAGGCGTCCACCGCGACCGGATACGGGTGGTTCGTCTGGGATCTTGAGGCCAAAGAACAAGCAACCAAGGTGGTTTGGATACCGCCATGCCGCAGGAACTTAGAGCGCGACGGCGACTATCAGGTTTCGTGCTTGTCGAAAGCGGCGATCCCGTCTTGAAGAAGCTTTTTGGCTCCATCTACGTCGCCAGCCTCTATGGCCGCTAATGCCCTGCCGGCAACCCCCCTTACGCGTCGACCTTTCGGACCGGGCGAACCTTTCGGCGGCAAGTCAGCGGCTGGGGCTAGTGGTAGCGAGCCGTGAGATCCCTTTTCTACCTCCACAATACGCGCTTGGTTCTCGCCGAACCAAGCCGCGATGTTGTGCTGCTTGTCTCCTCTAGCAATCATTCCCAGGACAATAGACGCGTCTTTGTTTGTTAGAGCCATCGCTCCCTTCCCTGCATCTGACACCAGATCGGCATAAACAGAGATGACATAAAGTCAAGCAGGCAGCCGCTTCTTGTACGGCCCGCGCTTAGCCGGGGAAGGCTCGGCAGCTTCGACCAGCGCCACCAGATCAGCGATATCCCAAAGCCGATCAGTCAGCCCGGAAGCCATAGCAGGCGTGACGCGTAGCGTTTGGTGGATGCGACAGAAGTTGTAGAACATGAAGTGAAGCGCCACGGCGTGCGCGTGGTTTTCAACCTTCTTGGAAAAGGCGTTAGTCAACCTGGTGAAGCGGCGCATGTGCATCCGCATCGTCAGGTTTTGCCGCTCGACATGCGACGTGCTGACCAGTTCCTTGACCGGCTGGCCTTCGATCAGACGCTTTTTAGTTCCGGTGCATTCCGAAGGCGAATACTTGCGCTCGTGCCCCTTCTGGCCTGTGGGTTCGCCGTACAATTTCACCAACTGCGCATAGTCCACGTCAGCACCGAACGCGCCCTCGACGGCTTCGAGGTATGCCTTGTGCCCGTCTGTGGTCAACTGGACGCGGTTCGCAAGACGGTCACGCAGATCGTCCATGAAGGCCGTCGCGTACTCGCTGTCACGGCCGCCGACCAGATATGACACGATCAGCTTGCTTTCGCTGTCCAGCGCGGTCCAGGTCCAAGTATCGCCAGCATCCTCGGGCGCGGCCTTCGCCTTAGCCACGTTCTTTTCCTTGGCGTAAGTGAACGACCAAATCTCATCGCACTGAACCAGCGAAGCGCGAACGTTACGAACGTTAGCGTCGTGATAGTCCGCACACGCCTTACCCGCGTCGATCAGCAGCTTGTTTACGGTGTTCTTGCTTACATCAGCGATTCGCGAAGTGGCTCGGATGCTGTTCCCCTCGCAAAGCAAGCGCAAGATCAATGTGCGGGTTTTGTTATCTAGCTTGTTCATGACCCAACATTAGCCTACGCATTCGGTCAGTTTCAAGAGAAAAATGCGCCAATAACGCAGAATATTTGCAGAACCTGCTTGCTTTGTAGTTTTTCTGCTTGAACGCGGCGAGGGGATCAGGCAACAAGAGACCCGCAGCGCTAGGAACGCTGCGGGTTGAAATGCCTTACCGGGCCAGATCGCGAGAGGTTTAGAAAGATGGGTCCGCCAAGAAAGTGAACCGCTCCAAAACCTAAGCGATTGGGGCATGTCGCATGCGGGCTGCATAAGCGTCCGCATGCGGCTCTTATACTTGAGGAGGGCCACCATGACAAGCCAAATCGATGAAAATCACTACGCTGCGGTCATCGCCGACCTAGAGGCCAAGCGGGATGAGCTGGATAGGACAATCCGAAACCTTCGGCACATGGCGGGGCTTTCCGTCGCCAACGAAGCTCAGGATCGCGAACCTCAGCCCCGTCGCGACGCGCACGAGCCGAACGGGGAAAACCCTTTTCTCGGCATGAAGGTTCACGACGCTGCAAAGATTATCCTCGCAAACAAGCGCAAGCCCATGTCACCTGCTGATCTAGTCGAGGCTATGGAAGCCGGGGGGCTGCTGCTGACGGGAAACAAAACAAACAGCGTAGGGTCAATTCTCAACCGCCGACAAAAGCAAGTGGGGGATATCGTAAGCCTTCAGCGCGGCAAGTGGGCGCTCAGGGAGTGGTATCCGGGGCGCAGTTTCGGAAAAAAGCAGGATGAAAAAGATGCGGCTATCGAGACCAGCGAGATTGAGCAGCCCGGCGTGACGCCTCTGATCTTTCCTCAGCGGTCATGCGACTAGCCCGCGCTTTCCCGCCCTTTGATCCGCCTTTAAGACCCCTTTCGACAGCGGAGGGGTCTTTTTCTTTTTCTGGCAGCACATCCCCTGTCGCCAGGTCCACAATGTGCTTGGCCAACTGGTTCGCGTCGCGGGGTCTCTTGGGCTTGTCTGTCATGCCCTCAATATGGGGCCTGGCGGGGCGCAGCGCAAACGGAACCTTACAATGCACTGTAACCGTCACATTTCAAACTGACCCACTACCCAAACGTATGGCACTTTGGCCCGAAAACGACGTTTGGCGGGCCTTGGCCGCACCCTTCGCCCGCCCGCGCGCGGGGCGGTTGCGGGGGGCATGTGGCAGGATTGGGGAATATGCTTAAGCATAATATTGCCCGAAAGCGCCCGCTCGCGGGGTGGACTCGGGCCTGACGCGGGGTTGAATTGAACGCCCGTTCAGTCGAAACTGCGGCATGGCCCGCAAACCCGGTTCCCGTGCCGAGATCACCGGCCCGCGCCTGCGCGCGGCGGCGCTGCGGCTGTTCGCGCGTCACGGCTATGCGGCGGTGTCGATGCGCCAGATCGCCGCCGAGGTGGGCGTGCAGGCCGGCGCGCTTTACCAGTACATCAGCGACAAGCAGGGGCTGCTGTTCGAGCTGATGCGCGGCCATATGGAGGACCTGCTGACCGCCTGGGCCGAAAGCCGCCCGCCGGCCGGCGACGCGCTGTCGCGGCTGGAGCATTTCGCGCGCTTCCACATCCGCTTTCACGCCGCGCGCGCCGACGCGGTCTTCGTATCCTACATGGAGTTGCGCAACCTCACCCCCGGCAACTTCGCCGCGCTGGAAGCCCTGCGCCGCCGCTACGAGGGCGAATTGGAGGCGATCCTGCGCCAGGGCCAGGCCGAGGGCGCGATGCGCCTGCCCGACACGCGGCTGGCGACGATGGCCCTGATCGCGATGCTGACCGGCGTCAACACCTGGTTCCGCGAGGGCGGACGCCTGAGCCGCGATCAGGTCGAGGACATCTATGTCGACATGGTCCGCAAGGCGGTGGGGGCCTGAGCGGACCGCCTGAAGCGGCCCGCCGGCGCCGGGTCGCGGGCCTAGGCCGCGCCCTGCTTCTCGCGTGCGATGATCCGTTGCTGCGACGGCCGCTCGCTGCAGCGCTTCACCCAGTCCTTCAGAAGCGGGTTGTCGGGCAGCAGATCCGGAAACCACAGGAACGGGCTGGTGCAGAGCAGGTCCGCCGCGCTGAACCGCTCACCCAGCAGATACGGCCCCCGTTGCAGCGCCTCGGTCAGCTGCGCGATCATCGTGTCGAAATCGCGCAGCGTCGCGGTCAGCGCCGGGTGGCTGATCTCTGCCCAGTGCAGGATGATCACCGGCTCCATCACCGACTGGTAGTAGAAAAGCCACGACAGGTAGGCGCCGCGACCCGGTTCGCCGGGCAGCGGGCCGAGCCTTGCGTCGGGATACCTGTCCGTCAGGTAGAGGATGATCGCGCCCCGCTCGCGGATATGTTCGTCGCCGTCGACAAGGTAGGGGACCTTCTTTTCGGGATGCGGATTGCGCGGGTCGGGACCGCCCGAGCCGTCCTGGCGCGGGATCGTCACCTCGCGGATCTCGATATCGGCGGCCAGTTCTTCGACGAGGGCCGCCAGCGTGGACGAACGCGACTGCGGCGCGTGGTAGAGGATGGGCATCGGATCTCTCCTTCTTGTCTCGGTACGGGCTGTAAGGCTGGGACTGCTGACAGAAGAGGGCAGTAACCTTCATCGCGCGCGCGGCAAAGCCCCCCGACCGGCTGACCCCACGGGTCTGCGACCCGGCGCGGCGGGGTTCACAGCGTCAGCTTCAGCCCCTCGTGGCTGGCGGTGAAGCCCAGTGCGGCGTAGAAGGCGTGCGCCTCGGCGCGGGACTTGTCGGTGGTCAGCTGCACCAGCCCGCAGCGGCGCGCGCGGCAGGCGGCGATCGCCCAGTCGAAGATCTTGCGCCCCAGCCCGCGCCCGCGGTGCGATCGCGCGACGCGCACGCTTTCGATCTGCCCGCGCCACATGCCCTGCCGCGACAGGCCCGGGATGAAGGTCAGTTGCAGGCAGCCGACGATCAGGCCGTCCTCCTCGACCACGGCGAGCAACTGGTTGGAGTCGCGGTCGATCGCCTCGAACGCCGCGAGATAGGCGGGCGGCACCGGGTCGCGCGCATCCTCGCGCAGGCGGCCCAGCGGGTCGTCGGCCAGAAGCCGGATGATTGCCGCCAGATCGCCCCGTTCCGCCCGCCTGATCATCGCCGCCTGCCCCCCGCTGCCTGCCCGCGCAATAGCGCAGTTCGGCGCCGCGGTCATCCGCCCGCAAGCCGGAAGGCGAGCGCTTTTTTGAAACAAACCGCAGAAAAAAGAAGCGTTTTGAAAAGTGCGGCGGGACCGGCTAGGGTGAGGTGCGACATGCGGCCGCAGAGTCGGCCAGGAAACAGGGCGGGACGATACCATGCTGCAACAGAACGAACCGAGCTTCCGCGAGAGCGTCGACATCATGTTCAACCGCGCCGTGGCGCTGATGGACCTGTCGCCCGGCCTGGCCGAAAAGATCCGGGTCTGCAACGCCACCTACACGGTGCGCTTCGGCGTGCGGCTGCGCGGCCGGATCGAGACCTTCACCGGCTATCGTTCGGTTCATTCCGAACATATGGAACCGGTCAAGGGCGGCATCCGCTACGCCCCCGAGGTTCACCAGGACGAGGTCGAGGCGCTGGCGGCGCTGATGACCTACAAATGCGCGCTGGTCGAAACGCCGTTCGGCGGATCGAAGGGCGGCTTGCGGATCGACCCGCGCAAGTACGAGGAGCACGAGCTGGAGCAGATAACCCGCCGCTTCGCCTACGAGCTGGCCAAGCGCGACCTGATCCACCCCGCCCAGAACGTCCCCGCCCCCGACATGGGCACCGGCGAGCGCGAGATGGCCTGGATCGCCGACCAGTACGCGCGGATGAACACCACCGACATCAACGCCCGCGCCTGCGTCACCGGCAAGCCGCTGAATGCCGGCGGCATCAAGGGCCGGGTGGAGGCCACGGGCCGCGGCGTGCAATACGCGCTGCGCGAATTCTTCCGCCACCCCGACGACGTGAAGGTGGCGAAGCTGACGGGATCGCTGGACGGCAAGCGGGTCATCGTGCAGGGCCTGGGCAACGTCGGCTTCCACGCCGCCAAGTTCCTGTCCGAGGAGGACGGCTCGAAGATCATCGCGGTGATCGAGCGTGACGGCGCGGTGACCAACGACGACGGGCTGGATATCGAGGCCCTGCGCCAGCACATCGTGCAGACCGGCGGCGTGCGCGACTTCGCCGGCGCCAGCTATCACGAGGAGGGCGGTGCGCTGCTGGAGGCCGAGTGCGACATCCTGATCCCCGCCGCGCTGGAGGGCGTGATCCATCTGGGCAACGCCGCGCGCATCCAGGCGCCGCTGATCATCGAGGCCGCCAACGGTCCGATCACCGCCGGCGCCGACGAGATCCTGAAGGACAAGGGCGTGGTGATCATCCCCGACATGTACGCCAATGCCGGCGGCGTCACGGTCAGCTATTTCGAATGGGTCAAGAACCTGAGCCATATCCGCTTCGGCCGGATGCAGCGCCGCAACGAGGAAGCGCATGCGCTGGCGCTGATCGAGGAGTTGGAGCGGCTGTCGGCCGACAAGGGCCTAGGCTGGGAACTGGCCCCGGATTTCAAGAAGCGCTACCTGCAGGGCGCGGACGAGTTGGCGCTGGTGCGCTCGGGCCTCGATGACACGATGCGCACGGCCTACCAGTCGATGCGCGAGGTCTGGCATGGCCGCGACGACGTCCACGACCTGCGCACCGCCGCCTATATCGTGGCGATCGACAAGGTGGCGGCCAGCTACCGTGCCAAGGGCCTCTGACGCCGATCCGGGGTGGGCGGCTGGCCGGCGGCGCCCGCGGAAAGAGTTAAGATTGGATTTTCATCACGACTTTATTGGCGTGATTTCAGCGCATTGATCGATTGCGCGCATGCGCGCACCGGGCCCGAGGACGGGTCAGGGGCGGCTTGACACCGACCCGGCCGGTGCCGAGAATCGTCCGTCCCACCCCCCTGTTCCCGAGCCTGCCCCATGAGCCACGACCCGCTGCTGCAACCCTACCGGCTGAAGCACCTGGTGCTGAAGAATCGGGTGATGTCGACCGCGCACGAGCCCGCCTATGCCGAGGACGGGCTGGCCGGCGAGCGCTACCGGCTCTACCACCGCGAGAAGGCGCGCGGCGGGATGGCGCTGACCATGACCGCCGGCTCGGCGCTGGTCGCGCCCGACAGTCCCGCCGCCTTCGGCAACCTGCAGGCCTACCGGGACGAGATCGTGCCCGGGCTGGCGCGGCTGGCCGAGGATTGCCACGCCGAAGGCTGCGCGGTGATGATCCAGCTGACGCATCTGGGCCGACGAACGGGCTGGAACCGGGGCGACTGGCTGCCGGTCCTGTCGGCGAGCCCGGTGCGCGAACCCGCCCACCGCGCCTTCCCCAAGGAGGCCGAGGATTGGGACATCGCGCGGATCGTCGCGGATTATGCCGCGGCCGCGCAACGCATGCAGGAAGCCGGCCTCGACGGGATCGAGTTCGAGGCCTACGGGCACCTGATGGACAGCTTCTGGTCGCCCGCGACCAACCACCGCGACGATAACTGGGGCGGCAGCCTGGAGAACCGCCTGCGCTTCACCTGGGCGGTGATCGACGCGGTGCGCGCGGCGGTGGGGCCGGATTTCATCGTCGGCATCCGCATGGTCGCGGACGAGGACTGGGAGAAGGGCCTGAGCCGCGAGGAGGGGGTGGAGATCGCGCGGCGCATCGCCGCCAGCGGCAAGTTCGACTTCATCAACCTGATCCGCGGGCATATCGAGACCGACGCGGCGCTGGCGCAGGTGATTCCGATCCACGGCATGCCCTCGGCCCCGCATCTGGATTTCGCGGGCGAGGTGCGCGCGGCGACGAAGTTCCCGGTCTTTCACGCCGCCCGGATCAGCGACGTCGCCACCGCCCGCCACGCCATCGCCGCGGGCAAGCTGGACATGGTCGGCATGACCCGCGCGCATCTGGCGGACCCGCATATCGTGGCGCAGGTCGCCCGTGGGGCCGAGCACCGCATCCGCCCCTGCGTCGGCGCGACATATTGCCTGGACCGCATCTACGAAGGGGGCGAGGCGCTCTGCATCCACAACGCCGCAACCGGCCGCGAGGCGACGATCCCGCATGTCATCCCGAAAGCCGCCAAGCCGTGCCGCGTGGTCGTCGTGGGGGCCGGGCCGGCGGGGCTGGAGGCCGCGCGCGTCGCCGCCGAGCGCGGACACGAAGTGCAGGTGTTGGAGGCGGGAGCGCAGGCCGGCGGGCAGATCAACCTGCTGGTCAAGAACCCGCGCCGGCGCGAATTGAGCGGGATCGTCGACTGGCGGCTGGCCGAACTGGACCGTCTGGGCGTGGCGATCCGCTACGACATCTGGGCCGAGGAAGCGGAGGTTCTGGACCTGGACCCCGAGGTGGTCATCATCGCCACCGGCGGGCTGCCGCAGAACCCGCCGCTGGAGGCCGGCGACGATCTGGCGACGTCAAGCTGGGACGTGCTGTCCGGCGGCGTGCGGCCGGGGGCCGAGGTGCTGGTCTACGACGACGGCGGCGGGCATGCGGGCATGAGCGCGGCCGAGGTGCTGGCGCGCGGCGGCGCAAGGGTGGAACTGGTCAGCCCCGAGCGCTTCTTCGCGCCCGATATCGGCGGGCTGAACCACGCGCCCTACATGGCGGCGTTCCAGGCCCACGGCGTGCGCGTGACGATCAACACCCGCGTCGTGGCGCTGGAACGGGCGGGCAACCGGATCCGCGCGCGCCTGGGATCGGACTTCCTGCCCGGCTGGAACGAAACGCGCGAGGTCGACCAGGTCGTCACCGAACACGGGACGGCGCCGAACGACACGCTCTACTTCGCGCTGAAGACGCAATCGCGCAATCTGGGCCAGGTCGATTACGCCGCGCTGATCCGCACCGAGGGACCGATCCTGCCCGAAGTGAATGCCGAGGGTAGGTTCATGCTCTACCGGATCGGCGACGCGGTGGCGTCACGCAATGTCCATGCCGGGATCTACGACGCGCTGCGCATGGGACTGCGCTGGTAGGGTTTCACGCTGTCGGATTTACGGGGTCGGCAGGAAAGGCAGCGCGGCTCAGGACGGCTTTGCCGTCGCGCCCTCGGCGCGTGCGCGGCAGAGGGCGATCGCGGTGCCCGCCAGCAGGCAGCCCAGCATGCCTCCCAGCGGGTAGGCGATGACCGTCAGCAGCAGCGACGCGGTGACCAGCCAGGCCACGACCGCCAGGGTCACACCCGCGCCAAAACCAAGCATCACGATAGCCGCTGCCATGTCCGCTCCTTACCGAATCGACGGAGCCGCAGAGAGACTGGGCGCCGTCCGACCCGAGCGTGCTGCCCGACCGTTAATTTCAGGTTAACGCATTGCGTGTGGCTTTTCAACTCTTGCGTGTATCGGGCTTGCGCGCACCGATGCGTGGCTCGGTCCCGGCGCGCAGGCGGGCGATATTCTCGCCGTGGCGAACGAATACCAGCGCGGCCAGTGCCACGCAGAGCGCCACGGCCTCGGCCCGGTCGAGGAGGAGGAGCCAGAGCGGTGTGGCGGCGGCGGCGACCAGTGCCGAGAGCGACGAGATCCGGCTGATCGCGGCCACCGCCGCCCAGGTCGCGCAGGCCAGAAGGCCAACCGGCCAGGCCAGCGCCAGAAGCGTGCCGAGGAAGGTCGCAACCCCCTTGCCGCCGCGAAAGCCCAGCCAGACCGGGAAGAGGTGACCAAGGAACGACGCCAGCGCGGCCAGTTGCGCCGCATCCTCGCCCGCCACGGCGCGCGCGATCAGGACCGCGATGCCGCCCTTGCCGGCATCGAGCAACAAGGTCGCCAGCGCCGCGCCCTTGTTGCCGGTGCGCAGGACGTTCGTGGCGCCGATGTTGCCCGATCCGATCGCCCGCAGGTCGCCCAGCCCCAGCATACGGGTGATGACCACGCCAAATGGGACCGACCCGAGCAGGTAGGCGGCGACCGCGATCAGCATCAGGATCAGCGGCGCGGTTTCCAGCGCGGGGAGCATCAGGCATCCTCCCGCGCGTGGATGGGTTGGCCGGCGACCCAGGTGCCCAGCACCCGCCCCTCCATCCGCGCGCCGTCGAATGGGGTGTTGCGGGACTTCGAGCGCAGCGTGAAGCGGTCGAGGATGAAGGGCGCGTCAGGGTCGAAGAGCACGAGGTCGGCGGGCGCGCCGGGGGCGAGGCGCCCGCAGTCCAGCCCCAGCCGCTGCGCGGGGTTCAGCGACATGGCGCGCCAGAGTTGCGGCAGGCTGAGCGCGTCGGCGTGGTAGAGCCGCATCGCCGCGGGCAGGAGCGTCTGCAGGCCGACGGCGCCGGGGGCGGCTTCCTCGAACGGCAGGCGCTTCGATTCCTCGTCCTGCGGGGTGTGGAAGGAGGCGATGACGTCGATCACCCCGTCGGCCACCGCCTGCACCACGGCCAGGCGGTCATCCTCGGACCGCAGGGGCGGGGTCAACTTGAAGAAGGTGCGGTAGTCGCCGACGTCGAATTCGTTCAGCGTCAGGTGGTGGATCGAGACGCCGGCGGTGACGTCGAAGCCGTTGGCCTTGGCGCGTTCCAGCGCCGGCAGGGTGCGCGCGCAGGTGATCTGGTCGGCGTGGTAGCGCGCACCGGTCATCTCGACCAAGCCGATGTCGCGGTCGAAGCCCATGCGCTCGGCCATGGGCGAGACGCCGGGCAGGCCGCGGAGGCTGGCGAACTTGCCCGAGGTGGCGGCCGACCCGGCGCTGAGGCCCGGGTCCTGCGGGTGGCCGACGACCAGCGCGCCGAGGCCGCGGGCATAGGTCAGGCAGCGCGACAGGACGCGGGTGTCGCGCACGACGCGGTCGCCATCGGTGAAGGCCAGCGCGCAGGCGTCGAGCAGGAAGCCCAGCTCGACCATCTCGCGTCCCTCGCGGGCGCGGGTCAGGGTGGCCATGTGGCGGATGTTGACGGGGGTTTCGGCGGCGGCGCGGCGGCGGACGAATTCCAGCACCTCGGGCGTGTCGATGGCGGGGGTGGTGTCGGGGCGGGCGATCAGCGTGGTGACGCCGCCGGCGGCCGCCGCCCGCCCGGCCGAGCGGAAGCTTTCCTTGTGGCGCGCGCCGGGCTCGCCGACCTGCACGCCCCAGTCGACGAGGCCGGGGGCCAGGCACTTGCCGGCGCAGTCGATGACCTCGGCCCCGTCGGGCGGCGCGGTGTCGCGGGCCATGATGCGGCACTTTTCGACCGTCAGGGTGCCGGGGGCGTCGGTCTGCGCCTCGGGGTCGATCAGCCTTGCGTTCACGAAATGAAGCGTCATGCAGGTCCCGCCGCTTGTCCGTTGCCGGCGGGTTATAGCGGGCGGTGGGGGCGCGCGCCACTCCCCAAGCGGGCCGGATTTTGCGTGGGGACAACCGGGGCGGAAGGCGCCGGAAGGGCGGAACGGGGCGGCTGCGCAAATTGCGCAGAGGGGTCAAGTGGCTGAATCGGAACGGCTTCGTATTTTTTGTTAACCTGATTTAAACCACCTTCGCGGGCGCGCCGGAGCTGTATGCGGATGCGCGGGGTGTCCTGTCGCCAGCGGAAGGGATCAGTCGAGAAGGCCGTGCAACTCGGCGCGCTGCGCGTCGAGCGCGGCTTCGATCTCCGCGCGGAACCCGGCGCGGTTGCGGCGCTCCTCGGCCATAAGCAGGGCCTGGTCGGCGCCGATCGCCGCCGCGGCACCGGCCAGCGGGACCGTGGCGAGCAGGCCGCGCGCGGCGAGGCGGAGCGCCCCGCGCGCGGCCAGACGGCGCATGATGCGGTGGGTGATCCAGCCCGCGACGGCGCCGGTCGCCGCGCTGGCCCCAAGGCGGGTCTGCAGCGTCGTGCTGAGCCCGTCCGAGGGGAGAGCCGGGCGCGGCGGGAAATCGGCATGCGCGCCCTCGATCCGCAGAAGGCCGGGATTGACGCCGGAGAGGCGGCGCGCGTCGATCAGCGCCGCCACCTGCCGGTCGCTTTCGGCCATCTGGTGCCCAAGAAGGACGACGCTGTCCAGGACCGGGGCCAGATGGGTGTCGGCGTCGAGCGCCGAGATCAGGCGCGCGTCGAGGCGGCGTTGCAACCGCTCTGCCCCCTGTCCCGAGGCCCAGCCGAGGCCCAGATCGACGAGGCGCAGGTATTCGGCGGGCAGGCTGTAATAGGCATCGAGAAAGGTATCGACATTGCCGTGCATCGCATCGAAGCCGGCGTCAATCTGCGCAGCGATCCGCGCCCGGCCCGAGGCATCGAGGGCGCGCGTGCGATCCCGGGCCGCGACGACCTCGGCGTAGGTTCCGGGGACGAAGGCCCGATCCCCGATGATCTCGGCGGCGGTCTGCAGGCGCGAGACGGGGCGATCCGGGACAGGCAGCGCGCCGAGGCGCGACTCGGCCCAATGGGCGCCTGCGACGACCGCGATGGCCAGCAGCGCCGCGGCGCCGAGGGCCGCGCGCGACGCGGCTGGCGGCGCCGGGGCATCCGACGCCGTTGCAAGGGCGCGGAGGCGGTCGTCCGGGGGCAGGCGTACGGCAAGGGTCAGCGCCGCCGCCGCCCAGCCGGTCGCGCCGGTCGCCGCGGCGGCAAGGCCGGCGGCCAGCCAGGGCGGCAGCAGACCCAGCGCCGCGGCCTCGGACCAGAGCCAGGCCTCGACCCCCGCCCAGAGGCGATGCAGGGCGAAAAGTTGCTGGATCAGGGCGCTGTCGGCGGTCGGCGCTGTGGGATCGGACAGCCCCTGTCCCATGCCGAGGAGTATCGACAGGACCAGGACCACGACGGACGCCACGAGTTGCGCCACATGGCGCTGCGTTGCGCCGCGATGCACGCCCGCCATTTCGCGCGCGGCGATCGCCTGCAGCGCGGCCATCGGCAGAAGTGCCGCGGGCACCGCGGCCAGCGTCGTCAGCCACACCCACGGCCCGCCCGCAGCCAGCCGCACGAGGAGCAGGGCAGCCAGCCCGGTTCCCAGAGCGCTGGGCCAGAGCACGCGCCAGACGCCCCCTTGGCGAAGCCGGCGCAGCAGGCTTGCATCGGTGTAACGCCGCAGGTCATGGCCGCGCCGGACCGCCGCGTCCGCCGCACCGGGCAGCGCCATGAGGAAACCCAGGGCGAGGCAGAGCAGCGCCGCCGCAGGGGCCGGGAGGAAACGAAAAACGGCGGCCGCCAGAGCGACCGCCGCAATGAGTGCAGGTAGCGAAGTCCAGACCGGCGCGGCGCCCTGGCCCCGCGCCACGATGTCCGGCGTCGTCGTCACAGACGCGCGGCGACGGCTTCCCAGTTGACCAGCTTGTCGAGGAAATTCGACAGATACGCCGGCCGCTTGTTACGGAAGTCGATGTAGTAGCTGTGCTCCCACACGTCGCAGCCCAGAAGTGCTGTCTGGCCGAAGCAGAGCGGGTTGACGCCGTTCTCGGTCTTGGTGACCTTCAGGCTGCCGTCGGTATCCTTGACCAGCCACGCCCAGCCCGAGCCGAACTGGCCGGCGCCGGCGGCGGAAAACTCTTCCTTGAACTTGTCGACCGACCCGAACGCCTCGGTCAGGGCCTTTTCCAGCGCGCCGGGCATCGCCTTGTCGCCGGGGGCCATCCATTGCCAGAACTGGCTGTGGTTCCAGTGCTGGCTGGCGTTGTTGAAGATCCCCGACTGCGCCACGGCGCCGGCCTTGTAGGTCCCCTTGACGATCTCCTCGACCGACTTGCCGTCCCACTCGGTCCCGGAAATCGCCTTGTTGCCGTTGTCGACATAGGCCTTGTGGTGGATGTCGTGGTGGTATTCCAGCGTCTCGCGGCTCATGCCGAGGTCGGCGAGTGCATCGTGCGCATAGGGCAGGTCAGGAAGCGTGAAAGACATGGTTTCCCCCGTTGTTGGTTTCGCTTTCAGTGAAAGATAAGGGGTCGCCGGGCGCAAAGGTCAAGGGCGGGGGCCGGTTTCTGCCGGGCCGGCGGCGCCGCGGTCAGGCCAGGCGGCGGCGGTGGACCCAGGCGGCCTGCGCGATCACCGCCAGATAGGCAAGGTCGGCCAGCGCCAGAAGCGCCCAGGGCCGCACCACCGCGAAGCCGGCGAAGACCGCGACGCCCAGCATGACGAAGACCGCACGGTTGCGCGGCACCCGCAACCCCTTGAGCGCGAGCGTCGGCAGGCGCGAGATCATCAGCAGCCCGACGATGGCCAGGTAGACGGCAATCGGCGCCGAAAAGGCGCGCAGGTCGACCCAGCCGGCCAGCGTCATGTAGACCGGCAGAAGCGCCAGCATCGCCCCGGCCGGCGCCGGGACGCCGACGAAATGCGCCCGGCCCGGCGGTGGCGGCGCGTTGCGCATCACGTTGAACCGGGCCAGCCGCAGGCAGGCGCAGAGGATGTAGAGCAGCACCGCCAGCCAGCCCATGCCCGGCAGGTCGGTCAGCGCGAAATGGTAGATGAAGACCCCCGGCGCCACCCCGAAGCAGACGAAATCCGAGAGCGAATCAAGCTCGGCCCCGAAGTGGCTGGCGGCATTGAGCCGCCGAGCCACCAGCCCGTCCATCCCGTCCATGATGGCGGCCAGCACGATCAGGCCCGCCGCGATCTCGTATCGTCCGTCGAGGACATAGCGGATCGAGGTCAGCCCGGCGCAGAGGCCCAGCAGCGTGACGAGGTTGGGCAGAAGATGCAGAAGCGGCAGGCTGCGCCGGTCCGCCGCGGCCTCGCCCGTATCGTCCGGGGGCGGGTCGGCGGGCCCGGCTGCCGGCGTCGCGGTCGTCCGCGGGTCGCTGGTGTCGTCGTCGGGGCCGGAACCGGACATCGCGTCAGCGTACCACGCCCAGGCGTGGATCCTCGGACGCGGAGAGATCGGCGAGAACGGTCTCGCCCGCGATCGTCCCCTGGCCGGCGGCGACCAGCGGCGCGATCCCGTCGGGCAGGTAGACATCGACGCGCGAGCCGAAGCGGATCATGCCGAAGCGCTGGCCGGTCTCCATCTCGTCGCCCGGCTGCACGTCGCACAGGATGCGGCGCGCGACCAGACCCGCGATCTGCACCACGGCGATCCGGCGGCCATCGGGCAGTTCCACCGCCAGTGCGTTGCGCTCGTTGTCCTCGCTCGCCTTGTCGAGCGAGGCGTTGAGAAACTTGCCCGGCCGATAGGCGACCGCCAGGATCGTCCCGCCGATCGGCAGGCGGTTCACATGGCAGTCGAAGACGTTCATGAAGACGCTGATGCGCGTCAGCGGGACGGGGTCGAGGCCCAGTTCGGCCGGCGGCAGCGCCGGTTCGATGGCCGAGACGATGCCGTCGGCGGGGCTGACGAACAGCCCGTCGCGGATCGGGGTCACGCGATCGGGGTCGCGGAAGAAGTAGTAGCACCAGACCGTCAGGCCCAGCCCGATCCAGCCCAGCGGCTGCCAGATCAGGAACAGCACCAGCGTCGCCGCGGCGAAGATCGCCAGGAACTTGTATCCCTCGCGATGCAGCGGCTTGATCACGGTCGAGGCAAGATCGGCGGCCATTTCCAGGCTCCAGCAGGATGCGTGCGCCCGTATAACGGGTTTCGCTGCAAAGGCAAAGCCGCCTCAACCGGTGCGGCGAAAGGTCAGGTAATGCGGCGTGCGGTCTTCGCGCAGGGCCTTGGCCTCGTAGCGGGTGGTGATCCAGTCGTCCCAGCCGCGCGGCTCCTGCGCCACCAGGTCGAACCCGGCGCGCAGGACCTCTTCCAGCGCCTGGCGGACATAGTCGGGAATGTCGGTCGCCAGGCGGAACTCGGCGCCCGCTGCGCAGGCGCGGGCCAGCGGGCGCAGATGTTCGGGCGTCACGAACCGGCGGCGGTGATGGCGCGCCTTGGGCCAGGGGTCGGGATAGAGCAGGAAGACCTTGTGGAGGCAACCCGCGGGCAGCACGTCCAGCAGATCGCGCACGTCGCCGGGATGGATCGCGACATTCGGCGCCGGGGCCCGGTGCAGCCGCCCGAGGCACATGGCCACACCGTTGACGAAGGGCTCGCAGCCGATCAGCCGCACGCCGGGGTTCTGCTGCGCCATGTGCACCAGATGCTCGCCGCCGCCGAAGCCCACCTCCAGCCAGATCGGGCCGGACCCGGGCAGCGCCGCCAGATCGAGTTCCGTCCGCTCCGGGTTCTCGTCGATCGTGACGTGGTTCAGCCGGTAGCGTGGCAGGTCCTCGGCAAGGTAGCGCTTCTGGCTCGGGCGCAGCGTCTTGCCATGGGTGCGGCCATAGAAGTTGCGCGGCGCGCGTCCCAAGGGATCGGCCGCCGCACCTCCACCCTCGCGGTCGGTCCCCTCCGGCGCGGCCGGGCGCGACAAGGCCGCCGAGCGGGGGCTCGATGCCCCCCGAGGCGGCCCCCCTGTCACAGGTCCTTCGCCAGCGTATCGGCGAGGTCGGTCTTTTCCCAGGCGAAACCGCCGTCGGCTTCGGGTGCGCGGCCGAAATGGCCATAGGCGGCGGTGCGCGCATAGATCGGCCGGTTCAGCTCCAGCTTCTCGCGAATGCCGCGCGGCGTCAGGTCCATCGCGCGGGCCACCGCGCGCTCGATCTCGGCGTCGGGCGCCTTGCCGGTACCATGCGTGTCGACATAGATCGACAGCGGACGCGCCACCCCGATCGCATAGCTCAGCTGCAGCGTGCAGCGTTGCGCCAGTCCGGCGGCGACGACGTTCTTGGCCAGGTAGCGCGCCGCATAGGCCGCCGAACGGTCGACCTTGGTCGGGTCCTTGCCGGAAAACGCCCCGCCACCATGCGGCGCGGCGCCGCCATAGGTGTCGACGATGATCTTGCGCCCGGTTAGTCCGGCGTCGCCATCCGGTCCCCCGATCAGGAACTTGCCGGTCGGGTTGATGTGCCACTCGGTGCCGCCGTTGATCCAGCCGGCGGGCACGACCTCCTCGACATAGGGTTTCACGATCGCCTTGACGTCGTCGCTGGACAGATGCGGATCCAGATGCTGGTGCGAGACGACAAGCTGCGTCACCTCGACCGGCCGGCCGTCCACGTAGCGGATCGAGAGCTGGCTTTTGGCATCCGGTCCCAGCATGGCCAGGTCGCCCGCCTTGCGCGCCTCTGCCAGCCGCTTCAGGATCGCGTGCGCATAGAGGATCGGCGCCGGCATCAGATCGGGCGTCTCGTCGACGGCGTAGCCGAACATGATCCCTTGGTCGCCGGCGCCTTCGCGCTCGACCCCCTGGGCGATGTCGACGGACTGCTCGTGCAGGAAGTTCAGCACGTGGCAGGTGTTCCAGTGGAACTTCTCCTGCTCGTAGCCGATTTCCTTGATGCAGTCGCGCGCAATCTGCGGGATGCGCCCCATCACGTCCTTCAGACGTTCGGAGCCGGGCCGGTCGCCGCTGGCCGGCAGGCCGATTTCGCCCCCGATCACGACCAGTCCCGAGGTGGCGAAAGCCTCGCAGGCGACGCGCGCATTGGCGTCGATGCCCAAAAGGTAGTCGAGTACGGCATCCGAGATTCGGTCGCAGACCTTGTCCGGGTGCCCCTCGGAAACCGATTCCGAGGTGAAGATGTAGTCCTGTCGGCTCATGCGAGGGTGCTCCACTGAATACATCCGTCACGCCAGGAAGCCGTTGTGACGGGTCGACAGCGCCTAGCCCCTTCACCGGGCGGCGTCAATGGCCGCGTCGCCGCAGCCTCGATCCGCCCGCCGCCAGCACAATCAGGGCGAGCGCGGCATGCCATGGCGCGTCGCCGATACGCGCATAGGTGGTTTCGGGCAGCGCGCCCGGCAGGTCGGCGTCGACCGTTCCCGCCCGGCCCATGCCGAGGCTGGCGACGATCCGGCCGCGCGCGTCGATCACCGCGCTGACCCCGGTGTTGGCCGCGCGCACCAGCGGCAACCCCTGTTCGATCGCCCTGAGCCGCGCCTGCGCCAGGTGCTGGAACGGGCCGACCCGCGCGCCGAACCAGGCGTCGTTGGTGATCTGCACGATCCAGTCGGGGCGGTCGGTGCCACGCAGGTTGGCCGGAAAGATCGCCTCGTAGCAGATCAGCGGCAGCACCCGGCCCGCCGCGCCTAGGTCCAGCAGCACCGGCCCGGGCCCCGCCGAATAGCCCAGCAGCACCTGCGACGCGAGGCCCGAGAGCCAGCCCATGCCCGGCCGGTCAGCGAAGCGGCCAAGCACCGGGACATACTCGCCGAAGGGCACCAGGTGGTGCTTGTTGTAGACGGCGACCGGCTGGCCCTCGGCATCGAGGACGGCCAGGCTGTTGAAATAGTCGACGCCACCGCCCGCCGAGACTTCGCTGCGCTGGATGCCCAGCAGCAGCGGCGCGCCGCCGGCGGCCTCGGCCGCCATCAGCAGGCCATCACCGGGTCGATCCAGAAGAAACGGCACCGCGGTTTCGGACCAGAGTACCAGGTCGGGCGCGCGGCCATCGTCGGCGGGCGCCGCGGTCAGGTCGAGATGGCGAAAGAAGAAGCGGCGCGCGTGCTCGGCATCCCATTTCAGATCCTGCGCGGCATTGGGCTGCACCAGCCGCAGGCGCAGGTCGCGCGGTTCGGGCGCGGGACCGGCCAGTCGCGCGGCCCCGACGCTCCAGGCGCCGGCCAGCAGCGCCGTGGCCAGCAGCGCCGCAAGGGCGGCCAGGCCCGGTCGGGTGGTGGCCTTGCGACCGGCGAGCGCCAGAAGCGCGGCCAGCGACAGGGTCAGCAGCCCCAGCCCCAGCGCGCCCGTCCAGGCCGCGATCTGCCCGGCGGGCGTGTCGATCCAGACATGCCCCAGCATCGCCCAGGGAAAGCCGGTCAGGACATGGCCGCGCAACGCCTCGCCGGCCAGAAGCGCGGGCACGAGCAGCGCCAGACGCGCCGTCCAGCCCTGCGCCGCCCAGGCCGCGAAGGCCGCCGCAGCGCCCCAGAAAAGCGCCAGCCCACCGGGCAAAAGCACCAGCGCGAAGGGCGCCAGCCAGCCATGCGTCCAGGGGTCGATCAGGAAGGGCTCGACGATCCAAGCCATCGCGGCCATGAAACTCGCCGCCCCGGCGAGCCAGCCGCGCAGGAAGGCGCCGCGCGCGTGCGGGGCCCCCGCCAGCAGTGCCAGCACCGCCGCGAGCGCCGGCACGCTCAGCCACCACCAGCCCCAGGGCGCCTGTCCCAGCGCGCAGGCCGCCCCGGCGATGGCCGCCGCGGCCAGCGGTGCGCGCGGATGGCTGCGCAGGCGGTCGGTCAGCGCGGGCACTGGCTCAAAGCGCGGCCTTGGCGGTCAGCGGTCCGGCCGCGCCCGACGCGGAAAGTCGCAGCCGCTTGATGCGTCGCGGGTCCGCGTCCAGCACCTCGATGTCCAGACCGGCCGGATGGGGGATCACCTCGCCGCGTACCGGCACCCGGCCCAGCAGTACAAAGACCAGCCCGCCCAGCGTGTCGACATCCTCGTCATCGACGCCTTCGGCCAGGTTGAACCCGGTCTCGGACGCCACATCCTCGAGCTGCGCGCGGGCCTGGACGAGCCACACACCGGGCTTTTCCTCCAGGCAGAGCACCTCGTCCTCGGTGTCGTGTTCGTCGTCGATCTCGCCCACGACCTGTTCCAGGATATCCTCGATGGTCACCAGGCCGTCGACGCCGCCGTATTCGTCGATCATCAGCGCCATGTGGGTGCGTTCGGTCTGCATCTTCTGCAGCAAGACGAGGAGCGGCATCGACGGCGGCACGAACAGAAGCGGCCGCAGAAGATCCTCGAGCGCCATGTCCTCGCCCTGAAGCTCGAACCCCTGTCGCAGGACCAGATCCTTGAGCAGCAGCAAGCCGACGGGCTTGTCGAGTGTTTCGGCATAGACCGGCATGCGCGAGAAACCGCTTTCGCGAAAGACGGCGACCAGTTCGTCGCGCGAGATGTCCAGCGGCACGGCGACGATCTCGGCCTTGGGGACGGAGACATCCTCGACCCGCAGGCGGCGCAGGTTGGCCAGCCCCGGCAGAACCTGCCGAAGGCTCCGCGCCAGGCTGCCGTTGCTGTCGGAGTTGGAATCGGAGACGGCGAGCGCATCGATCAGGCGACTGAACAGCCCCCGTTGGCCATTCCCGTCGGGCGAAGAGTCCGGCTCGTCCGGCGCGCTTCGCGCCGCGTCAGAGCCGGCATTGGAATCGGTCATCGGTCCTTTCCGAAATCATTATCAAGGTTCGGTGCCGTCAATCGGCCCGTCCAGTCCCGCATATGGGTCTGCAATCCCCATCTGTGCAAGTATCAAGGTTTCGGTTTCCTCCATCAAGTGGGCATCGGCAGGTCGTTCGTGATCGTAGCCCAGAAGATGCAGCACCGAGTGGACGACCAGATGCGTGGCGTGATCCTTCAGCCGCTTGCCCTGCTCGGCGGCTTCGCGCGCGCAAGTCTCGTGCGCAAGGGCGATATCGCCCAACTCGACCGGGTCGTCGGGCGCGCCGGGGTCGGGCGGTGCGGGGTTTGCGCCGTCGATGTCCGACGACAGATCCTCGGCCGGCCAGGAAAGGACGTTCGTCGCCTTGTCCTGCCCGCGGAAGCGCGCGTTCAGCGCCCGGATGCGCGTGTCGTCGCAGGCCAGCACGCTGACTGCGAACCCCGTCGGGTCGTGGCCGAGGTGGCGCAGGGTCGCGTCGACGGCGGCGTCCGCCAGCGGCACCAGGTCCCCCCAGCGCGTGTCTTCGACATTCAGCTCGACGGGCACTGTCAGCGATGCTCGTCTCGCTCGTAGGCCTCGATGATCCGCGCAACCAGCGGGTGGCGGACGACGTCGGCAGAGGTGAAATAGCTGAACCCCACGCCCTTGACGTCTTTGAGGATACGCTCGGCCGCGGCCAGCCCGCTGGGCATGCCGCGCGGCAGATCGACCTGGCTGCGGTCGCCGGTGACGACCATGTTCGATCCCTCGCCCAGACGCGTGAGGAACATCTTCATCTGCATCTCGGTCGCGTTCTGCGCCTCGTCCAGCACGACGAAGGCGTTGGCCAGCGTGCGCCCGCGCATGAAGGCCAGCGGCGCGATCTCGATCCGCCGCTCCTCCATCAGCTTGGCGAGTTGCCGGCCGGGCAGGAAGTCGTTGAGCGCGTCGTAGAGCGGCTGCATGTAGGGGTCGATCTTCTCGCGCATGTCTCCGGGCAGGAAGCCCAGCCGCTCGCCGGCCTCGACCGCGGGGCGCGACAGGATGATCCGGTCGACATGACCCTCGGCGAACATGTGCACGGCGGCGGCCACGGCGATGTAGGTCTTGCCGGTGCCCGCCGGCCCGATGCCGAAGTTCAGCGGATGCTCGAACAGCGCGCGCGTGTAGTCCTGCTGCGCCTTGGTGCGCGGGATCACGTTCTTCTTGCGGGTTCGGATCTCGATGGTGCCGGTGCGGAACATCTCCAGCTGCGTCTCGCGCCCGACCGGATCGGCGCCCAGGCGAATCGCCCCGTCGATGTCGCCCGCCTCCAGCGAGCGCCCCTCGGCCAGACGGGAATAGAGCGCCTGCAGCGTCTCGACCGCGCGCTCGCGCGCCGCCGCTTCGCCCATGATCTGAAGATGGTTGCCGCGTCGCAGGATCTGCACCCCCAGCTCACTCTCGAGCCGCGCAAGGTTGCGGTCGTGTTCGCCGCAAAGATCGATCAGCAAGCGGTTGTCGGCGAATTCAAGCTCTGTGCGCAAGGGGTCGCCGGTGTTGAGCGGGGGGGTCAGCGCGCTGATGCCCAAACAGATCTCCTGCATAGATTGGGTGCCGGCATGGCATGGATTCAGCCTGCCAAGGCGGAGGCGGTCTGGCAAGCGTGGATTCGTCGATTTCGCCAGATCGTTACAAAATCGGCGGCTCTGAGGGCGATTCAACCGCAAGATGCTGCGCCCGGGTCACACCTGACGGTTACGCCCACGTGCTGGACCGAGCGCGCCGCCCGCCAGGCTTGTGCGCGAGGGCATCACCTGGCGGAAAACGGGGGTGATCCGGCCTTTCCAGCAGTGGCCATGGTGTGATTCGCTGCTGCGCGCCACGCGCTCAGACCAACTCACCGGCCAGTGAATTCGCGGCGCTTGCGGTGATGCGCACGCGGCGGATATCGCCCGCCGCCTGGTCGGGGGCGGTGACATGCACGGCGTGCAGGTGGTCGGACTTGCCGACCATCTGGCCCGGCATCCGGCCCGGCTTCTCGAACAGAACCCCCACTTCCCGCCCCACCATCGCTTCCTGCGCGGCGCGCTGCTGGTCGGAAAGCAGCGCCTGCAGGCGCTGGAGACGGTCGTCCAGCACCTCGGTCGGCAGTTGCGGGCGCTCGGCGGCGGGGGTGCCGGGGCGGGCGGAGTATTTGAAAGAATAGGCCTGACCATAATTCACCGCGCGAACCAGCGCCATCGTCGCCTGGAAATCCGCCTCGGTCTCGACCGGGAAGCCGACGATGAAATCGCCCGACAGCAGCAGGTCGGGGCGGGCGCGGCGCAGACGCTCGATCAGGCGCAGGTAGCTGTCGGCGGTGTGCTTGCGGTTCATCGCCTTCAGGATGCGATCCGAGCCGGACTGCACCGGCAGGTGCAGATATGGCATGAGTTTCGCCTCCTCGCCATGCGCGGCGATCAGGTCGTCGGACATGTCGTTGGGATGCGAGGTCGTGTAGCGAATGCGCTCCAACCCGTCGATCCGCGCCAGTTCGCGGACCAGCCGCGCCAGCGACCAGTCGCCATCGGGGCCGGCACCGTGATAGGCGTTAACGTTCTGCCCCAGAAGGGTTATTTCGCGCACGCCGCGCTCCACCAGGTCGCGCGCCTCGCCCAGAAGGCGGTCGGCGGGGCGGCTGACCTCGGCGCCGCGGGTATAGGGGACGACGCAGAAGGCGCAGAACTTGTCGCAGCCTTCCTGCACGGTCAGAAAGGCGGTGGGGCCGCGCTTCGGGCGGGTACGGGGCAGGTGGTCGAACTTGTCCTCGGCCGGGAAATCGGTGTCGAGGGCGCGTTTGCCCTTGCGGATCTCGGCCTCCATCGCCGGCAGGCGGTGGTAGGTCTGGGGGCCGACGACAAGGTCGACGACGGGCGCGCGGCGCAGGATCTCGGCGCCCTCGGCCTGGGCGACGCAGCCGGCGACGCCGATCTTCAGGTCCGGGTTCGCGGCCTTCAGGGGCTTCAGGCGGCCCAGTTCCGAAAACACCTTCTCCGACGCCTTTTCCCTGATATGGCAGGTGTTCAGCAGGATCATGTCGGCGTCTTCGGCGCGTTCGGTGGTGACGTAGCCCGACGCGCCCAGGGCCTCGGCCATGCGCTCGCTGTCGTAGACGTTCATCTGACAGCCATAGGTCTTGATGAAGAGTTTTCGCGGCGCGGACATGGTGGTTTCCCGTTGGGTTCCGGGCGCGATCTAGCGGAAATCCGGCGCTGCCGCAACGCCGCTGGCGAGCGTCGCGGGGAACTTCGGGATCACGTCATGACGTTGCGCGCGATGCGGCAACGAAGTATCGGCGGGCAGCAAGGCCGGGGGCCAGGCCAGACGGCTTGACCCGCGCCGGCTTCCGGCCCGAACATGGACCTGGGCGAACGCCGCGCCCGCCGGCGGCACCAGCAACGGGAGGCAGCGACATGTCCGAGGCGAAAACCCATGTCTACCAGTCCATCGCGCAAAGCGTGCTGGACCACGACATCGAGACGATGTTCGGCCTGATGGGCGATGCCAACCTCTTCATGGTCGATCACTACGTGCGCGCCGGCGGCGGCACCTTCGTGCCCGCCGCGTTCGAGGGCAGCTCGGTCCTGATGGCGCTGGCCTGGACGCATGTCACGGGCAAGGTGGGCGCGGCGACGGTCACCCACGGGCCGGGGCTGACCAACTGCGTCACGGCGCTGGCCGAGGGCGCGCGCGGGCATATCCCGATGGTGCTGCTGGCCGGCGACACGCCGGTGATCAACCCGCAGAATCTGCAGAACATTGACCAGCGCGAGGTGGTGACGGTGACCGGCGCCGGGTTCGAGCAGATGCGCACCCCGCAGACCGCGGCGGAGGATGTCGCCCATGCCTTCTACCGCGCGCGGGTCGAGCGGCGGCCCATCGTGCTGAACATGCCGGCGGATTTCATGTGGCAGGAAGTGACGCATCGCAAGGTCGTGCATCCGGTCTTCACCACCCCGGCCTATGTGCCCGAGGGCGACGACCTGGACCAGGCCATCGGCATGATCGCCTCGGCCCGGCGACCGGTGATCCTGGCCGGGGGCGGCGCGACCGGGGCGCGCGAGCAGCTGATACGGCTGGCCGACCGGCTGGAGGCGCCGCTGGCCACCACGCTGAAGGCCAAGGGGCTGTTCAACGACCACGCCTACAACATGGACATCTTCGGTACGCTGAGCACGCCGGCGGCCTATGACGCCATCGCCAAGGCCGATTGCGTCATCGCCTTTGGCGCCAGCCTGCATTCCTTCACCACCGACCGCGGCAAGCTGATGAAGGGCAAGCGCATCGTGCAGGTCAACGACGACCCCGCCGCCATCGGGCGCAACCTGCACCCCGACGCCGCGCTGGTCGCCGATGCCGCGCTGACTGCCGACAACATCGTCCACTGGCTGGACGAGGCCGAGATCGCGCCCAGCGGCTTCACCGCCGAACTGGACAGCGCCGCGCTGACCGCCCATCCGACAGAGGCCGCCGGCAAGGCGGGCACGGGGCATGTCAACTACGTCCACGTGCTGGACCGGCTGGAGGAGGTGCTGCCCAAGGATCGCATCCTGACCACCGATGGCGGGCGGTTCATGACCGAGGTCTGGTGCCGCATCTCGGCCCCGCATCCGAAGCGGTTTCTGGTGACGGCGAATTTCGGCTCGATCGGACTGGGCTTGCAGGAGGCGATCGGCGCCGGCATCGCCTGCCCCGGCGTGCCCGTGGTGCATTTCACCGGCGATGGCGGCTTCATGATGGGCGGGGTGAACGAGTTCAACACCGCCGTCCGGCTGGGGCTGGACATGATCGTCATCGTCGCCAATGACAGCGCCTATGGGGCCGAGCATATCCAGTTTCTGGATCGCGGCATGGACCCCGGACTGGCGCAGTTCGAATGGCCCTCCTTCGCCGATGTCGCCACCGCGCTGGGCGGACAGGGGATGTGCGTGCAATCGACCGAGGATCTGGACGCCGCGCTGGCCGCGATCGAAAGCCGCAGCCGCCCGCTGCTGATCGAATTGCGGCTGGACCCGCACGACGTGCCACGCATGCGGCTCTGACCGGCACGCTGAAAGGGCGCGTTGGCCAGTACTCGCGGTTTGCGCCCCCGACCAAAGGTTTCGCTACGGTTAACGGCGCCTGTTCGTGTAATGATTCCAGGTATTTGCCAAGGCGCACAATTTTGTGCGCCTTGGCGCTTGCATCCCCTCGGGCCTGGCGGCGATCCGCGGCCAGGTCGCCGCGGGGTCGCCGCGCGGTGTCACTTGCCGGCCTTGAACGCCTCGTACCGGGCCTTGTTCTCGGCATTGGCAGGATAGAGGCCGGGCAGCGGTACGCCGGCCTCGACCTGGGACATGATCCAGCCTTCCAGGCGTTCCTGTTCCACCGCTTCCTCGGCCACCGCGGCGACCAGGTCGGCGGGGATCAGCACGGCGCCATCCTCGTCGATCACGACCATGTCGCCGGGAAAGACCGCGACGCCGCCGCAGCCGACGGGTTCCTGCCAGTTCACGAAGGTCAGGCCGGCGACCGAGGGGGGCGCGGCGACGCCGCTGCACCAGACCGGCAAGCCGGTGCCGCGCACGCCCTCGGCATCGCGCACCACCCCGTCGGTGACCAGCGCGGCGACGCTGCGCTTCACCATCCGGGCGCAGAGGATGTCACCGAATATCCCCGCATCGGTCACGCCCATCGCGTCGGCCACGCAGACGCAGCCCGCCGGCATCGCCTCGATCGCGGCGCGGGTCGAGATCGGCGAGGACCAGCTCGCCGGGGTCGCCAGATCCTCGCGCGCCGGGACGAAGCGCAGGGTGAAGGCGCGTCCGACGATCCGCGGCTGGCCGGGGGTCAGCGGGACGGTGCCGCGCATCCAGACGTTGCGCAGCCCCTTCTTCAGCAGAACCGTGGTCAGCGTTGCGGTGGTCACGCCGCGCAGCGTGTCCGTCAGGCTCTGTTCGGTGTCGGTCTCCGGGGTCATCGTGGTCCTCTGATCTGTGTCGGCCGCGGGGGTTTCGGTCGCCGCGGGCGGTGAAGGCGATGATCCGGGCTTCGCCGGGGCGACGGCGGCGGTCAAGCGGATTCGACGCGACGGCACGAACGGCGGGCGGCGGGAACATCGGTTGCGACCGATTGGCGCGATTGACGCTTTCGCCGCGCGGCGCTTAGAGTGCCCCGCGACGGCCACGGGGGATTCGCAGCATGGACGGCGACGGCGACACCGCAACCGCCGCACAGGTCGGCACCCCGTTCCGTGGCTTTTTCGGACGACCGCTGTTTCAGGACCCTTCAGCACGGGCGCTGGAACGAGTCGGCGTGATTGATGTCGGTTCGAACTCGGTCCGGATGGTGGTCTTCGACGGTGCCGCCCGCTCGCCCGCGTACTTCTTCAACGAAAAGATCATGTGCGGCCTGGGGCGCGGCATGTCGCAATCGGGCATGCTGAACACCGAGGGCCGGGCCCGCGCGCTCGCCTCGATCAAGCGCTTCGCGCTCTTGGCGCGCGAGATGCACCTGACCAGCCTGACCATGGTGGCCACCGCCGCGGTGCGCGAGGCCGCGGACGGACCCGAGTTCAAGGCCGAGGTCGAGGCCGCGACCGGGATCGAGATGCTGGTGATCGACGGCACCGAGGAGGCCCGGCTGTCGGCGCAGGGGGTGCTGCTGGGCTGGCCCGGCGCGCGCGGGCTGGTCTGCGACCTGGGCGGCTCGTCGATGGAACTGGCCGAGATCGGCGACAACACGGTCGGCCGGCGCGTGACCTCGGCACTGGGGCCGTTCCGCCTGCAGATGGTGCCGGGCGGCAAGAAGGGGCTGAAGGCGCATATCGCCGAGACGCTGAAGGAGTTGAAGCAGGAATTCGACGGCACCAGCTACCAGGCGCTCTATCTGGTCGGCGGGTCATGGCGGGCGCTGGCGCGGCTGGACATGGAGCGTCGCGGGTATCCGCTGACGGTGCTGCACGAATACGAGATGACGCCGAAATCGATCCGCAAGACGATCGACTGGCTGGCCGATCAGGACCTGAAGAAACTGCGCACCGCGACCGGCACCTCGCCCGAGCGTTTGTCGCTGGTGCCGCTGGCGACGGTCGTGCTGCGGCAACTCCTGAGCGTGTTCCGCCCGAAGACGATCTACGTGTCGAGCTACGGCATCCGCGAGGGGATCCTGTTCGAGCAGATGCCCGACGCGCTGCGCAGCCGCGACCCGCTGATCGAGGCTTGCCGGTTCAACGAGGCGGCGAACGCCCGCTTGCCCGGCTTCGGGCGCAAGCTCTATCAATTCCTGATGCCGCTCTATCGCAATGCCAGCCCGGAACGGCTGCGGCTGGTCCGGGCGGCCTGCCTGCTGCACGATGTCAATTGGCGCGCGCATCCCGATTACCGGGCCGAAAGTTGCTTCGACACCGCCACGCGCGCCAATCTGGGGGGGCTGGACCACAAGGGCCGGGTCTATCTGGGGCTGGCGCTGATGAACCGCTACAAGAACGCCGGCGCCGACAGCCGCCTGACCCCGCTGCTGACGCTGCTCGACGAGGACGAGATCCGGCATTCGATCATGCTGGGCCGGGCGATGCGTTTCGGGGCGATGCTGTCAATCGGCGGGCCGGAATCGGCGGGCGAGCTGCGTTTCTATCCCAAGAAGAAGGTGCTGGAACTGGTCCTGCGGCACGAATTGCAAGCGCTTTTCGGCGAGGTCGCGCAGCAGCGCTTCGCCGCGCTGGCAAAGACCCTTGGCGTGGCGCCCAAGGTGCGAATCGCCCGCGCCATGAGCGCGGCTCAGAATGGGGTTCACAGTTCCAGCGGGTCGGTGACCGGCGGATCGTCTTCGGTGGGCGGCGGCTCGGGCGGCTGATCGCGGCGGCGGATCAGGATGTCGCCGTTGGGCAGGATCTCGGGCGCGTGCCAGCCGCTCAGATCGCCGAGCATATCGCCCAGGGATTCGAAACCGGGTTCCAACCGGCCCATCAGGCGGTCGATCAGTTCCTCGAACCGTTGTTGCGCGGTCGGCGGGTCCCCTTGCTGATCCTGTTCCTGGGCCAGGGCGGGTGAGGTCACGGCCAGAGAGAGGCCGAGCAGTAGCGGCAGCGCGCGTAAGACGGGGGTTCGGGGCGCGGGGGAACGGGCGGAAAAGCAGGTCATCGAGCGAATCCTCCTGCATCAGATCTGGGGCGCAGGCGCGCCCGCTTCAAGCCGCGTGCCGGGCCTGGACGGCCTCCCACGCGGAGTTGAGCGCCTTCAGGCGCGACTCGGCGACGCGCACTGCTTCTTCGGGCAGGCCGCGCGCGCGTAGCGCGTCGGGATGGGATTCGCGCACCATGCGGCGGAAAGCGCTGCGCGCGTCGTCGAGGCTGGCGGTGGGCGGCAATTCGAGCACCGCCATCGGGTCGGGGTCCGTCCCCGGCACGACACGGGCCTTGAGCGCGCGGAAACAGGCATCGGTCAGGCCGAAGATGCGCGCGACCTCGTGCAGGAATTCCTCCTCCGCCGGGTGAAAGTCACCGTCGGCGATGGCCACGTGGAAAAGCCCCTCCAGCAGGTCGCGCAGCACCGGGTCGCCGGCCGGGAACATCGCCGCAATCTTGCGGGCATAGGCGTCGAAGCCGGCCACGTCCTGACGGGCAAGGTTGAAGACGCGCGCCGCGTTCGCTTCCTCGCTGGGCGGGATGGTGAAGATTGCGCGAAACATGGCGACCTCGCCCCGGGTCACTGTCCCGTCGGCCTTGGCCAGCTTCGCCCCCAACGCGATCACGCCGATGGTGAAGGCGACGGATCGCTCAGGCGGGGCGCGCAGGCGGTCGAAGACGGCGCTCAGCGGCTCACCGTCGCGCAGGGCGGCCAGCGCGGCCGAGATGCGTGTCCAGATCGACATCACGTCAGTCTAGCGCAGCCTGTTGGCCTTGCCCATCCGGCGGATCGAGCAATTTCTGCATGAACACAAGATCGTGGTAGCGTCCGAACTTCCACCCGGCCTGTGCGATCCGGCCCACTTCGGCAAAGCCGAGCCGGCAATGAAAATCCAAGCTGGCAAGGTTTGTCGCGGTGATGGCGCCGATCAGCGTGCGGCGGGAGCGGGCGATCGCGTGATCCTCCAGCGCGCGCATCAGTGCGCGGCCCAGCCCCTTGCCGCGTGCGCCGGGCACAAGGTTCACCGAATGCTCCATCGTGCGTGCGTAGCCCTGGCCGCCGCGGAACTGGGCATAGCCGGCAAAGCCGAGAATCTCGCAGTCCTGCTCGGCCACCAGGAAGGCGAGATCGGCGGTATGGCGTTCGGCGATGAGCGCGGCGACTTCGAGGGGCGTCTTCTCGACCGGATTGAAGGTGATGTCGGTGTCGCGGATGATAGGATTCCAGAGCCCTGCAATCGCGTCCGCGTCCTCACGCCGGGCCGGGCGTATCATGCCAGGACCCGCGTGCCGTGCGGCGTGTCGAAATCCGCCGCCAGATGGGGCCGGGCCCCGAGCGTGATGGTCAGGCGGGATTCGTCGATCAGGGGCGCGACTGCGGCGCGCAGGGCGGGACCGTCGGGGTGGCTGAGGACCAGCCGCCGCAAGCGGACGCCGCGATCGGGCAGCACGTCGGCGGGATGCGCCGTGCCCTTCCAGGAGATCAGCGCCGGAAAGAGCCCATGGAAGGGCAGAAGGCCGGTCTCGGGGATCGCCATCTCCCAACGGAAATCGCCGCGGGCCAGCGGATGCACGACGCCGGCGCCTGACGGCGACAAGGCCAATGCCGATGCGAGGTCGTCTCCGCGCGCGACCCAGGCGCAGGGCCGTGGCGCACCGCGAAAGTCGTCGAGCCCGAACCAGCGGGGGCGGCCGGGCCGGGCGGCCTCGGGGTCGATGGCGATGACCTCAAGGTATTCGCCGGGCCCTAGCGCGAGCAGGCGATTATGCGTGCCCATGCTGGGGTGCATCCCCCCCGGGGCGAGAGGCACCCCCAGCGCGTCCTCGACCGAGGCGACGCCGTCGGAAAGGGACTCGGCGGCGATCGCCAGATGATCGAACTGGAGCATCGTGGCCTCCTGCAAGCTTTCGCGTATCATGGCGCGGAACGCGCTGCGCGCCAAGGGATCGGGGTCGGGTACGGCGCCGGGTCAGCATCATGACGCCTGGCAGGGGCCGGCCCTTCTCCGGTATCGTAGAGAACGCCGTGCGGGCCGAAGATTTCACCTGTAAGGACCGAATACGCGCTGCGCCCTACGCCGTGTGGCCCGCGCGCGTGTCGCGGATGAGATGCAGGATGTTGCGGGCGGCATCGGGGATGTTGGTGCCGGGACCGAATATCGCCTTGACGCCCTGATCGCGCAGGAAGGCATAATCCTGCTGCGGGATGACACCGCCGCAGATGACAAGGATGTCGCCGGCGCCCTGTTCCTTCAGCGCCTGTATCAGCTTCGGCGCCAGCGTCCTGTGCCCGGCCGCCTGGCTGGAGATGCCGACGACATGCACGTCGTTGTCAATGGCGTCCTGCGCCGCTTCCTCGGGCGTCTGGAAGAGCGGGCCGACATCGACATCGAAGCCGATGTCGGCGAAGGCGGTCGCAATGACCTTGGCGCCGCGGTCGTGCCCGTCCTGACCCATCTTGACGACCAGCATGCGGGGCCTGCGTCCCTCGGCTTCGGCGAAATCGGCTACTTCCTGCTGAATGGCGGCGAAATCCTCGTCGCCCGCGTAGGCCGCGCCGTAGACGCCGGCCAAGGTCTTCACTTCGGCCCGGTGGCGGCCGAAGACCGTTTCCATCGCCATGCTGATCTCCCCCACGCTGACGCGGACGCGCGCGGCTTCGACCGCGGCCTCGAGCAGATTGCCGCCCTCGCGCGCGCGGCGTTCGACCTCGGCCAGCGCGGCGTCGCAGGCGGCCTGATCGCGGCTGGCCCGCATCCTTTCCAGCCGCGCGATCTGCGACTCGCGCACCTTGGCGTTGTCGATGTCGAGGATGTCGATCGGGTCTTCCTTGTCCTTGCGGTACTTGTTGACCCCGACGATAACGTCCTCGCCGCGGTCGATCAGGGCCTGACGGCGCGCGGCGGTCTCCTCGATCCTGAGCTTCGGCATACCGGTGGCGACCGCCTTTGTCATGCCTCCAAGTTCCTCGACTTCCTCGATCAGTTCCCAGGCCTTTTCAGCCAGGTCGGCTGTCAGTTTTTCGACATAGTAGCTGCCGGCCAGCGGATCGACGACATGGGTTATGCCGGTTTCTTCCTGCAGGATCAGCTGGGTGTTGCGGGCGATCCGGGCCGAGAAGTCGGTGGGCAGGGCGATGGCTTCGTCGAGCGCGTTGGTGTGTAGTGACTGGGTCCCGCCCAGCACGGCCGAGAGCGCCTCGTACGCGGTGCGGACCACGTTGTTGTAGGGATCCTGTTCGGCGAGGCTGACGCCCGATGTCTGGCAGTGCGTCCGCAGCATCAGGCTTTGCGGCCTTTTCGGTTCGAATTCAGACATGATCCGGTGCCAGAGAAGCCGTGCGGCGCGCAGCTTTGCGGCTTCCATGAAGAAGTTCATGCCGATCGCGAAAAAGAAGCTCAGCCTGCCGGCGAAGGCATCCACATCCATGCCACGATGGATCGCGGCGCGGACGTATTCGCGCCCGTCGGCGAGGGTGAAGGCAAGCTCCTGCACGAGGTTCGCGCCTGCCTCCTGCATGTGGTAGCCGGAGATCGAGATTGAATTGAAGCGCGGCATCTCGTTCGCGGTGTATTCGATGATGTCGGCCACGATCCGCATCGAGGCCTCGGGCGGAAAGATGTAGGTGTTGCGGACCATGAATTCCTTCAGGATGTCGTTCTGGATGGTCCCTGAAAGCTGCTTGCGATCGACGCCCTGTTCTTCGCCTGTGACGATGA
Source organism: Pararhodobacter sp. SW119 (assembly GCF_017811755.1). Taxonomy (GTDB): domain Bacteria; phylum Pseudomonadota; class Alphaproteobacteria; order Rhodobacterales; family Rhodobacteraceae; genus Pararhodobacter. The sequence continues at coordinate 24,171 of NZ_JADDJF010000006.1, read as the reverse complement.
AATTCGCAAGGATCGGAATGACCGCGCCGTTCATCGTCATCGACACGCTGACCTGGTCCAGCGGAATGCCGTCAAAGAGGATCTTCATGTCTTCGACCGAGTCTATGGCGACGCCGGCCTTGCCGACGTCACCTTCGACCCGCGGATGGTCGCTGTCGTAGCCACGATGCGTGGCAAGGTCGAAAGCGACCGACACGCCCTGCTGTCCGGCAGCCAGCGCCTTCCGGTAGAACGCGTTCGATTCCTCGGCGGTTGAAAAACCCGCATACTGGCGGATCGTCCAGGGCCGCCCGGCGTACATCGTGGCCCGCACTCCGCGGGTAAAGGGGGCAATCCCCGGCACAGTGTCCAGATGGTCCAGTCCTTCCAGGTCGGCCTCGGTGTAGAGCGGCTTGACGGGGATGCCCTCAAGTGTCTGCCAGGTCAGGCTTTCGGGGTCGCGCCCCTTGAGGTCCTTCTGGGCCAGCGCCCGCCAGTCGGCCAATCCGTTCTTGCGTTCGCTCATGCCTGCGCCCTCGTTTCGGTTGCGCCGCGCCGCCGTGACGCGGCAAAGTCATCGCTCAAGTCTGGTGTTTTTCGCCCGCAAGCGCCTATATCTGGGTCGATAGGAGACGACATGACCCTTCCCAAAAGAACATTGCGTGTCAGTGCGGTGGCGCTTGCCAGCCTGCTGGTGCTGTTGGCGCTCCCGGCTACGGCCACGACCGACCAGTTGGACGACCCGGCGACCGAGGTGCTCGAGTCCGAAATCGAAGGTCTGCGCATCCTCGAGGCAAGCGAGATCGACCCGGAAGAGTTGCTCTGGGAGTGGCGGATCCTCGCAGTCATGGCCGACACGCCTAACGACCCCTCCTTCCTGCGGCAAATGCGCGACATCGAGGCGCGCGCGGACGAGCTCTTCGAGCGCGACGTGGTGGTCCTGTACGACAGTAGCCGCGATTCGGGCAGCGCGCTGCGCCAGCGGCTTCGGCCACGGGGCTTCATGTTCGCGATCATCGGCAAGGACGGCGAGGTCAAGCAGCGCCGCCCGGCGCCACGCGATGTGCGCGAGATCACTGCGTCGATCGACAAGTTTCCCCTCCGCCGCGAGGAGATGCTGGACCGCCTGCCATCCGGCCGCAACTGACATCGACTGACCTCGCGCGCGGTCCTCATTCGAACTCCATTATGATGTCGTCGACGGAAAGGCTGCCGCCGACCTCGGCATTGATCTTGCGGACCACGCTCTGGCGCTCGGCGCGCAGGATGTTTTCCATCTTCATCGCCTCGACCGTGCACAGGGCCTGGCCCTCATAGACCTCGTCACCTTCGCTGACGTTCAACTTCACCATCAGTCCCGGCATCGGGCAGAGCAGCATCCTGGACGTATCGGGCGGCAGCTTCGTCGGCATCAGCGCGGCGAGTTCCGCCTGCCGTGGCGTGCGAACATGCACCTTCAGGTCGGCGCCACGCAGCCGCACGCGGTACCCGCCCGTCGTCCTGGCGACCTTGATCACCAGCGGTTCGCCATCGATCAGCAGGCGCGCCAGCGATTGGCCGGGCACCCAGTCGGATTCGACGCGGACCGATCCGCCGTCGGCAAACTCGACAGTGGCGCCGGCACGATCGGCGCGGATCTTCAGCGCGATGCTTTCGCCTTGCGCATCGACGACCCAATCGTCGCCGACCTTGCGCTCGTGGTTGTCCATCCGGCCGGAAACGCGCGTTCGGCGGATCTCGGCGACCCTGTTCATCGCCGCCGCAGCCGCGGCCACTCGGCGGAGAGCCGTCGCCGGCAGCGCCACACCCTTGAAGCCGTCGGGAAATTCTTCGGCGATGAAGGCGGTCGTCATGTCGCCGGCAGCGAATTTCGGGTGATCCATCACCGCCGAGCAGAAGGGCAGGTTGTGCCCGATCCCTTCGACCTCGAAAGTGTCGAGCGCGAGGCGCATTTCCTCGATCGCCTGGGCCCGGTCCCGGCCCCAGGTGCACAGCTTGGCGATCATCGGGTCATAATACATGCTGATTTCGCCGCCCTCGAAAACGCCGGTATCGTTGCGCACGACGCCCCCGGTCGGCGTGGTGCCTTCGACCGGCGGCCGGTAGCGCACGAGCCGTCCGATGGAGGGCAGGAAGTTACGGTAGGGGTCCTCGGCGTAAAGGCGGCTTTCCATCGCCCAGCCGTTGATCGTCAGGTCTTCCTGGCGGAAGGGCAGTTTCTCGCCCGCAGCGACTCGGATCATCTGTTCGACAAGGTCGACACCGGTGATGAGCTCGGTCACCGGATGCTCGACCTGGAGCCGGGTGTTCATTTCTAGGAAATAGAAGTTCCGCTCGCCATCCACGATGAATTCGACCGTGCCGGCACTTGTGTAGCCCACCGCCTGGGCCAGCGCGACGGCCTGGTCGCCCATCGCCTTGCGCGTGGCGTCGTCCAGAAACGGCGACGGTGCTTCCTCGATGACCTTCTGGTTGCGTCGCTGGATCGAACACTCACGCTCGAATAGGTAGACGCAGTTCCCATGCTGGTCGGCCAGCACCTGGATCTCGATGTGGCGCGGTTGCGTCACGAACTTCTCGATGAAGATGCGATCGTCGCCGAAGCTGCTCGCCGCCTCGTTCTTGGAAGACTGGAAGCCTTCGCGCGCTTCGTCGTCGGTCCAGGCGATGCGCATGCCTTTCCCGCCGCCGCCGGCGCTGGCCTTGATCATCACCGGGTAGCCGACCTGGCCGCTGATCTTGACCGCATCCTCCGCATCCGAGATGAGGCCCATGTAACCGGGAACCGTGCTGACGCCGGCTTCTGATGCAATCTTCTTCGAGGTGATCTTGTCGCCCATCGCCTCGATCGCCTTTGAGGGCGGTCCAATGAACGCGACTCCCTCGGCCTCGAGGGCCTCGGCAAATCGCATGTTTTCGGAGAGAAACCCGTAACCAGGATGAACGGCCTGCGCGCCGGTCCTTCGAACCGCATCCATCACCTTGTCGATCACGATGTAGGACTGGTTGGCCGGGGCCGGGCCGATGTGCACCGCTTCGTCCGCCATTCGGACATGCAGCGCATGCCTGTCGGCGTCGGAATAGATCGCCACTGTCTTGATGCCCATCTGCCGGGCAGACTTGATGACCCGGCAGGCGATCTCGCCCCGGTTCGCGATCAGGATCTTGTTGAACATTCGCTGCCTTCGTGTCGCGCAGGAGGTCTGTAGGACAATGAAAACGCCGCCCGCGGCGCGAAGACCACGGGCGGCGTAATGCGTAACGCCACAACCTTGTCGGGGGTGTCGTCAGCAGCGACCTGGGTTGGTCTGACAGTATAGGATGTTGCCCCCGGCCCCAATCGCTGCACCGGTGAGTGGATCGCCGCCCAATGCAGCGGAGCCGAGCGCGCCGGCGCCGCCGCCATAGAGCGCCTGCTCGCCAAGTGTCCTACCACAGCCGGCCAGAGCGACCAAGACGGCACACGCAAGTACAAATGTTTTCGACATGAATTCCAGACCTCCTGTAGGAATGAGTATTGGTCACGAAACGCACCAAACGCCCTGCAGTTCCACCCGGTTACTACGGTGCGCCGCGCGTTGGCGGATTGCCGCCGATCTGTCGCGCATACGGGGGTCACTGTTCGTCCTCTTCCGGTCGGGTGACCTCGGGATCAGGTGCGTCGAAGACATGCGGAAAGGACCGGCGGGCTACGCTCAGGTCAATCCGCAGGATGGCTTCATAGTCGCAAGGATCGAAGGGGTCCTCGGCCGGGATGACCTCGCGGCCGAACAACCAGGATAGGCGCCCGGCGTCCAGATTGCCGCGCTCGAAGGGGTCCTCGCCGAAATGTTCCCAAAGCGCAGCAAGAAAGGCGCTGTCGGCGCGGCGGTCCGCCGGCCGGCGGTCGGCAAATCGCTTTCGCGCGATCAGGGGTGTTGCGCCATCCTTGTTCGCGCGTCGGATAACGAACTGAAAGTCCGTGCTCGGCAGGCGCCCCGGGAAGCCGCGATGCTTCAGCATGGGGACCACCTGAGGACCGGAGCAACAGAAAGGGGCAGGGCGCTCAGACGCCCCGCCCCGCTCATGTCGGGCGTGAGAGGATCAGCCCGTCTTTCCGCGCACCGGCTCCATGTAGATCGGCTGGACCGGCTCGGGCTGAGGCGCCGGCTGCTGGCAGCCAGCAAGGAAAGTGAGGCCGAGGACGGCAATGACGCCGGTGAGGGTGAGTTTCGACATGTTTCGCTCCTGCTCGTGTCGTTTTTCTGGCGGGAAGGGTGCCACGCGCCCCGCCGATGACCTTTGTGCGCGCCCTCGGGCGGCACAGCGCTGCACGGGACAATAGCCGATTCTATGACGCGTTGCCAGATTCCGCGCGTCTTTGCGCCACTGTCTTTGCGTTCTGTGCCTATCCGGTCGCGTCGCTGGGTCATAGAGGGATGTTGTCGTGTTTTTTCCATGGGTTGCTCAACTTCTTCATGCGCAGCGAAGCGAACGCGCGGCAGATGCGGCGCCGGGTCGAATGCGGCATGATCACTTCGTCGATGAAACCTTTCTCGGCGGCGACGAAAGGATTGGCGAAGCGATCTTCATAATCCTTCACGCGGGCGGCGATTTTCTCAGAGTCACCCAGCTCGCTGCGGTAGAGGATCTCGACCGCGCCTTTCGCGCCCATCACGGCGACTTCGGCTGTGGGCCATGCATAGTTGAAATCGCCTCGCAGGTGCTTGGAGGACATCACATCATAGGCTCCGCCGTAGGCCTTGCGGATGATCACCGTGACCTTGGGCACTGTCGCCTCTCCATAGGCGAAGAGAAGCTTTGCGCCGTGCTTGATGATGCCGCCGTATTCCTGTCCGGTCCCGGGGAGAAAGCCGGGCACATCGACGAAGGTCAGGATCGGGATCTCGAAGGCATCGCAGAAGCGAACGAAGCGCGCGGCCTTGCGGCTCGAGTCGATGTCGAGGCAGCCGGCGAGCACCATCGGCTGGTTGGCCACCACACCCACGGTCTGACCCTCCAGTCGGATGAAGCCGGTGATGATGTTCTTGGCGAACTCCGATTGAATCTCGTAAAAATCGCTTTCGTCCGCGACCTTCAGGATCAGCTCCTTCATGTCGTAGGGCTGGTTCGGGTTATCGGGCACCAGTGTGTCAAGACTGTCCTCGACCCGCCTTGGCGTGTCGAAGAAGGGCCGCGTCGGCGGTTTTTCACGATTCGAAAGCGGCAGGAAATCCACGAGGCGACGCACCTCGATCAATGCCTCGACATCATTCTCGAATGCGCCATCAGCGACAGAGGATTTTCGCGTGTGGGTGGAAGCGCCGCCAAGTTCCTCGGCCGTGACGACCTCGTTCGTGACGGTCTTTACGACGTCTGGTCCGGTCACGAACATGTAGGAGGTATCGCGCACCATGAAGATGAAATCGGTCATCGCGGGTGAATAGACCGCGCCGCCAGCGCAGGGCCCCATGATGACGCTGATCTGCGGGATCACGCCCGAGGCCAGGATATTTCGCTGAAAGACATCGGCATAGCCTGCCAGCGAGGCCACCCCTTCCTGAATGCGGGCACCGCCTGAGTCGTTGAGACCGATCACTGGCGCACCGTTCTGGATTGCCATGTCCATGATCTTGCAGATCTTCTGCGCGTGGGTTTCGGAAAGCGAGCCGCCGAAGACCGTGAAGTCCTGGCTGAAGACATAGACTTGACGGCCGTTGATCGTGCCCCATCCGGTAACCACCCCGTCACCATAGGGCCGGTCCTGCTCCATCCTGAAATCGGTGCAGCGATGGGCGACGAAGGTATCGAACTCCTCGAACGATCCTTCGTCGAGCAGCAACTCGACCCGCTCGCGCGCCGTGAGCTTGCCTTTGGCGTGCTGCGCAGCAATCCGGCGCTCGCCGCCGCCGAGCCTAGCCGACTGTCGGCGCGACTCGAGCTCGCTGAGAATGTCCTTCATGGCGCCCTCCTCCGTTGGCGTGCGAAACTAGGAGGTGAGGACGACCAAGGGAAGCAGAATTCGGAAAATTTGCAAATGTGATTGCGGAGCCGGAATGCAAATAGAAAACCTGCAAATTTCAGGATCAGACAGGAGGGACCAAAAGCATCATGCGCGCAGCTGCAGTGCAGAAGGAACTGCCCTGTACCCGCGCTTTTCGGATTCTGGATTTCCCTTTCTCCCTCGTGACTCCAATTTCCTCTCGCATCGCTATAAACGGGTGCCACTGGACTCCGCCTCGGCGTGATCCTACACAGGTGAAATGACGATGGCGCCCGCTACGCGGTATCTGGACCGCAGAACCCCACCGCATCTTTCGACATTGATCCTGATCGCAGGACTCTCGGCGTTGTCGATGAACATCTTCCTGCCGTCGCTGCCCAACATGGCGGCCTACTTCCAGGTGGATTACGCGGTGATGCAGCTTTCGGTCTCGCTGTATCTGGGGGCGAGTGCCCTGTTGCAGGTCATCGTGGGGCCGCTGTCGGATCGCTATGGCCGGCGGCGGCTTCTGCTGGTGTCGATGGCACTCTTCGCAATCGCCAGCCTCGGCACGCTTCTTGCGACAAGCGCCGAGGTCTTCCTGCTGTGCCGGACGGCGCAATCCGTGATCGCCACCGGCATGGTACTCAGCCGCGCGATCGCCCGCGACATGGTGGACGAGGCGCGCGCCGCGTCCATGATCGGATATCTGACGATGGGGATGTCGATCGTGCCGATGCTGGGTCCGTTCGTGGGCGGGATGCTGGACGAGGCGTTTGGCTGGAAGGCGAACTTCGCGCTGCTGATGGTGGCAGGCCTGCTGGTGATGGCGCTGACCTGGGTCGATCTCGGTGAGACCTCGGTCAGTCGGCATGCAAGTTTCCGGGATCAGTTTCGGGACTATCCAGCGCTTTTCGCGTCTCCGCGGTTCTGGGGATATGTCCTCTCCGCAAGTCTGTCCTCCGGTGTGTTCTTTGCCTACCTGGGCGGCGCCCCCTTCGTCGGGTCCGAGATCTATGGCTTGAGCCCGACTTGGCTGGGGGTTTATTTCGGCGTGACCGCTGTCGGCTATGCGTTGGGGAACTTCTGCTCGGGGCGCTATTCGGTTCGCATCGGCGTAAACCGGATGGTGCTGTTCGGGACGCTCGCGACGACAAGCGGCCTGGTGATGATGGCGGTGCTGCTGGCGGCAGGGCTCGCGACTGCCGAGGTTTTCTTCGGCTTCTTTTTCTTCGTCGGGTTCGGAAACGGCATGGCGCTTCCCAATGCGACCGCCGGGATGCTGTCGGTGCGTCCCCATCTTGCCGGGACCGCGTCGGGGTTGGGCGGCGCAATCATGATAGGGGGGGGCGCTGTCCTCTCGGGTTTGGCGGGGGCAATGTTGACGCCCGGTTCGACGCCTTGGCCGCTCGTGCTGATCATGCTCAGTTGCAGCATAGCGTCGGTCATTGCGATCCTCTACGTGATCCGGCGCGCGCAACAGATCGGCGCCTGAAGATACAAGGTCGTGGACTTGGCGGGTCGGGTTTGCAAAGCTGGCGGGCCAGCGTGCAAACCGAGAGGCCAACCATGCCCGTCCAGAAGCTCTATGCCGGGGCGAAGCTGCGCGAGATACGCGCCCGACTGCAGTTGACCCAGAAAGAGTTCGCTGGCCGGATGGGGGTGTCGCTGCCCTATTTGAACCAGATGGAGAACAACAACCGCCCGGTCTCGACCACAGTATTGCTGGCCTTGGCGCGTGAGTTCGGCACGGATGTCACCGAACTTTCTTCCGGCGACAGCGAGCGAATGGTCTCGGACATGCGCGAGGCGCTGGCCGATCCGGTTTTCCCGACTCCCGCGCCGGGACTGGCCGATCTTCGCTTGGTTGCGGCAAACGCGCCGGGGGTCGCGCGGGCGTTGCTGGCATTGCATCACGCCTACCGGCAGGTCCACGAACGTCTCGCGTCGCTCGATGAAGCGCTGGGGCGCGAAGATCGTGTTCTGCAGGCGTCGCCCTGGGACGAGGTCCGCGACTTCTTTCATTACTGCGACAACTATATCGACGCGGTCGATCGGGCCGGCGAGCATTTCGCATTGTCGTCCGGAAGTGTCGATCGCCATGCGCTGCGCGTGCTCGAGCAGCACAAGATAACCATGGTCGAGACGGAGTCGGACACGCTCCGCGCGTTTGACCCGCAGTCCCGGGTTCTGGGTCTTTCCCGGACGGCATCAGTGGCGACGCGTCGGTTCCAGATGCTGCATCAGATCGCCCTGCTGACGCAGAACGAACTGCTGGAGGCGACGCTCGATCTGGCGCGGTTTCGCACGGATGCCGCGCGGGACATCGCCAAGATCGGACTGGCCAACTATTTTGCCGGGGCCGCGATCATGCCTTACCGGGCGTTCCTGGCCGCGGCGAAAGAGACGCGCCATGATCTGGAAATGCTGGCCGACAGGTTCGGTGCGTCGATCGAACAGGTGGCGCACCGGTTGTCGACGTTGCAGCGGCCTGGGGCGAAGGGGGTGCCTTTCTTCTTCGTGCGCGTCGACCAGGCCGGGACGATCACCAAGCGCCACTCCTCGACGCTGTTGCAGTTCGCGCGCTACGGGGGGGCCTGTCCGCTGTGGAACGTTCATCGGGCGTTCGAGACGCCGGGTCGGTTTTTGCGGCAACTGGCCGAGACGCCGGATGGGGTGCGATACTTCTGTCTGGCGCGCGACGTTTCCAAGCCAGGAGGATCATTCCGGGCGCCCGTACGGCGCTATGCGATCGGGCTGGGATGCGAGATTCGGCATGCGGACGCGTTGGTCTATGCCGATGACATGGATCTGGGGAATCCCAAGGCGTTCGAGCCGATCGGCATTTCCTGCCGGATCTGTGCGCGGCCTGAGTGTCATCAGCGGTCGGTGCCGCCGTTGGAGTTGGAGTTGCTTGTCGATCCGGATCGGCGGGGTGTGCTGCCGTATTCGATTCAGGCGCCGTCGCGGGTCTGAGGGGGGAGGGTCCAAGGTTGGACCTTCGCGCAAGTATCAGATAAGAGGCGAGAAAATTTCAAAATTAACCGCAATGAAAGCTTTGGATCAGGGGTGCGAAGAAGGGCGCCGGTGGCGTGGTTTCGCCCGCTGCGCGACGCTTCGGGGGTGCTGGCAAACGTATGGCAGGCGTATGGCAAACGTATGGCAGATGGCTGGCAGATTGCCGCTGCGGACCGGTATGGGGCGGGCGGTTCGGAACACGGGGCGGGCTTGGACGAGACCTTCATCCCGCGCGGGCAAGCGGGCGCCCGGCGGGAAGGTCGCTGAGAGGAGATTGCGACCTGCGCGGTCCACGATAGCACCGGGCGCTCGCACGAGCGGCTTGCACAAGACGCTGGCATTGGGCGCGCGGCGCGCCGGTCGGGTCAGTAGCTGCGGATCAGTCCGACCAGCCGGCCCTGGACCTGCACCTGGTCATCGCGCAGGATGCGGGTCTCGTAAGCCGCGTTGGCGGCTTCCAGGGCGATCATCCCACGCATCCGGCGAAAGCGCTTGAGCGTCGCTTCCTGCCCGTCGACGAGGGCGACGACGATATCGCCATTGTCGGCGTTCGACTGTTCGCGGATGACCACGATGTCGCCGTCGTTGATCCCGGCTTCGATCATCGAATCGCCACGCACCTCGAGCGCGTAGTGCTGGCCCTGCCCGGAAAGCATCGAGCCCGGCACCGCGATATGATGCGAGACTTCCGAGATCGCCTCGATCGGCGTGCCGGCGGCGATCCGGCCCATGACCGGCAGTTCCATTGAATGCGCGGCCTCGACCGGCATCGCGCCGCGCGGCGGTGCGCCGATGCTGCGGCCGCCGCCTTCGATCACCCGGGGGGCGAAGCGGCGGTCGGTGGTTTCCGGCATGCGAATGACCTCGATCGCGCGGGCGCGATGCGGCAAGCGGCGGATGAAGCCACGCTCTTCCAAAGCGGTGATCAGCCGGTGAATCCCGGATTTGGACCGCAGTTGCAGCGCCTCCTTCATCTCGTCGAAGGAGGGGGGCACGCCATCGCGCTTCATGCGCGTATCGATGAATTCCAGCAGCTCCAGCTGCTTGCGGGTCAGCATGGGGTAAATCCCTTCGGTGACGATGCGGCGAGAGACCTTAAACGTTCCGCTAAGGTTCTACCCTTGTTCCCGTCAAAAGTCAACCATCAGAGCGGAATGTACCGGACGGGGTGGCCCTCGGGGCGGGCGGGGTCGCGTATCGGGCGGATGAGCAGGGCGTCGGCCTCGCCCAGGACGGTCATCAACGAGGAATCCTGCCGCGCGAAGGGCCGGATCCGCGACCCCGGTTCGAGCCTGGCGCGCATGTAATGCGCGCGGGGGCCGTTTTCGGGCACCGCCTCGGCGAGCGCGGCCTCCTGCGTCGGGGCGGGCCAGGCGCCCAGGCCCAGCATGGCGCGCAGCGCCGGCAGCAGGAAGAGATGCGCGCAGACGATGGAGGACACCGGGTTGCCCGGCAGCCCCAGCATCAGGGCCTCGAACAGCCGGCCCGCCATCAGGGGTTTGCCCGGCCGCATGGCGATCCGCCAGAAGGCGGGTTCGGCGCCAAGCTCGCGGGTCACCGGGGCGACGAGGTCGTGATCGCCGACCGAGGCGCCGCCGGTGGTCACGATGGCATCCGCGCCGCGCGCCAGATCCAGCACCGCGCGCAGATGCGCGGCGTCGTCGCGGGCGATGGGCAGGATGCGCCCCTCGGCGCCCTCGGCCTCCACCAGCGCCTTCAGCGCGAAGCTGTTGGATGCGACGATCTGGTCGGGGCGCGGGTCTTCGCCCGGCATGACCAGCTCGTCGCCGGTGGCGATGATGGCGACGACAGGGCGGCGGGTGACGGTGACGCGGTCGACGTTCATCGCCGCCAGCTGCGCCAGATCGACCGGGCGCAGGCGCCGCGGGGCCGAAAGCGCGTCGCCGGCGCGGAAATCGCCACCGGCGGGACGGATGTGCGTGGCGGCGTCGAGCCCGGCCTTCAAGGTGATCCAGTCGCCGTCGCGGTCCACGTCCTCCTGGATGACCACGCGGGTTGCGCCGGGGGGCACCGGCGCGCCGGTGAAGATGCGCACCGCCTCGCCCGCGGCGAGCGGGTTGTCGAAGCTGCGCCCGGCGGGGGCTTCGCCGATGACCCGCAGGCGCTGGCTGGGGCCGGTATCCCCGGCGACCGCGTAGCCGTCCATCGCCGCGGCGGCAAAGGGCGGCTGGTCGCGCTGCGCCCGTTCCGGCTGGGCAAGGACGCGGCCTGCGGCCTGCGCCAGCGGCACCGACTCGGTCGCCAGCGGGTGGCACAGCGCGAAGACCCGCGCCAGCGCCTCCTCGACCGGGATCACGGCGCACCCTCGCGCGTGTAGGGGCCGGACTTTCCGCCCTCTTTCCGGTCGACGGCGATGGCGCCGATCTCCATCGTCTTCTCGACCGCCTTGAGCATGTCGTAGACGGTGAGCGCCGCGACCGAGACGGCGGTCAGTGCCTCCATCTCGACCCCGGTGCGGCCGGTGGTGCGCACCTCGGCGGTGATGCGGATTCCGGGCAGGGCGGCGTCCGGGGTCAGGTCGACGGCGACATGGCTGAGCGGCAGCGGATGGCAGAGCGGGATCAGGTCGGCGCAGCGCTTGGCGGCCATGATCCCGGCCAGCCGCGCCACGCCCAGCACATCGCCCTTCTTCGCCGTGCCGGTGGTGACATGGGCGAGCGTTTCAGGCCGCATCCGGACATGGCCCGAGGCGACCGCGGTGCGCGCGGTGACCTCCTTGCCGCCGACGTCGACCATATGGGCGCGGCCTTCGGCGTCAAAATGGGTCAGTTCCGGCATGGCTCAGGCGCCGTCGGCGGTCAGCGGATTGGCCAGAAGGGCGCGCGTCGCCGCGGCCACATCGGCCTGCCGCATGAGGCTTTCGCCGATCAGGAAGCAGCGCGCACCGTAGATCGCGAGATCGGCGAGGTCCTGCGGCGTGTGCAGGCCGCTTTCGCTGACGATGATCCGGTCGTCGGGGACCAGCCGGGCGAGGCGGCGGGTGGTATCGAGCGTGACCTCGAAGGTCTTCAGGTCGCGGTTGTTGATACCGAGGAGGGGCGATTTCAGCCGCGCGGCGCGTTCAAGCTCGGCCTCGTTGTGCACCTCGATCAGGACGTCCATGTTCCAGGCGGTGGCAGCGGCCTCCAGTTCGCCCGCCTGGGTGTCGTCGACCGCGGCCATGATGATCAGGATGCAGTCCGCCCCGAGCGCGCGCGCCTGCACCACCTGCCAGGGGTCGTGCAGGAAATCCTTGCGCAGGACCGGCAGGTCGACGGCGGCGCGGGCCTGCACCAGATGGTCGTCCGCGCCCTGGAAGCTGGGCCCGTCGGTCAGCACCGAGAGGCACGTGGCGCCGCCTTCGGCATAGGCGCGGGCCAAGGTTGCGGGGTCGAAATCGGCGCGGATCAGCCCCTTGGAGGGGCTGGCCTTCTTGATCTCGGCGATCAGGCCGTAGCCGTTGACGGCGGCGTGGTGCAGCGCCGCGCGAAAGCCGCGCGGGGCGCCGGCGGCGCGGGCGCGGGTCTCCATCGCGTCGAGCGGGGTCTCGGCCTTGCCGGCGGCGACCTCCTCGCGCTTGTAGGCGATGATCTTGTCAAGAACGGTGGACATGGGCGCGTCTCCTTCGCCTCTGACTATCGCGGTGCGATGACGAAGGGAAGCGGGCGCGCGGCCGGAAGTAAGGATCGCGCAAGACAAGCATGCGCGTTTCGTCTCTCACGCGATCGGCGGCTGAGCCTGCCCGGTTCGCGCCAACGGGTTCAGGACAGCCCGGTGGACCCGAAGCCGCCGCTGCCGCGCGCGGTGTCGGTCAGGGTTTCGGCCTCGACGACCGCATAGCGGCGCAGATCCGCGATCACCGCCTGGGCGATGCGGTCGCCGTGCGCGATGGTGAACCGGTCCTTGCCCAGATACATCAGGCCCACCATGACCTCGCCGCGATAGTCGGCGTCGACCGTGCCGGGGCTGTTGGGCAGGATGAAGCCATGCTTCAGCGCCAGTCCGGACCGTGGGCGGATCTGCATTTCCGTTCCCGGCGGCAGTTCGACGCAAAAGCCGGTGGGGATCAGGTGAAAATCGCCCGGCGCGAAGTCCACCGCCCCCCCGGGCAGGAAGGCGCGCAGATCCAGCCCCGCCGCGCCTTCGGTCGCGTAGGCGGGCAGCGGCAGATCGGCGTTGCCGTCGACGCGCTTGAACCGGACCTCGGCCATTTCCATCCCTCCGCCTGTGGCGGCCAAGGCGGCACGAGGCGGGCGGGAATGTCAAGCGGTGGGAGCGCGCAGCCGGATTGCCGTGCGGCTTTCGCTGTGATTACTGTCGCACCGACAGACAACCAGAGGAACGCGCCATGACCCATCCGATCGACACCCGCCTTGCCGAGCTTGGCCTGACCCTGCCCGACGCGCCCGCCCCCGCGGCGAATTACGTCCCCTTCGTTCTGGCCGGCGGCATGGTCTATGTCTCGGGGCAGATCAGCCAGGGCCCGTCGGGTCTGATCAAGGGCAAGCTGGGCGAGTCGCTGAGCACCGAGGAGGGCGCCGCCGCCGCGCGGACCTGTGCGCTGTCGCTGCTGGCGCAGGCGCGCGCGGCCTGCGGCAGCGATTTCTCGCGGCTCAAGCGGGTGGTGAAGCTGACCGGCTTCGTCAACTGCACGCCCGACTTCACCGAGCAGCCGAAGGTGGTCAACGGGGCCTCGGACCTGCTGGTCGAGATCATGGGCGAGGCGGGGCGCCATGCGCGCTCGGCCGTGGGGACGGTCTCGTTGCCGCTGGGCGTCGCGGTCGAGATCGAGGCGATCTTCGAGCTGGCCTGATGCCGCCCGCCTTGCCCCGCGACTTCCTGCACCTGCCGATTGCCCATCGCGCGCTGCACGGACCCGGCCGCCCCGAGAATTCGACCGCGGCCATCGCCGCCGCGGTCGCGGCGGGCTACGGGATCGAGATCGATTTGCAGGGGTCGGCCGATGGGGTCGCCATGGTCTTTCACGATGACACGCTGGATCGGCTGACGGCGGAGGCCGGTCCGGTACGGGGCCGTGCCGCCGCCGACCTGGCGCAGATCGCGCTGAACGGGGCCGATGGCGGGGGCATCCCGACCCTTGCCGATGTGCTGGCGCTGGTGGCGGGGCGCGTGCCGCTGCTGGTCGAGATCAAGGATCAGTCGGGCGGGATGGGTCCGGTGGACGAAGCCCTGGAAAAGGCGGCTGCGGCGGCGTTGCGGGGCTATGGCGGGCCAGTCGCGGTGATGTCGTTCAACCCGCATTCGATGGCGGCGATGGCGCGCCACGCGCCGGACGTGCCGCGGGGGCTGACAACCTATGCCTTCCCGAAGAAGGATGCCCCCTCGGCCGACGCGGACCCGGCGATCGAGGCGGGACGCAAGGCGCTGGCCCGGATCGTGTCTTTCGACGACGTGGGCGCCAGCTTCATCTCGCACGACTGGCACGATCTGGCGCGGCCGCGCGTGGCGGAACTGAAGGCGCGCGGCGTGCCGGTGCTGAGCTGGACGATCCGTTCGCCCGAGGAGGAGGCGGTGGCACGTCGCGTCGCCGACAACATCACCTTCGAGGGGTACCTGCCGCCCCTGCCCGCGACCGGCACAGCAGACGACGGGGAATGATCGACCGCCGCGCGGCGCGGGCTTGACACGCGGCGTGCGGCACACAGCTTCACCGTCATACCGAAGGGGTGAGCGTGCAAGTCAGCGTGATCGACAGTCTGGGGGCCATTCCGGCGGCGGAATGGGATGCGCTTGTGCCGACGGCCGGGGATCGACCGGTCGATCCCTTCACCACCCATCGCTTCCTGCGCGCGCTGGAAAGCTCGGGCTCGGTCGGGCGGGGGACCGGATGGCAGCCGCAGCACCTGCTGGCGCGGGATGCCGAGGGGCAGCTGGTCGGCGCCGCGCCCCTTTACGTCAAGTCGCACAGCCAGGGCGAATACATCTTCGACCACGCCTTTGCCGATGCCTGGACGCGGGCGGGGGGGCGCTATTATCCGAAGCTGCAGTCGGCGGTGCCCTTCACCCCGGCGACCGGGCGGCGCTTTCTGGGGGCAGAAGTGGCGCGCGGCCCCTTGATGCAGGCGCTGCGCGACGCGGCGGCGCAGAACGGGCTGTCATCGGCGCATGTCACCTTCTGCACCGAGGCCGAGGCGCAGGCGGGCGTGGCCGCGGGATTTCTGCACCGGGTCACGCAGCAGTATCATTGGCAGGACGCGAGTTTCGGAGATTTCGAGGGTTTCCTGGCCTCCCTCTCGTCCCGGAAGCGCAAGACGATCCGCAAGGAACGGGCGGTCGCGCAGGGGTTCGGGGGCACGATCCGCGCGCTGACGGGCGACGGGATCCGGCCCGCGCACTGGGACGCGTTCTGGGCGTTCTACCAGGACACCGGGTCGCGCAAGTGGGGGCGGCCGTACCTGACGCGGGAATTCTTCGAGGCGGCGCACGAGACGATGCGCGACGACGTGCTGCTGGTGCTGGCCGAGCGGGACGGAAGGGCGGTGGCGGGTGCGCTGAATTTCATCGGTGCGACAACGCTTTACGGGCGCTACTGGGGCTGCCTGGAAGACCACCCCTGCCTGCATTTCGAATTGTGCTATTATCAGGCGATCGACTGGGCGCTGGCCCATGGGTTGAACCGGGTCGAGGCCGGGGCGCAGGGCGAACACAAGCTCGCGCGGGGGTATCTGCCGGAAAAGGTCCACTCACTGCACTGGTTCGCGGACGAAAGGTTCGGGCAGGCGGTGGCCGATTACCTGCGCGAGGAAGGCGCGGCGTTGCGCAGCGAGATGCGCCTTCTGGAGAGCTTCGCGCCGTTCCGGCGCGGCGAGGCGCCGGCGCGAGGCGCAAGATTCTGAACGGATGGAGGATAGCATGGCTGTCGAGAAACTGGCGGGGACGGCGCGGACCGAGGCACTGTCGGACCTGGGCGGGCGCGGCTGGTCGCATGACGGCGACCGTGACGCGATAGGAAAGACTTTCAAGTTCAAGGATTTCGTCGAGGCGTTCGGCTTCATGGCGCGCGCCGCGCTCTGGGCCGAGAAGCTGAACCACCACCCGGAATGGAGCAATGTCTACAACCGGGTGGAGGTGACGCTGACCACCCATGATGCCGGCGGACTGACTGAACTGGACCTGAAGCTCGCCGGCAAGTTCGACGCGCTGGCGGGCTGAGGCGGTCGGGCATCGGTTGACGAAAGCTTGACGCGGCGCGCGGCCGGGCTGGCCGCATACCGGGAAAATGCGGGCCTGGGCCTTGTTTTATTGGGATTCCGGCTGCCAGAAAGTGTATGGCAAGCGTATGGCAAACGTATGGCAAGCGTATGGCAGTTTGCGGCCATCTTGCCCCTTCGAGGGTCTTCCGGCGCCTTCCGGCCGGTGCGCCGGGCGAGTCGGCAGAAACGCGCGGTGGGGTTACCGGCGACCTCGTGCCTCCCGCCATCGCGCGGGTGTCGGCTTGGGGCCTTGGCGAGAGCCCGGTCCGGACTTGCCTGTTCGGGGATAATCCTTCAGGCCGGATCGGTTCGGAAGCCGGTGATGTCCAGCAGCGCGGCGTGCGACTTGCGCGCCGGGCCGTCGGGCGTGCCGAGCGCGGCGAGGGTGTCCTCCATCGCCTGCGCAGCCGCGCCCAGCAGGTCGAGCGGGTAGGCGGCCATCGCGAAGCCCAGTTCCTGCAGACGCTCGGGCGACAGGCGCGGGGTCAGCCCGCCCTCCAGCATGTTCGCCAGGCACGGCAGCGGCGTGGCGGCGGTGAAGGCGCGCATCTCGGCCTCGGTCTCGGGCGCTTCGAGGAACAGCATGTCGGCGCCGGCCTCGGCGAAGGCGCGGATGCGCGACAGCGCCTCGTCCATTCCGTGGATCGCGCGGGCGTCGGTGCGCGCCAGGATCAGGATGGCATCGCCGGTTTCCTGCCGGGCGCGGACGGCGGCGCGGATGCGGGCCACGGCCTCGTCGCGGGGGACGACGGACTTGCCGGCGATATGGCCGCAGCGCTTGGGCCAGGTCTGATCCTCGATCATCACCGCCGCCGCGCCGGCCTGCGCGAGGTCGAGGACGGTGCGGCGGATGTTGGCGTCGCCCCCGTAGCCGGTGTCGCCGTCGCAGAGGACCGGCAGGTCCGAGGCGCGGATGATGGCGCGCGCGGTCTCCAGCATCTCGGTCGGCGTGACGAGGCCGATGTCGGGCCAGCCGAAGCGTCCGGCGGCGACGGCGTAGCCGCCCATGAAGGCCGCGCGGAACCCCGCGCGGGCGACCAGCCGCGCCGACAGCCCGTCATAGGGGCAGGGCAGCAGAAGCAGGCCCTCCTGCGCCAGCGCCGCGCGCAGACGGCTGGCGGGGGTCGGGGGCGGGGTCATGGCGGCTCTCTCCGGTTCCGGGTCGGCGGCAGGCTAGACCGCGGGGCGCGTGGCGGCAAGGCGGCGCGCCATTACGGGTTGCGCCGGGCGCCGCCGCCGACCAAGATGCAGCCGCGCGAGGGCCGGCAACCGGCACCCGCGAGGGAGACGACGGGAGGAACACATGCTTGCAAGATACGCACCCGGAATTGCCGGGACCCTGCTTGCCGCCGCGATGACGCTGGGCGACGCCACGGCGCAGACGATCGAGATTCACAACACCATGAGCCCCGGCGGCTCGGAAGAAGCGGCGCTGCAGCGCTTTGCCGAGATCGTCGCCGAACGGTCGGGCGGCGAGATGGAGGTCAATGTCATCCTCGGCGGGCAGTTGGGGTCGGAAACCGACGTGCTGCAACTGCTGAACCTGGGCCAGACGCAGATGGCGCTGACCGGCGGGCTGTTCATGTCGGAATACGCCCCCGAATACGACGCGGTTTCCGTGCCGTTCGTGTTCCCGACCTTCGAGGCGGCTGAGCATTACCTGATGCAGACCGACTCGGGGCAGGCGATGCAGGACCAGGCGCGCGAGCGCGGCAGCGTCGTCTATTTCGGGCCGCAGATGCGCGGCTTCCGGCACATGACCTCGTCGCGCGAGATCAACACGCCGGAGGACCTGCAGGGGCTGCGCATGCGGCTGCCGCAGATCCCGCTCTGGGTCGATGTGTGGGAGACGCTGGGCGTGCAGGCGGTGGTGATCCCGGCGCCGGACATTTACCTCGCGATGCGCACCGGCCAGGTCGAGGCGCATGAGAACAGCCTGGCCGGCCCCTACACACGCCAGATGTGGGAGGTGCAGGACTACATCATCACCACCGGGCATTTGTCGTTCCCGTGGCACTGGATCGCCTCGGCCGGCTGGTGGGACGGGCTGAGCGAGGACCAGCAGACGATGATCCGCGAGGCCGTCGAAGAGGCGCGCCAGCACGGCATCGAGGTCGAGCTGGAGGCAGAGGATTACTATCGCAACGCGCTGATCGAGAACGGCATGACCTTTATCGATGTCGATCAGGCCCCGTTCCGCGAGGCCGCGGCCCCGGCCGTCGACCGCGCCATGGCCGAGATGGCCGAGGGCGTGGCCGAGGATATCGAGGCGGCGATCGCGGCCACCTCGAACTGAGGCCCTTGCCGGGGCGCGCATGCGCGCCCCGGCCTTTCGGGATATGCCGATGATCGACCGGATCGAAACGGCGCTGGCGCGCGCGATGGAACTGGCCGCCATGGCGATGATGGCGGCGCTGATCGGCGTGATCGCCTGGTCGGTGCTGGCGCGCCAAGTGCTGCGCATCTCGGTCGCCTGGTCCGAGGAGGTGGGATCGGGCCTTCTGATGTGGATGGCACTGCTCGGCGCGGCGGCGGTCTGGGCGCGGCGCGGGCATATCGTCATCGACGTGCTGCCCCGGCGCCTGCCGCCGCGTCCGCGCTGGGTGCTGGCGATCGGCGTCGAACTGGCGGCGCTGCTGCTCTTTGCGGTCATTGTCTGGGGTGCGGCGTCGATGATGCAGGTCAGCGCCAACAACCACACCACCGCGCTCGGGATCAGCCTGAGCTGGCTGTACCTGGCGCTGGTCGTCGGCGTCGGCGCGATGGCGATGTTCAGCGTGCTGCACATTGTCCGACTGCTGATGCGCGGCCCGGCCATGCTGGAGGACGGATGGAATACCTCGTCATCTTCCTCGGACTGATGGTCCTTCTGTTCGCGCTGGGCGTGCCGGTCGCGGTGTCGATCGGGCTGACCTGCCTCGCGGTCCTGGTCATGCAGGGCGGGCTGCAGGCGATCCCGGCAGAGCTGTTCGCGCTGCAGATGGCGCGAGGCTTGAACAACTTTCCGATCCTGGCGATCCCGTTCTTCATATTCGCCGCGTCGATGATGAACGCGGGCTCCGTCACCGGGCGGATCTTCGATTTCGCCAGCGCGCTCGTGGGCTTCATCCGCGGCGGGCTGGGCCATGTGAACGTGGTCGCCAGCATGATATTCGCCGGCATGTCGGCGACGGCGGTGGCCGATGTCGCGGGCATCGGCCAGTTGGAGATCAAGGCGATGCGCGAGCGTGGCTATCCGATGCGCTTTGCCGCGGGAATCACCGGCGCGGCCTCGATCATCTCGCCGATCATTCCGCCGTCGATCGCGTTGGTCATCTATGGCTGGCTGTCGGGCGTGTCGATTGCGGCGCTGTTCGTCGCCGGCATCCTGCCCGGGGTGATCCTCGGCGCGGCGCTGATGGTGACCTGCTTCATTGCGTCCTTCTGGATCGACATGCCGCGCACGCCGCGGCCCGGGCTGCGGGAACTGGCGCGGCTTTTCTGGCGCGCGCTGCCGCCTCTGCTGACACCGCTGATCATCGTCGGCGGCATCTGGACGGGCCTTTTCACCCCGACCGAGGCCGGGGCGATGGCCTGCCTCTATGCGCTGGTGTTGGGGCTGGTGATCTACCGCGATGTCGGCTGGGGCGACCTGCTGGACGTCTTCGCGCGGACCGTGCGGTTTACCGCGATCATCATGTTCATCATCGCCATCGCCACCTTCTACGGCTGGCTGCTGGTGCGGCTGCGCATCCCGCAGGAACTGGCGATGCTGCTTGCCGGGGCGGACCTCTCGCCGACGGGCGTGCTGTTTGCGATGGCGCTGTTCTTCCTGGTCATCGGCTGTTTCATGTCGGTGGTCGAGGCGGTGCTGATCTTCACCCCGATCTTCATGCTGACGGTGCAGATGCTGGGGATTGATCCGCTCTTCTTCGGCGTGCTGATGGTCGTCACGCTGTCGGTCGGGGTCATCACGCCACCCTTCGGCAATGTGCTGTTCGTGCTGGTGGAAATCACCGGGATGCGGTTCGAGCAGGTGGTGGTCGCGGTGCTGCCGTTCCTGATCCCGATCCTGGCGGTGATCTGCCTGCTGATCCTGTTCCCGCCGCTGGTGACCTGGCTGCCGTCCGTCGTACGCTGAGGGGGATTGCCGATGACCGAGCCGATCTTTTTCGACAGCTGGTTCGGACTGGCCCGCGTGGTCGTGGTCGGCGTCGCGGCCTATGCCGTGCTGATCGTCATGCTGCGCAGCTCCGGTAAGCGTACGCTGAGCAAGATGAACGCCTTCGACCTGATCGTGACCGTCGCGCTGGGGTCGACCCTGGCCACGGTGCTGCTGACCGACAGCGTGCCGCTGGCGGAAGGCGTCGTCGCGTTCGCGCTGCTGATCTGCCTGCAATACGCGATCACCTGGCTGTCGGTGCGGTGGCCGTGGTTCCAGCACATGATCAAGGCCGAGCCGACGCTGCTGGTCCACGACGGCCGCTACCTGGAGGCGGCGCTTCGCCATCAGCGCGTCACGCGGGAGGAAGTCGACGCGGCGCTGCGCGCAAGCGGCAAGTCGGATCTGAGCGAGGTCCATTCGGTCGTGCTGGAAACCGACGGGTCGATGACCGTTATCCCGCGCGCGGCGGGGTCTCCGTCCGGCTTTGCCGACACGACCTGACCGTCGCCGCGCGGGCTCAGAGCGCGTCGAGCAAGGTCTCGCCGCCCGATATCTCGCAGACGCCGCGCTTTTCCTCGATGTGCAGGATGCGGACCACGCCATCCTCGACCAGCATCGCGTAGCGTCTGGAGCGGTCGTACATCCCCGCGGCGGGGGCGGAGAAATCCATACCGACGGCGCGGGTGAACTCGGCCGCGGGATCGGCGGCCATGGTGATGCCGGCGGCAGTGGCGCCCGAGACCTCGCCCCAATATCGCATCACATGCACGTCGTTGACCGATAGGCAGATGATCTCGTCCACGCCCTTCGCGCGCAGGGCGTCGGCGGTGCGGATGAAGCTGGGCAGATGCGCCGAATCGCAGGTCGGCGTGAAGGCGCCGGGAACCGCAAAAAGGACGACGCGCCGGCCCTGCAGCCTGTCGCGCAGTTGGATCTCTTGCGGCCCCTCCGGTCCGAAGGTCAACAGCGTCGCGTCCGGCAGGGTCGCCCCGACCGAGAGGGTGGGTTTCAGCATCGGGGGATCCTTCGTTGATGCGCGATCACGCCAGAGCGGGCGGGTGCGGGCGGACCGACTCCGGGTCAGCCGCCCGCGACGGCCGGCTCAGATCTTTTCGAGCAGCGCCTCGCCGGACGAGATCTCGAAGACGCCGGGCTTGTCGACATTGGCTTCCTGGATTACGCCGTCATCGAGCAGCAGCGCATAACGGTTCGACCGGCCGACCAGGCCCAGATGCGGGGCGGTGAAATCCATGCCCAGACCCTTGGTGAAGGACCCGTCGGCATCGCCCAGAAAGCTGATCCCCGCCTTGTCGGCGCCAGTGTCCTTGGCCCAGGCCTTCTGCGTGAAGGGGTCGTTGACCGACAGGCAGACGATCTCGTCCACGCCCTTGGCGCGGAAATCCTCGGCGGTGCGGATGAAGCTGGGCAGATGCGCGTTGCTGCACGGCCCGGTGAACGCGCCGGGCAGGGCGAACAGGACCACCTTGCGGCCCTTCAGAACCTCGGAAAGCTGGACCTGTTCGGGGCCATCGTCCCCCATGCGGACCAGCGTGGCGTCGGGCAGGCGGTCGCCTTTTGAAAGCGTCATGTCTTCTCCCTCGTGCGTTGCGTTCGACTCTGACCGCGATATAGGGTCGCCGCGGCAGAACGACCAGAGGGATGCGCGGCGGATGGCTGGAATCGTGGTAATCGGGGCGGGCCAGGCGGGCGCGTCGCTGGTGGCGAAACTGCGCACGCTGGGGTTCGACGGGCCGCTGACGCTGATCGGCGACGAGCCGGCGCCGCCCTACCAGCGCCCGCCCCTGTCAAAGAAATACCTGCTGGGCGAGCTGGCGCTGGAGCGGCTCTTTCTGCGCCCCGAGAGTTTCTACGCCGAGCACGGGATCGACCTGCGCCTCGGCCAGCCGGTGACGCGCATCGACCCGGCCACGAAACAGGTCTGGCTGGGCGACCAGGCGCTGCCCTACGACCAGCTGGCGCTGACCACGGGGGCCGAGCCGCGGCAGCTTCCGGCGGCGATGGGGGGCGGGCTGGACGGTGTCTATCCGGTGCGGCGGCTGGCCGATATCGACCGGATGGCCAGGGAATTCGTCCACGGGCGGCACGTGCTGATCGTCGGCGGCGGCTACATCGGGCTGGAGGCGGCGGCAGTCGCGCGCCTGCGCGGGCTGGAGGTGACGCTGATCGAGGCGGCGCCGCGCATCCTGCAGCGCGTCGCCGCGCCCGAGACATCGAACGCAATGCGCGACCTGCATCTGCGTCACGGCGTGCGTCTGCTGGAGGGCGTGGGACTGGCGCGGCTGACCGGCACGGGGCGCGTCGACGGGGCCGACCTGGCCGATGGGCAGCGGCTGGCGGTCGATTTCGTCATCACCGGCATCG
Source organism: Pararhodobacter sp. SW119 (assembly GCF_017811755.1). Taxonomy (GTDB): domain Bacteria; phylum Pseudomonadota; class Alphaproteobacteria; order Rhodobacterales; family Rhodobacteraceae; genus Pararhodobacter. The sequence continues at coordinate 1,472 of NZ_JADDJF010000006.1, read as the reverse complement.
GCATCGCCCCCGCCGTCGGGCTGGCGCAGACGGCGGGGCTGCGGATCGACAACGGCATCGCGGTCGATGCGCTGGGGCAAACCTCGGCTCCGGGGATCTGGGCGGCGGGCGACTGCGCCTCGTTCGCGTTTCGCGGCGCGCGGATACGTCTGGAAAGCGTGCAGAACGCCATCGACCAGGCCGAGGCGGTGGCGGCGAACATGCTGGGCGCGGACGCGCCCTACGCGCCGGTGCCGTGGTTCTGGTCCGACCAGTACGACACCAAGCTGCAGATCGCCGGTCTGAACACCGGCTATGACCGGGTGATCGTGCGGGCGACCGACGGGGGGCGCAGCCACTGGTATTTCGTCGGCGACAGGTTCCTGGCCGTGGACGCCATCGACGACCCGCGCGCCTACATGCTGGGCAAGCGCCTGCTGGAGGCCGGGCGCACCCCCGACCCGGCGGCGGTGGCCGATCCGGGCGTCGACCTGAAGACGCTTCTGCGCTGAGATGCGGATCATCGGCGGCACCCATCGCGGGCTGAAACTGGCCGATGTCGGGGCGGGCGATGCGGGCGCGCATCTGCGCCCGTCCTCGGACCGGCTGCGTGAGGCGCTGTTCAACCTGTTGACCCAGGGCCGTCAGGGCGACCGGGTGCGCGGGGCGCGGGTGCTGGACCTCTTCGCCGGGACCGGCGCGCTGGGGCTGGAGGCGCTGTCGCGCGGGGCCGCGCAGGTGTCCTTCGTCGAGACCGGCGCCCCGGCGCGGGCGCTGATCCGCGCGAATGTCGAGAAGATGCGCGCGATGGGCGCGACGCGGCTCTATCGGCGCGACGCGACCGATCTGGGGGAAAACCGCGGGCCGGGGTTCGACCTCGTGTTCCTGGACCCGCCGTACGGGCAGGGCCTGGGCGCCGCGGCGCTGGCGTCGGCACGGGCGGGCGGCTGGCTGGCCCCCGGTGCGTTGATCGTCTGGGAGGAGGCCACGCCGCAACTGCCGCCCGAAGGGTTCACCCTGCTCGACCGCCGCAGGTACGGCGCGGCGCACCTGACGCTGATCAACGCCGGGGCGGCGGAGGGCTGAATTCCGTCTCAGGCTTTCGGACGCACCACAGGCGTGATCTCTTCCGGATCCGGCCCCGGTGCTTCACGCGCCTGCGCGATCTTGAGTTCGGCGGCCGTCTCGCCGCGCGAGGCGGCGACGGTCCGCTCGACCAGCGGCGCGGCGAAGACGGTGATGAATGGCACCGTCAGCGCCGTCGAAATCCCGATCTCGGCCCACAGCGCAACATTGATGCCGAGCCAATCGAACGCCGAGGTCACGAGCAGCACCCCCGGGTAGACGAAGATCCATATCAGAAAGGAAAGAAGGGCTTTGTCGCGCCAACGCATTGTTTCTGGCGGTGTCTGCCTTGCGTGTTGAACGTTGTCTAACCTTGTGTGAACATTTAGCGAACACGCAGGTCGGAGGGATGCATATGGATAGCGGAG
>NZ_JADDJF010000059.1 GCF_017811755.1 Pararhodobacter sp. SW119 | reverse complement strand
GCCCTGGCGAAACTTGGCCTCCAAACTGCGAAAAAATCCGAGAGTCGTGTAGTATGGTGGCTGGCAGGCGTATGGCAAGCGTATGGCAAGCGTATGGCAGTTGCGGGCGGTGCGGCCATCTATTGTCAAGGTTTCGGATAGGGCGTGGCGCCCGGTGCGCGGATCGGGTTGTGACACCCCTCGCGTCGATGCCATGCCGGGCCGCGTGAGCCGCTGCCACAGAATTTGATTAGATTACAGAAGCATTTGCGGCTGCGCCCTTCACCTACGCTACCTATGAATTCTGCGATTTTGGCACGTGTTGTGAATTCCCGGTTGTCATGATAGTTTGCATAGCTAAGTAATTTCCTGCGGTGCGATGCGCTTTCCGCAGAACTGGAGGCCGGATGACCAAGAAAGACACGACGAAGGGCTATATCGCGGTGTTGGGCTGGAGCCTGCGCTGCATCGACGCGTTGGAGAGGTTCGACCGCCGCTACGTGATCGTGGCGCCGCCCTGGGCCGAGGAATACGCGAAGGCCAACGACATCCCCTATGTGTCGTGGGATTTCGAACGGCTGAACGACCGGTCGCACGAGCTTGCGCTTACCCTGAAGGATCTTGGCGTCGACGTGGCGATCCCGCTGTTCGAGGAAACGGTCGAATGGGCCGGGGCGGTGAACTCGGTCCTGTTGGACAATCCCCGGTTGCTGGGTCAGTCCATGCTCTTCCGCGACAAGTCGCTGATGAAGCGCCGGGCGCAGCTTGGCGGCATCCGCGTCGGCATCTTCGAAGAGGCGATGGACCGCACCGACGTGATCCGGTTCCTCAAGCGGGTGAACCAGACCCTGCTGAAGCTGGAGGGCGACCCGAACGACCCGATCCACATGAAGGCCTTCGACAAGGCCGGGTGCCTGGGCCACCGGGTTATCCGCACGCCGGACGACGTGGACGCGATCCCCGATTCCGAATTTCCGGCACTGCTGGAGTCGCATCTGGACGGCTGGGAGTTTGCGGTCGAGGCCTGGATCAAGGATCGCAAGATCCAGTTCCTGAACATCTCGGAATACGTGACGCTGGGCTATTCGGTGTTCGTGCCGGCCACGCCGGAGCTGGAAAAATGGCGCGGGCGGATCACCGAGCAGATCGAGAAACTGATCGAGGTCTTCGACATCGACTTCGGCTTCATCCACCCGGAATACTTCGTCACCAGCGACGGGACGATGTATTTCGGCGAGGTTGCCTATCGTCCGCCGGGGTTCAACGCGTTCGAATTGATGGAGCGCGCCTATGGGTTCAACGCCTATCAGGCGCTGGTACTGGCCTTCGATCCGAAGACCACGCAGGCGGAACTCGACGCCTTCTTCCCCGAGCCGGTGAAGGGCGCGACCGGGCATGCCGGCTGTTTCGGCGTCTATCCGCGCCGCCGCGTGGTCAGCGAGCTGCGGATCCCGCCCGAGACGGAAGATCACCCCTATTTCGAGTTCCACGAACTGGCCCCGCCGATGGAGCAGAAGGTGACGAAACGGTCGGCCTTTGGCACGCACTGGGGGCTGGTCTATTTCTTCGGCGACGATCCGCACCAGTTGCGCGATCTGCTGAAGGCGCAGGAAGAGCTGGACTTCTACGTGTGATCCGGCCCTTGGCGGAACGCCTGGCCGGGGGCGATGTGCGCACGCGTGCGCAACGTCGCCCTCGCGGCACGAAAGTGGTCTGTTTATTGCATGTTTCGCCAGTGATGTGAGAAATTCGGACATCTTTTCGCGTCAGATGAAAAGAATCGACGATTTTGGTGCCCCTGACTTTTGCACGTTTTGGGGGCCGTTTTGGGGTCGGCGCGATGATGCATACCATATCTGGGGGCGCGCGATCCCGGGTCGACGGGTGCGTCTATCGGCGGCGTGGGACGCCCCGTCGGGGTTGCATCCGACGGTTGCAGGGCACAGGTTGGTCCGCAATAAGGCGCCTTGAGGCGACAGTCGGGCGAGTGGTGCGTTTTGCCGCTCCCCCCTTTGAAGGACGACTTCGCAATGTCGATGAACGCGCAGACGACGCAGCTTGACCCGCTGGCGGCGAAGCTGGACCGGTTGGTGGATCAGCTTTCGTCGGCCTCGCGGTTTGCCAAGGTGTCCTACCAGGGGCGGGTGCTGGATTGCGCGCGCCGCGTGCTGGTTCACCCTGACGGGTTGCAGATGCTGCAGGAACGCGCCGCGGCGATGGAGCGGGCGGGCGTCTTTACCGGCACCGACTGGGAAAACCCCGCGGCGCTGCTGCCCCGGCTGGTCGGCAACACCCTGTCGCACGCGGAGCCACCGACGATCGTCCTGGAATGCCTGAGCCTGCTGCGGCTGCTGTCGGCGGCGCAGGACGAGCACGCGATCCCCAGCTTTCCCGCCGAGAACGCGCGCCATTTCCTGACGCAGGTGCTGGCGCTGAACCTCGACCGGCTGTTCGGCGTCACCTCCGAGGCGACGCGCGCGCAGGCCGGCCCGCTGTCAGCGGCGGTCGACCGGCTGCTGGCGTTTCTGCTGGACCGGATCGGGGCCGCGGGAATACTCGGCCGGCTGGTAGACGAGATCTGGCGCATCCTGGCGCAGAGGCCGCTGCAGGTGGATCACGTCAAGGCGATGATCCTGCAGATCGCGCTGGCGATATCCCAGCGCGGCGAAAACCTGGGCGAGGCGCGTCTGGGCGCGGACAGGCTGATCTCGGCGCTGTTCGGGCCGACGCATCTCTGCCGCGAGGACCCCGGTCTGGACGCCTACCGCGAGAGGCTGGCGGCGGCCGACGCCCGCGTGCTGCACACCGAGGCGTCGGGCATGGCGCGGGCGATGCTGGATACCGGCCTGGTGTCGGATTATCACGCGGCGCTGCTGGGCTGGATCATGGAGAACCGGCAGACGCATCTTCTGCCCGAGGTGCTGGGCCTGAGCAGCACGGGCGTCGACGCGCTGCGCTGCTACGAGCCCCTGATCCACCGGCTGATCACCGATGTCATCCGGCCGGGAACCACGCAGGCGGTGTTGGGCCTGTCGATGATGCTGGAGCGCGGCATCCTCTATTCGCCGCCGATCGCGCCGTCGCTCTGGCGGTTGATCCAGTCGCCGCTGTCACCGGCCTGCGAACGGACGCTGCAGACCGCCTATGGCACGGCGCTGCCCGCGAAGACCCATCTGCTGGCCGGGATGCTGATGCTGCTGGGCCAGCCGCTGGGCATCGGGCAGGGCAACAACCCGACCTGCCAGTCGGCGCGGGCGCTGTCGATGTGGGCGCTGAACGATCCGGACTACCTGTTCTGGCTGGTCGCGAACGCCACCTGCAACGACCGCATCGTCATGCATTTCGAGGGGCAGCCGCTGGATTCCGCGGTGCTGCCGCTTGGCCTTGCCTCACACACGCCGCTGGACGCGGACCCCGTCTCGACGATCCTGTTGCCGCATCTGGACCGGATCTATGCTGAGATGGGACGCCGCACCGCCGAGCGCGGAGAGGACCCGCACAAGTGGATCAACCCCGAGCTGCACGGCTGGTGGGTCGGGCGCAACTTTCACATCGCCGTCGACGTGGCGACCGGCAAGCTGGCCGAACACGCGCGCTTCCTGCGCGACTTCCACGCAAGCTATCACCCACTCTACAACGGTAACCAGCCGGTCATCCATCCGCAGCCCGCGGGCATCGCCGTGACCGACAGCAACGCCGGCTTCATCGGCTGGCACGCGATCTCGATCGTCCGGGTGGCGCTCGACCAGACCGGGACGATGCGGGTCTATTTCTTCAACCCCAACAACGACAGCGGTCAGGACTGGGGAAAGGGCATCGTGGTGTCGACGCACGGCCATGGCGAGCGGTTCGGCGAAGGCTCGCTTCCCTTCGGGCAGTTCGCGTCGCGGCTCTACATCTTCCACGATGACGGGCTGCAGGGGGCCGACGGGCCGCCTGTGCCCGACGCGGAGATCGACGCGATCACCGAAATGGCACGCGAAAGCTGGGCCCGCGACCGCTGAGCGGCCGCCGTGACGGTTCGGGGGCCGCGTGGTCAAGGGGTGCCCGGGGCTTAGCTGTTCGATCGGTTATGGAAGACGCCCATCTGCGTGGCGCCGCCCAGATCGGGGTGGCAGCCGGCGATGTCGCGAAACCGCACGCCGTAGCCCCAGCCGGTGGCGACGCGCCGGCACCAGGCGCGGAAGCGGGCGCGCGGCCATTCGAAGCGATGCTCGGGGTGGCGGAAGCGATGCGACGGCACGCCCAGCAGCGGGTTGAATTCGGCGTTCGGCGTGGTGATGACCACCATGCCCGGCCGCATCTGGCCGAAGACCGCGCGCTCCAGCCGCGACAGGTGCGCGGGGTCGATATGCTCGATCGTCTCGATCAGGACCGCGCAGTCGAAGCCGGTGAGTCCGGGGTCGCCTTCGGTCATGGAGGTACGGCGCAATTCGATCGTCCCGGCGGCCGCGGGCTGCCGGGCAAGCCGGCCGCGCAACCGTTCGAGCGACGCCGCGCAGATGTCGATCCCCACCAGCCGCGCCACCGCCGGTTCGGCGGCAAGGCGCAAGAACAGATCGCCATCGCCGCAGCCGAGATCGAGGATCGTCCGCGCGCCGGCGTCCAGCACCTCGGCAAGCGCCGCCTCCAGCCGTTCCTCGTGCAGCCAGGTGGTCATGCGCGGCCCGCTGCGCGCTGGAGCGTGAACAGATCTGGGCGCGCCGCGTCTGGTGGTGTCGCGCTGGGGTCGAGGTGGTCAGGCAAATGGCTCATGGGTGCAGCCCGTTCTGGCCCTGCCACTTTCCACGCATGGAATCCGGATGCCGCCTTATCGGCGCTTTGGTCGAGAGACTCAACCGCGCTCCGTCGCGGGGTTGGCAGGAAGATCGGCAGCAAGTCCTTGATCTTGCGGGATGTGGTAGGCCCGGAGGGACTCGAACCCTCGCTATGACCAATTAAAACAATGACTTATCATGGTTTCTGGCACGATGGAACGACCCAATTCTGGCACTGACAAATTCGCGCGGAAGTCGCCATGCGGGACGATCTGCCACGATGCGTGATACTCTCATTTCGCGATTCTTCCTACATCGCGTGTCCGAGCACAGGATCGTCGAGTTCAATCTCCTTGAAGGAGGCCCGCACGGACGTTCCTTGCTCTACGCTTGTCGGGAGGCACGGCTTCGCTCGCGGACGGCTAAGCAGGCGCTGTCGCCTGGCCGCTGCTACTCGCGCGCCTGCGGCCGAGCATCATGGTGAGACGAGCCCGTTGTGTCGCGGGCAGTCCCGCGACGGCCACGGCGCCGGCAGCTGTGAGCGCTCGAATCGCGGCAGGGGAGGCATTGTCAAGTTCGAGCGTCAAGTCCGCTGACGCATCGAGGACGGCATCGAGTCGGATGAAGTCGGCAAGCTGCAGTTCGGGGAGAAGCGCCATCGCGTGATCAACCTGGCCGCGCATCGCAAGTTTCAGGAGCCGCGCCGGTGGCCGAGCAGCCCAGGAAAAGAGGCCCTTCGCGCCGGGGTGGTTTGCGCCATAGGGGCTCTCGGACGAGATACTCGTGGTTCCGATACTGAGGAGGTGGATGTCGGCGATGTCCAGATGCGGCCAGAGGCCGCGTGCGATGGTGAGCGCCGCGAGATCAGGCGCGTTGGCGAAGAGGCCACCGTCAACATAGCGCCGGCCGAGCGCCTCGATGCGATGCGCGGGAAAGTAGGTCGGGGCGGCCGCACTGGCCAGGACTGCGTCACGCAACGAAATCTCGAGATGAGCCGGATTGGCGGTGGTGAAGACGACGGGTCGACCTGCGCTTTCGTCAAGCGCCGGAAAAGCCACGTGGTTCGCCAGCTCGCCAAGTCGCGGATTCCGCCCGTCGAGGGTCGCGTCAACCGCATCGTGAAGTGGGCCTACGCTGTATTTGGTGGTGAAAATCCAGCGCAGGAAGCGGCGGGGTCCGCCCGACGGAAAAATCCGCGGCCCGTGTTCGTCGAAAAGCCGGCTTAGCTCGGCAGGACTGCGCCCCGTGACGAGGCCTGCCACGCAGAGCGCACCGGCAGAGGTGCCTGCCATTAAGTCGAAACCCTCTGCGACCGGAGCGTGTGAGCCTGCAAATCCCGTGGCAGCATCGCGCGCCACCTAGAGATCTTCAAGGACGCGTGTCGTGAAACGGGCCATGATCCCGCCGCCGGTTAGGGCGAGGAGGCCGGCGCTGCGCATTCCTCAGGCCTGAGTCGCAGGAAATGTCTTCAGCGTCAGCCGCCCCAGCTCTTCCGCGATGGCCGCAGAGAGTGCCCGCCAGGCATCGATTTCCTCCGTGACCACCAGTTCGAGATTGTGCTGCATGGCGACGGCCGCGGGCATCAGGTCCATATCACTCAACACTTCCCTTCCGGCGTCGAGCGGTAGAATATCTGACAAGATCTCGGCCGACTTCAGGTCGAACACGGCAGAGGTAACCTGCTCCCTGCGGTCGGCATCTAGGTCGCGCACCAGTCGCTGATAGCGGCGCTCAAGCACGGTTCGCTGCTCGTGCGAGACACGATCAGTGGTGCGGATGATGTGACGGACCGTCGCCATCGTTGAGGCGGCGATGAATGGGCGGACACGATCCTCCTCAATCCAGCGTACGATCGGGTCGTCTCCCTGGGCAGAGAGCAGATGTAAGACCGCCCCAGTCGAAAGAATGAAGGCCATCCGGACCTCAGTTTCCGGATGCCGCTTCCGGGATCTCCGGGCAGACAGAGCGCAATCGTCGTCCGCTACTCCGAGGCGTGACCGACGGAATCTCGCAGTCGCCGCCGATCTCGCGGAGCGAGGCGGTAATCGGCACGAACTGCTCTTCGCGCGCGCGCGCCTCAAGGGTCTCCGCCGCTGTCTCCAGCGGGATGATCAGGTATGCTCCGCCTTTCTCTCCACCGCGAGATTGGACGGTGACGATTTGGGGCGTAACCGCCGAGGCCTTCAAGCGCCGAGGCAACTGATCCTTGGTGTCGCGCTGGGTAGCCACTGAAGAGGCGTCGATCAGTGCGAAGTACTTGCCGACCGGATTCCCGCGCCGGACCAACGCCGCACCCGCCTCACGCACGCGCCGGATCCACGCCTGCGTTGCGTCTGCATCCTGCGTGCCATTCTCGTATGAACGACTCATCGGGTTCTCCATCGCACCGTCATTGCGGCCTCTGTGTAATCGAATTGAGGCCACTCTTCAAGGCGCGAGTCAACCGGCCGGCCAAGCCGGCGATCACGGTCATGTGCGTGCAGCGACGTCAAACCACTCTCGGCGGCGTTTACAGGCGATCTGAGAGATCCGGCCTACGTCCTCCTGCCACGTGGCAGAGCCGAAACGATTGAGATCATCGTCCTCAGCAGAAGCGAAACGAGACCGCTTGCGGATTACCCGCATTGCGTCCTCTCTGAGGTCAGCGCGCCTCTGAACTCCGCAAATGCGTCTCGAGGCGCCGTCCGGTCGGCATGCGGTGTCTCCTGCATGGAGCGTCGCGGCGGGCGCTGACATCGCTGCTGCGCTCCATCTCGCTTACAGGCAAGACTTCTGGTCATGGCGATCCGCGACAAGAACGCCGCCTCGGTAGAGTGGGCTCGTGTTGCAGGGAGGAGTCGTGACGACGTTTTCATCGGAGCAGCGGCACGGGCGCAACCTTGTGAATGACTGATTCGTCTTCTGCGGTGTCAGAGCCCGGCTTCAGATCGACTCTCGGCTGAAATCCGCGCACTAGGTTTGCGTCGAGCGAAGGAACTGAATTATCCCGCCAGCGTCCAGCCGAAGATGGTGGCCATATAAGCCTTCGTCTGCCTGTTGCTTTAGCTCTTGTTTGCGTTTTTGTCCTATGCCGGCGGGAACCAACGGAACACGCTGAGGGACAGGTTCACCAATGCGGAATGCACACCCGAAGACTGCCGGCCAGTCAGAGTCCAAGGCTGCGACACCGCCAACTCAACCGGGGTTTCCTGAGTTGAAGGCGGCGCGACGCCGCGGCGCAGGGCTTTTGATCTGCGCCTTTGTCTTCAGCATCTTTGTCAACCTGCTGATGCTCACCGGGCCGCTCTACATGCTGCAGGTTTACGATCGGGTTCTCTCGTCGCGTTCGGTCGAGACGCTGGTCGCCTTGACGGTCCTGATCGGCGGGTTGTTTGCCCTTATGGGGATTCTGGACTTCGCGCGGGGAAGGGTAATGGCGAGGATTGGCGCGCGGTTCCAGAGCTCGCTCGATGCCCGTGTCTTCGAGTCAACCTTGCGCCACAGCGCGGATCCGAGGGAGCAGTCCGCGGGCACCGCCGCAATGCGCGATCTCGATGGCGTTCAGCGCCTCTTCATCTCGCCAGTGCTGCTTTCGCTAATGGACACGCCCTGGACGCCGTTATTCCTGGCTGCCATCTTCATCTTCCATCCCATGTTGGGATGGCTCGCTCTCGCCGGGGCGGGCTTGCTGATCATCCTGACCCTTCTCAATCAGCTGCTGACCGCGAAAATGGTCGGTCAGGCCCATGCAACCGAACAGAAGGCCCAGATCTTTGCAGGGCAGGTCCAGAACGGCTCCGAACTCGTGCGGAGTCAGGGCATGGTCCCCGTCATGACGCAGCGCTACATGCGCTCGCGGATGGGGGCCCTGCAGTCGGCCATTCGCGCCAACGACTGGACGGGAAGTTTTTCGTCGTTCTCCAAGTCGTTTCGATTGTTCCTGCAGTCGGCAATCCTCGGACTTGGGGCTTACCTGGTGCTGCTCGGCGAGATGACACCTGGCGCAATGATCGCGGGCTCGATTCTTCTGGGCCGAGCCCTGGCGCCGGTGGAACAACTCTTGGGACAATGGCCAATCCTGCAGCGCGCCGCCGCCGGGTGGAAAGGCCTCGGCGAATACCTTACGCGCGCGCCGCAACCGAAAACGCGCACATCCCTTCCGGTGCCAAAGGCGCATGTTCTTCTGAGGGGATTGACCGTGTTACCCCCCGGAAGCAACGCGCCCACGTTGCGTAATATCAGCCTCGAAGTGAAACCGGGCGAGGCGCTTGGGGTGATCGGTCGCTCGGGCTCGGGTAAGTCGACCATGGCGCGCGCACTGGTCGGCTATTGGCCACCCGCCGCGGGTGAAATCCGGCTCGGAGGCGCAACGCTGGACCAGTATGATCCCAACAGATTGGGCGCATATGTCGGTTACCTTCCGCAAACAGTGACACTCTTTCCGGGAACGGTGGCAGAGAATATCGCGCGCATGACGCCATCGCCGGATCCCGAGTCCGTGGTGCGAGCCGCGCAGAGCGCCAATGCGCACGAGATGATCCTCAAACTACCCAACGGCTACGACACGTTTGTCGGTGGCAATGACAACCAGCTTTCCGGGGGACAGCGCCAACGTATCGCGCTCGCCCGCGCGCTATTCGGAGATCCCGTGCTGGTGGTACTCGACGAACCCAATTCCGCCCTGGATTACGAAGGGTCGGAGGCGCTCAACGCCGCTGTGCGCGAGCTCAAGAAAGCGGACCGGGCAGTGATCATCATGACCCACCAGCCTCTCGCCATCACGGAATGCGACAATCTGATCGTGCTCGAAGGTGGCGCCACGTCGGCGCTTGGCCCTCGGGATGTGGTGCTCAAGAAAACCGTTCATGACACTGGCGCGGTGCGCCGGCACGTCGCGGAAGCAGAGACGGCAGAGGTATCGTGATGTTCATCGAGCGCGACCAGAAAACCTTCGAGGTAGATCCGGAAAAAGGGCGTCGCACTCCCGAAGTGTCATCGCTCGCCCGAAACAAGCACGCCGTTGGCACCTCAAGCAGCCAAGATCACTCAGGGTTACCCGCTTGGAGCGCGCGATTGCCGCTGACCGCAGGGGTCGCGGCTCTATTGCTACTGGTCGGCGGCCTCGGCTTCTGGGCAGTTCAAGCCAGCATCGCCGGTGCGGTCGTGACGTCCGGCACGATTCAGTTGCAGTCCAATCGCCAGGTCGTTCAGCATCCTGAAGGTGGTGTTGTAGCTTCCATACTTGTCCGCGAAGGCGATGCCGTCGATCCGGGAGACGTCCTGGTTCAACTCGATGGTGACCGCCAGCGTTCCGAGCTCGAGATCGTCGATGGCCAGCTGCGCGAGATCATGGTGCGCCAGGCGCGGTTGCGCGCTGAACTGAGCGGTGCGGAAGAGATCAGTTTCGACCCGATGATCACGGCTTTGGCGGAAATCGACACGCAACTCGCGGCGAACGTTGCCGAGGAACGCGTTCTGTTCATGGCAAGGCTCGAGGCGCTGGACCAGGAACTCCGCCTGCTCGACGAGCAAAACATCCAGATCGACAACCGTATCATCGGGACAGAAGCGCAGCTTTCGGCGCTGCGTGCGCAAGTTTCCCTTCTGGAAGGAGAATCACGAGACCAGGAGTCTCTTCTGGCGCGGCAGCTCACCCACTCGGCGCGGGTGAGCCAACTACACCGAGAGCGCGCTGGGCTCGAGGGTCAAATCGGCCGACTCGAAGCGGAGATCGCTGAGCTTCGCGGGCACGCTGTAAGCAACCAGATCTACCGGCTACAGTTGCAGACCAATCGTCGAGAGCAGGCCGTCACTTCCTTGCGGGATTTGCAATTCCGCGAGATCGAGCTCACGCAGCGGAAGCACATTCTTGAAGAGACATTATCCCGCCTCGACATTCGCGCGCCGGTGGGTGGGATTGTCCACGAGACCAAAATATTCGCACTTCAGTCGGTTGTCCGACCGGCAGATCCCTTGATGTATATCGTGCCCCAGGATCAGCCGCTCGTGGTTCAGTCCCGTGTGGAAGCGCAGGCGATCGATGATGTCTATCGCGGACAGGAAGCATCATTGCAGTTCACGGCTTTTGATCAGCGCGAAACGCCCCAGATCATGGGAGCCGTGTCGCGCATCGCCGCTGACGCAATCACCGATGATCGAACAAACATGAACTACTATGCGGTCGAGATTGAGGTGGGCGACTCTGAGCTTCAGAAGCTGTCGGACAGGGCGTTGCTGCCAGGAATGCCGGTGGAAGTGTTTCTGCGTACCGGCGAGCGCACCCCGCTGAACTATCTTACTCAGCCGCTGATGAGTTACTTCAACCGTGCGTTTCGAGAATAGTTTCGTCCAGAAGAATCCACCTGTAGCAACCCAACGTGAGTTTGCAAACATCTCTTTACAGTACCCTACCAGATCAGGCTGAATGCGGACGAATTTGAGAGGTCCCTATGGTAGTCCTTAGTTGTGATTGAGAGCGGTAGCGAAAGCATGGATCGTTCCGGGACTGCGGATTGCTTGCTCGTCATTCCGGAGAGCGCGGTTGGTGTTCATATGGGGGCAGGACAGCGCTCCTCTCTCCTGTTTAGCGCGCTCAGTCGCATCGGATCGACCTGGGTTGTGGTGCTTGGCTACTGCGATCCGGCAAGGGTTGCCGAAAGCTTCCCCGGCCACGTCGGGCTGACCCAGACCGGTACCCGGCTGTACGATTGGGAGGGCACCCCCTCCTGGCTCACGGTGTGGCTGGCCCGATTGCGGCGGTTCACTCTGTTCGGGCGTCACTACCGCGTCGATCCAGCGGCGCGGGCGCAGATATCAGCGCTGCTGGAGGGTGGCGCTCGGGTGGTGGCCTTTCGCTATTTCCGAAGCTACTGCCTTTCTGGGATCGATCGCAGCCATCCGACTGCCCCTCTGGTGCTGGTCGATGTCGACGACCGCGACGACCAGCGTCTGGCATCCAGCGCCGCTCAGATGTTTCGGCAGCCGGCCCTGCGCTGGTTGTTCGACCTGATCGTGCTCCGTCGAGTACGGGCGCTGATGCGCCGCCGACTCGGGGCCGCTGATTTCACATGGTTCGTCACCGATGAAGATAGCGCTGGGTTCGAGGCAGTCCCGAATGCGGTTCTGCGCAACGTGCCCTTCATCGACCCGGGCCCTGTAACGCCGCCGCCTCCCTCGGCGGCGCAGAACATGCTCTTCGTGGGCAGCGCCGGCTATCGTCCTAACGTCGACGGCCTACGCTGGTTCCTGACCTACTGCTGGCCCGAGATCCACCGCCGCCACCCACAGGCCACGTTCCGGCTAGTTGGGCTATTCGACTGGGCCAAGCAGATGCGGGAGTTCGCCGGTCTGCCGGGACTCGAAGTGGTGGGTTTCGTAGAGGATCTGGCGTCCGAATACGCCCGTGCTAGAGCGGTGGTCGCCCCAATACTCGAAGGCGGCGGCTCCAAGATCAAGGTAATCGAGGCCTGCGCCTTTGGTCGCCCTGTGGTGGCACTCCGCCATTCTGCCCGCGGCTTCGGCCCCGAGATCACCGGGATCCTTGCAGTGGCCGACGGGCCGCAGGACTTCATCGAAGCCTGCGGCCGTTTCCTAGCCGATCCAGACCTCGCCGACCGCACCGGCACGACCCTGCGCGCGCTGCAGCAGACACAGTTCTCGCGTGCGGCGATGGAGGCGCAGATTGTGGGCGACATTCTGCAGGCGCTAGCGGGAAACGAGGCCAAGAGATGAAGCTCTACTACTGGAAGGCACCGGCAGGCAACGTTGGCGATGATCTCAACCCCTGGCTCTGGCCTCGGGTATTCGGACCTGATTTCCTCGACGAGGACGCCGTGACCTGCCTGGTCGGCATCGGCTCGGTGATCGATGGCCATCACCGGTTCTTCGAGGCGCCGTGCAAGATCGTCTTCGGCAGCGGGGTACGCAGGCGCTCCGAACCGTTCGGGGTCGATTTCGCCAGCTTCAATTTCCGCTTTGTTCGCGGACCACGCAGCGCCCGAGCACTCGCGCAGTTTGGTGTTCAAACCGACTGGATCAGTGACCCAGCGGCCCTGACACCGCTATTGCTCCGCCCATCCCCAATAACCGGCCGCGAACGGGCAGCCCACGGATCGGCTTCATGCCTTATTACAGCACGCCTCGGTCACTGGCCGAGGAAATCTGCACGGCCACAGGGATGATCCTCGTGCCGCCCACCCTGGAGGTCGAACCGTTTCTCGCCGCCCTGCGCCAGTGTGGTCGCATCGTTGCGGAGGCAATGCACGGGGCGATTCTTGCCGATGCTTTCCGCATTCCCTGGATAGGCTGCCGTATCCTGTCGGCACTGCGCGAGGGTCCAACCAGCACCTTCAAATGGGGCGACTGGATGGACAGTCTCGGTATACAAACCAAGTTCTCCACCAGCCTGCCCCCCGCGCTTTACCGGGCGCCGACGCGGTTTCGCGCGAGGCTGGCGGGACATGCGCGCCGCCGTGCTGTGGCACAAATCACGGCCGCCTGGACAGACCCATACTGGACCTTGAGCACAGACTCGGCACTCGAGCGCGCTCAGAGTCGCATACTAGAGAAAGCTGATGCACTCGCCCAAGGAAGGCCGGCACGGCAGGTTTGAGGCAATGGTCGGGATGACGTCGCCGTGAACCTGGCTCCGAAAGACGGGAGAGAGATGTTTAAGACAGCCAAGATTCTTGCTCGGATCGCCCGCGACAGACTGGGATTGGAGATACGCCGTGCGCCGCGCTCAACGGCAAACCGGATCCGCCCTGCCCCGCCCGGGCGGATCGTCGAGTTCACCGGCATGCCCGGGGTCGGCAAGTCACATCTGATGCGGCGCTGTATCGTGGCGCTGGGGCCATCGTTCATGACGCAGGAGGAGATACGCCTCGCGGACAACGCCGCCGACTATGAGAGTGTCGTCGATCCGGAGATCCGGGCGCTTTATGAGGAGCTGATTTGGCGTCTCTTATCTCAAGCGAGAGAACGTCACGCGAGCCAGGTCGACCTGCAGCAGCAGATTCATAGTCTGCGCTTCATGTGCAACCAACTGCAAAGCAACATGCTCGTTGACGCGGCGTATCCAATCGATGCGCTGACGGACGAGGGTCTGGTCAAGAATTTCAGCGAATCCCTGCTGGAACTGGCGGAATCCGACAATCCTGGAGCGTTGAAGGTCTTGTGCAGGCGCCACGTCATTCTTGTGGAGGCGGATCCCGAACTGACATTGTCTCAAATCCGGGAAAGGGAGCGCGATCACAACAGGCCACATCCGAAGTATGTTGGATGGTCACGCGAGGAAATCCTCCGATACTATCAAGAAAACGCCCCGAAGTATCACGCCAGAATCGAGGGCTTACGGCCTTGGACCGCCGGAGTATTGCGGATTTCGCGAAGCGCGAGTACGCGGCAGAATGTAGATGCGGTGGCGGCGTTCATGCAAAGGTCCGTGTCGAAGGGTTCCGAATAGCTGTCGGCTGAGCGATCCGATCGGGGCGGGCGCTCCGATAGCAACGTCCGGTCGATCTAGCCGTCATTGCATTCAGGGAACCGGGTGTGGACGTTGTGCAACGTGGAATTGGCCAAGGACTTCGTTGCGCTTTTACTTCCCGCAAGGGTAGGGTGGCACGCCTGAACGGGTCAAGGTACCGTGTTAGCTTGATGGGGACACCGCGCATGTTCAGACCCGATTACCCTGTAGTCGTCCTGTCGTTGCCCGGTGACGAGGTGCGGCGTCAACCGCTGATTTCGGCGCTGGAGGCGATGGGCATCGCGCACGAAATCTTCTTCGGTGTGGATGGTCGCATCGGTTTTCCGGCCGACTGCGAGCAACTCATCGACCGCAAGCTTACTCTGATCAGGAATCGGCGTTCGTTCTCTGACGCGGAGTATGCCTGCGCCCTGTCGCACCAGGCAATCTATGCAGAAATTATCCGTCGCGATCTGCCTGGTGCCGTGGTGCTTGAGGATGATGCGGTTCTGGCGGATGGCTTTAAGCAGTTCCTTCTAGAAGGCGCCTTCCGCAAGGCCGAGATGGTCCTGCTGGGACATCATCGTACTTACGTGCGCAGGTCTACTCCTCGTGAGGTCATTTCTGGGGTTCAAGGGCACAGGATCGCCGTCCCGCCGCTGGGGGCGTACGGATACAGCCTGAGCGTCCGAGCGGCGCACCTGATCCGAAAGCGCTCCTTTCCAATTTCGAAGGCCGCCGATTGGCCCTGCGACATTTCCCGGATGGACGTAGTTGCACTGATGCCGCAGCTTGTCATTCCAGACAGGCGTGCTTCTCATCTGCAAGCTGAAAGGCATCCTTCCATTCGCAATATACGGACGCCACACTTGGAGCTGTTGCGGCGCATTGTAATTCTTGATGATTGGTCGCGGCTGCTTGGACGGATATCTGGGGTGCGGTTGGATTAAGAATCCTCTAAAACGATTCTTCCGGCCAAGCTTGGTAGTTTTCGCA
>NZ_JADDJF010000058.1 GCF_017811755.1 Pararhodobacter sp. SW119 | reverse complement strand
CTCGAGAGGATACAGGCGGGCGAGGAAAAGCGTTCTGTAAGGAGGATAGCCGGGGTGAAGGCACTTGGCTGCAACTCAAGACGTGACGCTGTGCCGCCTCCTCAGTCAAGCGATAGACGAAATCAATGGCGTCGTGACTTGCCAAGTCATATGCTGCTTGCAAGCAGATTGAACAGCGCATGGCTCCAGCGCTAGGATCACCAAGATCCGAAGTTTCCGATACCACCTCAGTGAAGGCAGACATGGTCAAAAATTTCGACGAGCTAACAAGAGTCGACGGCACGATCCCTTTCATGCCTGTCAGGTTTGACCTCGCACACTCCAGGACGGCCGTCGTTCATATTGATAACCAGAACGATTTCCTGAACAAGGACGGTCATTACGCCCAAAGGGGGATTGATATTCGCCATATGCAGCGAGTCATCGAGCCAACAAAGAAGCTTGTCGAGCACGCCCGAAAATACGGCATTCCGCAAATCTGGACGCGACATGGCACACGCAGTTCAGTCGATGCAGGTGCATTTCACAAGTTGCGCCCGCAACTGGCAGAGGGCGGCCTAAGACAAGGTTCTTGGGGATATGAACTGCTCGAAGGCATCGGCGCAAGCGAAGAAGATTGGTATGTTGAAAAAACCCGCCTCAGCGCATTTTTCCAGACCAATCTTGAAGTCATTCTACGCGGCCTCGGCGCGGAAACCATAATAATCACTGGGGTACTGACCAACCAATGCGTTGCGGCTACTGGCAAGGACGCAATGTTCCGGGATTTTAATGTCATTGTAATCGAGGAATGCACCGGAACCACTGTGCCCGGACTACATCATCCGGCGTTGGCGATGATGCGGGTCGGCTGGGCAGAGGTGACATCTCTCGCCGACATCGTCGCGCGAATCTCTGGGTTGCAAGAGGCCTAAGCGAATAGGGAGCTGCCGCACTTCGGCCGAGATATCGAGCGTGTGGAACTGTGAAAGCTTAGACTTAATCGTAACCGGCCTGCCGCTCAGCATCGCACACGGGCTGATCGCGGATCATAGAGCGGCGAGATGCTCGCCACAGCGGGCCAGATGCGACCGGCGACCTCGATGGCGTAGTCAGCGGCGATCATCGCTTTCGGCGTCTCGCCCGGTTCCCGACAGGGCACATAGCCAAGGCCGATCGCGCCGCCCAGCGCATGTCCATAGTTCCCGGAAGTCAGGAAACCGACGATCGCTCCGTCCCTCAAGATCGGTTCGTTGTGGAACAGAAGCGGCTCAGGATCCTTTAGGCGGAACTGTACCAGCCGACGGCACAGCCCTTCGTTTTTCTTGCGCAACACGGCGCCGCGGCCAATAAACTCGCCCTTGTCTGTTTTCACGGCGAAGCCGAGCCCGGCCTCTAGCACATGGTCCTCGTCCGTGATGTCATGCCCGAAGTGGCGATAGGCTTTCTCGATGCGGCAGCTGTCCATCGCATGAAGGCCACAGAGCTTCAGGTCGACGGCCTCGCCTGCTTCCGTGATCTCCTCGAACACATGCGCTGCCTGATCGGCGGAGACATAGAGCTCCCACCCCAGTTCGCCGACATAGGTAACCCGATGCGCGCGGGCGAGGCCCATGCCGATCTCGATTTCACGGGCAGATCCGAACGGATGCGCTTCGTTAGAGAAATCATCTGGCGAGACGAGCGAAAGCAATTCTCGCGCGCGCGGCCCCATAACCGAAAACACGGCCTCGGACGCGCTCACCTCAGTGATTGTTACCCACTCACCGTCGAGATGGCCGCGCAGCCAGGCAAGATCGCGTTGCAGCGTCGCGCCGGGCACCACCAGTAGAAACTCGGTCTCCGACAGGCGTGTGACGGTGAGATCACTCTCGATGCCCCCCCTCTCGTTGAGCATCTGCGTGTAAACGATCCGGCCCGCCGGCACGTCGAGATCATTTCCGCAGAGCCTTTGCAGGTACGGCAAGGCGTCGTGCCCCTCGATCCGAATCTTGCCGAACGAGGTCATGTCGACAAGACCCACGCCTTCGCGCAAAGCCATGTGTTCGACGCGCTGATTGTCGAACCAGTTCTGCCGCTGCCAGCTGTAGCGGTACGCGGGGTCTTGACCGGGATTTGCGAACCAGTTCGCGCGTTCCCATCCTGCCACCTCTCCGAAAACCGCGCCCTTCTGTTTCAGGTGATCGTGCACGGGAGAGCGGCGTACGCCCCTCGCCGTCGTCATCTGGCGATACGGGAAATGATCGGCATAGAGCAGTCCGAGAGTTTCGCTGACGCGGTTTCGCAGGTAGCGGCGGTTGCGCTGGAAAGGCTGGGCCCGGCGGACGTCCACCTCCCAGAGGTCGAAAGGTGGTTCGCCATCATTCATCCATTGCGCGAGCGCCATTCCCGCGCCTCCCGACGATGCGATGCCAACGGAGTTGTAACCGGCGGCCACCCAGTAGCCCTTGAGCGCGGGTGCCGCGCCCAAGTAGTAGCGGTCATCCGGCGTAAAGCTTTCGGGGCCATTGAAGAAGGTATGGATCCCCGCTTCGGCCAGCATCGGCATGCGGGCAATCGCCTTCTCCAAGATAGGCTCGAAATGGTCGAAGTCGTCCGGCAACTGATCGAAGCAGAAGTCTTCGCCGATCCCGTTCATTCCCCAGGGCTTGGCCACGGGTTCGAAAGCGCCGAGAAGCATCTTCCCCGCATCTTCCTTGTAGTAGGCACATTCGTCGGGTACCCGCAGCACAGGTAGTTGTCGAAGTTCCGGAATGGCTTCTGTCACAATGTAAAAGTGCTCGCACGCATGCAGCGGCAGCGTGACGCCATTCTGTGCGGCCAAATCCCTGCCCCACATGCCGCCGCAGTTCACCACCAGGTCCGCAGCGATATGTCCGCTCTCCTGGCCCGACAGCCAGTCCACCCCCGTTACACGCCCATTTTTCGTTGTCACGCGGGTGGCTTTGACCTGTTCCAGGATCTGAGCGCCCTTTGAGCGCGCGCCCTTCGCCAAGGCCAGTGTGATGTTGGCCGGGTCCGCCTGACCGTCTGCCGGCAGATAGACACCAGCGACCACATCCCGGGTCTCAAGATGCGGATAATGCGTCTTGACCTCGACCGGGGAAAGCTCGTGGACCTCCACGCCAAAGGCGCGCGCCATGCCGGCCTGACGAAGGATCTCCTCACGGCGCTCGTCAGTGAGCGCCGCGGTGATGGAGCCGCACTGCCGCAGGCCCGTTGCCATACCCGTTTCCGCCTCCAGGCGCGTGTAGAGGTCGGCCGAGTACTTGGCTAGGCGGGTCATGTTCTTGCTTGCCCGCAGCTGCCCAATCAGCCCGGCGGCGTGCCAGGTCGTGCCGGAGGTCAGCTGCTTTCGTTCGAAAAGGACGACATCACTCCAGCCAAGCTGGGTCAGATGATAGGCAACCGAGCAACCCGAGATGCCGCCGCCGATGACGACCACGCGCGCCTGCGCCGGAACCTGTGCCATTGCCCATCCCTCTCGGTTCTGCCTGGTCAGAATTGAACCTTTACAGGCTTCGTTGCTCGCTGCGTGAAATTCAAGCGGTAATTTTCACGTCAGGCGCATTTTCGATAGCCGGGCGCTCGAACTGGTGGCATGCTCCATGTGCGATGGTTGGCTGAGAGGCGAACTGGGTGATCTTGAACAAGCTCGTTGGAAGTGACATTCGCGCGCTTCGAAAATCGCGGGGAAGAACTCTCAAGGATCTGTCCGCCGCTCTGGGACGCTCCGTCGGCTGGCTCAGCCAAGTCGAGCGAGGTCGCGCAACACCATCCATACCTGACCTTGCCGCTATCGGCGCGCTTTTCGGCGTGAATATCAGCTTCTTCTTTCGCTCGATGAACCAGAGTAGCGAAGAACGTGGCCTCGTTCTTCGGTCTGCTGATCGTACTGCGATCGGGTCAAGCCAGGCAGGCTTGGTCGAAGAACTGCTGTCCCCAACGCTTGGGGGGAGCTTCGAAATGATCAGGTCGACCTTCGCGCCGCGGTCGAACAGCGGGGGCCACAAGGCGGCCCGCAAGGCCGAGGACGGAGGCGTCCTTATCTCGGGCAAGCTCACGCTTTGGATTGGACAGCTTGAAGTGCATCTCGAACCGGGCGACAGCTTTCAGTTCGTCGAGCAGATGTATGGCTGGCGCAACGACCAGGATGAACCCGCAGTCGCGCTCTGGATTGTGTCTCCTCCTGTCTATTGAGCAGGTGACGCAAGGGGACGTCTGATCGATCTGAAGTGGTCGCAGCGGGCGCTCAACAAGATACGAAGTTTTCCGGGCGCAGGTACGTCGCAATTGCCCCGCCTTTGGCGTTGAGAGCTCACCATCGGGAGTGGGGTCATCTCAGACTGATACCATAAACGGCAATAGTTATTCCGAAATTGATACTTGTTTTGCTGATTAATGCCAGTATCCTTCGGGGCTGATACCGCCCGACGCAGAATGCGGGTGTCAGTTGAACGACATACGACAACAACATCAGCAACAGCGAGGTTCTTACGAAATGAAAATGACACTCCATCGGCGGCTTAGCGCAAGCTTGATCGTTCTGGCTTTGGCCGGCGCGGCAGGAGCCCAGGAAACGACTTCCTTCAATGCCAGCGTGTGGCTGCCCGAGAACCATCCCTTGGCTAAGCACTCTTACGTCGAGTGGCTACCAAGACTTCGGGAGGCCTCAAACGGCACACTGGATCCGACCCTCTACACCGGGCCGGTATTGTTGCCGCCGGGTGGGCATCTAAGCGGCATTGCCGACGGAATCGCACATGTCGGCTATCATGCGGGCACCTATACGCCTTCGGAACTGCCAGAAGACAATGTTCTGGCGCAGCTATCCTTCAGCTATCAGGATAATTATGTCGCCGCGTTTGCCATCACCGAGGCCAACCTAACGATTCCGGAGCTTCAAGAGCAGTGGAAGCGCAATAACCTTGTCTATTTGGGAGGATATGCCATCCCTCCCTACAATCTACTTTGCACCAGGGAGGTCGTAACGCGTGACGACATCCAAGGAGTAAGGATCCGCGTACCGGGTGCAGCGCATTCGGACTGGGCCGACGCTGTCGGAGCAACGCCCGTGAATGTACCCTCGTCGGAGATGTACAGCGGGCTGGATCGGGGCCAGATCGACTGCGCAGCTATCCCTGCCAACGACCTTCAAACGCGGTCTTTGTGGGACGTCGCGAAGCACGCGACGATGATCGATCTTGGCGTCTACTTTTCCGGTTATTCGCAAGCAGCAAACCGGGATTTCTGGCGGGGACTTTCCGCGGATCAGAGGCAGGCCTTCTTCGACACGATCCCGATCGCTCTCGTGGATCAGTTGCACCACTATGATGAGACCATCGCAGCGGCTCTGGCAGAGGCGGAGGATGAGGGTGTCAACCTTCACCAGCCGGCGGATGACCTATTGGCTGCGGTAGAAGATTTCCAAGCTCAGGCGCGTGAGAACGCAATCAGAATGGGAAGTGAAACCTTCGGAATGAGCGATCCGGAGACAATCGTAGCTCAGTTTGAGCAGGTGGTTCAGAAATGGACAGAACTTTTTGATGGGGTTGACCGGAGCGATCGGGATGCTCTGATCGCGCTCGCTGTTGATGAGATCTATGGCAAATTGGACCCGGACTCCTACGCGCTTGATTGACGCGTCTCGAGTTTTTTATCGCGAGTGTCTTCTTGTCGCGAACTCCGTCTGGTGGGGCTTCGCCCCCACCAGACTCTAATCCTGCGGATGGCCATGCGTCTGATCGCGAACTTCAACCGCATTCTCATGATCGTCGCGGCCGTGGCGGTCACGACAATGATGCTCCTCGTAATCGCAGACGTACTCTCGAGCTATCTGCTCGGTCGCCAGATCCGGAACAGCTTCGAGATCGTTGCCTTCTATCTTATGGTCGCCGTAGTGTTCTTGCCGTTGGGAAGCGTCGAGCTCTCACATGAACACATCACCACGGATCTTATGGTCCAAGCGATGCCAAGGTCGATCAGGCTCGGGCTCTTCGTCCTTACTCAGCTAATCGGCGCCGCATTTGTTGCACTTCTTTGCTACCAGACAGGAATCGACGCGCTGAGATCATATGCGCGCAACGAGATGGTGATGGGAACCACTATGCTGGTCACTTGGCCCAGTCGCTTCTTTCTGCCGATTGGTTTGGCGTTCCTTGTGATCTGCCTGCTCGCAAATGCGGCAACCGCAATCTGGCGAGGTGATGCAGTACCTGAAAACTCAGGCGGCACTCAAGCATGACAAATCTCGCGATCGGCTTCACCGGGATTGGTGTTGCACTTGTTCTAATAATGTTGAGGTTTCATATCGGCCTAGCGCTAGGCTTAGTTTCGATCATAGGTATTTCTGCGATCCTCAATGTCAACGCGGCCCTCGGCATCATTACAGCTGTACCTTACGCTTTCGTCGGAGATTGGAATCTTTCCGCTATACCAATGTTCCTTCTGATGGGCTTCATCGCAAGTTCGACAGGGCTGACGACAGGACTCTTTCGAGCGATGCGTATGTTGCTTGCGTTTCTCCCCGGAGGACTGGCGGTCGCAAGCGTAGGCGCGTCGGCGATTTTTGCTGCAGCGTCCGGCTCGAGTATCGCCACATCGGCGGCAATGGCGCGCATCGCCACACCGGAAATGCTGAAATACGGGTATCATCCAGGCCTTGCCTCAGGCGTAATCGCAGCTTCTGGAACCCTTGGGTCACTTATTCCACCGAGCATCCTCCTGCTGCTTTACGGCTATTTTGCTGGCGCTTCAGTCGGCCAGCTCTTCATTGCGGGCATACTTCCTGGTGTCCTTTCCATGCTACTTTACTCCGGAATGATCGTGGCACGATGCGCTCTAAATCCTGACCTTGCTCCTCGGATCCAGCAAAAATCTACGAAACGTGAGCTTGTAGATGCTCTGAAAGAGGTTTGGCCACTGCCCTTACTCATTTTGAGTGTATTAGTCGGGATCTTCCTCGGAGTATTCACACCAACGCAAGCTGGAGCCATCGGTGCGGGCGTTGCGATGATCATCGCTGCGGTGCGACGCGAACTGACCTTTGCGACCTTCTGGTCAGCCATCAAGGATACCCTTCATGGTACGGCGAGCATCTTCCTTGTAATCATTGGAACTTCGCTGTTGACGCGGTTTCTTGCGCTTTCGCAAGTGCCAAGCTTTCTTTCTGCCCAGTTTATCGCGCTTGATGCGACGCCACTCCTCTTCATCCTTGCTATTGCCGTGATCTATTTCCTCCTTGGTATGTTTGTCGATTCGATCGGCTTGATGCTCCTCACACTGCCAATCATTCTGCCGGTGGCCCTTGCAACGGACATGAACCTGATCTGGCTTGGGATTATTTTGGTGAAGCTTCTGGAGGTGGGCTTGGTAACGCCGCCCGTAGGCTTGAACGTTTACGTAATTAAATCCGCGTTGGGCGATAAAATTGATTTGACGGTCATCTTTCGAGGCGTGACCTGGTTTATTGTCATGGACTTTGTTGCGCTGGCTCTGATTGTAGCCTTTCCAATGGTGGCCTTATATCTTCCGGGTCTAATGCGGTAGATGACATAGTCAGTCGATACAGGGAGTGAAAATTTTATGAGAGTGGGCGTTGAAGTCGGTGGCACATTTACCGACCTGATCCGAATCCAAAATGGATCAATAAGGGTGGCTAAAGTTCCCAGTACGCCAGCGGAGCCTGATCGCGGCGTTATTCATGCACTTGATGCGGCGGGAATTGACCTGTCGGCCCTTGATGACTTTGTACACGGATCCACGGTCGCGACCAACGCCATTCTTGAAAGAAAAGGAGGGAGGACGGCAGCCATCGTGACCAAGGGCTTGCGAGACATATTCCTTTTGCAGCGACATGACCGCACTTCGATCTATAAATTAAATTACAGAAAACCAGAGCCAATAGTCGAGCGGCAGCATGTATTTGAGATCGACGAGCGAATTACTTCCGACGGAAATGTCGTGAAAGGTATTGACGAAGAAACGACGAAAGCCGAACTTTCGCGTTTTCTTGCACAGGAAGAGTTTGATGCCGTAGCAATCTGCTTGCTGAACAGTTATCGAAATTCCGACCACGAGCGCCTTGTCGAACGCTTGATCGCCGGGATCGACGCTGACCTGTCAGTGACCTGTTCTGTGGATGTCGCACCAGAGTTTCGCGAGTATGAGCGTGCGTCAACGACAGCCTTGGCGGCCTATGTGCAGCCCGCGATTCGCGGCTACTTGCGCCGTCTTGAGCGCAGCCTCTCCTCAAGAGGTTTCTCCGGGCGTTTCAGCATGATGCAGTCGAACGGAGGTCGGCTGCCGGCAGCGGCGATGGGAAAGAATGCGATTTCGGCGCTGTACTCGGGCCCGGCGGCCGGTGTCATTGGCGCGACGACGATGGCTAAGAGCCGAGGAATTTCAGACATCATCACGCTCGATATGGGCGGCACGAGCACAGATGTTTCTCTTGTAGTCGCCGGGAAACCGGATTTGACACCGGAAACGAAGATCAGCGGGCTCCCCGTGCGAGCACCCGTTATTGATATCGAGACAGTCGGATCCGGCGGAGGATCGATCGTTTGGGTGGACGATGGCGGTCTGATGAGGGTTGGGCCATCGTCTGCAGGCGCAGATCCGGGCCCTGCTTGTTACGGTCGCGGAGGTAAGCTTCCTACCGTCACGGACGCGCACCTCGTGCGGGGCACATTGCGCCAAGAGATGTTTCGGGCGGGCGCACTGGAATTGGACCCGCAAGCGGCGCACGAGTCCTTCAAGGACATCGCCACTCGTCTAGGGACGACGGTGCGGGAGGTGGCCGACCACTCAATACGGCTCGCCGAATCCAGTATCGTACGGGCGATCGAGCGCGTTTCAACGCAGCGGGGACGCGATCCGCGCAACTTCACACTGGTTCCATTTGGGGGTGCGGGCGCGCTGCATGCTGCGCGGGTGGCTGAAGAGCTGGGCATCCAGAAGATCTATGTGCCCATGAACTCAGGTGTTCTTTCCGCGGTAGGCCTGTTGGTGGCGGATTACGTTCATTACTGTGCAAAATCCGAGCGGGTGATTCTGAACCAAGAAGCGCTTCCGAAAATAGCGAATATACTGGATGAACTTAGAGATTCTGCGAAAAAATACCTCCATTCTCAGGGAGTGAAAGGATCACCGTTGTTCCGGGCGACGCTTGACATGCGGTATGTAGGGCAAGCGTTCGAGGTCCCGGTTTTGCTTGACGGGAACAGGGATGACGTAAGCTCTGCGATGATCGCGGAAAAGTTTTCTGAGGCACACCAGAAGATATTTGAGTTCTCAAAGCCGCCCGATGAACCGATTGAAATTGTAACGTTTCGGATGGGCGCCCAGGTGGAGAGCAGCGACGCCTTCCTGAACATGGTTCGGCCGGCCGATGGCGACCGCGATTCGGACGGCACGCCGTTCTACGCCGATATCTTCGAGAATGGGCGGCTCGTGAAGTGTGCGTTCTACACGGGTCGGGGCTTGGGCTCGGTTGCCATCGCAGGGCCCTGCGTGATCAGTGACGAGACATCGACAATCTTCGTGCCCGAAGGATGGACCGCAGTAACGGATGGGCTTGGCAACGTGCTGTTGGACAACATCTCGGGGGAACGCGAATGACACGATCGCATATCGGTCAGGCAATCATTACGCAGGCGCTCCTTGCCGCCGCACATGAAATGGGTGTGAAACTCATTCGCTCAGCGCACTCGCCCATTGTACGGGAAGCACAGGATTGCTCGGCTGCAATCATCAACAGCAGCGGCCAGGTTGTTGCACAAGCTGAGCTTACCGCCATTCAACTCGGGTCAATCTCGCAAACCTTGGCCCCATGTCTACAGCGGTTCCCGCCAGGGACGCTCCGCGAAGGCGATTTCTATATCAGCAATGATCCCTACAACATGGGGCAGCATGTCCAGGACATCTTTATCTTTTCCCCCGTGTTCTATGAAGGAGAGCTTTTGGGATTCACCGCCTCGGTCGTCCATCACATCGACCTCGGAGGAGGCGCGCCGGGCCTAAACCCGCACGCATCGGATGTACATCAAGAAGGCATTATCTTCCCACCGAGCAGGTACAACTTCGCCAGAGATTGGAGCGGCGGACCGCTCGAGCAGCTCGTTGCAGCGAATGTCCGCATGCCGGAGGCGACGATCGGCGACATCTACGCCCAATTCGCCGCGAACTCGATTGGCGGAAAGCGGCTCGTAGCCCTGGCCGATCGGTACGGCGCCGCGTTTATCCGTGCGGCGATGGACGAGATGCTGAACTACTCCGAGCGACGGGTTCGCGCGGCAATCAGCAGGCTCCCAGACGGCACCTACACCGCGGAATCCGCGATCGAAGATGATGGGATAGGCAACGTGCCGGTCGTCATCCGTGGCAAGGTCCAAGTGGAAGGCGAGATTCTGAACATCTCGTTTGAGGGGACGGACCCACAGGTCTCAACAAACATCAACTGCCCACTGGCATCCACCGTAGCGGCGGCGGTGGCCTGTGCGAAATCTGTGCTGACAGGTGAGGACATCCCATTCAACGATGGGGCTGCGCGCGTGATTAACGTGGACGCGCCGGAAGGTAGTGTCCTCAATCCAAGGCGCCCTGCGCCCGTCCGTGCGAGATTACTTGCGAGCCACAGGGTCTTCAATACCGTGATGAAGGCGTTGGGGCAGGCGACACCAGAAAACGTGATTGCCGAAGGATTCGATACGACCACGCCTATCTGTTTCAGCCGAATCGAGACCAAGGGATACAATATTTATCTCGAGATTCTTGGTGGTGGTTATGGAGCAGCGCACGGGTCGGACGGATGCGATGGCGTCGACTGTCCGCTCTCTAACTGCTCTAACATCCCGATAGAATCGATTGAGATGGACTACCCCTTTTTGAGGGTGGAGGAATACGCTCTGCTGCCTGGCTCGGGAGGGCGAGGAAAGCACCGAGGCGGCCTGGGTTTCTCCCGCAGCTACAGGATCCTCAAAGACGGCGTAACTTTTTCCACCTACAGTGACAGATTCGTGTTGCCAGCACAGGGCATATTCGGTGGCGAGCCGGGAGCGGAGGCCTCGATCACCGTCCTGCGAGATGGTGAAGCGATAGCGCTTAGATCAAAATGCGGATTCTCGCTGATGAGGGACGATCTCGTTATCGTTCGGACGGGCGGAGGGGGTGGCTACGGCAGCCCCAGCGAAAGAAATCCAAGGCTCACGTTGAACGATCGCAGACAAGGACTTGCTGCGTAAGAATGGAGCGCTTCGTGCGCCTTTACAGGGAGAAGGAAGATCATGGGAGCACTCGTTCTCTATATGGTGAAGTATGAAAACAACCAGAAAGCAGCAATGCTCAACAATGCGCCCATGCGCGATCGTGCCGCAATTCACCGCAAGGCAATTGCGGACTTCGGAGGTACGCCGATAGCGCAGTATGGCAGCTATGGTGAATACGACATGGTCTACATCTACGAGATGCCGGACGATGTTTCTGTTGCCGCTAATCTTCACCTCACTGACTCCTTCGGCCTCGCGAAATATTCTAAGATTGTTCCACTGCTTAACGCAGGCGATTTCGTTCGATCCATGAAAGCCGCGGCTGAGGTTGAAACCGAATACAGCCCTGCGACGACCTGAATCAGAAATAGAAAAACGCATTGCATAGATCTATCTGCAAACTTACTTGCGCTCTTTTTCTTAATTTCGTTTGCATGAATTAGTCTAGCGGAGTAGCTAGCTAGTACGCCGACGCACACATATAAAGAGCTAGATCTTCATGTAAAATGATCTGAGTCGAGTCGCTTGAGGATACAAGCAGAGTGCCCAAACCTACCATCCGACAACTTCAGATGTTTGTGGAGGTCATTAGATGTAGAAGCTTCCGCAAGGCTGCTGAGTGTCTGAACACCTCTCAGCCAGCGTTAAGTCGCGGGATGAAGGAACTAGAGGCTTTGCTAGGAACGCTCCTGATTAGCCGGACCACCCGGTCGGTTTCACCCACTGAGGCAGGCAAGGAGTTCTTCTCGCGCGCGACTCATCTCCTGGGTGAACTCGACGAACTCGTCGATGCCACCAACGCGGTCGCTGCCGGAAAGCGAGGTCGTCTGAAGCTGACTTACATGGACTTTGCGATTATCGGCCGCTTGCCATACATCATACGACAGTTTAAGGAGGGACATCCGGATATTCTTTTAGATGTTCAGTATTCTGTTTCTCAGGACCAATTTCCGATGATTGACCAAGGGTTGGTCGACATAGGATTTGTGAGCGGCGAGCCGAGCCGAAATGGATTCTCCTCCCGCGTGGTGACGAAGGAGTCCCTACTCGCCGTCGTCCCGGAAAACCACGCCTTGGCCAAACGCGGGTCAATTAGCTTGGGTGAACTTTCCGAGGAGAACTTTGTAACGGGCGACCATCGGTGGGTAATGTACACTGATAAGCTATCCAGCATCTGCAACCAACACGGCTTTGAGCCGCGAGTGGTGCAGACTGGATTTACACGAGACGAAATATTGAGCTTCGTACTGGCGGGAATCGGGATTACAGTGTATCCGGAGTGCATCACGAACGTTCCACGTCCCGGTTTGCACTACATTCCTATAAGCGATGTGGGCCGCAGCATCGTGTCATCCGCAATTTGGAAGAACTCGAATGCAAACCCGGCATTGCTGTTGTTTCTTGAGCAGCTTTCCAAGGCGGATCATGGGCCTTCGAAATTCGATTAATGCGTGTTAGCGGCGGACGTTTTCTCGCGAGATTCTTGGCCAGAAAATCGGAAGTGGTTCGTTAATTCGCCGCGGAAGAAAGAGCATCTATGGATCAAGAACTAAGTTATCTCCATGGATCTGTCAAAGAAACCTTGTTCGGTTTGTGGACCTCTGCGGAAGGCCCGCCATCGATTCACGCAGGCGTGACCTGCGCCCATACTTTCAACAATACGGGCCACTTGCACGTGGAGAAAGTTCGGCGTCAGACTTTGCTGCTCCGCCGCATTAAGCACTGCAGAGGCAACCTGAAGGCTTCCGGCCAGCTCCCTTTCCTTGTGGTCCCCCCCTGACACCCGACGTTCCAGTCTTTAAGGTTCCGCACTGAAGAAGCGGGGGGGGAATCTTGGCAGAGGGACAACTGGATCGGGCGCTGCGGGAGTTGGCCGGCTCCCGCGACGACTTCGACGCGCGGCGGGGTATTCTTGAACGGGAGAGCCATGCGCTCCTGCACCGACCGGCGCTGGGCGGGCAACTGCTGGCGCGGATCTGCGCGACGGCCGACGGGGATCCCGTGTTGGAGGACATGGACGACCTTCTCGGTGCGGCGCTCGAGGCCGCCCGGATGGCGCGGGAGAACCACAAGAAACGAGGCGATGCGTTCCTGGCGGCCCTCGAGGAAGGCTTGGAACTGGCCACACGGGGCGGTACGCTGGGTGCAACCCACCGGATGCTGCTGGCGCGTCTCTGGGCACGGTCCGGGCTGACCGCTCCTGCATCGCTGGAACTGGCCGCCGAGGATGTCGCGGCCAAACCGCCGCCGGAACGGGCGGATGTCGACGCGATGCTCGAAACCCTTTTCCAGGATCTCGTCCGCCAGGCCGAGGGCGATGCTCTGGGCGTGCATACGGCACTGGCCGAGACCTTCCCTGCCATGCCAGCGCAGATGCGCGAACATGTCGTGCAATTCGCGGTCAGTCGCCCCGATCCGATCTACGCCCGGCTCGGCTGCTACTGGCTGCTCGATCCCGAACCGTCGATCCGCCGGTCCGCCGCGGACGGGTTTGCTGAACGCGATCTCACGGCCGAGACCACCTCCACGCTCACCGTGCTGCGCAGCTGGATGCCAGAGGACGCGGCGCGCAAGCGCATCGACAAGGTGCTGCGCGATGCCCTGCGGGAAGGCGTCAGCCCTGCCGAAGGCGCCGAGCCCTGGACGGTTCTGTCGATCATGTCCACCCTGCCGGACGGCGGCGGTGCGCAGAGCATCGGCATCGCGCTGCAGTCGGGCAAGCGGCGCAGCGCGGCGATGGTGCTCCTGAAGCAGGGACATGGCATCAAGGATGCCTATGTCGTTCCCTGCCGATCGGCGAGCGACCAGAAGAAGCTGATGAAGCAGCTCGCCGACGAGACCGGCGCGCTTCCGGTACCGCTCGCTTATCTCTCTGACGCGCTGTCGGTGGCGCTGGGCGAACACTCGCCCCCTGCCCCGGGCCTGGTCGACGTGGCCGCGCTCTGCGGGCTGACCGAGCTGCGTCCCAGGCAGGCCGACACCAAGGATCTGCTCGAAGGGCTCGCATCCCATCCGAGCATCGCTGCGATGTCAGCGCAGAAGCGGGGGCGCCTGATCAATGCCAGCGAAGATTGGTGGGACCAGCACGAGATCGTGCGCAGCTGGTTCGAGGAGAGCGACAGCGCGCAGGAATTGCTGAACCAGCCCCGCCGTCCACGCGCCCTCGAGAGCGCGCTCTGGAAATGGCTCGAGACGCGGCGCGGCTGGTGGGCGCATCTGATCGCCCGCGGCGCGGCCATGCTGGAGGCGGCGGGTCACCCCGATGCCGACAGCTTCGCTGCCACCGCCGCCGCTCTGCTCGAGGGGCGCGAGTTGAAGAAGATCCCGGTCATGGCGGATGTCCACGAACAGACTATCGAAGCCACGATGTTCGACGATCCGGACATGGTCCCAGACCCGACAGAAAGCGGTTTCGTCGAACTGGTAAGCGAACCCGAGCCGACCAGGCCCGAACGCACCGGCGAGCTCGCGAAACTGCTCAAGGGCACGTCCCTCACGCCCGACTGGATCGACGGGTATCTCATGGCAATCGTGATCGCCCCCAAGATGATCACCCCCAATCGCTGGCTGCCGATCCTGCTGGAAGGCGCAATGGGCAGGCTCGAGCCGACGAACCTGCAACGGTTTCTCGACCTGGTCATGATGCGCGCCAACGACGCGACAAGGTTGGCCGAAGACAGCGGCGCCCTTGAGCGTCGCCTGGGCAAGATCCACGCTCAGGAATGGGCCACCGGCTTCACCAAGGGCTGCGCGACCTTCAAGTCCTCTTGGCCCGCCAAGTCGACCCGCCCCGACGACAAAGCGATGCAGAAGCTGGTGGTGACGGCTGCGAAGTCAGGCTTTGCGGGCAGTGAAATCCGAACTCTCAGCCAGTGGATCGCGGCGCGCCATGCGGCGAACAGGATGCATGCCTGAGCAGGCAAAATGCGCCCGCCAGCGGGGGTCTCGTCAAACGTTGAGTGTACGTTGAGTGTAAACAGGTATCGGCATACACGAGCGAAACGCTCGGGCTTTAAGCCGTTGATATTGTTTTCAAAACTGGTTGCGGGGGTAGGATTTGAACCTAC
>NZ_JADDJF010000057.1 GCF_017811755.1 Pararhodobacter sp. SW119 | reverse complement strand
TTTGAATCAGACTCTAAGGGCCCGCGCGGCGCCGGCCGAGCAACATCGTCAGCCGCGCGCGCTGGTCCGCGGGAGGGACGATACGGCGGCAGCGCCGTTATCCGTGAGCGTCCGCAGGGCGTCCGGGGTGGCGGTGTCGAGCTCGATGCGCTGACCCGCTCCGTCGAGATCCGCATCGAGCCGGATGAAGTCGGCAAGGCGCAGCTCCGGCAGTAGCGCCACGGCGTGATCGACCTGGCTCGACATGGCGAGTTTCAGCATCCGCGCCGGCGGGCGCAGCATCCATGAGGCGAGCCCCCTGGCGCCGGGGTGGTCTTCCCCGTAGGGGCTGCCCGCGTCGTTGCGCGTCGTGCCGATGCTGAGGATATGAATGTCGCTGAGCAGCAGTTCCGGCCAGAGGCGGCGCGCGACCGTAAGGGCCGCGAGGTCGGGCGCATTGGCGAAGAGCCCGCCATCGACATAGCGTCGCCCGAGCGCCTCGATGCGGTGCGCCGGGAAATAGCTCGGCGCCGCGGCGCTGGCGAGGGCCGCGTCGCGAAGACGAACGTCGTGATGCGCAGGATTGGCATTGGTGAAGAGGATGGCGCGCCCTTCGGTTTCATCGAGCGCGGGAAACACGACCTTGTGGTCCAGATCGCCGAGGCGCGGGTTCCATCCGCCCAGCACCTCGTCCAGCGCCGCGTGAAGCGGAGCCGGCGCGTACTTGCTCGTCACGATCCATCGCAGGCGGCGCCACAGACCCGTCCCGGGGAAGATCTTCGGACCGTGCGCGTCGAGCAGGCGGCTGAGCTGTTCGGGGCTGCGGCCGGCAAGGAGTCCGGCGACGCAGAGGGCGCCCGCGGAGGTTCCGGCGAGAAGGTCGAAGGCCTCCGCCATCGGGGCCTGGGCGCTCGCCGCGCCGGCCATTTCGTCGCGCTGCGCCTGGAGATCCTCGAGCACGCGGGTGGTGAACCGAGCCAGGATGCCGCCGCCGGTGAGTGCGAGGATGGCGGCGCTGCGCATCGCTCAGTCCGGCAGAAGGGGAAATATCTTGAGCTCGAGCCGACCGATTTCCGGCGCGAGCGCTTGGGAGAGGTCGTGCCACCACGCGTGGTGATCGCAGACCACGAGCTCGAGATTGTGCTGTATCGCGATCGCCGCCGGGATCAGGTCCATGTCGCTGAGCGTTTCCCGTCCCGCGGGCAGTGGCAGCAGGTCGGCGAGGATCTCGGCCGCGTTCAGGTCGAAGACCGCCGATGTCACGCGCTCGGGCCGGTCCGCGTTGGTTCCGTGGATCTCCATGCGCTGCCCGCGCCGCATCGCCGGAACGACGACATTGGGCAGGATATCGCGGAACATCGGCGGTGTCACCCGCCCCTCGTCTCGCGCCGCGTTGAGTGTGTAACGCCCACCGTCGATCAGGGCCCAAATCACGCTCCCGGGACTGAACGGCATCGGTGCGGCCATGTCCCAGACAATCGCTTCGGGTGAGGGAGACGGCATGCCGGTGTTGTTGGCCTCGACCGATGCACGCAGTTCCGGCATTGCGACCACCATGTCGTCAGACACCGCCAAGGCGGGCGTCGAAATGGCGCATCGACTGTGCAAGAAGTACGACTGCCCAAGCGCGCCATTTGTGTTCGCACGGTTGTTCTGGCTCGCGGCGTACTTTCATGGCTATTGCCTTGAAGAACAGACCTTTGTGCGCTCGTATCCAGCTGAAGGTCAACGAAGCTAGGAATTGAGTGATTCCTCTGAAAACGCCGTCTCCAGATGGGGAGGCGAACCCGCGCAGCGCATGCGCGATCGACATGGGCCAGGGGTAGTCTGGTGAACTCAGTCAGATACCCGACCCGAAGAAGCGTCGAATGGTTCCTCCTATATGGGCCTCGATCGCGTGGCGCGCCCTGAGTGTATCCTTGGATCGTATGGCGTCCAAGATGAGTTCATGCTCCGCCGCCACTCTTCGCGAAGCTTCGGTGAGCGGCAGGCTCCTCATCTTTCGGCCGAGTTCAAAACTGATTCTGATCTGGCGGCGGAGACCTTCAAGCGCCGCGAGAAGATACGGGTTCCGCGAACCACGAGCGAGCGCGAGGTGAAACTCGAAATCAGCTTCGAAGAGCGATCCTTGTGGAAGGCTCGCAGAAACTTGGCTGTTCGCGGTCTCCATAGCCGCGATGAGAAGCTCATCAGCACGTTCAGCTGCTTCCCCCGCGATCGCGATTTCGATCACGAGCCGAAAACTCATGCAATGCTCAAGATCGCGAATGTTCCGGATCGGCAGATGAGAGAATGCACCGGCGTCGCTTCCGGGCAGCGGTTCAATGTAGTTCCCCGACCCACGCCGTGACGAAACGCGCCCCTCAGATCGCAGGAGCGCGAGAGCCCGGCGCAGCACCGGTCTGGAAACTCCGATTGTGCGCGCCAACTCTTCTTCGGGTGGCAGACGACCACCGTCTGCCCACTCCGGAGCGCTGATGATCTCTCCCAGCCTTTGATAGGCAAGAGCCGCCAATCCGTTAATCATCGAACAATGCCCTTCATGCAGCGCCTCAAAGTAGAGTAACTACGATACACGTCAGTAGACGTTTTTACTAATGTTGACTAATCCTGCCGATGCCATCAGTATTAGTGCTGGTAGCGGCGATGTCGCAACCGGAGCGCAGCGGATGGCTTGAGTTCATAACGGACTTAGCTTTTCGTGGGTCGAGGGGGTGGATTCAGCGCTCATTCCTAATGCAATATCTATCTTCGAGGGAGGAAAAGAATGTCATGTTTCTGTAGGTTACTTTCGACTGGCGCAATGGTAGTTGCGCTGCCGATCAGCGCTGGGGCGGTCGAGATGAGGCTCTCACATTCGGCCCAGGCGAGCCTCGATGCCGAGCTTCATACCGCTGCGTGGATTTTTCAAAAGCATCTTGAGGAATTCTCAGAAACCGTGTCGGCTACTCTCTACCCAAATAACGCTTTGGGTCAGGAGCGCGAGGTATACGAAGCAATGCAGCTCGGATCCGGAGCCGACTGCGCAATTTCCGGGACCGCGATTCTCGGCAACTTCAGCGAGAAGATCGGCGTGCTTGACCTTCCCTTCCTTTGGCAGGGATATAACCACGTTCATACGGTTCTTGACGGCGAGGTCGGCGATGCGCTCGTGGAGGACCTGCGAGATTCCGGCTTCGAGGTCGTGGCTTGGATGGATAGCTGGGGCTATCGCAACGTTGTAACCTCGGGGACTGAGATTAGCAGCCCAGAAGATCTTCAGGGGCTGCGCCTCCGCACGATCCCGACAGAGACCTATATCGCCGCGATCAACGCCATGGGTGCGAACGCAACGCCGATGGCCTTTGGCGAGATCTATACCTCGATGGAAACGGGCGTGCTTGACGGTCTCGAGCACAGCGCTGCGATGATTTATGCGAATCGTTTTTTCGAGGTTGCAGACAGCATCACGCTCACAAGACATCTGTTCGGGCCGATCGTATTCGCCTGCTCCAACCAGTTTTGGGAGAGCCTTGACGAGGGGCAGCAGGCCGAGGTGACCGAGGCGGCGCATTTCGCGCGTGATGTCCAGCGCGCTCTCGCGCCTGTGCGTGAGCAACAGGCCCTTGACCGGCTTCAGGAGCGCGGGATGTCGATCAACGAGATCGACACAACCGACATGCAAGAGGCCGCTCGTTCGGTCCAGGACGAACTCTCTGGAGCGATGGGCGCGAGCGACCTTCTGCAACAAATCCGCGAGCTTGGCGAAAGCTGACGGATGAGCGATCGAGATGTGACGGCCGTCTGGGCCGTCACATCGGATATTCCGGACCCGTACAGAAAGAGCATTGATGCCTTCGCCACCTGTTCGCTGGCTTAGCGGCGCTCTCGATATCCTCCACCGGCTGGTCGAGATCTTTGTGGTACTCTTGTTCGTTGCGATGCTTGGAATTGGGCTCGTCCAGATTGTCAATCGCTACATGTTCGGTTTTTCGATCTCTTGGTCGGAAGAATTCCAGCGCTTTGCCCACATCTGGCTTGTCTTTCTTGCAGTAGGCATCGGCTATCGACGCGGGGTGCATATCGGGCTTGATTTGCTACAAAACGCCCTCAAGCCAGCGATGGCGCGGGTGCTTGTTTTCGTCATCGACATTGGTTGGCTTGTCCTTGGCTCCGCAGTCGTAATGACCACCCTGCGAGTTATGGAGGTGGCAAGCCGACAGCGAGCGCCCGCGTTGCGGATCACCATGGACAACATCTACCTCGGGCTTTGCCTGGCGGGTGCATATCTTGTCATCGTGGCGCTCAGCAGGATCATCGCGACCCTCTGGTCGCTGCAGCGCGGAGTGGAGTCGTGACACTCCTCATCTTGTTTGGCGTGTTGCTGGTCGCCGTCGCGGTAGGTCTTCCGATTTTGCTCGCCATCGGGTTGGTTGGGTTCAGCGGAATGATCGCGGCACCAGGGGTTAATCCCGCGCTTTTCGCGCAGCGCATCTTCTCGATCCTCGACTCGTTCAGTCTGCTCGCCCTACCGTATTTCATCCTGGCGGGTTCGATTATGTCCAAGGGGGGCCTCGCCCGCGGTCTCGTCAACTTTGCGCAATCGCTTGTCGGGCACGTTCGGGGCAGCCTCGGGCATACAGCGGTAATCTCCTGCATGGGGATGGCCAACGTGTCGGGGTCGTCCACCGCCGAGGCCGCCGCCGTCGGCTCGATCATCATCCCTTCGATGCGTGACAACGGTTACCGTTCCGGCCTTGCCGCCTCGATCGTCGGCACCGCGGCCACGATCGGACCGATCATCCCTCCGAGCATGACGATGATCGTCTACGGCGCCATGACCGGTGTCTCGATCGGCGGACTTTTCATCGCCGGGATCATCCCCGGGATCATTCTCGGCCTCATGATGATGGGCACGATCCGGCTGCTCGCCATGTTGCCGCGCTACCCCGAATTGCAGGCGCGCGGCCCGCGTGCAAGCCTGCGACAGATTGCCCGGGCGACCGGCGGCGCGTGGGTCGCATTGCTTGCCCCGGTCATCATTTTGGGCGGCATCTTCACGGGTGTGTTCACCGCGACCGAAGCGGGCATCGTCGCGTGCTTCTACGCGCTGATCGTAAGCCTCGTGGTCTATCGAGAGATCGGCATCAAGGATCTCTACCGCATCCTCCTCGACGCGGCAGTCACCACCGGCACCGTCGCGGGCATCATCGGGATGGCGGGTGCGCTTGGCTGGCTGCTGTCCTATCTCGACTTCAACGTTTTCGTACTCAGTAACCTGCGTGCCTTCACGACAGATGCGCTGCTCGCACTGATCCTGCTGCTTGCAGTCTACATACTGCTCACGATGTTTCTTGAAAGCCTCGCGGTGCTGATCGTCTTCGTGCCGATTGCCGCCGAGATTGGACGCGCCTTTGGCTATGACCCTCTGCATCTGGGGATTATTCTGGTGGTCGCAGCGCAGCTTGGCGCGACGACGCCGCCGGTGGCGGTGCTTCTGTTCGTGACGACCAGCATCGCGGGTGGACGATTTATCGACACGGTCAGGGAATGCGTGCCTTTTGTCCTGACACTGCTCTTCTTCCTGATCCTGCTGATTGTCTTCCCACCGCTCACGACCTGGCTGCCCGGACAGCTCGGCCGCTAGAAGGAGGCGTTCGTGCCGAAGCTCTTGCTCACCCACACCCCGGATATGCTGGCGAACTACTACGGCGACCGCGCTGTCGCCGCGCTGCGGGAGATCTGCGAGGTGCGGTTGAACGAGAGCCGCGCCGTTCTCGGCGCCGACGCGCTCATCGAGCATGCGCGCGGTTGCGAGATCGTGGTGTCGGATCGCCAGACGCCAGGCTTTGGCGTCTTCTTCGACGCGGCGCCCGACCTGGTCGCTTTCCTTCGCTGCGCTGTGGACATCCGCAATGTCGACGTTCCAGCGGCGAGCCGCAACGGCATCCTCGTGACGCGGGCGACACCCGGCTTCGCGACCTCGGTGGCGGAGATGGGCTTGGGCTTCATGATTGACCTCGCCCGTGGGATCTCGGGCTGCGTTTCAGCCTACCGGGCTGGACGAGAACCGCCCGTTCACGGCGGCCGAACGCTGGCGGGCGCCACGCTTGGCATAATCGGCTACGGCGTCATCGGGGTGGAGCTGGCGACCCTTGCCCGCGGTCTTGGGATGAGCATGATCGTTTTCGATCCTCACAAGCGCGTGGAAGGCGCCGGGGTCCGGCAGGTCGATTTCGAAACGCTGCTCGCCCAGGCCGATTTCGTTGTCTGCCTCGCCGTTGCTTCGTCCGAGACAGAGAACCTGATGGATGCCAGAGCCTTTGCTTGCATGCGTCCCGATGCCTATTTCATTAATCTCAGCCGCGGCGAGCTTGTGGACGAGACGGCGCTCGAGGTGGCGCTTGCCGGCGGCCAGATTGCGGGCGCAGCGATGGATGTCGGTCGTGCACCCGACCAAAAGCCAAGTCCAAAGCTTGCTTCTCGCGCGGACGTGGTGGCAACGCCGCACATTGCTGGCCTCACGCCCGAGGCGGTGGAGCATCAGGCATTCGATACGGTCGAACAGGTGCGTGCCCTGGTGGAGGGGCGGCTTCCTGAGCATGCGGTGAACCCCCAGGAAGCGATCCGACTGAGCCGTCTAGGGATCCGACGCAAGGAAGAGCAATGACCGAACCCACCAAACCCGCCTTCTGCCCCCCGCCGGGCGCGTGCGACACCCATATTCATATCTACGACCCTGCGTTGCCCTTGGCTCCGACCGCCGTCGCCAATCCGCCTCATGGTAGCGTCGCGGATTACCGCGTACTGCAAGAGCGGCTGGGGTTGGACCGGGTCGTTGTCGTCCAGCCCTCGGCCTACGGAACCGACAACCGCGCTACCGTCGACGCCGTCGCGTCTTTTGGCCTTGATACTGCACGCGGTGTCGCAGTGGTTGATGCTGACACGCCGGACGCCGAGCTTGCGCGGCTGACGCGGGCGGGTACGGTCGGCGCACGTTTCCTGATGCTGCCAGGCGGAGCGATCGGGTGGGAACAGCTTGACCGGATCGCCGCGCGCGTGACCGAACACGGATGGCACGTTCAACTCCAGCTTGATGGACGCTCGCTACCGGATCGGATGTCGCAGATCGCGCGCTGGCCTGGCCGCATCGTAATCGATCATGTCGGCAAGTTCATCAAGCCGGTGCCGGTCGATCACCCCGGCTTCCATTGCTTGTTGGACCTGCTCGAAACGGGTCGCGTTTGGGTCAAGCTTTCTGCGCCGTACGAGGTTTCGGAGAGGGGCCCCCCTGCTTACGAAGACGTTGGCGTTCTCGCGCGCGCGCTGATTGAAGCCGCACCGGAGCGAATGCTCTGGGCGAGCAATTGGCCACATCCGTCAGCACAACATGACCCTCCCGACGATGCTCAACTTCTCTCCCTACTCGACGGGTGGGTGGAGGACGCGGCGATCAGAGACCAGATACTCGTTGCGAACCCAGCACTGCTTTACGGGTTCAACGGCTCCGGCCGTTAGCCGGTTGTTTGCCCCGTCCCGTCGCATGTTCAGCATCGTCAGAGAAACGGAACGCGATACGCTCATCCGGCACGGTTGTTCCGTCTCCTGCCGCACTTTCATGGCTACTGCCCTGAAGAACAATCGTTTGTGCCCTCGGATCCAACAGAGGGGCAAAGAAGCTAGCGCTGCAGTGATTCCTCTGACGACGCCCTGTGATTGCCTCGTTGTCCTGCCTCGCGCCGCATTTTCATGGCTATTGCCTTGAAGAACAATCGATAGTGACCTTGCATAAAGCACAGGAGCAATAGAGGCCGCGCCCTGATGATTCCCCTGACAAAGCCCAGGCAGGCACAAATCTCACCAGATCAGTCGGTTACCTCTAGTTTCCGCGCTGATGACGCCGCTTCCGGGCGGCGCGAGAGCAGGTGGAGGGCCAGTTTCATCAGCCCCATCGCCGCCAGAACCACTCCCATGATGCAGACCGAGAACGCCGCCGCCTGCGTGGTGAACCCGGCCTGGTCGAGCCTGAGGACCGAGACCGCGCCCACGCTCAGGCGCGGGGTGATCAGGAAGATCACCGCCGAAAGCGTCACCATTGAGCGCATGAAGAGAAAAAAGAACACGGCCACCAGCGTCGGCAGCATCACCGGCAGGATCGCGTCGCGCATTCCGTGCAGGCTGGAGCCGCCCATGCAGGTCACCGTCTCCTCCAGCGCCGGCGGGACCGTGCGAATGCCGGTGACCATAGTGAGGAACCCCTGCGAATGGTAGTGATAGAAATTGCAGAGGGCTATCAGGAAGGTAGTACCGTAGACCATGCCCAGAAGCGGATGTGCGACGTTGAACGACAAGACGTAAGATAGCCCCAGCACCAGCCCCGGCACTCCCACCGGTACGATCGCCAGCAGATAGACTGCCTTTGCCGCGCCGCCCGTCAACCGCCGCTGGGCCACGACGAGGGCGAACAGGAGCGCCGTGCCGATCACTGCCGCCTGGGCCGAGACGACCAGCGATGTCCAGAGCGGCGCATAGCCCCCTTGAGCGGTGATGTTGTAGTTGCGCAGCGTCAGGTCCAGCCGGTAGGGCCAGAGCGAGACGAAACTCGCATAGACCACGGTGCCGACCACAGCGACAATGAAAAGGGCGGCGGCGAACGCCACCAGCCCCAGCGGGAGATCGCGCGCGGCCGACCGCGTCGGCGTGACGGGCACCGCGCTTTCCGATCCGCCCCCGGTTTCACGCCGTGCCGCGACCTTTTCCAGATAGAACGCCAGAAGCGTCGGGATCAGCAGGAAGATCCCTACAACCGCACCCATGTTGAAATTCATCTGGCCAACGACCTGGGCATAAATCTCGGTCGCCAGCACGCGATAGTTGCCACCGATCACCGCGGCATTGCCGAAATCGGTGATGGTGACGGTGAAGCAGACGAAACCGGCGCTGAGCAGGCCGAAACGCGCCTTCGGCA
Source organism: Pararhodobacter sp. SW119 (assembly GCF_017811755.1). Lineage (GTDB taxonomy): Bacteria > Pseudomonadota > Alphaproteobacteria > Rhodobacterales > Rhodobacteraceae > Pararhodobacter. The sequence continues at coordinate 8,120 of NZ_JADDJF010000057.1, read as the reverse complement.
GGGTGATGTCGACAAACTGCCGCCAGGGCGAGGCGCCGAGGACCATCGCCGCGTCGTACTGACGCGAGTCCGAATGGCGCAAGGCCGCCTGGATGATCATTACCGCCTGCGGCAGCGCATACATCGTGTTCGAGATGACCAGTCCCCAGAGTCCGTAGATCTGCAGGTTCCAGCCGGTGGCCTGGCTGATAAGCCCATTGCGCCCGAAAAGAAAGATCAGCCCCAACGCCTGGACCAGTGACGGCGCGAGCAGCGGCAAGAGCAGCGCGACCGAGATGAGCCGCCGGTAGGGTAGCCGCGTGCGCTGCAGCGCATAGGCGATGGCAAAGCCCAAGACGACGCAGATCAGCGTCGTAAGCCCGCTCATCACCAGCGAGTTCTGCACTACCCGGCCGATATGGCCCATCCCGAAGACATCGCGGTAATTGCCGAGGCCGAGCGCCCCGTCGCGCTGCACGAAGCTGCGCTGCACAATGATCGCCAATGGGTAGAGAAAGAAGATCGCAAGCCCGACCAGCGGCACGACCAGAGCCGTCATGTGCAGAAGCCGGCCCTCGGCGGACATCCGGGGCTTGCGCGCCTTCAGGGTCGCGATGGCCTCGGTCACGGCAGGACCCAGACGCCCGCGCCCGGTGCCACGCTGAGCGACGCCCGGTCCCCGGGTTCGAGGTCGAGCCCGCGATGCCCGTCAGCAAGGATCCGGATGCCGCGCCAATCGAGGGCGACCCGCTTGCTGTTGCCCAGATAGGTGACGCGCACGACCGCGGCCTCGCCATCCTCGGCGCGGGTGAGCGTGATGTCCTCGGGGCGCAGGGCGAGCAGATGATCCGTCCCCTTCTGCACCGGCAGTGGCCCGGCCACGTCGGGGCCTAGCGCCTGCGCTGCGGCGGCTTCGAGCAGGTTCGAGGTGCCGACGAAATCGGCGACGAACCGGGTGCGCGGGCGGGCATAGACGTCCTGCGGGCTGCCGATCTGCTCGATCGTGCCCGCGTTCATGCAGACAACCTTGTCGGCCATCGTCAGTGCCTCTTCCTGGTCGTGCGTCACCATGATCGTGGGAATGCCGAGGCGGCGCTGCACCTCGCGGATTTCGGTGCGCAACTCCACCCGCACGCGGGCATCGAGCGCCGAGAGCGGCTCGTCCAGCAGCAAAAGCGCGGGATCGACGGCCAGCGCCCGGGCGATGGCGACGCGCTGCTGCTGGCCGCCGGAAAGCTGCCAGGGATAGCGGTCGGCAAAGGCCTCCAGATGCACGATCTCCATCAGCTGCGCGACCTTGGCGGCGACCGCAGCGCCCGGCGCCTTGCGGATGCGCAGTCCGTAGCCGATGTTCTGGGCCACCGTCATGTGCGGGAAAAGCGAATAGGACTGGAAGACGATCCCGAAGCCACGATGCTGCGCGCCCACCCGCGTCAGGTCGCGCCCGCCCAGTTCCAGCGTGCCTTCGTCGAAGGGTTCGAGCCCCGCGACGATGCGCAGAAGCGTGGTCTTGCCGCAGCCCGACGGGCCCAGCAGGCAGACGAATTCCTGGGGACCGACATCCAGGTCGACGCCCGATAGCGCGCGGAACTGACCGAAGGACTTGGACAGGTTGCGGATCTTCAGATGCATCGGACCGGGCACCGAAAAGGCCCGGCAGAGGGATCCGCCGGGCCGGTGTCAGCAGCGGCGATCAGCGGCCGACCAGCTCGCGCCAGCGCGAGATGATGGCATCGCGCGCCTCGCCCGAGGCGGCGAAGTCCATCTGGAACAGCACATCCGACAGGTCCTCGGGCAGCCCGGCCTGGTCGGCGAGCGGCGAGCGCGGCACGCCCGGCAGCGTCACGACGGCCTTGTGCTCGGAATAGACCTGCGCCGCGCTTTCCGACAGCGTCCAGTCGAGGAAGCGTTGCGCTTCTTCCTGATTGTCCGAGCCGCGGATCAGGCCGTTGCCTTCCAGCTCGTAGCCGGCGTAATCCTCGGGGATGACCATCTCCAGCGGGTAGCCCTGGTCGATCCCCTGCATCGCGACATAGGAGAGCGACGCGCCGACCGTGTATTCGCCGACCTGCGCCATCCGGCAGGGCCGCGAACCCGAGGTCGTGTATTGCGCCATGTTCGCGTCGAGGTCCTGGATGAGCTGCCAGCCCTCCTCCTCGCCCATGCCCTGCAGGATCGCGGCGATCTGCAGGTAGCCCGTCCCCGACGAGCCCGGATCGGGCATCACCACCTCGCCCTCGAAGGCGGGATCGGTCAGGTCGGACCAACTGCGCGGCATCTCGGCGCCAATCTGCTCGAGCCGCATGGTGTTGACGCAGAAGGCGCCCATGTAGCCGATCGGCGCGAACCAGCGCCCGTCCCCATCGCGATACTGCGCGTCGAGCTGGTCCACCCCCTCGGCCTCGTAGGGCTCCAGCAGGTCGTAGATCTGCGGGTTGAGGATGTTGGTGACCGCGAACCCCCAGAGCACGTCGGCCTGGGGATTGGCCGCCTCGGCGATCAGCCGCGCGCCCATGTCGCCGGTGGACAGACGCAGCACGTTCACCGTCAGGTCCGGCATCTCGCGCTGCGCGACCTCCAGGTAGGCGGCGATCTCCTCGTCCTCGAGCGAGGAATAGACCGTGATCTCCCCGGCAAGGGCGGGGGCGGCAAGAAAGGCCGAAAGGGCCAGCGTCGCCGTCATCGGCGCGAGGTGCTTGGGCATGGCGCGTCTCCTCTGTTGGTTAGGTGATTTTTCGGGAAGCGTAGCGCAGCTTGGCAAATGTGGCAATCTGTGTTTTTGTGGAAAATATGGTCATAAAGCCGTCGCGCCGCCCGGAGGATCCCATGGACACGCATTCTGCCGCGCTGCCTCTGGGCGACTGGGCCAACATCGCCGAAGGGCTTGCGCGCGACGCCGGGGCCCATGCGCTCGCGTATTTCCGACAGCCGGTCGATATCGAGACCAAGGCGGACCTGAGCCCGGTCACCGTCGCCGACCGCGAGGTGGAGCAGTTGCTGCGCACCGCAATCGCCGCGCGCTTTCCCGACCACGCGATCCTGGGTGAGGAATTCGGCGCCGAGGGCGCGTCCGATGCGCCGCTCTGGATCGTCGATCCGATCGACGGGACGCGCAGCTTCATCACCGGCTGGCCGATCTGGGGCACGCTTCTGGCGCTTTTCGCGGACGGGCGGGCACGCATCGGCGTGATCGAGATGCCGGCCTTGGGTGAGCGTTGGCTGGGCATCGCGGGGCAGGGCGCGTGGTTTGCCGATGCCCGGAACGGACAGCACCAGGCGCGGGCCAGCGGCTGTCGGGACCTGGCGCAGGCGCGGTTCTACACCACTTCGCCCCGGTATTTCGACGCGGATGCCCAAGCACGGATCGCGGCGCTGATCGAGCGCGTGGGCACCGCCCGGTTCGGCGGCGATTGCTACAGCTACGGTCTGCTGGCCTCGGGCCATGTCGACCTGGTGGTCGAGGCGCAGTTGCAGCCCTACGACTTTCTGCCGGTGGTGCCGGTGATCGAAGGTGCGGGCGGGGTCGTCACCGACTGGGCCGGCGCGCCGCTGACGCTGGCCTCGGACGGGCGGGTGATCGCGGCGGCGACGACCGAGTTGCACGCGACGGCCTTGGCCATGCTGCGCGGCTGACGGGCAGGGGGGGCGGTCATGTGGCAGGAAGACCGTCGCCAGCGCCTCCGCTCGATGCTGGCGACCTTCGGCACCGTCTCGGTCGATCATGCGACGCGCGAGTTGGACGTCTCGCGAGAGACGATCCGGCGCGACCTCCTGGACATGGAACTCGCCGGCGAGCTGCGCCGCGTGCGCGGTGGCGCGGTCGGGCTGGAGGCTGCGCGCGAAGCGCCTTATGCGGTGCGCACGATGGCGAACCTGCGCGAAAAGCGCCGGATCGCGGCCTGCGCCGCGAGGCTGATCCGGCCGGGGCAGATGCTCTTTCTCGACGCCGGCAGCACCACCACAATCCTAGCCGAGCGGCTGGCGCTGCTCAGCGGGATTACGGTGGTCACCAACTCGATCGATGTCGCCAGCCGGATCGCCCTGCCGGACAGCCTGCGCAAGCGCGGCAACCAGGTGGTCCTGCTGGGTGGCTCCTTCGCCCCACAGCCCCCTGCGACCTTCGGTGCGGCGACCCTGCGGGAGATCGGTCTCTACCACGCCGATATCGCGCTCCTGTCGCCCTTCGGCCTCGATGCCGAGGCCGGCGCCACCAGCTACGATCGCGACGAGGCCGAAATCGCCCGCGCCATGTTCCACAACGCTCGGCAGCGGGTCCTCTTGGCCGATCACACCAAGCTGGGCAGGGTCAGCCGGTGCGTCTACTGTTTCTTGGCCGAGGCCGACGAAGTTATCATCGACGCCAAGGCGGAGCCTTTGAGTGTGCTGGAACCGATCCGCAACGTGGCGACAAGCGTGACCTTGGCGTAATGCCGTGCATGGGCCTTGTCATTTGTGGATGTATATGGACCCCGCCTGATTGCAACGGTCTGGTTGGTTCTGGTTTGGCGATCGCATTGCGGACGTATATCCGGCTTCTTTGAGGCGCCCGATATGGTAGTGTCCAGAATCTTTCGCACATTTTTTCAGGCGACGGCTCCGTGGGTTGAGGTTTGTTCCGCGTAGAGCGGCGCCATGTTCATGTATTTGCGGGTCGACCACTGGCTGCCTGCGATGTGGCGCAAGCGGGCCGCGGCGAGGTTCAGGCAGCTCTGTCCGTCGGGAAACGAGCCCACCACACGGGTGTGGCGGCGGATTTCCTTCATGATCCTCTCCAGCGGATTGTTAACCGGTTCTCTACATGCGGTTGCTGCGTCAAGTGTTTTCTTAAGACCTCTGCATGGTTGAGGATTCCCCGGCCTTGTCTGCCGTGCTATTGTCCGGTGGGGCAGTTTCCGGGTGGGATAAGTTCCGGGCTCTCCGATCGCCAGCTGCGGCGCTGGGTTCAGATCGATCCGGGCAGTTTTCTGCTCACATTTCGGTGCAGAGGTGAACTACACGGAACGTTGCTGATCCGTTTCAGTTTCACTTTCATCAGGAGGCGAAAATGGATAGCGACAGGGTCAAACGCTCCGCGAAAAAGATTGGCGGCAAAGCGAAGGAGGGTTTTGGCAAAGCCACAGGCGACAAGAAGACCGAGGCTGAAGGCAAAGCCGATCAGACCAAGGGTAAGTCACAGAACACTTTTGGCAGCGCCAAGGATAAACTCCGAGGCAAGTGATGACTGCGGTACGGGGCGGCCGAGACGGTCGCCCCAACTGCTCGCGTGAAAACAGTCCACCTATCGCATCGCACTTTTGGGACGCGAGGGAGCCGTGATCGCACGCTGTTTCCTGATCCGCCCTTGACCACCTCCTTGGCGGCCTCCCTGTTGGCAAAAGTTCAAGCTCAGGAGAAAAATCGATGTCTGACGTCATAGGAGCTTTAGTGATCTTCGCCCTGTTATTCGCGGTGGTAGCGTTTGGCCTCTTGAGGTCCGAAAGAGCGGTACGAAATTCTGCCTCGCACACGCGGAACCGCGATGAGAACCGGACCGAGGTACGGGCCGCGGATACGACGGACCCGGTGCGCTAGCAGCGCCGCCCGACTCCCCCTGCGCGTCAAATACCGTTACGCTTTGGAGAAAACGGGCAAGATAGAGCGCGGCAGTCAGTCCCGCAGGACCGCCTCCCACGATGATGCAATCCTTCATGTTCGGGTGTCCTGTGAGGTGTCACCGGATACAATCATGCGAGACTTCAATTCCTTCTTGAAGCGGCGAGGCAAGCCTTTTTAGTCCACCTGGCCCCCCCGGTCGAAGCGGGTGCGACCGTCAATCACGGGTCCACTTTCCTCAGTAGCGCGCGCGATGAACCTCCGGGGGCAAAAAAGAGCTAGCGATCGTTCGAAGGTTTCTTTTGCGTGTGCCCTGACTTTTTCTCGCCAAGCCCCTGCTTTTGCGGGTTCATGACATCGAACTCTTCCGGGCTGTGCGCTGATCCCGCATGGTCACCTTGCGCATTCTGGCGCTGCCCCGGATCCGGTCGCTTTTCCTTGGCAGGTTTCGGGTTATTCGCCATCGTCAGTATCCTTCTGGGGGTCGCGCAGATCCTGACCTGCCTGTTTCTGCGACCGTTTGGGTCCGGCACCATTTGGACCGGCACGACGCTCCTCAGCGGGGTCAGACTGATTCCTCTTCCCCCCCCGCTTCCTCCGAGCGAACCTTCCGCGACATTTCTTTCTCCATTTCTTTGAACAGTATCGATCGCGTTCGGATTTGCCCGGAAGAAGTTATCCGGACGCTGCCAGCGTGAATGCCTCGTCAATGGCCTACACGTCGGCTAGGCGGACGCGCCATGGCAGGCAATTGCATACTCGGCCTACGCAAGCGTCCGGCCAATCAGCAGGCCGGCGAGCAGGACGATGAGCAGCAGGTTGACGTGACGCAGCGGCGATTGCGCGCGCATCATTTGCTGAGTTGAAATCCCGTGCATGAAATCCCTCGGGAAATGTGCCGCGCAGGTGGGCTCGGATGCCTCTGCGCGGCGCCGGATCATGCCGCACGAGTGGCCGGTTCCGGCAGGAATTCCAGCCGGTAGCGGGCGGCCAAGGACATGATCGCTGTCTCGTCGACACCGGTGAGCGCTGCGGCGTCCAAAAAGAAGGTCTCGAAGCCGCCCGGCGTTACCGCGACCAGCATGCGCAGGGCAGTCTCGCCGACATTCTCGAAACGGTGCGGCACCCCACGCGGCAAGACGACCGTCGCGCCGACTCCGGCCTCGAACCTCTCCTCACCGCACCAGAAACGGACCCGGCCGTCGAGGACGAAGAACATCTCGTCCTCGGCATGGTGAACATGGAGGGGCGCGCCAGCGCCTGGCGTCGTGATCTCCTCCCAGATGCCGATCCGCCCGGCCGTCTCGGCGCCGGTGATGCGGATGCGGTGCTCCCCGAAGGCGAAGCTAAGGTGCGCCTCGCCGGCGGGTGAGATCGCGGCTGTTTCGAAGTCACTGGGCTGCATGTTTGTCTCCTCTTGACAGTATGCTGCTTTCGGTGGCGGCGTTATCTGCCAGAGCCTGCCGTCGAGGTAGCCGGAGACTTCCGGACAGACTGTCCGGTCCGGGCGAACGGAACGGGATGAGGGACAGGTAATCATGGCGCGCTTCGACGAGATCGAGATATTCGCCGCGGTGGTGGAATGCGGTACCATCACCGGCGCCGCCGAACGGCTGCGGCTGTCGAAGTCCCGCGTTTCGGAAGCGGTGATGGGACTTGAGGCGCGGCTGGGCGCGCGGCTTCTCGACCGCACCACCCGCCGCGTGACACCCACCGAGGCGGGCGGCATCTTCTACGAGCGCTGCCGTCGCGCGCTCGACGAGGCGCAGGCGGGGGTCGCCGAGGTGATGGCGCGTCAGGACGTTCCCGTCGGGCATCTGCGGATCGGCGCGCCCGAAGGCTTCGCTGATCGCTACGTAGTCCCGGCGCTTTCCGGGTTTCTGGCAGCGCATCCGCAGATCACCGTAGAAGTCATCGAGGATGTGCGCGTGATCGGCCTTGTCGAGAACCGACTCGACCTGTCAATCCGCGTCGTGCGAGAGCCGGAGGGAGCAATGATCGTGCGCCGGCTGGGGGGCTCGCAGGTTGTCGTCTGCGCCTCACCCGCCTTCGTCGCCCGCAATGGCGAGCCTGAGTGTGGCGAGGATGTGGCGCGCTTTCCCATCGTCGGCTTCGCGCCGCTCTTCTGGGCACGGGAATGGCGCTTTCGGCGCGGTGATGGGTTTACGTCAGTTCCCGTTGCGCCGGTCCTTCAGGTCAACAGCACGGCGGCGTTGCGTGCCGCGGTGCTCGCCGACATCGGAATGTGTGCACTGCCGGTCTGGGCGGTAACGGACGAACTGGCCAGCGGTCGCGTCGTCCGGCTTCTGTCCGGCGAGGTTCTTCCGGAAAGCGGCATCTACGCGGTCTATCCCTCTAACCGCCTCGTCACCACCAAGGTGCGCCGGTTCGTGGACTACCTCGCTCCGGTCCTCCGGCAGCGTTTCGATGGGACGGCACAGATGGTGGATGCGGCGGAGGGATGCCGTTGAGGGGGTTTCCGTTCGGGCCCAACAGTGCCGCTCTTCGCTAATGCATGGTGAAGCGCGGCGGGCGCGAGGAAATGTGAG
>NZ_JADDJF010000056.1 GCF_017811755.1 Pararhodobacter sp. SW119 | reverse complement strand
TCAAGCCATATATTGACGGAATTTCAGGAGCGGAAGCAAAATTATGGTTTGAGAGCCATTTTATTTGTCGCTGTAAGGCATTCGTAGGGATCGTAGGGCCTTGCAGCCATATAGATACTCTCTCGCATCCTCGCGAGGATCAAGGGCGAGATGCTCACTCACCGGCCAACTCCTGATGGCCGCAGAAGAGGAAATGTGTCCTACAGCACGGAGTGGCTCCACCGGCGTCCACGACCTTTTGCGCAGTCTTGATCGCGCGGCCGAGATCGTCGAGGAAAGTTTCGTCGACAAACCGGCCTTGCTCGATGGTCCGCATCAGGTGCCCGATGAACGGACGATCATGATGGCCGAGATACGGCAAAACGTGGTCTGGGACCCGGCGGGAGGCAGCATTGCCCTCCCGGCAGGTGATTTCGACATTTGCCAACCCGACCGCCGCCGCGATTGGAAGCACCTCGGTCAGAGCACGGGTAGCAAGACCTTGCCCTTGCCGCTCGGGCCTGACGGCATAGCCGATATGGCCGAGACAGGTCGCCGGCAGGGCCTCGGTGCCCTTCGCCCAGCGCAGGGAGATTTGCCCGGCAAAACCGGCCGTGTCGCAGATCCACCAGGTCCGCATCGGCAGGCGCGGAACGCTGCTGCCGTCGGGGAGCGTGAGGCGGGCGTTTCGCATCGACCGCCAGAAGCTCAGTGACATAGCCCTCCGGATCTGCCTCGATCCGCGCCAGGCGTTCGAGCGCGGCCCGCCGACCCCGCAAGGTGTCCGGCCTCCAGCCCGCGGCGAGCGCCGCGGCAACCTCGGGAAGGCCCGCAATATGCGGAACCACCACGATCGAGGATTTCTGCGTCACGCCCGTCCTCCCGCCTTCCGCCACGTCGGGAATGACGGGCTGCACGGACGGAAGCTGGGGCCCGTCGCCACGGGCGGCAACCACACAAGACAGACAGGCAGGCTGCCGCGGGCGGCAGGACCGGTCCCATATCGCGCGGGAATACCGGACCGCAGGCGGAGGCGGGCCGGCGGCCCCGACGAGCACCACCCGCTCCCGCAAGGATGACCCCGGAAGAACGACCATGACGCCATTCGATGCCCCCATCTCCCGCCACGACCTTACGGCCCCGCTGCCCAGGACGGGTGTGACCCTGCCGCCCGAGGCCGACCGGTTCCAGTGCGTGAAGTTCCACAAGCACCTCTACATCCAGGATCTCGAGACGGGCGCGCTCGTCTATGCCCATCCCGACTTCATCCGCTGCACGGACCGGGCCCTCATCCAGGACCTGGCCCGGCGCGCCACCGCCCGGGGCACGCTCGACATCTCCGACATCATCCGCTTCGAGACCCTGGCGCCCAGAGCGCGCGGCTACACCCCGCGACCCCAGGACCGCGCGGGCGAGAGCCTCAGTCGACAGGCCAACCTCTCGCGGCTTCAAGAATGACCGGATTTGTGCGAGCATGGATGCCCTCGAACCACAAGGGCCTGGGCCGAAAAGCATGCGCCGGATCGTCTTCGTATTCCTGCTCACCGGACTTCCGTCCCTTGCCCATGCGCAGGTCACCTTCCCTGTCTCCATCGCTGTCGATATCGACGGAACCGAGATCCATCTGCCGGGCGAGGCGCGGATCACGTCCCTTTCCCTTCTCACCCACCAGGCGCAGGTCCGGGTCCCGCTGCGTGATCTCGTGTACGAACTCGAGGCGCTGGCCGCGCACCGGTTGCAGGGAGAGGTTCGCTTCAGGGGCCTCGAGCTGAGCCCCTGGCAGGACGGCGGCCTGGCGGTCAAGCTGCTCCTGCGTCTCTCCTGCCTGAACTCCAACGCCAGCGTGCAGGCGAACCTGCGGCCCCAGCTCGCGCCGCGCGAGATTTCCGTCTCGGTCACCGCGGTCGAAGTGAATGTCTCCAACGATCTCTGCCGGCTGGCGGGGGACGCGCTTGGCCTGACCCGGCGGGTCCAGGACGAAGTGGTCGCGGCGCTCGAGGAGGCGCTCGCCGACGCGTTCCGGCTGCCGGAGCTTCCCACCCCGTTTTCCGCCCTGCCGATGAGCCTGGAAGGCCTCGCCTTCGAGGGCGCCAACCGCTCGCTCATCCTCCAGGTCGACGGGATCATCGGGGTCCGGCCCGAATGACGGACATGCCGCTTTCGACCCTGCGCAAGGTCTGGCTGGTGGTTGCGATCGCGGCACTCCTGCTTTCGCTCGACCTGATGGTCGCCACGCTGGGCTGGCCGCCCTTTCTCCAGATCAAGAACGTCATCGGCATCGGGCTCCCGGAAGGTGTCGCGAAGCCGATCTCGGGCTATTTTGCCATTATCTTCCTGACGCCACTCCTGCTCGCGGGCTGCTGGCTGACGCTCCTGCATGCCCGCCAGGCGCGGTTTGCCGCGGAGGCGCGGTGGCCGGCGCGGCTCCTGGATTTCGGCACGCAGAGCCCGCCCGGGCGGGCCTGGGCGCTCCTGACCGGGCTGGTCTTCGGGCTCTTCCCGCTCTACGCACTCGGCCACGCCTGGAACATGTTCCGCAGCCACGTCGTGCTCTGCGAAGAGGGCGCCGCCGGCTGGAACGCGGTCGCGCGCGGCTGGAGCGTGATGTGGTACATCCCCCGCCCGTTCGATCTGGAAAGCTTCCTCACGAGCAAGACACTGCGGATCGGCTCAGGATGCGAGCCGGCCGAGATCGCCCGCGCGGTCTACGCCCTTCCGATCATTGCGCCGACCTTCCTGCTGCCAGGTCTCGCTCTCGTCGTCGTCCTTGCCGTCCGCGCCGCAATGGCCCTGCGGGCTTAGCGCCGGACCCACTGTGAGGCGCCGGCGCGCCTGACCGAAGGCAGGGGGTTCGCACCCCTTCGACCGATCCTTTCTCCGTTTCGATCATGGGGTCCATTTCTCCCTGGAACGCCCTGACCGCGACCCGGAGAAGCCCCATGCCCAGCGCCGACATCCTGCCTGTCCTGAAAGGGAGCCAGCAGACGGGTGGCGAAGGGAGGGTGGCCGGGCCCGCGCCGCGGGGCCAGGCCATGCCCGGGCGGGCGTCGAAGGAACCGGGGAGGCTGGGATCGTCATGATCGAGATGCGCATCGACCGCCGCATTGCCGAGAGCGAGGTGGACGCGCTCTTCGCCGCTGCCTTCCGCGAATCCGTCGCCTTCTGCGAGCTCGTCCGCGCGCATCTCGGACTGGCCGGCACCGGCGCCGCCGAACGAGTGGCCGTGCAGGTGCCGCACGTCGCCGATGCAGCGACGGGCGCGAACCTCGGAACCATCGATATCGACGTGACGCTCGCGGGGGTCCGCTTACTGATCGAGAACAAGATCAGCGCTCCGTGGTCCTATGCCGGTGGCGCGGTTCAGCCTGGGCGCTATGCACGATCGGGTGCCGCGTGCGGCGCGAGGACGGTTCTGCTCGCCCCCCGCTACTACTTGGCGCGATCCCCCAAGGCAGTGCACTTCGATTACCGACTCTCCTACGAGAGCCTTCTTCCCACCTTCACCGGCGACGCCTGCGATCTCCTTCTGTGCGCCATCGACCAGGCCGAGGTGCCGCCGGAATATCCCAACGAAGGGCGTACGCTCTTCTTCGAGGAGATCGGACGGCTGATCGCGCAGATCGCCCCCGAGATCCGGGAGAGCCGGAAGCCGGACCGCAACGACGACTCCTACACCGTGCACCTTGACATACCGAAGAGCCTGGTCCTGCACGCGGGTCTTCCGAAGCCCAAGGTCTTTCTCCAGCTCAGGGAGGCCAATGTGAAACTGATGATCAAAGGCTGGGGCCGCCACTCGCACCTGATCCGGAAACTCGGCGAAACCGAGGGGACCGGCATGACGATTCGATCTCTCCCACGCTACCCGATGACGCTCGCGGTGATTTACCTAACACCGATCATCGACCCGGAGACTCCGTTCGAGTCGCAACGCGATCGCATCGGCGACGCCATCCGGACGACCCAGCGCCTCTGCGCCTGGTGGAACCGAAACCCGGATGTGCTCCGCCGCTGGCAAACGGCGATCGCGGCGTAGCGGGCGGCGCTGGTTTCTCCGTCGTGAGGGTCCGACCGACACTTGCCGGCGCCGGTCGGGACGGAATAGGCTTCGACACCGCGCCCAACCTATGCCGATCAAAGCTAAGGGAGTTCGGGTGCTGCGATGGCAGGCCGGCGGATTCTGCCGTGTTCGTCGGCAAGGCTTGCAATATATCGCGAGGCTTCTTCGACATCGGCCACTATTTCCGCCTCCGCAGCTTTTGCGTCTCTTCGGCGCAGTGCTCCGATTACCCCGATATGACGATCGGTACCCTTCAGCGAAAGAACGTAGTCCGGCACGACCAGGGAAAGAATCGGACCACAGCGCAGCCAGAGGTTTTCGATGATCTGATGAAGCAGCGGATTTTGCGACATTGCATAGATCTGGAAGTGGAAGCCGCGATGAAGGCTCAGGTAGTCGTCAAGCTCACCATCCGCGATGAGCCGGCGCATTGCCGTCAGCGTTTCATCGAGCGCGTCGAGATCATCGGGTTTCGGCGCGCTGGCGGCGAGGCGAGCAGCGAGTCCCTCCAATTCGCACCGGATCAGCGTCAGGTTGCTCAGTTCCTCGATGTCCATGTCAGGAACCATTGCGGCGTTGCGGGGGCCGTTGCGAAGGACCCCCTGCGCCACCAGACGACTTACCGCGTCGCGGACCGGAGTAACCGAGGTACCAAAGCTTTCGGCAAGCATCCGCAGCGACAATACGCTACCTGGCTCGAAGCGACCGCCGAAAAGCGCTTCGCTGAGTTGCATGTAAGCCTTGTCCCACATGGGCTCGCTGCGAATTTTTCCCAGGCTCAATCTGGACATCGACCACTCCAATTCCTCGCTTCCGTCAGCGAAGTGTATTTTGATTCAGTTAACCTATTGACGACGGAGATCCACTGATGTCTGTTGTAACATACAACACCAGAAGCTTAAAGGGAGAGAATCATGATCCGTCACCTCAACTGCATCGCACTTGCAGCAGCGGTCGCCTTGGGGCCGTTCGCCATCGGCGCTGCCTCCGCGCAGGACTTCCCGACCAGGGAAGTTCGTTGGATCATCCCATGGAACCCGGGTGGTTCGAACGACATCATGGCGCGTATTCTGCAACCGATCCTCGAAGAAGAGGGGTTGCCGGTCGTCATCGAGAACGTCCCCGGTGGCACTGGCGCCATCGGAATGGGCCAGGTCGCAACGGCCGCTCCCGACGGGTATACCGTCGGACAGGGTACCAGCTCCACCATGGCGATCATCGCGCAGGGGCAGGCGCCGCTCCGGGATGATCAGTTCACCCACATCATCCGCATTTCGATCGATCCGCTGATCCTTGTCGTCCCCGGAAACTCGCCTCATGAAACCCTGGCCGAGTTCATCGATCACATGCGCGAAAATCCGGGCGAGGTCACCATCGCGACGCCAGGCGCCAACAATCTCAATCACATCTTCGCCGCAATGACGGCGCGCGGCGCCGAGGTTGACTATCGTCACGTTCCCTATCCCGGAGGCTCACGCGTAGTCGCGGAACTTATGGGCAATCAGGTCGAGGCTGGCGTGCTCAAGCCGAGCGAGACGATGGAGCAGATCCAGGCGGGCGATCTGCGTGCGCTCGGAGTGTTCCAGGAGGAAAGGCTCGACGTCCTGCCTGACGTCCCGACCTTCGCCGACGAAGGGATTGATGTCTTCCCCTACGGCCCGGTCGTGCAAATGGCCTATCTCGACGGCCCGGCTGGTCTTGATCCCGAAGTGCGCGACACGATCGCCAGCGCCTTCGAGGCTGCCATGACCAGCGAGCGTTTCCTGGCCTTCGCCGAAGAGAACGGCTTCCAGGTCGATCCGATTACCGGTGAGGAGCTTGAAGCCGAGATCGAGGCCGTTTCGGCTGCCATTGCCGAGGTGGCCGGACAGGTCTTCGAGGAAGACTGAGACCTGGCTGATCCGGAGGGGTACGGCCCCTCCGGAAACCCCAACCCGAGAGACCTCCAATGCAGCGTGCCGCCAGCGCCTTCGTGACCCTTTTCCTGATGGGCCTTTGCATCCTGCTGGCCGGCCCCGCCTTCGAGATGCGCGCATTCGGCCGGTCCGGGAGCATCGATGCCGGCGCCCTGCCACAGGCCGTTGTCGTCGTTGTCGCGGTTCTCGCCATCCTCGCGTTTTCTTCGGACGCATTCGACCACTTCCGAGGACGAGCTGAAGGCGGAAGCTCGACACGCGGCATGACGGTACTCCTGATCGGTGGAGCCGTACTGCTGCTGCTTGCAGGTTTTCTCGCGCTTTGGTCTCGCCTCGCATTTCCGATCGCCGCCGCGGCCTTCATGACATCGACCAGCTTACTCATCGCGCCTCCGGAAACCCGAAACCTGCGCGGATACACGACCATCGTCGTAGTGTCCGTCGCCTTCAGCCTCGGGGTCTGGCTCGCCTTCACCTACCTCCTCGGCGTTCCACTCCGGTAATCACCATGGAAAATCTCGGCCTGCTCGGCGACGCGATCTTTTTCGAGCTCAGCAATCCTCTCATTCTGGCGCTCACCCTTTTTGGGGTGGTCGTCGGCTTCACTTTCGGTGCGACCCCGGGCCTGACCGCAACGATGGGTGTGGCCCTCTTCGTGCCGCTGACCTTCCCGCTTCCCGCGGACTATGCCATCAGCATGATGATCGCGCTATATTGCGGGTCCATGGCCGGGGGTGCGATCCCCGCAATCCTGCTTAACATCCCAGGCACGCCATCTGCCGTTGTGACGACGATCGATGGATACCCGATGGCGCGCAACGGACTTGCGGTACGCGCTTATGGCTGGGCCCTCATCTCCTCCGTGATGGGCGGGCTCGTCGCATGGGTGGCGCTTGTAACGATCGCGCCGGCGCTCGCCCGGCTTGCGCTACGGCTTGGACCGGCCGAGTATGCGGCGGTAGCCCTCCTCGGAATGACGATCATCGCCACGATCATTCCGGGAAAGCTCAGCAAGGGGCTGCTTGCGGCCGCTATCGGCGTCGGGCTGTCCGTTGTCGGACTGGACCAGATCACCGGGCAAGGTCGATGGACCTTCGACACGCTGGCCCTGATGCGCGGGATCGACATCATGCCGGCGCTGATCGGTCTTCTCGTGATCCCCGAGCTTCTGAAATCCATATTCGAGAAACAGGGCCATGCAAGCGCCCCGAAAAGCCTTAAGGGCATGCTTCCGCCGATCCGCGAATGGCTCGGGCAGCTCGTCAACACCCTGCGCTCCGCCGCAATCGGGGTCGCCACCGGCATCGTTCCGGCTCTGGGCGGCAGCGTCGGATCGCTCATTGCCTATGATCAGGCGCGCCGCTTCGACCGAAACCGCAAGCAGTACGGGAAAGGTGCGCCAGGTGGCGTCGTTGCCTCCGAGGCCGCCAACAACGGTGTCACCGGCGGCGCGCTCATTCCGTTGCTGACGCTCGGCATTCCGGGCGACACCGTGACCGCCATGCTGCTCGGCGGTCTTATGATTCACGGGCTTCAGCCAGGGCCCCGGCTCTTCGAGACGAGCGGGGATATCGTCTGGAACATTATGGCCTCGGTCATGTTCGCCAACCTGTTCATCATCGTGGTCGGGCTCATCGGCTTTCGCTTCTTCGTGCGAGTGCTCGACGTGCCGCGACACCTGCTCACGCCAGCCCTGTTCGTTCTTGCCGTGGTCGGAACCTACTCGCTCGCCAACCAGTGGTTCGACGTGGTGATCATGCTCGGTCTCGGGACATTCGGCTTCGCGGCCATGATGGCCGGCATTCCGGTCTATCCAATGGTCATCGGCGTCATCCTGGGCCCGCTCCTCGAATCCGAGCTGCGACGGGCGCTCGTCATAAGTGGCGGCGACTGGACCACCTTTCTCACGCGCCCGGTTTCCGCAACCATTCTTGCGCTCACCTTAGCAGCGCTCGTCCTTCCACCGGTCATCCGCGCGATTGCACGCCGCCGCGGCGGCCTTGTCCCGCAAGTTCCCAAGGAGTACCAAGAGTGAAAATCACCAAGATCACGACCCACGTCCTGAGTTCGAAAGTCGAGAAGCCGTTCACATCGTCGCGTGGCTGGCTCTACAAGACCAGAAACACCTGCCTTGTCGAGATCGAGACCGATTCCGGCCTGACCGGCTGGGGCGAGTGCTACGGCCCGTCCGCGGTTGCCCAAGCTTTCATCGATACACAACTCGCACCCCAAGTCGTGGGGCGCGATCCCTTCGACGTCGAAGTCATCTGGGAGCACCTATACAACCGCATAAAGGATTACGGCCAGACCGGCATGGCGATCGCCGCGATCAGTGGCATCGACATCGCGCTCTGGGATATCATCGGCAAGGACTGCGGAAAGCCGGTCCACAAGCTGATCGGCGGCGCCTTTCGCACCGAAGTCGAAGCCTATGCGACAGGCCTCTACTTCATCGATATGGACCGGCTGACCGAAGAGGCGGTCGAAGAGGCGCGCGAATTCGTGGACCAAGGCTTCCGTGCTATCAAGATGAAGATCGGCCTCGGGTCCATCCAGCGTGACTACGACCGGGTCAAGGCTGTCCGGGACGCCGTCGGACCCGATATCCGGCTGATGGTCGACGCGAACCATGCCTTCAGCGTGCCGGTGGCGATACGGCTCGGGCGCAAGCTCGAAGAGCTCGACATCGACTGGTTCGAAGAGCCGATCTCGCCCGAGGACATCGACGGCTATGTCGAGGTAAGCCGGGCGCTCGACATGGCCGTCGCCGGAGGCGAGAACGACTTTACTCGCTGGGGATTTCGCGACGCCATCGCGCGCAAAGCAATGGACATCGTGCAGCCCGATGTCTGTGCCGCCGGTGGCCTCACCGAATGCAAGAAGATCGCCACTCTGGCGAGCGCCCACGGCGTCGAGTGCGTACCGCACGCCTGGGGTTCGGCGGTCGGTCTATCTGCCACGCTTCACTTCCTGGCGGCCCTCCCCGATCAGCCGCCAAGCCTCTTTCCTTTCCCGGTCATGCTCGAGTTCGAGCAGACCGAGAATCCGTTTCGCGACGACCTGGTGAGTCAGCCGATCCTCCAGGACCGCGGCATCGTCCGGGTTCCCGATGGACCAGGCCTCGGGATCGATGTCAGGCGCGACATCATCGAGCAGTACCGAGTCGGCTGATGCATTTCGTCACATTTACGCACGACGGGTGCGAACGGGCGGGCATCCTCCTCGGCGAGGCCGAACATCCCGAGGACACCATCCTCGACCTCGCACATCCGGCGTATCGAGAGGCGATGCAGGGCACCGAGCCGCGAATGCTCGCCATGATCGGCTCCGGACTTCACGCCTGTGCGACGCGGCTTGCCGACGTCGAACCGCCGGCCAGCGCGCGACTGCGTGTGGACGCGGTCAGACTCTGCGCGCCACTACCGAACCCGCCACGGATCTTCGGCGCGGCGCACAACTTCACCTGCGCCCTTGAGGAGCGGGGAATGGAGTGCCCAGATGAACCCGTTGTCTTCGCAAAGGCGCCATCGACGATTGCCGGCCCGGGCGCCGACATCTTGCTCCCGGCCGTTGGCGGCTGCACCTACGAAGCGGAGCTTGCCGCGGTGATCGGCAAGCGCTGCTCGGAGGTCGGCGCGAGCGAAGCGCTGGACCATGTTGCCGGCTACATGATCTTCAACGACATCAGCGCGAGCGAGATCATTCGCGCCGAGGGGAACTTCCAGCGGGGCAAGAACTTCCCTACCTTCGGCCCATGCGGGCCATTCCTCGCCACCGCGGACGAGATCCCCGATCCACAGGATCTTGATATCGAGCTTCGGGTCGACGACGTCATTCGCCAGCGAGGCAGCACGAGGATGATGCTGTTCAACGTCGCACAGTTGGTGTCGATCCTGTCGCAGACGACCGAGCTTCATCCTGGCGACATGATAGCTACAGGCACGCCCGCCGGTGTTGCGGCAGTCCAGAAGCCGCCGAATTGGCTTCAGGCCGGACAACGCGTGTCAATTCGCATTACGGGACTTGGAAGCCTCGTGAATCAGATTGTTGCCGAGGAGGCCGCAAATGCCTGACATGCCCATGGTACTGCTGACGAACCCCATCCACCCGGATGGGCGGGCAATTCTGGAGCAGCATGCCCGCCTCGTCGAGGCGCCGGACACGCGTGCGGAGACGCTCCGCTCCCTCACCCAAGATGCAGCCGGGATAATCGTTCGCTGCCAGCTCCCTTCCGACATACTCGATCATGGGCCGCAGCTCGTCGGCCTGGTGCGTCATGGCGTCGGCCTCGACTTTATCCCCGTCGAAGCCGCCACCGCGGCCGGCGTGGCGGTCGCGAACCTGCCGGGGATCAACGCCCAGGCTGTGGCGGAGTACGTCTTCTCTGCCCTTTTTCACCTGCGTCGGCGGCTCGCTGCGATCGATGAGGCGCATCGATCCGATGGTTGGGACGCTGGTCGCTCGATTGCGGGGGATGTTCTTGAGATCGGTGGCTCCACCATCGGTATCCTCGGTGTCGGGACCATCGGCTCGCGGATTGCCGAGATCGCCCGCGGCGGCTTCGGCATGCGGGTATTGGGCGTAGCGCGACGCCCCGAGACCTTGGCCGGGGATGTGGAGGCGGTGGATCTTGAGCGGCTCTTCAGCGAGAGTGATGCCGTTGTGCTCTCGTGCAGTCTGAACGACTCCACCCGCGGACTTGTCGACGCCCGCCTGATAGCACGAATGAAGCCCGGGGCTGTCCTCATCAATGTATCGCGCGGCGCGGTGCTGGACGCCACGGCGCTGGCTGCGGCTCTCCAGGAAGGGCGCATCGCGGGGGCGGCGCTCGATGTCTATGCCGAACAGCCCCTCGAGCGCGGATCGCCGCTCTTCGACTGCCCGAACCTTCTGATGACCACTCACGTCGCAGCAATCACCGCGACCAGCATGCGCGCCATGAGTATCGGGGCCGCTGAGGAAATGTGCCGACTGCTCACGGGTGCGGAGCCTCAGAACCTCGTCAACCCGGAGTACCGCACGCGCCGGTCCTCTGCCCCATCCTGATCCCGGAGAGCGCCTCAATGAAAATCAAAGATATCGCTGCACATCCGATCTCGTTCATGGTTCCCGAGGGCCAGAACGTGACGCTCGGCATCGGCCGGGCAGTGAAGCGCGACGCCGTCCTGGTGCGGGTCGAGACCGACGAGGGGCTCCATGGCTGGGGGGAGGCTCATCACGGCCGCTGCCCCGGAGCCGTGGCAAAGCTTATCGATACGACGCTTCGCGATCTCGTGCTCGGGATGGACCCTCTCGACGTCTCCGCGGTCTGGGCACGTGTCTACAAGATGCAGCTCGCAAGCCACGGCATGGGGGCGGCAGCAGCGCTTGCACTGAGCGGCCTCGACCTTGCGCTGTGGGATATTCGGGGCAAAGCTTCGGGCTGGCCGCTCTACCGGCTTCTCGGTGGAGCCGCACGACCCGTTCGAGCCTATGCTGGCGGCATCTCGCTCGGTTGGCAGGCCCCAGAGCAGCTTGCCGAGGAGGCGGCGCGCCATGTTGAAAGCGGATACCGCGCCTTGAAACTCCGGGTCGGCGACAGTGTTCGCCGCGATATCGAGCGTGTGCAGGCTGTTCGCGCGGAATTGGGAGACGAGATCGAGATCCTCGTCGATGCCAACACCGGCTACACTCTGGATGACGTCCGACGGACGTCGGACGCCTATGAGGAGCTGGGTGTTGGTTGGCTCGAGGAGCCCTTCTCCCCCTATGACTACCGATCGTACACGGAGGCGGCCGCGCTAACGCGGGTACCGTTGGCGGCAGGGGAAAATCACTACACCCGCTACGAGTTCGCGCGGATGATCGAAGACGGTGCGGTTCGGTTCGCCCAACCCGACCTGTCGAAGACCGGAGGTGTGACCGAGACGATGCGGATTGCCGCCCTTACGTCCGCATGGAAGCTGACCCTCAATCCCCACACCTCCGCAACCGGCATCAACATGGCGGCGTCGATCCACCTCCTCGCAGCCATCGACAACGCAGGCTATTTCGAAGGAGACGTCGCTCGCCACAATCCGTTTCGCGACGAGCTCGGCGGTGTCCCGTACCGCATCGCAAAGGATGGCAGCGTCCTTCCGCAGGAAGGAGCGGGGATGGGTCTCGAGATCGACGAGGACTTCATCAAGGCTCATCCGCTCATCGACGGGCCTTGCTATGTATAACCCATCTCGAAGGTTGTACCGCACAGGGAAAGGAGGAGCTTTCCTTGATCATCCACGTGAGGAAGCTGGCGGCCAAAACCGCCGGCAGGGCCTGCAAGACCACGATGACCTTGCCTGTTCCCCGGGCGCGATTGTTGTTCGCGACCAGGTTTTCGGGGACGAGGTCGCGTGCGTTCTCGAGCTGGATGCCGCGGAAGCAGAACGTGGCGACCTGAGCCAAGGCGATCCTCCGCCGGCTGCGACCGGCAGGAGCAAAAGCGCGGCTGTTGCGAGCGGAAGGCATCTCATCGCGCATTAGCCATCAGCGAAACAGGCACCGATCCTGCCGCGCCACCGGCGACAGCGGTCGGACTCAGGTGCCAGTCGCAAGGTTTGTCAGGTCGTAGCTGTACGTCTTTGCCTTGTCCTTGACCTTGTTGAGGTAGCTGTCGACCGACATGTAGCCGCTGTGCGAACCGAAGCTGCCGAACCCTGGAACGGTGCTGTGGGTTCCCACCTTGATCGATGCATCCGTGGCGCCGCCGTCGTGCAGCAGCTTCAGCAGGGTCATGAAATGCCCATCGGAGGGCTGGTAGTGACCGCTGTTGTTGTCCATCATCGTGTTCTTGCCCTTCAGCGCCGAGCCACAGCACTGGAAAGGCAACCTCGTCGGTTTCACCGGCATCAACCCAGATCCGGTCTCCAAAGGGGCGAAACGGTAAGCCCGAAATCAAGCCTGAGTTGTTCTTTCGCCTGATTGCTGGTAGGCTTTCTTTCCTTGTAGATCTGAAGAACGGGAGAACGAGTCGGGAATATTTCGAGCGATCCACGCCAAGAACAGGGAGAAGCCCAATGCACCGCACGATTCTCGCCACGGTCATCGCCGCCGTTTTCGGCACTGGTAGCCTCGCTCAAGACTATCCCAGCCAAGCCGTCACCCTCGTTGTGCCCTACGGGGCGGGCGGAGCCTCCGATCTCGCCGGCAGGGCGCTTGCGGAGGTGGGTGGCGAGCATCTCGGCCAGCCGATCGTTGTGACCAACCAGCCTGGCGCCGGCGGCATGGTTGGGGCGCGCACGGTGTCCAATGCGGACCCCGACGGCTACACCTTGCTCTTGTCGCGCGTCGGCATGGCGCTGTCGCCGGCGGTCACGCCCGCGGACGCGGTGCCCCATGACGCCTACACCTTCCTCGGCATCCTCGAGGCGACGCCGATGATCCTGGCGGTGCAGGCCGCCTCGCCCTACGAGAGCGTCGAAGCCCTGCTCGAAGCGATCGAACAGGAGCCGGGCGCGCTGACCTATGCCGCCTCGGGCGCCACTTCGATCGACGGCTTCACTGTGCAGGCCCTGCTCTCTGACGTAGACCTCGATCCCCTGAGAGCCGCGACCCTGATCCCTTACCAGGGCGGGGCCGAACTCGCCACGGCACTGCTCGGTGGACATGTGGACTTCCTTGCGATCGCTGCGGCGTCGCTGATGCCGCATATCGAAAGCGGCGACATGCGCCCGCTGATGATCTACAGCCCAAGCCGGATGGACCAGCTACCGGACGTGCCGACTGCCCAGGAACTCGGCTATGAGCGCGCCGGCCAAGTGATTGGCTGGAGCGGGCTCTACGGGCCACCGGACCTGCCCGAGGAGATCGTCTCGACCTGGAGCGAGGTGCTCGCCGAGGTCGCAGAGGATGACCGCTGGCATTCTCTCGCCGGGCGTCGCGGCTCGGTCTCGACCATTGGGACTTATGACCCTGCCACCTTCATCGAGGAGCAGTACCAGTTTTTCCGCGAACTCGCGGCGGAATTCGGCTACCTCGACTGAACCACTCCCCTTGTGGCGCGCACTGCCGCGGCGGGGCGCGCCCTGCATGACGTGAGAGGGAGGGCGGAGCAGTGAAGGCCGCAATCTTCAAGGGTGCTGTCATCCTTGTCTTCTTCGGGTTGGTGCTGCTCTGGCTGATACCGGCCTACGTCCCGCGTCCATCGTTCATTCCCGGTTTCGCGCCACCGCCGGATTTCTGGCCGCGCGTGATCTCCATCACCGGAGCGGCGCTCGGCGCGCTGGCCATTGTGCTGGCGGTCTTCCGGCCGGCCTCCGTCGCACCCGAGTCGGTGCCGGGGGCGCTGGACGAGCCGCCGGAGTGGGAGTTGACCGAGCCGGTGCCGGTTCTGCTCGGCCGCTTCGGGATGGCGATCCTGGCGCTCGGCGCCTTCTTGCTGCTCGCTCCCGTACTCGGATTCCTGCTTGCCACGATCCTGCTCACCGGCACCTTCGTGATGCTGAGCGGCGGAAGCGACCGCTGGATCTGGCGCGCCGTCGCCGCGATCGTGATTCCGATCGCGCTCTACGTCTTCTTCACCAACATGCTCAACACCCGTTTTCCGATGGGATGGCTCTTGCCGGCAATCGGGCTCTGACGGGAAATCTCGGGGGACGCAACCCATGGCCGATGATCTGTTGATCGCCTTCCAGGCGGTGGTGACGTTCCAGAACCTCATGATCATCGCACTCGGAATCTGGGCAGGTGTGATCATCGGTGCAACGCCCGGCATGACCGGCACGATGGCGGTGACACTGGCGCTGCCGTTCACCTTCTACATGGAGGCGGTACCGGCGATCTTGCTGCTCGTCGCACTCTACAAGGGCTCCACCTACGGAGGCTCGGTGTCGGCGATCCTGATCCGCACCCCGGGGACCGCCTCGGCCGCCTGCACGGCGCTCGACGGCTACCCGCTTGCGCAGAAGGGAAAGTCAGGCAAGGCGCTCAACATGGCGCTCTACTCGTCGGTATTCGGCGACTTCGTCTCGAACATATCGCTGATCTTCCTCGCGGCGCCGCTCGCCCTGCTTGCGCTGCGGGTCGGCCCGCCCGAGTTCTTCATGCTGATGCTGTTCGCGCTGACCACGGTCGCCGGCGTTTCCGGCAACTCGTTGCTGCTCGGCCTGGTCTCGGCCTGCTTCGGCCTGCTGCTCGCGACCGTCGGCCAGGACATGTACGGCTCGTTCCGGTTCTCGCTCACCACCGATATGCAGGCCGGCCTCGCCGTTGCCCCGGTACTGATCGGCCTTTTCGCGCTCCCCGAACTCCTGAAGCTCGTGGTGTTCCGGGCGGCGCGGAATACCGAGCCGATGCAGGTTGGCTACGACCGCGTCAGCGCGGCCGAGTTCAGGGCAGTGTTCAAGAGCCTGCTGCGGGGCTCGGGCATCGGGGTGGTCCTCGGCGCCATTCCGGGGATCGGTCCGTCAGCGGCCGCCTTCTTCTCCTATGGCGAGGCACAGCGGACATCCAAGCACCCCGAGGAATTCGGCAAGGGCTCGCTTGAGGGCATTGCTGCCTCGGAATCGGCCAACAACGGAGCGTGCGGCGCGACGATGATCCCGTTGCTCGCACTCGGCATCCCGGGCGACGTGATCACCGGGGTGATGCTCGGCGCCTTCCTGATCCACGGGCTTTCGCCGGGCCCGCTTCTTTTCCAGACCAACATCAACGAGATCTACATGCTCTTTATCGGCATGTTGTTCTCCTCGATCTTCCTGTTCGGCGCCGGAAAGATCACCATACCGATGTTCTCCAGCATCGCCCGGGTGCCGGCGTCGCTCCTCACCCCGGTGGTGCTGACGCTCTGCATTTTCGGGATCTATTCGATCTCGAGCAGCATGTTCGACGTGGCGGTTCTGCTGGTCATGGGCGTCGTCGGCTTCCTGATGTTCCTGATAGGCATCCCTCCGGCGCCGTTCCTGATCGCCTTCATCATCGGCCCAATGATCGAACAGAACCTGCGCCGGGCACTGGCGACGTCGCGCGGCGACCCATGGGTCCTGCTTTCGTCACCGATCACCTGGATATTCGCCGCGCTGATCGCGTTCGTGATCATCGCGACTCTGCGCCGTCAACTTGCCAAGAGAAAGATCAGGGGAGCCAGCCATGAATAATCGCCAGGCCCATCATCCGCGCCTCGACGAGGCCAAGCGGCATCTGGCCGCCCTGATCGGCTTCGACACGGTGAGTGCGCAACCGAACCGGGCGCTTATCGACCACATGGCGCACCACTTTGCCGCGCTTGGCGCCGAGATCGATGTGCTGCCCGATGATACCGGCACGAAGGCGAACCTTGTCGCCCGCCTTGGGCCGGAGGGTGTCCCGGGCATCGTGCTCTCGGGGCATACCGACGTCGTTCCGGCGCGCGCGGCGCGATGGACGACACCACCCTTCGAGATGAATGAGCGCGAAGGACGGCTCTACGGCCGCGGCAGCTGCGACATGAAGGGCTTCGCCGCCTGCGTGATGGCGGTTGCCGGCGATCTCGCGGCGCGGCGGCTGCGCAGGCCGATTTACCTCTGTTTCTCACACGACGAGGAGGTCGGCTGTCTCGGTGCGCCGGCTATCGCCCGTCATCTCGCGGCGCTGCATTCACCTCCGGAGTTGGCGATCATCGGCGAGCCGACGGACATGAAACTGGTCACTGGCCAGAAGGGCAAGATCGCGATGCGGGTGACGGTCAGCGGCCTCGGTGGCCACTCCTCCTTTGCGCCAAATCACGTCAACGCCGTGGAGCATGCCGCTACCATCATCGCTATGATCGCCGAGCGGGCAAGCCGATACCAGAGCGAGGGCCCGTTCGAGCCGGACTTCTCGGTGCCGCATTCGACCATGCTGACCACGGTGGTCGAGGGCGGGGTGGCGACCAATGTGACCCCCGACACCTGCGTGTTCGTCTTCGAGTTGCGCAGCCTCGAGGAGGCCGCCGCGCGGGCCGACCTCGCGGCCTTCATCGCCGAAGTCGAAGCAGAATTGTTGCCGATCATGCGCGCAGGCGCACCCGAGGCAGGCATCGCCTGGGAGGAGGTGTTCTCGTATCCGGCGATGGGCGACGCCACAGGCACCCCCGGCCTCGAGAAGTTGCGGGCGATCCTGCCGGAGTGGGGCGGTAAGGTATCGTACGGATCGGAAGGCGGCGTCTTCGAGGTTATTGGGGGTATCCCGTCGGTGATCATCGGCCCCGGTTCGATCGTCCAGGCTCACCAGCGCGATGAGTTTGTGGAGGTTTCCCAGATCGACACTTGCCTACAATTTCTCGATCGGCTCGGCGAGGTACTCGACGCAGAGAACGCGTGAGTGTTCGGCACCTATACCCAGGGGTAATTCGGTCCGCGTCGGCATATATTCTTGAGGCTGCCGTGCGATTTCACGCGATGGATCGACATTTCTGCGGTAGAGTGGAGCTATCCGCTCGAGGCGCGTTGAAACTGCGCCCGTGACCCTGCGTTCGAGGCGCCGGAAACCTCCGCAACCTTCGGGAGAGTTCTATGCCCGACCCTTTCGCCAACGTCGATGCCGCCTCCCCGGAACTTGTCGAGATGATCTCGGCG
>NZ_JADDJF010000055.1 GCF_017811755.1 Pararhodobacter sp. SW119 | reverse complement strand
AGCGCCGTGCATGTCGCCCGGCATCGCACACGCGGCAAGCTTCTTGTCCGCGACCGGGTCGACCGGCTCTGCGACCCCGGAACGGCGTTTCTGGAACTCTCATCGCTTGCCGCCTGGGGCCAGTATGACAACGCGGTGCCCGGCGCCGGCATCGTCACCGGGATCGGTATCGTCCAGGGGCGCCCGGTGATGCTCATCGCCAATGATGCCACGGTGAAGGGCGGAAGCTTCTTTCACGAGACGGTCAAGAAACACGTCCGCGCCCAGGAGATCGCCGCCAACCTGCGCCTGCCGTGCCTCTATCTCGTCGATTGCGGCGGCGCCTACCTGCCCGAGCAGGACCGCGTCTTTCCGGACCGAGACCACTTCGGCAATGCCTTCTGGCGACAGTGCCGGATGTCGGCTTCGGGGCTGGCGCAGATCGCGCTCGTGCTCGGCGGCTGCACGGCGGGCGGCGCGTATATCCCTGCCCTGGCCGACCAAGTGATCATGGTCGAGGGTCAGGCACGTATTCACCTTGGCGGTCCCTCGATCGTGAAGGTCGCGGTGCAGGAGGAGGTGGACGGCGAGACCCTGGGCGGGGCGCGGATGCACACGACCATCTCTGGCGTCTGCGATCACCGGGTGACGACCGAGGCCGAGGGCCTGGCGTTGCTGCGCCAGTTGGTCGCCGATCTGCCCGATCCCCGCGCCGGATGGCAGCCACCGCGCGAACCGCAGCCCCCCGCCTTCGATGCCGCCGACCTGGCCGGCATCATCAGTGCCGATCCGCGCCACCCGTACGACGCGCGCGAGGTGATGGCGCGCCTCGTGGACGGTTCAGCCCTGAGCGAATTCAAACCGGAATGGGGGGCCAGCGCCGTCTGCGCCTTTGCGGCGATCCACGGCTGTCCGGTCGGGATCATCGGCAACAACGGCGCCCTTGTCTCGCAAGCCGCGCTGAAGGCCGCGCAGTTCATCCAGCTCTGTGACCAGCGCCGTATACCGCTTCTCTTCCTGCACAACATCACCGGCTTCATGGTCGGTACCGAGGCCGAGCGCGGTGGGATCGCGAAGGACAGCGCCAAGATGGTCTATGCGATGGCCAATGCCCGGGTCCCGAAGCTTTCGCTGATCGTCGGCGGCTCCTACGGCGCGGGCAACTACGGGATGTGCGGACGTGGCTTTCGCCCCGATTTCCTCTTCGCCTGGCCCTCGGCCCGCGTCGCCACCATGTCGGCCGATATCGCGGCGAACGTGATGCTGGAACTGCGCCGCGCCAACCTGCGCCAACCGCCGACTGACGCCGAACTGGCCGAAGTCGAGGCGGAGGTCCGAGCGCAGTATGCCGAGCAGAGCGATCCCTACTACGCGACCTCGCGCCTCTGGGACGATGGCATCATCGAACCCGCGCAGTCGCGCGACGTCCTTGGCCTGTGCATTGCGCTGCTGGCCTCGCGCCCCGAAGATGCGCAGTTTTCTCCCGTCTACCGGATGTAAGCGATGGCCGAATTCGAGACCCTGACCCTGACCACAGATCCGCGCGGCGTCGCGTTTCTGACGCTCAACCGTCCCGAGCGGCACAACGCGCTCGATGCCGTGCTCATTGCCGAGCTGTCGCGCGCCGCGGCGCAACTTGGGGCCGACCCGGCGGTGCGTGTGGTGGTGCTGACGGGCGCTGGCAAGAGCTTCTGCGCCGGCGGGGATATCGGCTGGTTCCGTGACACGCTGGCGCTGGACCGCGCCGGCCGCGTCGCGCAGAGCGCGGAACTGGGCCAGATGCTGGCCGCGCTCGCGCATCTGCCGAAACCCCTGATCGGCCGCATCCAGGGCCCGGCCTATGGCGGCGGCATCGGCATGATCGCGGTCTGCGACGTGGCCATCGGCGCGGCCGAGGCGCGGTTCGGGTTGACCGAGGTGTGGCTGGGCCTGATCCCGGCCAATATCTCGCCTCATGTCATCGCCCGGATCGGCACGGCGCGGGCGCGGGCGACGATGTTGTCGGGCGCCCTTTTCGACGCCGCGCATGCTGAGCGCATCGGCCTGCTGGACCGCGCGGTGCCAACTGCCGACCTGGACGCGGCCGTCGAGGCGGTGGTGTCTGCGCATCTGGAGGCCGCACCGGCCGCCGTGACCGCGACCAAGCTTCTGATCCGCGACGTTGCCGCCGCGCCCGCGGAGGGCCACGTCGCCCTGACCTCGGAACGGCTGGCCGATGCCTGGGAAAGCCCCGAGGGGCGCGCGGGGATCGACGCCTTCCTGGCGCGCCGCACGCCGCCCTGGCGAAGCGGGGCATGAGCTTCGACACCGTCCTTATCGCCAACCGGGGCGAGATTGCGCGCCGCATCATCCGCGCCTGCCGCGAACTGGGCCTGCGCGCGGTTGCGGTCTATTCCGACGCCGACCGCGACGCCCCCTTCGTCACCGAGGCAGACATGGCGCTGCCCATCGGCCCGGCCGAGGCCGCGCAAAGCTACCTCGACCCCGACCGCCTGATCGCGGCGGCGCGGCGCGCGGGCGCCCAGGCCCTGCATCCCGGCTACGGCTTCCTGTCCGAGAACGCGGATTTCGCGCGCCGTGTCGCCGAGGCCGGACTTGTCTGGGTCGGTCCCCCGGCAGAGGTGATCGCCCTGATGGGGTCGAAATCCGCCGCCAAGGCCGAGGCCGATGCCGCTGGCCTGCCAATCCTGCCTGGCTACCGTGGTGCGGACCAGTCCGACACAACCTTGGCATTGGAGGCCGCACGACTCGGCGTCCCGCTCCTGATCAAGGCCAGTGCCGGCGGCGGCGGGCGCGGCATCCGCCGAGTCGACGACCTTGCGGCCTTTCCCGTCGCGCTCGACGCCGCCCGGCGCGAGGCGCAGGCGGCCTTCGGCACCTCGGACGTGCTACTGGAACGGCTGCTGGAGGGCGCACGGCATGTCGAGGTTCAGGTCCTCGCCGATCATCACGGGCGGGTGCTGCACCTCGGTGATCGCGACTGTTCGATCCAGGCCAACCACCAGAAGCAGATCGAGGAGGCGCCGGCGCCCGACATCCCCGCCCGCCTCCGCGCCGCCATGACCGATGGCGCAGTCGCGCTGGCCCGACACATCGGCTACCGCAACGCAGGTACGGTCGAATACCTCTACGATCCGTTAGCCGGCAGCTTTCATTTCCTGGAGATGAACACGCGCCTTCAGGTGGAGCATCCGGTGACCGAGGCGGTGACGGGCATCGACCTGGTCGCCTGGCAATTGCGGGTCGCGCAGGGTGAGGCGATCCCCCTGACGCAGGCCGATGTCACCACCACGGGCTCGGCGATCGAGGCGCGGATCGCCCTCGACGGGACCGGCGGGCACACCGTTACTCGCTGGCATCTGCCCGACCTGCCGGGCCTCCGGCTCGACAGCGCCATCGAGACGGGCAGCGTCATCACGCATCATTACGACCCGATGATCGCCAAGCTGATCGCGCATGGACCCAACCGGGCGACCGCGCTGGCGCGACTGCGCCATGCTCTTGCGGCGCTGGAGGTGGGCGGGATCGGCACCAACATCGCGCGCATGGACTCCCTGCTGGCGTCTCCCGACTTCGCGCAAGCGCGCCTGTCCACCGGCTTCCTTCTGCGCAATTCACCGGCGGAACCGGCTCCGCCGGGGCCGGACGCCCGCGCACTCGCTGCGCTTGCGATGGCGCTCGCCGCCGCCCGGGGCAGTCGTGCGCCCGGCCCCTGGCCGCAGTTGGGCGCGTGGCGGTTGACCGCACCGGCCGGACGCGGCGGCGCCAGTTGGCATCGTATTGTGGATGCCGACCTCTGCGTTCGCGAGGTCCCGGGGGGACATGAAGTGACCGACGTCGAGGGCGCGATCCTCTTGAGTGCCTCCAATGCACGCCTCGTGGGTGATCTCCTCGACCTTGAGACCGGCAGCGAGCGCCGGCGCATCGCCGTCGCCATCGACCCCACCGAGATCATCTTGACCGAAAGCACGAGCACCTATCGCCTGGCGCGGGGCATCGCCCTCGGCGGCTCGGGTCGTACCAATCCGTCCGGCACGGACATCACGGCGCCGATGCCCGGCCTTTTGGTCGAACTGCTGCACCCGTCGGACGCCCGACTGCAACAGGGCGATCCGGTTCTGGTCTTCGAGGCGATGAAACTCATGCAGACCCTGACCGCGCCCTGTGACGGCATTCTGTCCGAACTGCCGCATGCGGCGGGATCGACCGTGCCCGCCGGCGCATTACTCGCCCGCCTGACCCCGATCAAGGACACTTCGACATGACCGACATGCCCTTCCTGACCGACGAGCACCGAATCTTCCGTGACCAGCTGCGCCGCTTCGTCGAGGACGAGGTTCGCCCCCATGCCACCGTGTGGGAAGCCGCGGGCGAGATCCCGCGCGCGGTCCTGCGCCGGATGGGCGAGTTGGGCTTTCTGGGCATCCGCTACCCGGAGGCACATGGCGGCGCGGCGATGGACACGCTCGCCACCGTCATCTTCGCTGAGGAACTCGGCCGTTCCGGCTGCGGCGGCTTCGCGATCACCGCGCTGGTGCATACCGACATGGCCTCACCGCACCTGGCAAATGCCGGTACGCCCGACCAGATCGCCCGCTACATGCCCGACATCATCGCCGGGCGCAGGATCACCGCGGTCGCGGTGACCGAGCCCGATGCCGGATCGGACGTGGGCGGCATCCGCAGCCAGGCGCGGCTCGACGGCAACCACTGGGTGCTCAACGGACGCAAGCTCTACATCACAAACGGCGTGCTGGGAGATCTTTATTTCGTGGCGGCCCGCACCGACATGCAGGCGAAACCCTCGCGCGGGACCACGATGTTCATTGTCGAGAAGGGCACGCAGGGCCTGAGCGTCGCGCGCCAGCTCGACAAATCCGGCTGGCGCAGTTCGGATACCGCAGAGTTGCTGCTCGACGATGTGCGCGTTCCCGCCGATCAGGTCCTGGGCGAGATCGGTGGTGGCTTCTACGCGATCATGCAGAATTTCCAGAACGAACGCCTGGTTCTGGGCGCGCAGGCTATGGGCGAGGCGCAGCGCGCGCTTGAGATCACGCTTGACTATGTGAAGGATCGCAAAGCCTTCGGAGCGACTCTCTGGGACAAGCAGGTGATCCGGCAACGCCTGGCCCACCGCTGGGCCGAGGTGGCCGCAGCACGGGCGCTGATCTACCAGACGGCCGCCGCCATGGAGGCAGGCAACGATTGCGTGCGCGAGGTTTCCGCGATCAAGGCGCTCTGCGGCGAGCTGGTCAACAAGGTGATGTACGACTGCCAGCAGTTTCACGGCGGATTTGGCTACATGACCGGAACCGAAATCGAACGCATGGTCCGCGACGCCCGCGTTCAGGCCATCGGTGGCGGCGCGACCGAGGTGATGCTCGAAGAGATCGCGAAGCGCCTTTGACAGGAATTCTCAAGTTTGTCCGGGTGCGTCGTCGACGGCGGTCCGGCGCCGCTTCAGGTATGCATAGCGAGATCGCGGAGCAGACCCAGACAAAATTGGTTGGACGTTACTTCATGCGCGCGCCACACGGCCGGTAATTCGCTGGAGCTGTGAAGTGCTCGGCCCAAAGCAGCCTTCTGACCCAATGGGCATGCCGCGGTGCGGCTTCCCTGAACCGGTCACTCATGTAGAGCGCAGCATTTTGTGCTACAGGATGTCGCTGATGCGGACGAAGCGGACCTTCGCTGCGGGTGCGACCCATGTCCTCACGATCGCGACATACAGCTACAGCGTCCCCGACTCGACGCGCAAACGCATGGTTGAGGTGCAGAACCGTCACAAGGAACCCGCATCTTCGCAGCCTCGAAAGACGCGCCGCCCAGGCCCACGGAGTCCTGATGCGGTCCCCATCCGGGCACTTGACCGATCCATGGGATATTTTACTAACGCCGCGGAAACCGGCGAGGCTACTCTCAGCCTGCGCCGCGGACCTGATGCGGTATGCCCGCTCCGTCGATGCACCCGCCTTCCTCTATGCGCTCGCCGCGCTGCCCGCTCCGATCCTGGCGTATCTGCCATGGATCAGGTGGCGCCGGCAGGCCTGCTGACGCGCCAGTCCGAGGCAACAGCCTTCACTTCGTGTGCGAATTTGCAGGCGCCACCAGCTACGCAGAGACCGATTGAAGAATGCGCTCGAGCAGCGGCCGGTTTGCTGCGACGAAGCCTTCGCCGGTGCGTCGCAGAGCATCCATATTTTCAGGCGTGGCATTGTCCATGTCGGCCACGGCGCCGTGTGCCAGCTTGGGTTGGACCCGGATATAAGTCAGCTCCGGAATCGTGCTCAGCAGCGACCGGTTCCGTGATCCCGGCCCACCCCAGATCCTTTGCCAGAGGTGCGCCATATCTGCCGGCCAATTGGCGTTCGCGGCGATCTGGGCGACATCGACCGCTTCCGGGATGTCGGCCTCTCCGGTGCCCAACGAAACGAGCACGACCGGCTCCCTGCCCTCCGACAGGTCCCGGCCCATCGTGTAGCCGACCAGCGACGGGTCGTTCGTAACCTCTCCTCCGTCAACGCAGTGGATCATGCGGCCACCGGGCGCCGGGTAGCGCAATCCGGGGAAATAGGTCGGCGCCGCCGAGGTGGCGCGCGCAACCACCGCCATTTCCGGATCGCCGAGGTGGGACGACGCAATCCCGCCGCCCTGGAAAATCAGGGGCTTCCGGCGCTCGAAGTCATAACTCACCACCGCCACGGGCTTGATGGCCTGGGACATTCGGGTCGTGCCGAACTCGCGCCGGAGCTCCTGCTCGAGCGGCGCCGCCGAATAGCGCGCGTTGCCCTGCTCCCCATGCTCGCCGAAGGGCGCGAAAATATTGCTCACATTCTGGAAGCCGAGCGCGTGTTGGGACCTCGTGCGCAAATCCGCGTCGTCCGGCTGTTGCGTCCGCACGCCGCTTGGCGCCTCTTGCCCGCTCTTCGGCCGGTGGATGGAACCGACACCGCCGAGCGGAAAGACCAGAGGTCCTCGGTCGAGGTAGAGCGACCGTATCTCGGCCGCGCTGCGTGGCGCGCCGCCCTGCTGCGGACAAACCAGACCCATGGCCATGATCCCGCCGGTGGACGTGCCCGCAAGTCCATCGAAGAGCGCGTGAATCGGGCGCCCGGCCATTTCTTCGAGCGCGGCAAGCAGCGTTGCCGGGATAATCCCGCGAATTCCGCCGCCGTCAATTGACAGTATGCGCATCTCGCCCCCCCTCGTGCAGGCGAAGAACATTGCCCATACTGCACCTGCTCCGCAGCTGGTGCAATATCCACCGACAGGACCGCCGCGCTCCTGTAGCCGATCACATTCCGCGCGCGGACCTGGCTCAGCTCAAGCGCGTCACCTGAAACCAGCACCCGAGCGACAAGAAAAAAACGCCCGCCGGATGTCTCCGGCGGGCGTCGTCATGGTTTGCAGGCGAGCGTCAGACGAGCCCGCCGAGGTAGTGCGCTGCCGCCTGCTCGACCTCCCGCGCGGTCACCACGGGCGAATTGTGCGGCGGCCTTGAACGCTTCGCCGCGCCTGCTCGGTTGCCGACAGCGCCACGCCATAGACGAATGGCCGGTGTGGGCTCCTTGCGGCCCTGCGGCGGTGCAGCATGGCCTCGCTGACCCTTTTGAGGTCGACCAGCGACGCGCTCGACCCACTACGGACATTCGTCAGGTGGCCGGTGTCTAAATGCGGTTTCCTCGAATCGGACGTTTGTGCAAAGTGCAGCAATTCCGTTGCCCCAATGAAAATATACGCAAGTTGACGACTTTCGACGCTTCCGCCGACGACCCAGATGACCGATACCGCCACGCCTCTGGCCGACTACGACCGTTCGAGGCTACGCATCATTTTGGACAGAGCCAGAAAGACAGACCTTGGAACAGGGAACGCGCGGGTCTCACTTCAACCTGACGTCGCGCCCGCCGAAAGCCGCCTGGAACGCCGGTCGCGCCGCGCAGCGCCCAAGGTAGGCCGCCAGTGCAGGGTGATCGTCCAATGACTTCACCTGAGACGAAACCCATACGGAATAGCCGATCTGGCAGTCAGCGCCAGAAAACTCGCTCAGTAACCATTCAGAACCACCGATCCATGCGTCCAGTAGACGGAGAGCCGCCGTCAGATGCTCCGGTGCGCCCGCCTCCTCTCTTCGTGCCACGTGCTGGACCATCGTCTCGGAGAAATGCAGCCAGTCCAGCCACCCCGCGCGGCCCGGAGCGCCCGGCTCTCGCCAAAGATGGGCAGCGCGGGTTTCGCAGAGCCACTCTGCCATCGCGCCTGTCTCGTGCATCATCGCCTCGCCATCGCGCAGCGCCGGCGGACGTGCCGGATGCAGCGCCGAGTCCAAGGTGCGCGAAGACGGCAGCGCCTCCAGACGGTAGGCACAGCCGATCTCCTCCAGCAGCCAGAGAATGCGGGTCGAACGGGACAAGGGTGCGTGCCAAAGCGTGAGGTCGGTCATTGCTTTAGCTTTACAGCCACCGCGGCCGACATGCATCAGGCTCTGCCTCAGGGGAATCGCCCTTGGGTTCGTCTCGCCATGTCGAGCTCAAACATCACGCGCACAGTGAAAGCCGGCCCTTTGCTGACAGTCAGGAGTTGCTCTTGAGAGCTGCCAACTTCCCAGAAGCTGGTCGGCATGGGCGGTGAGAAACGCATTCAGTTCGGCTTCAACCGCCTGCGCGATCAGTTCCCGCGCACCTTGGCGCAGCAAGTCTGTGAGAGGGTCAGGTGATAATCCGTCTGGCGCGCGAAACGCGACAACCGTATCCTTCGTCATGTGGCATATCCTTTTCTCTGCGAGAACTGCGGCGCGTGAACAACGCCTTGATATGCCACCCAATCCCCAGTCACCAACTTTCAGCTATAGCTCCCCAGAAGCTGCCGCTCACGCGTGAAGCAGCGAGGCGCTTTGAACCGAATTGAGAGGCACCCCATCTACAAGGGGACTGACCCCAGTTTGCGGTCACCGGTACAATGTCAGATAAGGAGCACAAGCATGCGAGAATTGGCTGGCTGTGGGCATCCACCGCATCAGTCCGAGCTCGGGAGCTCGTCATTTCTATCGGAAGCGTCCTCGAGAAAAAATATGCTCTTCGTGCCATCCTGTGCAAGGAGTTGGAGGCCAGACTGGCTGGCGAATTCGTCATGCACTGAGCCGATAAGCAGCACATGAGAGTAATTCAACGTCCAGCCCCTAGCGAAAGCCCAGGACTCGTCGAATGCCGGAGACCAGCGGTCGGCGGGCAGCTCTAGAACCGCTGCAGGAACTGCTGAAGGCTGGGGCGCGGAGAGGTGCTCTTTTGCCGACACCATGCCAAGGCTGTGGGATCCACCGACAAAGAGCGTGGGCACGAATACCTCTGCAAGAGGGACAAGATATGCCGCGGTATGAAAGTGACGTGTGGTTACCGGGTCGGATTGCTGACCGACGACCGGCAGCACTCTCGCACCGGCGGGCATGTCGGCTCCCGCAACGCCAGCAAGCTCTGTAAGAGCAGCTATCTGTTCGGAATACGCACGCGAAGCACGATCAAGGACATAGGAACGGGCCGCGATGGCTGACAAAAGTGCAAGCACTAGGCACCCCACAAACGCCGAGGCTCGCGGTACTATCGGCTTGAGGTCGGAGGCGGCGATCAGCACGCCGAACAGCAGGACCGGAAAGCGCAAATGCGTGAAGTGTACACCCGATAGCTGTACAGGCATAAGTAGCGTGACAAGACCGAGCAGCAGCAGGGGACCCCTCATGCTGCTTGCCAGCAGGAACGTCGCACCGATTCTGCCGGCCAGAACCCAGAGAATCACGAGTATGCACAACAGCGCAATCGACTGGTCGATCAGCGGCTGAAGTAGTGAGCCGGTCATCATCTGAGCCCCGAAGGGCGACAGGATGATCTGCACCCGTTCCGACAAGGGACCGAAGCTCGTGGTCGTGCCATAGCCGGGTGCAGGCGCACTGACTGACAGCAGCAGATGCATCAGACAGGCAGCAGTGATCACGGCGACCCCAAGCCAGTCTGGCGCCCGAGGATCCAGCGTACGACCGCTGCTCCCGGGACGCCACACCCGCCCACCCTCGTAGCCGAAGACCAGGATCGCATATGCCAGCAGCACCAGCACATGCCCCAGATAGAGGGCCGCAACCACGCCGAGTGCAAGAGCAAGCCTGAGCAGGGGCGCAGCCCGTCGTGCAGCGATCCAGAGCGCAAAGCCCAGGATGCCGAGTGGCAGCGTTACTACAAAGTTCTCAAATCCCCAGAGCACATTGCCGTTGTAGACCAGCAGCCCGGCCAGCAGCGGCCAGGGCGACCAGTGGCCATGTAGCACGCGGTGCAGGATCATGACTGAGGCCGCGAAGCCAAGCATCGCGAAGCCTATAGCCCAGTGCGAAAAGGCGATCGCATCCTGTGCCGAGACCGGAGCGAACCACATGCGGATCTGCCAGGCCATATCGACGGCCGCATTCGTGCCCAGCCCGCCCTGTAGCTGGAAATGCGCTGCCAACGCTGGATCAGCGCCGGCGATGATGTGGCGCCGGGCGATATGGTTGGGCAGATCTTCGAAGGGCAGGTAGGCATTCAGCAACAGAGGAAGGACGATCAGCAGGCCTCCAACGGCTGCCGCTGCGGCCGTCAGGACCGGCAGCGACCAAGCCTCGATGGTTGGGCCACGCCCCGCAAGCTCCGCGTCAAGCGTCCGCATGGCTCACCACCTCGTCGATCAGATAGCTGGGTCGGCGTTTGGTTTCGACATAGGTCTTGCCCAGATATTCGCCCAGAATGCCGATCCCCATGATCTGGATGCCGCCGATCAGGTAAATCGACACCACCAGCGACGCCCAACCCGACACGGTGGCCCCCGACAGGGCCATGCCAACAGCATACAGGATGTAACCGCCGGCTAGCACAGAGATGATGATCCCAAGGTAGAAGATCCAGCGTAGTGGCCGGACAGAAAACGAGGTGATGCCTTCAAGCGCGAGAAGCAGCATCCGGCGTAGGGTATAGCCGGATTCGCCCCGGCTGCGTGCCTGCCGTGCATAGGACACGACCGAACTGCGAAACCCGAGGCTGCGGATCAGTCCGCGCAGGTAAAGGTTTTGTTCGCCGTACTGGCGCAAGGCCTCGATGGATTTCCGACCCATCAGACGGAAATCGGCATGATCGTGCAGCACGTCGACTCCGAGTCCGGCCAGAAGGCGGTAGTAGCCCTGTGCGGTGATGCGCTTGAATGCTGTATCCGTGCTGCGATCCTTGCGGACGCCGAACACGATTTCGTCGCCCCTCAGAAACGCCGCCAGCATGTCCGGGATCACCGAGATGTCGTCCTGCAGGTCGGCGTCGAGACTGATGACTGCATCGCCCGTCGCGGTCATCAACCCGGCCAGCAGGGCAGGCTGGTGCCCAAAGTTCCGCGACAGCCTGATCCCGACGATATCCTGCCGGGTTGTCGCAGCATCGGCTATCAGGTCCCACGTGGCATCTGTCGAGCCATCATCGATCAGCACGATCTCGCAAGTCCTCAGTTGCGGGTGCGCCGCGCAGGACTTAAGCCAGACCTCCTCCACGGCCTCGAGTAGCGGGCCGATATTGGCCTGTTCGTTGTAGCAAGGCACCACAAAGGACACATTGACCGCTGCCCGCAACGGACGTGACGTTCCCGGTTTGCTGCCCTGTGCCGCTGCGATCCTTACGGAGGTGGTGGCACCAAGGCGCTGTGCTGCGTTTCCGATCATGGCCGAAACACCCATTTTCTGAAGATGACCCAATTCATCGAAGCCATCGCCAGCGTCACGATGAGCCCTGTCGTCAGTGCGCCAATGCCCATCCCATCACGCAGAGCGACGACAAGGGCCGTGCTGAACCCTAGGCCCAGACCGTTTGCAACGACGAAACGAGCGAGAGAGCGGCCCAGCCTCGCCGAGGTCGGAAAGGTAAAGGTCTGATGACCCATGAACTGGATGGCGATAGCCGCAAGATATGCTGCGATGCTTGCGGTCGTGTCGCGCAGCCCCAGTTCGACCAGTGCCGCAAAGCCCACCACATAGGCCACTGCGGTCACCGCGCCGACGGTGCCAAACCGCGCTAGGGTGACCAAACTACGCGGATGTGGCACGGGCACAGCGTCTGACATCACGACGTGGCCTGCTGCAGCCGCGCCACCGGGTGCATGCGCGTCAGGATCCGGCGCTTGATCCGCGCCATGGCCAGGATCATGCCCGCCGGTAGCCGACGCAGCAAGGCACAACGCGTACGCCACCACGGCGAAGCCATCTCGGCAAGCGGCATGTCCGCGGGGACGATGGCGGCAGACAGCGGCGCCGGCAGATCGGACAGCCGCTCGGCGCGCACATAAAGGACGCTGTTGTAGCGATACCAGGGTTCGACGCGATGATCTGCGCGCAAGATCGGGCGCAGATAGTCCACCGCGACATAGCTATGGGCGCGGAACAGGTTGCGCCAGTATTCCAGGGGCTGTTCATTGACATGGAACTCGCCACCCTGACCAGGGATCGCTGCCGAGAACAGGACATGATCGGCATGATCCACCAGAGTGCGGATCAGGTCCGGGCCGCTTGCCGGCGGCAGATGCTCAGCGACTTCGAGCGAGATCGCCAGACCGAAGCGCCGATCCGCGGGCAGACGGAGGGTGAGATCATGCGCCCGGAAATTCGCGGGATCGATCAGCAGGCCATCCCGGTCTACGTAGGTTCCATCCACACCACGAACTTCGGCACCCGCAAAGCGAGCAGAAAAGGCAGCAGCCCAGGTTCCCGATCCGCAGCCGATGTCAACCGCCGAATAGGGCAGGGTTTCAACAAGCGGCGCCAATTCATCGAGGACGATCTCCGCGGACCGAGCAGATCCCGTCTTGATCGAATCCATGAAGCGGCCGTCATACCTGCCTGACATGGCCCATTCTCCAAACTGTTTCTCGATTTACAGCTAATCCCGAATGATGGCGAGATTTCGACATCTTGTCGTCCTGCGCCGGACTGGGCGTGGTGAAAAGCTTCGAGTGTGCATAGGGCAGTCGCAGGGCGCTTACTTGCAGACCTGCCAAAAGCCGCCAGGGAACGGGACCGGAACAATGAACGTCCGCTCCTATCAGACTCTGCCGAAGCAACGCTGCACCTGCATCGGTCGGCTTCCCGCCCATTGCGTAAAGGCAGTTCCGCGTAGTCGAGGCCCGACCTCATCGCTCCTTTCGGATTGATCGGCATGCTGCGGCGCGGATTCACCTCGCGGGTCATTGGCTTTGTCGCTGAAGATCCACGGGTCGAACCTGGATGACGGACGATGCGCCGGCGCCGTCCGCAACTCTGTTGTTTTCGCCGGCGCGCCGGCCAATGACCCAACATTGGTTCAGGGCAATTCCCACTGGGTGGCCGTATAGAAAGACAGACAGAGTCAAGGCGAACGCGATTTCGATCGCATTTGTGCAAAGCCGTCGCCCGTGGCAGGAACGGTGTGTCCGCGACGATCAGGAGAGAGCGATGCCCGGGAACCCGCACGAAGACCACGCCGACATCCGCGACGGCGTTCGCGCCCTCTGCTGCCAGTTCCCAGACGAGTATCACCGGAATGTTGACGCGGAAGGCGGCTACCCGGAGGAGTTTGTCGAGGCACTCAGCCGCGAGGGATGGCTGGCCGCGCTGATTCCGGAGGAGTATGGCGGCTCGGGCCTCGGACTGACCGAGGCGTCGGTGATCATGGAAGAGATCAACCGTGCCGGCGGCAATTCGGGCGCCTGTCACGGCCAGATGTACAACATGAACACGCTGGTCCGGCATGGCTCGGAAGAGCAGCGCCAACGCTACCTCCCGAGGATCGCGGCGGGAGAGTTGCGCCTGCAATCGATGGGCGTGACCGAGCCCACCACGGGCAGCGACACGACGAAGATCAAGACGATTGCCGTGAAGAAGGGCGACCGCTACGTGATCAATGGCCAGAAGGTCTGGATCAGCCGCGTCCACCATTCCGACCTCATGATCCTGCTCGCCCGCACCACACCGCTCGCCGAGGTGTCCCGCAAGGCCGATGGGCTCTCCATCTTTCTGGTCGATATCCGCGAGGCCTTCCAAAACGGCATGTCCGCGCGTCCGATACCGAACATGGTCAATCACGAGACCAATGAGCTCTTCTTCGATAACCTGGAGATCCCGCAGGAGAACCTCATCGGGGAAGAGGGCAAGGGATTCCGGTACATCCTGACCGGCCTCAACGCCGAGCGGACGCTGATCGCCGCGGAATGCATCGGCGACGGGTACTGGTTCACCGATCGGGTGACGAAGTACGTCAGCGAGCGGGAGGTCTTCGGGCGGCCCATCGGGCAGAACCAGGGCGTCCAGTTCCCGATCGCCGAGGCCTTCATCGAGATCGAGGCGGCGAACCTGATGCGGTACAGGGCCTGCGCGCTCTATGATGCCGGCCGGCCCTGCGGCGCCGAGGCCAACATGGCGAAGTATCTCGCCGCCAAGGCGTCCTGGGAAGCGGCGAACGCCTGCCTTCAATTCCATGGCGGTTTCGGCTTTGCGCGCGAGTACGATATCGAGCGCAAGTTCAGGGAAACGCGCCTCTACCAGGTGGCGCCGATCTCGACCAACCTGATCCTGTCCTACGTCGCCGAGCATGTGCT
The DNA here is from genome assembly GCF_017811755.1 of Pararhodobacter sp. SW119. Taxonomy (GTDB): domain Bacteria; phylum Pseudomonadota; class Alphaproteobacteria; order Rhodobacterales; family Rhodobacteraceae; genus Pararhodobacter. The sequence continues at coordinate 3,280 of NZ_JADDJF010000055.1, read as the reverse complement.
CGGCCTGCCGAGGTCGTTCTGATGCGTCCGCTGGAAGGGCTCCAGGTGATCGCCATCGAGCAGGCGGTGGCGGCCCCGTTCGCGTCGTCCCGGCTGGCGGATGCGGGCGCGCATGTCGTCAAGATCGAGCGTCCGGAAGGCGATTTCGCCCGCGGCTACGACGCCGTCGCAAGCGGGCAGTCGAGCTACTTCGTCTGGCTTAACCGCGGCAAGGAGAGCCTGACGCTCAATCTGGGCCGCGCGACCGGCAAGGCGCGGCTGGGCGATCTGATTGCTGGGGCCGACGTCCTGATCCAGAATCTCAAGCCCGGTGCGCTCGGGCGGCTGGGCTTCGACTTGGCGCGGTTGCACGCTGAGAACCCGCGGCTCATCTCCTGCTCGATTTCCGGTTTCGGCGACGAGGGGCCGATGGCCGACCGCAAGGCCTACGACCTGCTCATTCAGGCCGAAAGCGGCCTCTGCTCGATTACCGGCGGCCCATCCGAACCCGCCCGTGTGGGCATTAGTGATCGCGAATGGCGCCTCCTCGCCCGCGACGTTATCGGCGACGAGGGCCTGGGGACCGACCCGCGCTTCGCCACCAATCTCGCCCGGGTAGAGCACCGCCCTGAAACCGACGCGTTGGTCGCCGCGGCCTTCGCGCGCCATGACGCCGACGCAGCCATTGCGTTGCTGACCAAGGCCGATATCGCATGGGCCTCAGTCAACGACATGGCCGGCCTCTCCGCGCATCCCCATCTGCGCCGGGTGCGTGTGGAGAGCCCCGGAGGTCCGGTCAGCATACCGGCGCCGGGCGCACGGTTTCGCGGCGAGGACCGCGCCTATGGCCCGGTGCCCGCGCTCGACCCAGCGGAAGAATAGTCATGGACATTGAAAGACTGTGCACCTGGATTGGCCGCGACGAGACCGAGAGCGAAGTCCTGACCCCCGCGCTGGTACGCCGCTTCAACGCCACCTTCGACCGCTCGTCGGGCACCGCGCCCGGAGACGAGGCGCCGCTCCTGATCCATCTCTGCCTTGCCCAGCCCATCGCGCCGATGTCGGCGCTCGGGCGCGACGGGCACCCGGCGCTCGGTGGGTTCCTGCCGCCGGTGCCACTTCCGCGGCGAATGTGGGCGGGCGGCACCTTCGACTTCCACGGCGCGATCCGCATCGGCGAGACCGTGACGCGCCGTTCGGTGATCCACGACGTGACGCTGAAGCGGGGCCGCAGCGGGCAGCTGCGTTTCGTTACCATCGATCATGAGGTGACGAGCGACGGCCGTCCGGTTCTGAACGAACGTCAGGACATCGTCTACCGCGACGCCAAACCGGCAACGTGCCCGGCGACGGAGCCGGAACCGGCCGCCGCCGGCACGCATACTCTCACGCTGTCGCCGACCCCAACGCTCCTCTTTCGCTACTCCGCCCTCACCTTCAATGGCCATCGCATCCACTACGACCGGACCTTCTGCACCGAGACCGAGGGCTACCCCGGCCTCGTCGTGCACGGTCCGATGCAGGCGACCCTGCTCTGCCAGTTTGCCGCGAACCTGAAGGGGACCCGCCCCAGCCGCTTCGAGTTTCGTAGCCTGTCCCCGCTCTTCGATACCGACGAACTCATGCTCCACGCCGCGCCCGAGCCGGATTGCCTGCGCCTCTGGACCGCCCGCCCGCAGGGACCGGTCGCGATGGAGGCGCAAGCACACTGGTAGACGTCCGAACGAAACGCTTCCGGTCTGGCATCACAGACCCTAATCGACCCGGAACTGACCGCTGTTCCATAGATCCGAGGCCAACTTGCCTCATACGCAGTCGATTCACCTCGCCCGTCGCCGGACGACAAGCGATGTCTACTGCCAAGCGGATGGGTGAATGACCCGGAAAATCGCCCGATATCCGGCCAAACCGGGTGAAATGCGGACATGTGTGCTGACCAAGTCAGATGCGGTGAATGACGACATCGAAGATGCATTCCCGCACGCGAATGATATCTGGTGCCAGCCGTATGCAGGGAATCTTCCCCTGCTCGATGTAGCGTTGCATCGTCCGGGGCGAGCGGCCTATCGGGTCGCGCTCCGGCAAAGAAGGCGTCTTGAGCAGCGGTTCCTTGAATGCCCGCCAGGCGTTCTGCGGCACAAACAGATCACCTTCGAGCCGCCAGATGTCTTCCCAGAAATATTTCTTCCAGCCTTCGGCATCAACCGGCACAAGACCTGCTGTCGCGATAATCTCGCGCGCGGTCGAGTCGTAAACGTTCCAGTGTGTGGCAATCTCCGACACCCTCGCGCAGCCGGGCTTTTTCTTCATGTCTGTCTCCATGCACAATACAGGCAACAAAAAGGTACAAGACCGATCAAATCAAAATGGCGGGGTCCCGGAACGTCATTCAATCGCCAACCGACCTTCCGCGGTTTCGCGATGAACTCCGGCAACTCATTCTTTTCGGATTCCTGTAGGCCGCCCGGTCAACGCAGCGGCACTTCACCGTCGGAGGATTAGGCGTCACGAGAGCTTTCACCGGTCGGCTATCGCCGGCAAGGCACAGACGCACCTCGACCGTATCGAAATCGCGAAGCATGCCGCGGCGATCGCAAAGCAACATCGTGGTCAGCCCGTGGTCCCCGCATGATAGCCGGAGGGCCTCAATCACGCCGCTACTGACATCGGACCAACACCGCTCATGGCGGTCGTCTCGAACTCCGCCATAGAGGCACTCGTCCAAGTGATTTCCGGCGGGTCCGGGATGAAAAAACCGGACCCGCCGACTGGCGTCTACCGCTTCGGCTCCGAAGTCGACAGCGTCCTGATCGGAACAGGGATCGACCCACGCATGGGACCGGCTTGCGCCTGAGGGCCCTGCGGGAATGCCTCAGGTGGCGTGCGCGCCAGGACAAAGACGTCGAGCTGATTTGCTGGTCCGCGACGCATCGATCGCTGGGTCGGAAATTTTGAAGTGTGGCAGGCTCTGGGCAACATTCCCGGGACAACCGGCGCCGTGCTACCTGATCATCGGCGTCTCCGAAGAAATTTCTTCCGGCAGGTTCGAACGGACCAAGCTTCTGCGTAGAGGCTGCGGCCCCGACTTTCACAAACTCACTTTCGCAAACGATTTGCGAAACAGATCCGAAGGAACAACTATGACCGAGACGAGGACCGGCCGCCCACCGCAATACTCCGAAGATCAGGTAATGAAGGGAATCGATCGAGTCGAGCAGGATGGCGGCGAGACCACCGGCGAGACCGTGAAAAAAGCCATGTGCGACCATCAGGGTGTATCGAGAGGCATCAGCGCCCTGAG
>NZ_JADDJF010000054.1 GCF_017811755.1 Pararhodobacter sp. SW119 | reverse complement strand
TTAATGCACTGATTAGGTTACATTTATGAAAATTGAAACGCGCCGTAAAGCATCAATATGTACTAATTCAATGCCGCCCCCGGCACCATCATTCCTCAAAAACAATAGGTTGGACGCCGGAAAGTAAGCTGCCCGCCTTACGCCTGCGCGTGCTATTCCGCCTGGGTGACTGAGACGGAAACCTTCAGGTGAAGAAGCTTCCCGCCCTCTGCCACGAAGGTTCCGCTGACCGGAAGGGCCTGGGACGGGGTGCGGCTCGTCGCTACGCGGATCAGGTTGCGGCTGGCGAAGATGCGGTTGGTGGGGTCGAATTCCACCCAGCCGGCGCCGGGGACGAAGACATCCGCCCAGGCATGGGTCGCGCCGCCGCCGGTCATGTCCTCGCCGGTGTCGTTGCCGGACGCCTCGTCATGCAGGTAGCCGGTGACGAAGCGCGCCGAGAACCCGAGTTGTCGGGCGGCGTCCATGAACAGAAGCGCGAAATCGCGACAGGTCCCGGAGCCGAGGCGGATCGTCTCGGCCGGCGACTGCACGCCCTCTTCCTCGCGCCGGGCGTAGCGGAAACTCTGGTGAACGGCGGTACCCAGCGCATGCAGAACCTGCAGGCTGCTGCCGGGAAGTTCGGGCAACGCTTCTGCGATCCATGCCGCCAGCACTTCCTTGTCCTGGGGCTGATCGGCCAACAGGCAGGGGCCGAGGTCGATCTGCTCGTCCGGGTCGTAGTCCACGGGATAGCCGCCCGCGAAGCGCTCGATCCGGGCCATCGGTTCGTCGAGGCCGTAGCGGCGCAGCAACAACTCGCTTTCGATCACCAGTTCGTCACCGGCGTCGTGGAACGAAAGCAGCGCCACCGAGTTACCAAAGGTGTCGAAGGCCCAGTGCACGTCGGCCCTTGGCGACACGGTCAGGCTGGAATCGAGAACCCGCATGTCATGCCCGTCGCGCGGACGGATCATCAGGCGATGCTCGCCGAAGACGACCGGGCGGTCATAGGTGTATCGCGTTTCGTGCGTGATGCGCAGGGTTCGGATCGGAACATCCTTCGATGCGGAATGGTGGCGCGCATCGGGCAAGGACGGGATCGGTCGTCACAGGGCAGGCGGGCGAAGCGCGCCCAGACCCTACGTCAGGACAGGAAGGACGGCAATGTTCATTCGCATCGGCCATGAGATCGTCATCGACAGCAAGGGGGATACCGTACTCATCCTCGCGCTTTCGCCGCATTCCAGCTTCAAGGGCCGGATCATCGGGCCGGCAGGCGTGCAGGCAGAGCCCGCATTGCCGATGGAGACGTTCCTGGATGGCTTCGGCAACCGGCTGACCCGGCTGACGGCACCGGCCGGGCGGCTGACGCTCTGGTCGGACTGCATCGTCGAGGTCGACGGCAAGCCCGACGCCTTCGACTGGTACGCGCAGCAGCACAACGTACGCGACCTGCCGCCTGAGACGCTGCCGTTCCTGACCGCCAGCCGCTACTGCGATTCCGATGCGCTGGCGCCCGAGGCGCTGCGGCTTTTCGGCGCCACGCCGCCGGGATGGGCACTGGTGCAGGCGATCTGCAACCATGTCCACAACCACCTGACCTTCGGCTACGGCTTCGGCCGGCCGACCAAGACCGCCAGCGACGCGCAGTGCGAAAAGACCGGCGTCTGCCGCGATTTCGCGCATCTCGCCATCGCCTTCTGCCGCGCCATGAACGTCCCTGCCCGCTACGCCAGCGGCTACCTGGGCGACATCGGCGTGCCCTATTCCGGCCCCGGCGATTTCTGCGCTTGGTTCGAGGCGTATCTGGGCGGGCGCTGGTACACGTTCGACGCGCGCTACAACACGCCGCGGATCGGCCGCGTGCTGATGGTGCGCGGGCGCGACGCCGCCGATGGGGCGATGATCACCTCGTTCGGCGCCTATGACCTGAAGACGTTCCGGGTCTGGACCGACGAGGTTCCCGGCACCCCCGCCGACGAGACGCTGCACGAGATGCTGAAGAGCCGGCCTGACACCGAGGCGCTGACGCTGGCACCGGTCGACTGACGTGTAACCGGCGCGGCCGCCGGACGGCCTGGGGCATCGTCGGGGCATGCTCGCCGGCCTGAGCAACCGCTTCTGGGCGGCGAGGCGGAAGGGAGCGTTGGGGGGGGCCGTAGCGCTGGTAGCCGCCGCCGCGTCCCACGATCTCGAAGAAAAGCCCGTCACCGAAGGGGCGGGTTTAGAACTTTAAAAAGCTCGCCGCCGTCGTCGCGGTCATAGAGGATGTTTTTCGTCCTCAGCCGGTCGAGGAGGCAGTGTGCGAGGCCGAAGCGGGTGGCGACGTCGCCAAAGTCGTTCGCGCCGCTCGGCAGCGACGAGAAGGGTGTAGAAAAGCGCCCAACTCAGCATTCCGTCTTGGCGCATGGTCTGGGCGACGTGGTCGATGCCGGTGACGCCGGCGCCGGCTCCATCAGCGCGACCAGCGCGCGGTGGCCGTCCACCGCCACCAGCCGCGGCAGACCGGCGCGGAACTGGTCGTCAAGATTTCCAGCAAGAGGGCGCCTGCATAGCCCGTCACCACGACCGCCCGCGTGGATGACGTGCCGACGAGGGAACGATGCTCCGTCTGACCGGTTGGAGGATTTAGCGCTCAAAGGAAATCAAAATAAATCTCGGTAAAGGAGACGCCATGAAGGGCGGTGAACTGTTTGTACGGTGCTTGGAGAACGAAGGGGTCGACTATATCTTCGGTTTACCGGGCGAAGAGAACATAGATACGCTCGACGCGCTGCACGACAGCCCCATACGCTTCGTGCTGACACGCCACGAACAGGGCGCGGCATTCATGGCGGACGTCTACGGCAGGCTGACGGGGCGGGCCGGGGTTTGCCTTTCGACACTTGGACCGGGCGCGACCAATCTGGTCACGGGCGTCGCCGACGCCAACATGGACCGGGCGCCGGTGGTGGCGATTGCCGGCCAGGGCGCGACGACGCGGATGCACAAGGAGAGTCACCAGATCCTCGATCTGGTCAATCTGTTCGATCCGATCACCAAGTATTCGACCCAGATCCCCGCGCCCGAGACCATCCCCGAAATCGTCCGCAAGGCGTTCAAGACGGCGCAATCCGAAAAGCCGGGATGCAGCTTCATCAGCTTCCCCGAAAACATCGCACGCGCCGAGGTCGAGGACATGCCGCCGCTGAAGGTGCAGTCCGCCGCGACGCCAATCGCGCCGGCCGGCAAGTGCGCACAGGTCGCCGACATCATCTCGCGCGCCCAGGCGCCGATCATCATGGCGGGCAACGGTGTCGTGCGCGAGCGCGCCTCCGAGGCGCTGATCGATTTTGCCGAGAAGCTCAACGTGCCGGTGGCGACAACCTTCATGGCAAAGGGCGTGATCCCGTTCAGCCACCCGCTCTGCCTCGGCGCGATCGGCCTGCAGGCGCGCGACTACATCGCCTTCGGCTTCCACCAGGCGGACCTCATCATCTGTGTCGGCGTCGACATGGTCGAATATCACCCCAGGCTGTGGAATCCCGACCGCGACAAGATGATCATCCACATCGACGAGAGCCCCGCCGAGGTCGACGCGCATTACGTGCTCGAGGCGGGCGTGGTGGGCGAAATCTCGGACTCGCTCGGCCGCATCGCGGCGCGGGCGGAACGACGGACCAGTTCCGGCGGTCACAAGCTGCACGATGTCATCACGCGCGAGATCGGCGAGTTTCGCGACGATACGGAGTTCCCGGTCAAGCCGCAGAAGATCATCTGGGACCTGCGCCAGGCGCTCGATCGCGAGGATATCGTGATCTCCGACGTGGGTGCCCACAAGATGTGGATCGCGCGCATGTACCAGGCCGAGGCGCCCAATACCTGCATCATCTCGAACGGCTTTGCCGCCATGGGCATCGCGCTGCCCGGCGCCATCGCCGCCAAGCTGGCGCTGCCGGACCGGAAGGTGGTGGCGGTTTGCGGCGATGCCGGGTTCCTGATGAACAGCCAGGAGATCGAGACGGCGCTGCGACTGAAGCTCGACATCGTCATCCTGATCTTCAACGACGCCAAGTACGGCCTGATCGAATGGCACCAGCTGCGCCATTTCGAGCGCGCGACCGCGATCGCGTTCAACAACCCCGACTTCGTCATGTTCGCCGAAAGCTTCGGCGCCAAAGGCTACCGGGTCGAGCGGACGGAGGACCTGTTGTCGACGCTGCAGACGGCCCTCGGCGACGGCACGGTGTCGATCATCGACTGCCCGGTCGACTATGCCGAAAACATGAAACTGACGGCGAAGCTCGGCAATCTCGTCTCGCCCATATGAGGATACTGAAATGAAATCATTCACCTTCCAGACCACCCGTTCGGTCCTTTGCGAGGTCGGTGCGACCGCGAAGATCGGGGAGATCATGGCCGGTCAGGGGTGCCGGAAGGTCGCCTTCGTCACCGACGCGATGATCCTGGAGCTTGGTCTTGCCGAGGCGGCGCTCGACGGGCTGCGCAAGGCCGGAGTCGACGTCTGGATCTTTTCGGAGGTCGTCGCCGACCCGCCGGAAGCGATGATCCTGGGCGCAGTCGAGCGGGCCAGGGCCGAGGGGATCGACGGGGTGGTGTCCGTGGGTGGCGGCAGCTCGCTCGATACCGCCAAGCTGATCGCGGTGCTGGCCAACTCGGACCAGCCGCTGTCGGCGATGTACGGCGTGGGCCTTGTCGAGGGCGGACGCCTGCCGCTGGTGTTGGCGCCGACCACCGCGGGCACGGGCTCGGAGGTGACGCCGATCTCAATCGTCACGACGGGGGCGTCCGAGAAGAAGGGTGTGGTCTCGCCGCAATTGCTGCCGGACTGGGCGATCCTGGATGCCGAGCTTACGGTCGGACTGCCGGCAGCGATCACAGCCGCCACCGGCATCGACGCCATGGTGCACGCGATCGAGGCCTATACCTCGAAGGTAAAGAAGAACGTCGTGTCGGACTGCCTTGCGCGGCAGGCGCTGGAACTGCTGGGCGCGAACATCCGCACGGCCTGCCACGAACCGCAGGACCGCGACGCCCGGGGTGCGATGCTGCTCGGCTCCATGTTGGCCGGGATGGCCTTTGCCAACGCGCCGGTGGCCGCGGTCCATGCGCTGGCCTATCCGCTGGGCGGGCATTTTCATGTGCCGCACGGGCTCTCGAACGCGCTTGTGCTGCCGCATGTGCTCGACTTCAACATGTCCGAGGCTGAGGCGCTCTATGCAGAGCTTGCGCCGCTCGTCTTTCCCGAACTGGCCGGCCAGCCTGTGGCCCGGCAAGCCAATGGCTTTGTCGACGCGCTGAAGGCGCTCGGACCGGCCCTGGGGATGCAGACCCGTTTGAGTGAGGTCGGGGTCAGCCACAACAACCTGCCAATGCTGGCCGAGGACGCGATGAAGCAGACCCGCCTGCTGGTGAACAACCCGCGCGAGATGACCTACGACGCGGCGCTGGAGATCTACGAGGCTGCATTGTGAGGACAGGACATGGCTGAAGGTTTCAAATCCGGCAACCCGTTTCTGGACGCATGGTCATCGGCGCTCTTGAAGGGCGCCGAGTCGATGTCGGCAAAGCCGGGCGAAGCACCGGACTGGTCCGATGCGATGCGCGAGGTCGAGGCCAACTGGAAGCTGTGTCAGCAGCAGGCCGAGGACTGGAAGAAGACGGTCGGGCGGCAAATGTCGCCAGACGCGGAGGGCGGGTCGCTCGACGGCATCGCCGAGGAGACGCTGCGCCGGATGATGGACCCGAGCCAGTTTCTGGTGGCGGGAACGGACGAGGTGAACCAGGCGATCCAGCGCCTTGTCGAAGGACCGGAGTTCACCGATATCGGCACGCTTGAACGGCAGGTGCTGAAGGTCACCAAGGAGTGGATGGCCCTGCGCCAGGCCAGTGCGGCCTTCAAGGCCGTCACCGCCGGGGCCTGGACGCGCGCCTTCGCCACGTTCCAGAAGGAAACGATGGCCGATCCTTCCCTGCTGCAGCAGGGGCCGCGCGCGGTGCTTGACCGCTGGCTCAAGGTCGCCAACGCGGAACTGATCCGTACGCAGCGCACCGACGCGTTCCTCAAGGCGCAGCGCGAACTCTTGAGGGCAGGTGTCGACTACCGGCTGAAGTCACGCGCGCTGATCGAGGTCTGGTGCGAGACGCATTCGATCCCGACGCGAACCGAAATCGACGATGTGCACCGGACCCTTCATGGCATGCGCGCGCAGATCCGCGACCTGAAATCCAGGCTTGCGGCGGCCGAAGCCAAGCCCGCGCGCGCAACGCCCCGCCGCAAGCCCGCGGCGAAGAAGAAAACCTGAAAGGCCCCGCCATGCCCGACCAGACCCATGGACCCGAACAGACCTGGCGCGAGGCGCTGGAATTCGGCGCCCGCTTTGCCCAGAGCGCGGAGGCGCTTGGCCGTATCCGCGACGAGGATGTCGATGTGGGCGCCACGCCCAAGACCGAGATCATCCGCATTGAGAAAGTCACCCTGAGCCGCTATACGCCGCTGGAGGGCGTCGAGGTCCAGACTGGCCCGGTGCTGATCGTCTACGGGTTGGTCGGGCGCTACACCATGGCCGACCTGCAGGAGGACCGCTCGCTGGTGCGCAACCTGCTGGGCCGCGGGGTCGACCTCTACGTCGTCGAATGGGGTAACCCGACGCTCGCCGATCAGTTCCTCAGCCTCGAAGACTACATCGACTGGTTTCTCGACGATTGCGTGGATCGGATCCGAAAGGAGGCCGGCGTCGAGAAGGTCACGCTGCTGGGCATCTGCGAGGGGGGCACGTTTTCGACCCTGTATGCCGCGCGGCACGCCGAAAAGGTCAAGAACCTGATCCTCACCATCACGCCGATCGATTTTCATGCCGACACGGACGACCCGGATGTGACCCACGGCTTTCTCAACGTCTGGACCCGCAATCTGGAGACGCGGGACATCGAGCGGCTGATCGACGCCTTCGGCAACCTGCCGGGCGAGATCTTGGCCTCGGTCTTCCAGATGCTGACGCCGGTGCGCAACCTGACGAAGTACAATGTCGACCTGCTCGACCTTGCCGGCGACGACAAGAAGCTGATGAATTTCCTGCGGATGGAGAAATGGCTGGCCGACCGGCCGCACCATCCGGGCGCGGCGGCCCGGCAATGGCTGATCGACCTTTACAAGGAAAACCGGTTGGTCAAGGGCACGTTCGAGATGGGCGGCGAGGTGGTCGACCTCAAGCGTCTCACCATGCCGGTTCTGAACGTCTTCGCGCTGCAGGACCACATCATCCCGCCACCCTGCGCCAAGGCGCTCGGGCCACTGGTGGGCACCGACGACTACACCGAACTGCCGCTGCCGGGCGGGCATGTCGGGGTCTATGTCAGCAGCAAGTCGCAGGGCATCGTCGGCAAAACCGTGTTCGACTGGCTGATCGAGAGGCAATGATGCAGGGCAAGGTTGTCAGCAGCGCCGATGCGGTTTCGGTCATCCGGGACGGTGATACGGTGTGCATCTCGGGCTTCGTCGGCGTCGGCACGCCCGACGAGTTGCTGATCGCGCTCGAGGAGCGGTTCCTCGCCACCGGTCATCCGCGAGACCTGACGCTGGTCTTTGCCGCCGCCCCCGGCGACGGCAAGGATCGCGGCCTCAACCGCCTTGCACATGACGGGCTGGTGCGGCGGGCCATCGGCGGGCACTGGTCGCTGGTGCAGAAGCTGGCGACGATGGCGGTCGAGAACCGTATCGAGGCCTACAACCTGCCCCTCGGGGTCGTGTCGCAACTCTACCGCGAGATTGCCGGGGCCAAGCCCGGCATGCTGTCGAAGGTCGGGCTTCGCACCTTCGTCGACCCGCGCCAGCAAGGTGGGCGCATCAATGCCTGCTCCACCGAGAAGCTGGTCGAGTTGCAGGTGATCGACGGCGAGGAATGGCTGTTCTACCGCTGCTTTCCGATCCACGTGGCCCTGCTGCGCGCCACCACCGCCGACCTGCGTGGCAACGCCACGATGGAGCGCGAGGCGCTGAAGCTCGACGCCACCTCGGCCGCGATGGCCGCGCATAACTCCGACGGGGTCGTCATCGTTCAGGTCGAACGCGTCGCCCTGCCCGGCTCGCTGATGCCCAAGCGCGTCCTGATCCCCGGCCCGCTGGTCGATTGCGTCGTCGTCGCCCGCCCCGAGAACCACGCCCAGACCTATGCCACGCCCTATAGTCACGCCTTTTCGGGTGAACTCAGGGTGCCGATGGACAAGCTGCCGACGATGCCGCTCGACGCACGCAAGGTCATTGCCCGGCGGGCCGCGCTGGAACTGCCCGTGGGCGGCGTGGTCAACCTCGGCATCGGCATGCCCGAAGGCGTCGCCTCGGTCGCCGCCGAAGAGGGCATGCTCGAGCACGTGACCTTGACCGCCGAGCCCGGCGTGATCGGCGGCATGCCCCAGGGCGGCCTCGATTTCGGCGCTGCACTAAACCCCGAGGCGATCCTGCAGCAGAGCCTGCAGTTCGATTTCTACGACGGCGGCGGGCTCGACATGGCCTGCCTCGGCATGGCCGAGGTCGACCGGAAGGGCAATGTCAACGTCTCCAAGTTCGGTCCCCGCTTCGTCGGCGCCGGCGGCTTCATCAACATCAGCCAGAACGCCGCGCGCCTTGTCCTCGCCGGCACCTTCACCGCGGGCGGGCTGGAGACCGTCATCGAGGACGGCGCGCTGCGGATCGTCCGCGAAGGCCGGGTGCGCAAGTTCGTGGCCGAGGTCGAGCAGATCACCTATTCCGGCGAGCTTGCCGTCGAGACCGGGCAGCCGGTGATCTATGTGACCGAACGCTGCGTCTTCACCGTCTCGGCGGAGGGCCTGCGGCTGATCGAAATCGCGCCCGGCGTGGATCTGGAGCGCGATATCCTCGCACATATGGACTTCGAGCCCGCGATCGACACGGTCGCGCCGATGGACCCGCGGCTTTTCTTGACCGAGCCGATGGGCCTGCGCGACCAGCTTCTCGACCCCCCGATCGAGGAGCGCATCGCCTTCGACGATGCCGGCCGGCTCCTCGTCAACCTGCGCGGCTATGCGGTGCGCAGGCAATGCGACATCGACGCCATCGTCGCGCGCGTCGAGGGGCTTTGCAACGACAGCGGCCGGAAAGTCGACATGATTGCCTGGTACGATGGGTTCAGCGTGGATCCCGCGCTCGACGGGGCATATTCCGACATGATGGCCCGGATGGAAAAGACCTACTATCGCTCTTCCACCCGGTTCACCCGAAATCCGTTCGCCCGCGCGCGCTTTGGCGCCGAACTCGCCAAGCGCGAATTGACGATGCAGCTACGCCGCGACGCGATCCTGACGTGGGCGTCATGACGAACGCGGAACCGTCCCTGCGCGAAGCGAAGGTGCGCAGCATCGGCCGCCACGGGTTCCATAACATCGCCTACCGGGATTGGGGCGACCTGAACGCCCCCAAAACGGCGTTCTGCGTGCACGGACTTACGCGGAACAGCCACGACTTCGACCCGCTGGCACGGCGCCTCGCTGTAGATCGACGTGTGGTCTGTCCCGACCTCGTGGGTCGTGGTCACAGCGAGTGGCTACCTGACCCGAATGACTACAACCTCCTTCAGTACAACATCGACCTCACCGTGCTCGCCGCGCGTGTCGGCGCCGAGCGCTACGACTGGATCGGTACCTCGCTCGGCGGCATGATGGGGATTGCGTTCGCCGGCCTCCCAAACTCGCCGATCCGTCGCCTCGTCGTCAACGACATCGCGCCAGAGGTGCCGCTGTCGGCGCTCTGGCGGGTCTCGGAATACATGCGAGAGGACCGTCGCTTCGATAACCTCGAGGAAGTCGAAACGCACCTGCGCGCCACCCTCGCCCCATTCGGCCCTATGACCGACGCCGACTGGCGACGGATGGCTCGAACCAGTTCTACCGAGACCGAGGCCGGCTTTCGCCTCGCTTTCGACCCGGGAATATCGAAGAACTCCCGCCGTACGTGGTTGCTGGTCCACTTCAATCTCTGGCGATACTGGGACCGCATCACCTGCCCGGTGCTTATCCTGCGCGGGACAGAGTCCGACTTCTTGACCCCGCGGCTTCTCGACAGGATGTGCCGCCGTCTTCCGCATGCCGAAGTCATCGAGTTCGATGGCATCGGCCATGCACCGACGCTGAACGCGGCCGAGCAGATTGATCCGGTGCAGAATTGGCTCGACCGGTAGAACGCTCGCTGCTCGGCCGGAGGGCAGGCAACGTCTGCGCGAACACGACACTTGCCTTCGCTCGATGCCCGCGCGGCATTCACGGATGCGAAAGGTCGGCCGTTGCGGTTCTTCATGACGGCGGGCCAGGTCAGCGACGACACCGGAGCGGCAGCCCTGTTGAGCAGCCTGCCTGCCGCTGAATGGCTGATCGCGGACCGTGGATATGATGCCGACCGGTTCCGAGACGCGTTGAAAGACAAGGGGATACGTCCTTGCATCCCGGGCCGGAAGTCCCGCGGCGAGGCCGTCCGATACGACAAGCGCCGCTACAAGCGCCGCAACCGCATCGAGATCATGTTCGGCGGGCTGAAGGAATGGCGCCGCATCGCGACACGCTACGACAGGTGTGCCAAGACCTTCCTCTCCGCCGACGCCCTCGCCACAGCCGTCATCTTCTGGCTTCGAAATTCAATGAGTCTGGAGCCTAGGCATGCGGGAAAGCTATGCGAGCAGCCGCTCCGCCCACGCCGGGTTCTTCTGTGACCGCCCGCATAATCAACACACGCCTTCCCGTGCATCAAAGGCTGACGCCTGCCAGAATCTCCTGTTTGCTGACCGCTCCGGCGGGTTTCGCCAGGACTACCTTGCCGCGGTTGAGTATGCAGAAATCGTCAGCCAACCCGAAAGCGAAATCGAAATACTGCTCGACCAGGACGATGGCGATGTCGCCTTCCTTGCGCAGCATCTCGATGACCTTGCCAATCTGCTTGATGATATTGGGTTGAATGCCCTCGGTCGGTTCGTCCAGCAGCAGAACCCTGGGTTGGGTAATCAGGGCGCGCGCGATAGCAAGCTGTTGCTGCTGACCGCCCGACAGGTCGCCACCGCGTCGGTTCTTCATCTGCTCAAGCACCGGGAACAGGTCGAATATCCTGTCGGGTATGCGACACGCGTTCCGGGGCAGGCAGGAGAACCCGGTCTGCAGGTTTTCCATCACGGTCAGGAGGGGAAATATTTCGCGGCCCTGCGGCACATAGGCAATCCCGGCGCGGGCGCACTGCACGGCGCTTGGGTGGTCAAGCACATTGCCATCCAGCACGATCCTGCCGCCGGAATACGGATGGCGGCCGGCTATCGCGCGCAGCAGGCTCGTCTTGCCGACACCATTGGTGCCCATCACAGCCGTGACGGCGCCCGGCCTCGCGCTCAGCGAGAGGCCATGCAGGATCTGCGAGGCGCCGTAATGCAGCGTCAGATTTTCGACCGTCAGCATCTCCTAGCGTCCCAAATAGACATCGATCACCTGCTGGTTTCTTGTGACATGTTCCAGCGAGCCCTCGGCAAGGACTGCACCTTCGTGCAGGACAGTGACGCGGCAGTCGAGGCGGCGGATAAATTCCATGTCGTGCTCGATCACCATGACCGCGCGACTTCGCGCGGCGCCTTTCAGCAGGTCCGTCGTATGCGCGCGCTCTGCCGGGGTCATACCCGCGGCGGGTTCATCGACAAGCAGCAGCCGGGGCTCCTGAGCCAGCAGCATGCCGATTTCCAGCCACTGCTTCTGCCCATGGCTCAGGTCTCCTGCGCGATGGTCGACACGGTCGGCAAGGCCGATCTCCGCGGCCAGTTCCTCGATGCGGGCCTGGTCATGCGCAGTCGCTTTCCAGAAGAGGACCGAAAATGGTCCACGCCGGTTCGCTAGCGCCATGGCGAGGTTTTCCCGTACGCTCTGTTCCTCGAATACGGTGGGTTTCTGGAACTTTCGGCCGATCCCTGTCTTGGCGATCTGCGACTCGGACAGCTTCAGCAAGTCCACCTGCCGCTCGCCCCAAAGCACGCGTCCGCTGTCGGGGCGAGTCTTGCCGGTGACGATGTCCATGAAAGTGGTCTTTCCCGCACCGTTGGGTCCGATAACCGCGCGCAGTTCGGGCTCGGCAATGGCGAAGGACAGGTTGTTGATTGCTCGGAAGCCGTCGAAGGTGACGGAGACGTCCGAGACCTCGAGCAAATTGGTCATTCCTTCTTCCTAACCAGGTAGTCGAAGAGCCCGCCGATCCCCTTGGGAAAGAACAACGTCACCAGGACGAAGCCGAGTCCCAGCAGCACCAGCCACCAGTCCGTCCAGACGATCCGGTAGAAGCCGAAGTCGATGTTGGGCGCTCCGCCGCCGGTCAGCCAGCTGGACAGAAGCGAGACGGTGACCGCGCCGATCACCGCCCCGTAAAGCCGCCCGCGCCCGCCGATCGCCACCCAGACAGCGAGGTAAATGGAGGCGATGGGCGCAATCTCGGCGGGGTTGATGATGCCGGCCTGGGGATAGTAGAGCGCGCCAGCAATGCCCGAGATGACAGCCGTGAGGGTGAAGACGAAAAGCTTGTAGCCCTCGACATTATAGCCGAGGAAGCGCACGCGGGTCTTGTTGTCGCGAATGGCGCGGATGACCGAGCCGAATTTGCCCGAGACCACCCAGGCGAAGAAGAGATATCCCGCCCCGAGCGCCGCCGCCGAGGCCCAGAAGAACCAGACCGACAGCACCGATTGCGGCACGTCGAGGGCGCCGGGGATGTTCTGCAGGCCCGACAGCCCGTTGTTGCCCCTCAGCCCGGTGTCGTTCTGAAAGAGGTAGAGCGACAGCGCCAGCGTCATCGCCTGCGTCAGGATCGACAGGTACACGCCCGTGACGCGGCTGCGGAACGCGAGCCAGCCGAAGACCAGTGCCAGGAGACCCGGAACCAGCACGACCATGGCAAGCTGGAAGGGCAGTGAACCCGCGAAAGTCCAGATCAGCGGCAATTCGGACGATCCGACGACGCCGAAGATCTGCGCCGCGACCGCCTCGGCCACCTCGGCCTCGGTCGGCGGGATGGTGCCGGCGGCCAGATTGCCGCGGACCACGATCTCGGTGCGGGCATACATCAGCCACATGCCGATCGCGTAGCCACCGATCCCGAAGAAGGCGAAATGCCCCAGGCTAAGGATGCCGCAATAGCCCCAAACCACGTCCATCGCGATGGCAATCAGACACAGGCACAGCGTCATGCCGAGGATCTTGACCAGCGAGGTCGAGATCAATCCGGTCCCCATCCCTTCCGACAGCACGCTGACGATCAGCGTGAAGAGGCCGAGGCAGGCCATGAACCACAAAACCGACGGGTTCTCGTACAGGAAAGTTCGGCGCGGGGCAGGCGCAACGGCTTGCGGGTCCTCGGAAAGCTGCATCGTCAACGATCAATCTCCCGCGGCCCGGCCCTTGAGCGCGACGATGCCCTTGGGACGGAATTGAATGAACAGGATGATGAACAGCACCATATAGGTCTGCGCGGCCAGAGTGTTGGCAGGGTTGAACCACTCGATACCCTTCTGCAATGCGCCGATCAGCCCGGCGCCGGCGAGCGTACCGAAGACCGAACCGACGCCACCGACGACGACAGTCATGAAGCTTTGCACAATGTAGTTGGCGCCCATTTCCGACGTCACCTGCGCGTAGAGCCCGATAGCCACCCCGGCAACCCCGGCGATGCCGGAGCCGAGGCCGAAGGTCAGCATGTTGATCCGGTCGGGGCTGATGCCCATCGAACCCGCCATCCCAGGGTTCTGCGTGACCGCGCGCACCTCCAGTCCCAGCCGCGTACGATTGAGGATGTAGAGAAGGAGCAGCAAGAACATCAGCGCCAGAACGAAGATCGCCACCCGAATGGTGGAAATCGACACGATGTCGTTGAAGCGGATCGCGCCAGCCAACCAGTCCGGTGCGGTCAGCGGGCGGGCCTGAGTGCCGAACACGTTCTTGGCCAGTTGCTGCAGTGCGATGGAGATCCCGAAGGTCGCCAGCAGCGTCTCCAGCGGTCGGGTATAGAGGTGGCGAATGACCAGGCGCTCCATCGAAACACCTGCGGCGAAGGCCACGCCGAAGGCGAGCGGCAGCGCGACGACCAAGCTTACCGTGTAGCTGGGAATCAGCGTCTGGACGACATAGCCGGTGTAGGCACCCATCATGATGAACTCGCCATGCGCCATGTTGATTACCCGCATCACGCCGAAGGTGATGGCAAGACCGATCGCGGCCAGAAAGAAGATCGACGCCAGCGACAGCGCATCGAGCGTGATGCCCAGGAACTGCCATGCAGAGATCGCGGTGCGCGTGCTGTCCAGCGCGGCGCGGGCGGCGTCGGTGACCGCCGGGTCGGGCTCCAGGTAGGCGTCGAAGAAGACGTATTGCGAAACCGCGGCCTCCATGTCGGCCTGCGTGACCAGCGGCGGAACGGACCCCGCCTCCTCCAGCGCGCGGTAGGCCTCGTGCCGCGCCGCGTCGGTGTCGAGCCGGTGCACCGGGACGCCGCCCACCTCGCCCGCCACCACATGGGCGCGCAGCGCGTCGCGGATGGCATTGTGGCCCGGCCGCGGCGGAAAGTGCCCGGCGTCGGCGAGCCGTGCATAGGCATCCTCCAGCCCGATATCGCCTCCGACCGTGCGGAGAGTGGCGAGATTGGTGTCCTCGGGTCGGGTCTCGGCGAAGTCCGTGCGCGTCTGCAGAAGCTGGTTCAGAACCCGCCGCGCTTCGGTGCTGATGTCGCCCGAAAGGCTTTCGACGGCCGCCACACGCGTTGCCGTGTCCGGCGCGAACCGGGCGACGAGCAGGTTGATCAGCCGCTCCATCCGCGCCGCGATGCCGGGGTCATCCTCCTCAGCCAACGCGGCACGCAGTGCCGGGATCTGCTCAGGATCGGGGCTTCGCGCCACAGTCTCCAGCGCCGCGCGGCGCTGCGCGGGCTCGGGGTCCAATAGCTCGAACTTTACCAGCGCCGCGGCGATCTCGCGCCGGACGCCGGCGTTGGGACGGATCTGGTTGACGTCGCGACTGCCTACCCGGTCGATTTCTGCCCCCGTGTCGATGTCGAGAAGGACGAGGCTCTGGTCAGCCGCGTCGCGGGCGTAGAAGAAAAGCCCGTCACCTGGGCGCACATAGACCTCGCGCTCGGCCCAGGCGCGGAGGAATTCCAACCGGCCAGGGGCCTCGGTTGCAAGCAGCGCGTCCAGAACCTCTGGCACTGTCCGGCGCGCGGGGTTCGCAACCTGATCCTGCACCGTTTGCAGAACCTCCTGCAGCGGGGACTGCGCTGCGACCGGCGCGGCGCGGAAGGCTACAGTTGCCACAAGGCACGCAAACAGGATTGCCATGCGGATCGAACGCGGCATAAGCGAAGCTTTCATGGTCCGGAGGGGAACGGCTGCGGGAGGATGCGCCTCCCGCTGCCGCGGAAGTTTCAGTAGTTCGAGGTCAATTGCACGCAGGTTTCCGACCCGGTGTCGAACATCCCGCAGCCAAGCCCCTGCCAGTCGCTGGTCAATGACGCGCTCTCGGCCAGGAAGGGTGACCAGGCCTCGCCCGGAACCTCCTCGGTCTGGCTGATGATATCGAACTGCCCGTCGGCGCGGATTTCACCGATCAGTACGGGCTTGGAGAGGTGATGATTGGTGTTCATCACCGCCATACCGCCGGTGAGGTTGGGGAATTCCTGCCCCCACATCGCCTCGCGCACGGCATCGACATCGGTGGTCCCGGCGGCCTCGACCGCGTTCACCCACATGTTGAAGCCGATGTAATGCGCCTCCATCGGGTCGTTGGTCACCCGATCCTCGTCGCCAATGAACTCGTGCCAATCCGCGATGAAGGCCTCGTTCTCGGCGGTGTCGGCGGACATGAAGTAGTTCCACGCCGCCAGGTGACCGACCAGACGCGAGGTGTCGAGGCCCGAAAGCTCCTCCTCGCCGACCGAGAAGGCGACGACCGGGATGTCGTCGGCGCTGATCCCTTGTGCGGCGAGTTCGGTGTAGAAACCGATGTTCGCATCGCCGTTGATTGTCGAAATCACGCCTACCTGCTTGCCGCCGGCGCCGAGCGCCACCACATCAGAGACGATGGTCGACCAGTCGGAATGGCCGAAGGGCGTGTAGTTGACGAAGATGTCCTCCTCGGCGATGCCCTGTTCGGCCAGGTAGCTCGCCAAGATCGCGTTGGTGGTGCGCGGATAGACGTAGTCGGTTCCCAAAAGTGCGAAGCTTTCGACGCCCAGTTCCTCCAGGAAGTAGTCCACCGCCGGGATCGCCTGCTGGTTCGGCGCGGCGCCGGTGTAGAAGACGTTGCGCGAGCTTTCCTGGCCCTCGTACTGCACCGGATAGAACATCAGCCCGTTCAATTCCTCCAGCACCGGCAAAAGCGCCTTTCGGCTGACCGAGGTCCAGGCACCGAAGATCACGTCCACCTCGTTCACGGTCAGCAACTGGCGGGTGAGTTCGGCGAAAAGCGGCCAGTCAGACGCGGGATCTACGACCACAGCCTCAAGCTCGCAGCCCAGAAGGCCGCCCTCGGCGTTTTGCTGTTCGACCAGCATCAGCATGACATCGCGTAAAGTCGTTTCCGAAATCGCCATGCTGCCTGAGAGCGAATGCAGCACACCCACCTGGATCGGGCAGTCTGCGAGGGCGGCGCTGGCAGTGGCCAACGATGTTGCGGCAGCGGAAGCGATGAGGATTCTCTTGGTCATTATTCGCATGCTCCTTGCATGTGACAGCATGCAACCGGACAGCATCGCTTGCCTCTCGGCAATTCAGTGCAGACATTGTCCTGCGCAGCAGTCGGCTGTTTTCCAAGCCCGGCGGTCGGCACTTCGAAATCTGGACCGTGGGACGCACCGATGGTTGCGTTATCGGCACACGCTTTCTTGCTTGCCGCCTGGCGCAAGGCAAACGCCTGTCGTCGTCAGAAGGTCTTTGGGGGATCGGACGCTGAATTTGGCGACTATCTAGGCATTTGTCGCGAGGCGCGCATAGTTTTTGCGCTGCAATGCAGCGGCGCGGTTCTCTCGGGACGACCGAACACCGCGTTCACGAAGTTCATCGGAATAGACGGGGGTGAATCTCTGCTTTGTCATGGGGCCAACCCTTGAGTGTTTTACTCTCCGGTAACCCCAGGCGGTTCGATCTCCCTTCGCGGGGCAAGCCGCCGATACGCCGCCTTGGGCGCCGGCTAGGCCACCACGCGACGGCGGCGGACTAGGGCCAGCGCGCCGAAGACGCCCAGCATCAACCAGCCACTGGCGGGCAGCGGGATCGTGATCGGGACTGCATCAATCGGTTCGGCGTCGTTCGCGTGCTTCGGCCGGGTGATGGGGTCGAAGATCGGGGGGATGGCGGCGCCGGGGGGCAGAGCGGCCCCCGGACCGACGCCGGGCGCGACGAACGGCGGGTTGCCCGGCGCGGCTGGCGAAATGCCGTTGCCCCGGCCCTGCCCGGTGGAGACCGGCGCGCGCTTCATGGCATGCGCCGGCGGCGCGGCGCGGGCAACGCCGAAGTGCGGGGAACCGACGAAGGTCGCTTCGGCGTCTACCGCCAGGCTGGGACCGCGGCCGAGGCGGTGGACATCGCTGTGCGCGGCGGGCATCACCGGACCGGAATCGGTGCCAAGGGTTCCCCTGGTGCAGATTTTGCCACCAAGGCCCGGCGCGACAGCGGCGA
Source organism: Pararhodobacter sp. SW119 (assembly GCF_017811755.1). Classification (GTDB taxonomy): domain Bacteria; phylum Pseudomonadota; class Alphaproteobacteria; order Rhodobacterales; family Rhodobacteraceae; genus Pararhodobacter. The sequence goes on along the minus strand of NZ_JADDJF010000054.1, from coordinate 492 downwards.
CCGGGCTGCGGACGCAGGCGGTGTCGAGCACCCGGACGCTAGCGGCAGCGGCGGCGCCGGCGGCGAAGGAAAGGACGAGGGCAGCTGTCGCGGTTCTCAGCATGGCGTTCACCTTCACGAAAACCCGCCGCATCGAAGCGGCCGGGGTGACGATCGCAGTTTGACGACTGGAAATATCCGGACGTCGGCGCATTCCGCATGACAACACCGCTACGAGATCCGCGTTCCCAGGAAAATTTCATCGCGCAGGATATGGGCAGAAAAACGCCGGAGGGTATGCGGTGGCGCGGCGGTTGGGCGGAAGGGGGCGCCCCTGCCACGCCGGGCGGGTAGTTGCTCGATGCAGCGCTGCGGACGAGGACGAGCCGATGGACGGAGAATCGCGCTGAACGATACGCGCCGAGCTCCCTTCATCCGCTGCACCACAGCCGAGACCGAGCGCTTTGGTGGGATTGAGACCAGCAGATGCACATGGTCCCGCGACAGCAAGCC
>NZ_JADDJF010000053.1 GCF_017811755.1 Pararhodobacter sp. SW119 | reverse complement strand
GAGGAAAGGCTGAACGCCAGCTTCTGTCCAGGTGACGGGCAGGTCTACGGCGGGGCCACCCATTGGGGGACGAAAGGCACCTTCCGGGGGCACTTCGGCAACAACGGTCAGCGCGACCAGCATTTCCTGCCCGCCGCGACCGTGTTCGTGCGCCACCGCGCGGGAAATAGCCTTCACCAAGCTCATGGGGCGGTCAAGAGACACGGGACCACGCGGCGTGGACATGGCATGCGTCGGGTCCGATACCGCGTTACCATCCATGACAAACGCCGGATCCATGTTCAGCGCAGGTGACCAATCGGCTTGGAAGATGGAGGGACCGGAGGGGATGCTGATCGGTGCCCGCACGCCGCGATGGATGCGGTTCGTACTTGCTTGAGCCGCATAGCTGTCGAAGCCCTGCTTGTCGGCGTCCGAGGGGTCGATCTGCAGGCCATGGACATAGCGGCCGATCAGATTGCGGCCGGCATAGGTGAAGGCGTGTGTGTCGTCAGTGTTTTCGACCCGGCGGCAGGCCGGATTGGTCGCGGTCAGCTTGAGGCCTGGCTGCATCACCACGAACCAGTCGCCGGTGCAGTATCGGCCGACCTGCGCGGGTTCGTTGAAGAAGAAGGTCACGCCGTCCTTTTCGACGCTCGTGCGCAGTTCGGTCGCCGCCGGCGTGTAGTCGGGCTCGGTCCCGGTATCTTCGCGCTCGAGCGTGATCTGGAAGCTGCTCGCAGCGCTGCCGCCAGAGTTGTGCGCAGTCACGGTGATCGTCCCGGAGGTCCAGCCGCGGTCCGTGTCGATCGAGACGCGGCCGGTCGTGGCGTCGATTGTCACGCCTTCGGGACCGTTAACGCTGAACCATAGTCTCTCACCCTCAAAATAAGGCGCTGTTTCAATTTCCTGATCTCCGCTATACATATCGAAAATCAGATCCTGAATTTGCGCCACAACCCGCGGCGGGTTGTCCACGGCCTGCACAATCACCCGGAACGTCTGCGATACAGAACCGAAGTTGTTCGCGACCGACACCGTCACGCCGCTGTCACTCGCCTGCGACCCCGTTGAATAGATTAGCCTACCGGTATTGGCGTTGATCGAGGCGAGGGACGAACCAGAGACGCCGTAATTAAGCTCCTCCCCCTCGAAGTAGGACGCCGTCTCGACAACCTGGTCGCCGCTAGCCGCTTCAAAAACCTGGTCCGGAATTTCCGCCACGGCGCGCGGCGGCTCGCCCACCGCCTCAACAACTACACGGAACGTTTGAGAAACCGAACCAAAGTTGTTCGCGACTGACACCGTCACGCCGCTATCGCTCGCCTGCAATCCGGTTGAGTAGGTCAGCCTACCGGTAGTGGTATTGATCGAGACGCGGGACGACCCAGAGACGCTGTATTGTAGCTCTTCCCCGTCGAAATAGAATGCCGTTTCGACAACTTGGTCGCCGCTACCTGTCTCGAAAACTTGGTCCGGGATTTGCGTCACGAGGCGCGGCGGCTCGCCCACCGCCTCAACAGCCACACGGAACGTCTGAGACACCGAACCATGGTTATTCGCGACCAACACCGTCACGCTACTGTCGCTCACCTGCGACCCAGTTGAGTAGGTCAACCTACCGGTAGTGGCGTTGATCGAGGCGCGAGACGAGCCAGAGACGCTGTAGCGTAACTCCTCCCCCTCGAAGTAGGGTGCCGTCTCGAGAACATGGTCGCGGCTACCTGTCTCGAAAACTTGGTCCGATATTTGCGCGACGACGCGCGGTGGCTCACCCACCGCCTCGACAACCACCCGGAACGTCTGCGATGCTGTACCGTTTGCATTCCTCGCAGTGACCGTGACTTCAGCGCTCCGCCACGCCATGTCAGTCGGGATTACAAGTTGACCAGTAAGTGGTCCGACTACAACACCCTCAGGACCCAAAACACTAAACTGTAATCCTACTCCCTGAAAGAATTGTGCGGTGTCGATGAACCGATCACCACTATCGGCCTCGAAGTTCTGGTCAGGGACTTCTGATGCCGCCTGCGGAGCGCCTGCTATCGGAGCGCGCCGTAGGTTCAAGATTTGGAGCGGTGAAAGCATTTTCGTGATCCTTGCCGGGCTAGGGCACCTTCCGAGGTTGTGGTGTGGTCGGCAATACAAGTACTTTCATTCAAGGCCCACGCTGGACTGCGGGTTTGAGAAAGAATTGTCCTTGAACGTCAACTCATGATTGGAGCCTCTCAATAGTACTTTGACTTTCGGTGAAGTGGTGGGGCTGCAGACCCAGTCATTTCCGGTATTGGTTAATGTTTTGCGAATCCACGGCGAACTCTGTCGAGCTGCGCTTGTGGTGAGGCTTTGCGGTCGCGGCGTTGACCCGCTCAAGAGCGGGGAGGTGCCCGAGGACTGGGCGGACAAGCCTGCCAAGCGGTCACAGAAGGACGTTGATGCCCGCTGGACCAAGAAACATGGCAAGAGCCATTACGGCTACAAGAACCACGTGAACGTGGACCGCGCACACAAGCTGGTGCGCCGCTACCATGTCAGCGATGCCGCCCTTCATGACAGCCAGGTGGTGGACCACCTGCTGTCGCGGGACAATACCGGCGCGGGTATCTGGGCAGACCCGGCCTATCGGTCCGAGGAGATGGAAGCCAAGCTGCGTGCCCTGAAACTGAAAAGCCACATCCATCGCAAGGGCAAGCGCGGCAAGCCGCTGACCGAGCAGGCCAAGAGCAGCAACCGGACGAAATCCTCGGTGCGTGCGCGGATCGAACATGTCTTCGGCGCGCAGACCAAACGACATGGGAGGCACGCGGGTGCGCACAATCGGCATGGTGCGGGCGAAGGCGAAGATCGGCATGAAGAACCTCGCCTACAACATGCGCCGCCTCGGCCAGTTGCGCCGCCTGAACCCGTGCCCGACGTGACCGCGGCGCTCGGAAATCAGGCCGCAAGGCACGAAATGCTGCGCGAGACAGGCGGCGTACCGAAGACCCAATAACGCGCAAGGACGCCGACTGGGGGCATCGTGCGCGTCTCAAACCGGTGAGTCCGCTCCGCACGATCGGGAAAGGACAAAAATCGAGGTGCCCCTAAGTAAGGTTGACAAATCAGGCATACCCGTCTTGCTTTCTTCTTAGATGATGACCATGAATAATCAGCACGACAGGAAGACAGGATGCTGGCAACGACCCCTTCAGCGAAAAGTAAGCTAAGGCATGGGTCTATTCCGAAGTCAGTCCGCTTAGCATCATCATTCCTTACGATCGAAACTCCGAAATTTCTTTGGAACCACCTCCCACGGAGTGATGGACAAACCGTCGTGTGTACGCACTGGCGCTTTCTTGAGCACAGTGTTCTCGAGGCGGTTCGCCCTGATATTATCCTGGCGCCGCTCACTCAACCGAATTGGGATCTAATGGATCTCGGAAGCTTCTTGCAGAGAAATAAATATAGTGGGCTGCTATGTGCGGTAACACAGCCCTTGCCCAGTGTTGAAATGATTGCCAAGGAGTTTGCTATTCAGTTCCCTCTCTTAACGATTGATATTCTTGAGATCAGTCCGCCAGAAGTCCTGCTGGATTGTGATGCGCGGCGTAGACCCTGAAGGTTCAAATCCCGTATCGCAATAATGGCTGCCGGAAAACTCTGCCTCTGGGCGGTCCAGCGTCGAAGAGCGGAGCATGTCACACGCCGGCTCTGGTTTTGGATTGAGTAGCGTCCTAGTTTTCTAGCCAGTTTGCCTGCGCCTTGCGGCACGATCTGCCCGAACTCACCCAGATGGCCGCGCAGGGCGTTGATCGCCTGCGTCCGCTGACGGATCAGAAGTTCCCGTATCCGGTAGACCATCGCCGCGCCCTGGGTCTCTTGGCTCTTCACGGGCACGAAGCGCATGGTCGGACGCAGCGCGGCCTCGCAGATCGCCTCGGCATCGGCCGCATCGTTCTTCTGACGTTTCACGAAAGGCTTGACGTATACGGGAGGGATGAGCCTCACCTCATGGCTCAGCTTCGTGATCTCGCGGCCCCAGAAATGCGCGCCGCCACAGGCTTCCATGGCGACGACACACAGTGGCAGGCGTCCGAAGAAATCCAGGACTTGGTCCCGCCTCAGCTTCTTGCGCAGCACCGCCCGCCCGGAACCGTCAGACCCATGCACCTGAAACACATTCTTAGCCAGGTCGAGCCCGACCGTGATAATCTCCGAAATGACCGCTCCCCTTTGTGGATCGTTGCAGACCCACCTTGGCACACAGAGGCCGTCGGGCGGCGGTCACATCATCAGAGCCTATTCTGTGCTGAAGAAGCGACGAGGCGCCGCTTGGTGTCGACGGGAATGCGCCGTTTGAAGCGCGCGACTCGATGATGAATCCTTTAAAACATCAGTCACTGCGAGAGCGGGAGCCGATCTTTCAATAATGACACTGTCATCTCGGCCTACATCAGAAGAACTTTCCTCAAGTGCCGTAAACTCCGCCTCGAGGAATGCGATTAAGATACTACCACCAGCGCTCTCAATCAGAACACCATCTTGGTGTATTTCTAGCAACTTACGACCATCTAACAGCTCCCCACCGGTCCGTACGATTTCAGTTCCATTGCCTCCTTCAAGAATAGCAATGTCATGGTCTTCTCCAACGACAATTCCACGTAGCCTATAGTTTAACTCAAGTCTGACGGTTTCCGCTTCTTCTACTGGCTCGCTTAATGAAATAGTGATGTCTTCCATCTGAGGCGAGCCGAAAACAGGAGCCCATTCAGCGACTACCCTCGGTCGAGAGGAGGGAACGCGGGTTTCGGGATCCACAACCGCGATCTGGATCATCATTTCCGGTTCTGGAAGAGAAGTAAAGACCGCACGAGCCAACTGGTTGACACCAATCGCTGCGACGATTCCTCCGATCAGGAGGAGTGGAAAGCGCACTAGAGTTGCCCACGAATCTTGAGAAGCAAGGAGCGTTTTCAAGCTAGAAGCCTACGGTAGCTGTTTCGGTCAGAATTGCAGTTGCATGTGAAGCGTCAGAACATGCCGCGAATCAGTTTGACTCAGGACGCTTAGAAAATCTTGGTTAGAGATGAATAACTGCTTAACTGGCTTAGTCTTATCCCGATTTCACCAGATACACAGTTGCTTGCGCTTTGAGCTGCGATGAACTCGCGGGACCGGGCTGCCGAGCGCGAACAGTGTTAAGAGCTGTGTGCGGTTGCTTGCAAGGCCGCGGTAGCGGGGTTTGACATAGCCGAACTTGCGCTTGAGGAAGCGGCAAGGTTGCTCGACCTTGGCGCGCACCATGGAGATGATGCGCTTGCTTTGCGCGTTTCGCATAAATGAAGACGCCGCCAAGCCCACCAACTGCGCGTCGACCTCGCATCAAAAGAGGGAGTTTTTTGCGTGGATCAGAGTAGCGACCATCAAAACCATCCCGACCTACGGGCGCGCCACGAGATCCTCGTTAGCATCGCCGGCATCTCACAGGTCACTGCCGCCGCGAGAGTCGGTCTGATAACAGCGCGAGCAAAACCCAACTTAACAATTTGTCAAGAGGATTCCGCCTATTCTCAGAACAGGATACCGATTTGCGCAATTTCTGAGATAGATCTTCGGTACGCTCCTGGGTCGACGGCATCTGTGGCGAAAGAAGGTACATCTAAAATGAACTCCTCAAGAATATTCAACGAAGCCACTAGGACAAAAAGGGGGAGTAGATGATCCAAACCAGAGAGCAGTAGCGAATATGACCGGGATGGGACAGGATTAATCATGGACTGGAATGCCTCAACCGGCTTGCCCCGTCGCGTGCTTTTGCGAGTTTTTGCCGCAACTGCGCTGACCGCCGCTCCGACTTTCGCCAACGCGTTTTCCTTGCTACGCGGCGCGGGCGAATTCCGTCGCCTGCGCGTGTATTCAGGACGCACTGGCGAGGTTTTGAACGCTGTATATTGGGCGGATGGCGAGTACATCGCAGACGTTCTTAACGAGATCAACCACTTCTTCCGCGACTGGCACAATAACGAGGTGCACCGAATTGACGCGCGTACACTCGACATCATGGCCGCCGCGCACAAGCTCCTCGATACCGAAGAGCCGTTCCAACTCCTTTCGGGCTATCGATCGCCTCAGATCAACGGCACGCAGAATTTTAACAGACGCGGGGGTGCGTCGAACCCCCGTCACACGATCGGCCAAGCCGCCGATGTCAGGATGCGCTCACGCAATGTGGCGCAGGTGGCGCTTGCGGCCGGGGCTTGCCATATGGGCGGTGTCGGACGCTACTCGAAGTCGAATTTCACCCATATCGACTGCGGTCCGATCCGGGTCTGGGACGCCTAGGTGTTTGATCCCAAATTTTTTAAATGGCTATACTTTCGAGACACTGGAAGGAAGCACTTTGGGCCCGTTCGTCAATCGAGCGCCAAAACCAGGCAGCCCGCCCGAACTACCTTACAGCGATCGCACGCTTCGCCCGCTCAGCTGAACTTGTGATCCGCCCCACTGAAGTGGTCCGCCCTTATGTATGGCTTTGCGCCCGATGAGGACCGCGCCGATCTTCAACATGTGCAGGATGACCTGCGCATCCTTCGGATCGTTCCTGTCCCATCTGTTGTGCAGTGCCTCGAGCGTGCTGGCGAGCGTGACCGAGGAGACCAGCTTCAGTTCGAAACCGGCGAGGCCGTCGCATCGCGCGTCGATTGGGGATGTCAGCGAAGGCGGTGAGGAAGATGTCCATGGCGGCAGCGGATTCCAGAGGATGAATTCGCCATCCTGAATCCATCCCGATCGCCGCCATAAGGGCCGCAGCTCAAGCCGTCAGCGCCAAACGCGATTCCCCTGGCTATCCATCTACATCCCTCCGACCTGCGTGTTCGCGAAATGTCCTCACAAGGTTAGACGACGTTCAACACGCAAGGGAGACACTGCCGTTTTATTTTCGGCAATTCAATGACTTCAGTGTGTGGCGCCGGAACGCGACGATTGCCGCTTCCTCGGCTTCGGTCAAAACCGTCGAGCGCGGTTCCGTCGGCCCGGTCTTCATATCCTCGACCGTCGCCCGCTTCCGCCACTTTGCCACAGTCTTGGGGTTGATGCCCAATTCATTGCTCAGCTGCGCGAGAGAAGCTCGCGATCTCTGTATTGCAGTTCTGACGGCGTGCGTGGTCGTGGCGCTCCCGTGACGAACTTGTCCCATAGTGCTTCCTTCCATTCTTTCGAGAGAAGCGCACCATCAAACCGTGGGATAAAACACCTAGTCAAAACCCGTACGGACGCTCCATCTTGTTCAAAAGTCGGAGCCTTCGCGACAACTCGATGTGGTTCAGAATATCGATTAGCGACGCTGCGCGGCAGATTACAGCGGGGAATCAGTAACGACTCACTCAATGGCTTGCTTCAGTTGCATCTCGGCTTCTACTTTCCCTGAGTGTTCCCCTTTCGTTAATTGAAGCCGTGAAACCGTGTAGCCAGCATCCAGCTCGATACGGTTCAGCCACGACATGAGGTGAACAAAATCAACCTCATTGAAGCGCAGGTCAATAGAGTCTTCTGCAGCGTTGCCAAGTTCCGTGACAGACTCCCACAATCCTGAAACGAGCAAGCTTGTCTCGATTCCACTCAGGCCCACGCCTCCAGTTTTCAATTCAGTAGAATCTTTGACTCTCTGCGAAAGTCGCGCATGCTCAACACGCATTTGCTCCAGCCAAGCGCGTTCAGCTTGTACTTCGGCGAGGTCGCGATATGCAGCTTCCCGCCGCTCCGCAACTGGAAGTATGATACCCAATAGAAAAAAGGTGGACAGCATGAACCCGCCAAGACAGATTAAGAGAAGGCGCGCACGGATGCTCTGTCGCGAAATGAGTTCCACTATCCACTCACTCGCTGACGATGTTCGCTGCAATGAAAAGCGATCCCCACACGTGTCCTCCCGGTTCAGTCGTCGAGCGCAAAATACTCAATTCGCCCTCCATCTCGCGGAGTCGCGCAGTTATCCTATCAAGTGTGATGAAATCGGGCGTCAAAAGATTGAGGGAGATGCCCTCCCCCTCAATCAGGACAGCCGAGACTATCTCAAGATCGTCATAGCCAGCCAGCACATGGCTAATCTCTCGGAATTTTTCCAGAATTTCATTGCCTTTGTAGGGGAGTGTAGTCTGCCGCCGAAGCCGCTCAATCTCACGTTCCACCTGAATACGTACGTCGATGATAGACCCTGAAAGTTGAAAGTCCCGGCGAACTACCACCATTATTTCTTCGTTGATCGAATCCGCCGTTGCACGATAACGCTGTACGTCAAATTCGATTGATGCCGCCCACGCGAGCGCGCCAAGCGCGAATAGCGACAGCGGCCAGCGAAGCCTGCGGACCCGCTTTGCAAAGACCGTTCGACCATGATGCACGGGATGCTTACGTAGATCGAGTACTTCTTCACCCAACTGAAGAACACCTGCGGGCGCCTTGTCTTTGGGAAGAGCCTGCGAGGACTGCACGAGTGGCAACCCGTCTAGTGCGGTTTCAACTGTCGGCGCAACGGGGCCGATGCAAAGCACAGCTTCAGGGGCCGGTAGTGTCGCCCTCGCCCGAGTAAGCGCGAAAATTGCAAGCTCGGTTTCCGCAGAAAATCCGTCAGCTGCACCAAAGCGAACCTGCACCACCGCTCGACCCATTTCCGACGACACAGTGATCGTCCAGAGCCCCGGAGCGAACGGCAGCGAGAGGTAATCTGGTAGAATAGCCCGGCAACGCGCACTTGCCGACCCGAGGCGTCGCTGCCACTCCGTGATAAAATCTTCATTCGCCACGAGAGTTGAGGTCCACCCATCCACCGCGCCGGGAAGTGCCAATGGGTACACACGCAAGGACCCTGGCTTAGCGCTCAGACGGTCGTAAACTTGCCGGATCGCCACCTCTTCTCTCGCCCTGCCTCTGAGTGTGGAGGGAAGGGAGACGGTCAATGCAATGACGTCCATCCCAGGCGCCAAAGCGATAAAACTGTCCGCGGCAGGCGGCGGGTCGGACGAGTCGACATGCCAGAATCGGAGTGCAGGTGCGACCGTTTCGCTGCTCACCTCGCGAGTCACCGATAGAAATGAAGCGGCCATGGTTGACGTCATGGCGCACCTTCCTCGGCAACGAAGGCTACAAGCCGCGCTCCAGGCAAGTTCTGCCCTGTCACTACGATAGTGGCTTCGACCAGACCGATCTCCGTCTCGTTTTCGAGAACCACTACCTGCCACTGCAAGCGACCCATTTCAACAAGGGAAGGTAACGCCCGCCCCCGAAGTATGCCATCTAGCTTGAGTTCGGCAACGCGGTTCAGCGCAACCTGCTGAGCCAGCAGGCGTGCCTCCTGTTGCCCGACACCACGTTGCACTGTATCGCTGACACGGAAGGCCGCCAAGGCGCCTAGCGAAAGGATCAGGATAGCGAGGACAAGCTCTATCAGCGAAATTCCAAGTTCCCCGTGGCTCATCTTATCTGGCATTGAAATGCCTCCCAGCCATCGGTTTCACACTGGATCACCCCTTCTGGCGCTTGGAAAACTACCTCGAATGGCGTTACCCGTCCGTCTTCCAAGAAAAGGATTAAAGGCGCCCAGTTCTCTTGGGCAGGATCCTGCAGCCGCCGAACAAGCTTCCCATCGACGCGCCAAACGAGTTCTCTGCGACTGGTCGCAGCACGAACGCCCTGCCATTCGCCATTCTCCAGTTGTAGGATTTCCCAGCCATCCGGGTTCGGCGCCAAGGCGTGCAGGCGCCTGCCCAAAAGCGCTTGGTCGCGCGCTAAGGAAACGGCGCCTTCTAACGCGCGGGCTGATCGCCGAACTCCATCCACACGACTGCGCTCCATGACGCCTCCGACGCCGGCACCAAGAACCAAGCCAAGCGACAGAACCGAAATAATAGTGGTGACAACCAGTAGCTCAATTAAGGAAAAACCGGCGCGGTAATCAGTCAACCTGCCAGTTCCCAATGTCCGCATTAGTGCCAGTCCCTCCGGGTCTACCATCAGATCCATAGCTGAAAAGATCGAATGAACCACGCACGCCTGGGGAGAGATACTGGTACTCGTTCCCCCAAGGATCACGCGGGACGCGATCGAGATAGCCACCCGATGCCCAGTTTGCTGGCACAGGTTGACTTGTCGGCCGTTGCGAAAGTGCCCGTAGCCCTTGTTCCGTCGTCGGGTAGACGGCGTTATCGAGACGATAGAGATTCAGTCCCGCGGAGAGTGCGGCAATATCTGAACGTGCCCGTGCCACCCTTGCCTGATCCGGCCGATCAATAACTCGCGGAACGATAACCACGGCAAGAATTGACAGAATCACCACGGCAACCATTAGTTCGATAAGGCTGAACCCTCGGTCGGCACTCCTTACCTTCGTCGTGTTTGGACTTTTGAATGGCATAGCATACTCTCGTAGGCACGATACAAAGGCCAGAGTCGGCCAAATTCAGCGCAAGTGAAGATAAATGCGAGTTACTAAGCCTTGGTGAATCTTTCCTTGAACGAACTCCTCCCCATACTGCTGATCCTTGCCGGACCAGCCGTCGGATCCTTTGCTGCGCTTCTAGGGGACCGCCTTCCTCGAAACGAACCGGTTCTTATCGCAAGATCGCGCTGCCGCTCCTGCGGTACAAAGATTTCTGGTCTTCAAATGATTCCGCTTGTGTCGTACGCGGTCCTGCGGGGCCGTTGCTCCTTCTGCGGAGCTCATATCCCGGCGGATCTGTGGCATGCCGAGATTCTCGGTCTACTTCTCGGCATGGCCGCAGTCTTCGCGAGCGACGGCGTGCCCGAAGCAGTGCTTGGCGCGGCACTGCTTTGGTGCTTGCTCGCTCTGACATTGGCTGATCTAAAGCATTTTCGCCTACCGGATCAGTTGACCGGAGCGCTCCTTATTATTGCTCTCGTTTTGGCAGTCATTCGCATTGACGGCCAAATGCTTCACCGGCAGTTCGGGCTAGCCATCATTGGAGCGGCACTGGGCTTCGGGTTCTTCGGGCTCCTTCGACTGGCCTATCGATGGTTCACGGGGCGAGAGGGGCTGGGCTTTGGGGACGTCAAGCTCATGGCAGGAATAGGAGCCGCGGTCGGTCCAATGGCGATCCCTTACGTAACGCTCGTGGCAGGCTTTTCCGCGCTGTTCCTCGCCCTACTACGAAACTGGCGAACCGGACGGAAGGTTCGGCGCACCGCTCGCGTTCCGTTTGGCGCAGCCCTGTCGGTATCAGCGGCTCTGGTTTGGCTTGCCCTCGAGGGCGGCTACCTCTAGCCCCGCCACTCATTGACCCCAGGCAGATCTGAAAGTGCGAATTACTCTCTACGTTATCCACCCCTTCCGAATTTCCAGCAATTCTATGACTTCAGCGCCTCAAGCGAAACAATAGTTCTTGTCCGGTGAGGTCAGCTAGAGACCATTGTCTGCATGTCGAAAATTGGCAGGAGTATGGCCAGTACAATGATCAGAACCACGCCGCCAACGGCAATCATTGACGCCGGCTCAAGCACCGTAATTAGCCGTTTTCTTTCCGTTCGTAGCCAAGTCTCCGCAAGTACTGCAGCCCGATCGCTCATTGCACCGAGTCTAGCGGAGTCTTCTCCGGCCTGAATAAGTTGCCGTGAAACTGGCTGTAGAAAACTCAAAAGCAGGAGTGCACTGGAAAGTTTTTCCCCACGTCGCAAGGCATCAGCTGCATCGAATGCTTCTTGCCGAAATGAATGTATTGACAATACCTCAGCAGAATACCTTAAGGCCTCGATAATCGGCAACCGACTGTTGATAACCAAAGCCAATGTGCGAAGGTATTGAACCGACGCAGCCATACGCATTAAGCGTCCAATAAGCGGCAACCGCAGTACGATATCGTCACGCCAATTCCTCAACCTCTTTTGCCGGCTCAATGCTATGACCGAGCCTAAAATAGCAGTCACTCCCAAAATCAACCAATAGAATTGGGTTCTAACGAATTCCGTAACACCCAGCACCCAGAGCGTGAGTGCGGGCAACTGTTGTCCGGCCGAATCGAACATCGCAGCAATCTCAGGCGTAACTGTCACCACAAGGATCACACAGACGAGGATGGCAACGACCGATACGAAAGCCGGGTAGATTAGCGCTGAGATGATCGCGGTTCGATCACTGACTGAATTCTCTAGATGCTCGGCAAGTGTCTGGAATACTGGATCCAGCTTACCGGAAGACTCTCCGGCTTGGAGAGCTGCGGTATACCAAGGTGGCAAGACCGCGCCCGCGTGCTTTAGCGCCTGCGAAAGTGGTTCGCCCTCGATAACCCCAGCACAAGCCTTCGTGGCGAGAGCCTCTATTGTAGAGCTGCCTGCTCCCGCTTGAATCGCATGCAGCGCGGAATCTGCCGTCAGCCCTGTGTTGAGAAGAACGGCCATCTGTCTCGTAAAGACAGAAAGCATATCGTTATCAACGTACGTACTGCGGCGCCAGAACCCAAACAGATTCGAAGATATCGCCCCGGACTCCCTTAGGACAATTTCGCTGGGCAGGAGACCTTTCGCGGAAATTTTCTCTGATGCGCGCCCCTCGTTTTCTGCGAGTATGACGCCTTGGCGCCTTTTTCCGTTAGCTGTATACGCTCTATAGGTATAGGACTTCACGCGATGTCACCTATTACCTGGCGCACTTCCTCCAGAGTGGTCTCACCAATAGCAGCTCGAACAAGTCCAGCTGCAAATAAGGTGGAAAACCGTCGTCCGGACACCTCGCGCAACTTAATAAAGGAAGCGTTATCATCAATCGCATGAAGCAAACGATCGTCAATCTCAAGGATATCGAAGATTCCTACACGCCCACAATATCCTTCGCCATCACAGAACTCACAACCCTCAGCCGCGAATAACCGTTCGGGAGCTTCCAGAGCGTGGCTCTTAAAATAAGAAGCCTCGAACGCGCTAATCGGCACCTCTCGTCGACATGCACTGCACAGACGGCGGACAAGTCTTTGTGCGATGACCCCGCGTAGGGTTGTTGAGAGCAAATGATTACTCACACCAAGTTCGCGCAGCCTGACCACCGACGCAAGTGCATTATTCGCATGCAAAGACGAAAACACCAGCTTCCCGATAAGAGCGATTTCGCAAGCAATATGAGCTGTTTCGATGTCGCGGATCTCTCCAACTAGGAGGACATTCGGATCCTGTCTCAGCATGGACCGCATGCCCTTTGCAAAGCTGAACCCAATTTCCGGGTTCACCTGAATCTGTGACACTCCTGGCAAATCGTATTCGACTGGGTCTTCAATCGTTAGGATTGTTCTCTCTGCCTGTCTCACGAGATTCAGGAGCGAATAAAGCGTAGTTGTTTTCCCGCTTCCAGTCGGACCTGTCGCCAAAACCATGCCATGTGGGGAGCCAGCCAGTCTGCTAAGGATTTCCGCGTCGGCTGGCATTAAGCCTAGTTGATCAAGACTTACGAGGCCACTTCGCCGATCAAGGAACCGCATAACGATGCGTTCTCCATGAAGGCCAGGTAACGTGGATAATCTGACATCGATTGCTCGCCCGCCCAGTCGGAGAGCAATGCGTCCATCTTGTGGGAGACGAGTTTCGACAATGTCTAGCCCTGCCATGACCTTCAGACGGGAAACGACACGACGCGCGGGAACATCCTTCCGGTCAAAAATCGGTCGCATAATTCCGTCAATGCGCATCCGGACCCAAAGGCCGTCCTCATGGGGTTCGAGATGGAGATCGGAAGCCGCGCTGCGAACAGCTTGGCGCAGTAACTGGTTCACCAGCCGGATGACAGGGGCATCCGCGACATCTTCAAGAAGGTCACGTAAATGATCCAGCCCCTCAACCTCTTCAATGTTGAAAACAACTTCCGTTTCTTCGCTCTGGTCGGTAGCCTGATCGTAAATGCGTACGAGGGACTGAAGGAACTGGGCTTCTGTTACAGTCTCAAGGCTGAGGGGACGCCCAGCGACACGTCGGGCCTCGCGGAGTCCGTCTAGGGTCGCTTCGGGTCCCGCGAGTATCCGTTCGCCGTCGAGTGCAACCTGATTGTCGCGAGCGAATGTGAAGATTAGTGGAGGTACTGCCATCGACGCCTGATCAGTTCCCGATGCCGATCGGGATCCTCGGCGGCAGGGCTGGGAACAGCCGATCGCGTACGACATGATCAACGACCAGCCTGTCGAAAGGCTGATTAAGGTCGACGCCGTCAAAAGGAAAACCAGCACGACGAACTTGGGGATATAGGGTGTCATTGCGGGGAGAGATCTGACGGCTCAGTGTTTCGGTTTGACGTGCAATCTCTTGCGTGATCCGAGCGGCGTCACGGTCATTATGGATGATGCGAGAACGCAGCATTATTAGTAGAACCCTCTGTCCGTCCTGAACGTTCCGCCCACGAAAAAGAGCGCCAAGTAACGGAAGATTGCTCAGCCCTGGCACACGTGCGTTGGTGGTGCGCGTACTGTCCTCAATCAACCCACCCAAAATAATCACTTGCCCGTCGCCGATTAAGGCATTGGTACTAAGTCGTCGGCGGGCCGTTATCTCACCTCCGGCAGCCGCCGCCGAGCCGGTTAGGTTGGACACCTCCTGCTGGATCGCCATCCGAACGGTTCTGTCGTCTGTGATCTGGGGACGAACAGTGAGGGTGAGGCCCACATCCTGCCGCTCGATCGTCTGGAACGGTCGCTCTGGCACTGCGCTATCGCCAACGGTCGCAAAACTCCCCGTCACGAATGGAACGTTCTGTGCAACGACAATCTCGGCTTCCTGATTGTTAAGTGTTAGAACCGCCGGCGTCGAGAGAAGACGTGTACTTCGTTCTCGCGCGATGGCGGTCACGAGCGCCGCAAAATTGCGTGAATTGCGCGCGGCGAAAATCCCGCCAGTTCCCGGGCTGGCGATATTGCCGGACAAGGCACCGCTCACTAGCGTGATGAGTGAAGTGCGCCCGTCGAGATCGAACGACGTTCCGCCAAGTATCGCTTCGTTCAGGATGCCACCAAATTGCACCGAAAGATCGGAGAAGTTTTCTGCGGAAATCTCGAATATTACGGCCTCAATCAAAACCTGCGCTGGTCGCACATCAAGAGACCGCACAGCGAGCAAGAGGTCGTTGACCCGGTCACTGGGAGCCGTGATGAGGATGGCATTGCTCTGTGGCTCCGCAACGACACTGATAAACCCCATGCCCTGCGCATCAGACAACCCAGCAGACTCGCGCACGACCTCGGCCAATTCACGAGCATCGGCATAGTTCAGTCGAACGACGCGTGACACCGAGCGCTGCTGAGGAACGTCGAGTTGACTAATCACATTGCGAACACGCAACCTAAAATCGGGAGGGCCACTCACGACAACGCTGTTGCCGCGAAAGTCTGCCGAAATCGAGGCACCCGAGGGGACCTGAATTGCAGACTCCAAGATAGGTAGCATTCCTTCAGCGTCACCGTGATTAAGACGTATGGCTTCTACGGCGCGATCGCTGGCTAAATTTAACCTGTTTATCAGGGATTCAACTCTAAGAATGTTTTCCTGTCGGTCAGAAAGTACCACCAATCCCGCAGATGGTATCGGTGTTAGCACGGCTTCTGGTGGTATCAGCGGTGATACGACTTCAAGAATTTCGCTGATATCTGCGGACGATACTGGAATCACCCGCGTTTCAAATGCACCACCACGCCCTCGAGCAAGGCGACTGGGGGACATTCCGCGCGCAGATTGCGCCGGCACGATACGATCGATTCCATCACCCTCAATGATTGTCAGCCGATTGATTTCGAGGATGTTGAGGAAGACCTCGTAAAGCGCGTCCTGGGATACGGGAGCAGGCGCAAAAACTGTAACCGTTCCGGTAACTCCGGGATCAAGCACAAAATTACGTTGTGTTCGCTCGGAAACAAGTTGCACGAAAGCCTGAAGCTCAACCTCTCGCAAGTCCAGCCGAACCTGCGCCTGCAACAACTTCGGTGGTAGCGAAACCAGGAAGACTATAATGAACAGTAGAAGAGTTCGAGCCATAAGCACCATTCCGAAGCTAAGAGCAAACTGAAAGCCAGAACTGCTGTTTCTAGAGATTACGTCGTTGAAGCGCGGCTCAACTCGTCGCGGTTGCCCGAAAACTGTCGATTTCTCGAACATAGAGGGTAGACAGATCCTGTCCGCGAATCGTACTGCCGGTCATGCATCTTCCGAGTGCTCCGCCTCATTGCCAGTTTGTCATAGTTGTCGCGTTGTCTTGCACTGAACTGCACACCTTTGAAGGCGCTGAAAGAAATCCACCTCTCTGCACAGGCCTACCGGTCCCGGTCCGCAACATTCCCGAACTCGCTGCGCCGCTTGAGACGTCGCGGCTCAAGTTCAGGCTGACCAGGGACAGGACGAGGGGCAAAAGCGGATCCTATACACAACCATAGCGTTACTGGACAATACATACACTTGTGCTTAAGTTGCAATAACCAAACTTTGAGCGGATGCCGACACATGACGACTAAGCGACTTGTTACGCATGTAGTGCTAGCAGTGGTGGCATTCGCCCATAGCTCGTGCGAGAAAGCAGGCTCAGTTGCCGGCGGAGGACCAGCCAGTGATTATTCCGTGGCTCGCCAAGCTCTTGAGACTGGCAACTACGATCTAGCGATCCGACGTTACGAAGGCATGCTCGCCGGAATCCACCCGAATGCGGCGGCTCGGCTGCAGTTGGAGTATGCTCATAGCCTCTTACGCGCCGACCGCTTCTCGGAAGCCATCCAGGCTACTGAGACCCTTGTGGCTCGACCCAATGATTCGATTCGGGGGTCAGCATTGGCAGTACGCGGAACCGCTCGCCACGAATTGGCCCGCCAATTGTTGAGGCAAGGGGAGCAAGGCGCACGAATCCGGCAACTGCTCGAAGGCGCGCGCGACGATCTCGACGTTTTTCTCGGCCAATACAATTCTTTAGATAGTGGCGGGAGCATGCGCGCTCGAAGTCAACTTATACTTTCAGACCTAGGGCAAGTAATCTGACGCTATCGACATCTAGCGTGACAGGCGTGACCTAGGTTGGAGACGGTGCTGCGGGTGGATTTCCTTCGGAACTGGTGCGCGTGGAGCGATTCGATGGCGGAGGAGACGCTATGCGAAAGCGAGGCGATGCGGCGATTTATCGTTATCGAACTCGGTGACGACTGCATCACCGACGACCCCACGATCCTGAACTTTCGCCACCTGCTGGAGCAGAACGGCCTGACCGAGGCGATCTTCGCGAACTTCAAAGCAGATCACCGGCATGATCGACATGCGCCATGAGCTTGTGAAGCTCGCGGCGCTGATTGACTGGGAGTTCTTCGAGCGGGAGTGGGCCGGGTTTTTCTCCTCGGACAAGGGCCGGCCGGCAACGCCGTCGCGGCTGGTGGCGGGGCTGCTCTATCTGCAACATGCCTTCAGGCTGTCCGACGACGCTGTGGTCGCGCGCTGGGTCGAGAACCCCTACTACCAGCATTTCACCGGCGAGACATTCTTCCAGCACCGTCCGCCCATCGACCCGGCCTCGCTCACCCGCTGGCGCAATCGGATCGGTGAAGAGCGCGTCGAGTGGATGCTCACCAAGACGATCGAGGCCGGCAAGGCCCGGGTCCGCTACGAGTTCGGCACCAAGGTCAGCCTCGCCACAACCCTCACCGAGGGGTTCGTGGTCGGCATGCGCACCCTGCCGGGCAATCCCTACGACGGCCACACGCTCGCCGAGGCGCTGGAGCAGGTCGAGATCCTGACCGACCGCCGCCCCAGCCTCGCCGTGGTCGGCATCGCTGACATGGTAGCGGCGCACCAGCTTGCGTGCGCGGTCCACGGCCACGTGGTTCTTATAGCCGTAATGGCTCATGCCATGTTTCTTGGTCCAGCGGGCATCAACGTCCTTCTGTGACCGCTTGGCGGGCTTGTCCGCCCAGTCCTCGGGCACCTCCCCGCTCTTGATCGCCTTGTTTTCCTCACGCGTATTGTGGTTGCGCGGCACCGGCACGATGGATGCATCGAGGATCTGTCCTCCCCGCGCGATGTAGCCCTGCCGTGCCAGATAGTCGTCGAACTGCTTGAACAACGCCTCCACCCTCCACCATGCCCGCCTGAGCCAGCGCCTCGCGATAAAGCCAGACCGTCTTGGCATCCGGCACACGATCCTCGAGCCCAAGCCCCAGAAAGCGCATGAACGACAGCCGGTCGCGCACCTGATACTCGATCTGGTCGTCTGACAGGTTGTAAAGCGCGCTCAGCACCAGCGTCTTGAACATCAGAACGGCGTCCATGGGCTTGCGCCCGGCCCGTGACTTGCGCTCCGCATCGGGCTTACGCCAGACCCGCTCAAGCGCCGGGCGAAACTCCTCCCACGGCACAACGGCGTCGATCTCGACCAAAGGGTCTCTCTTGGCGTCCAGGCTC
>NZ_JADDJF010000052.1 GCF_017811755.1 Pararhodobacter sp. SW119 | reverse complement strand
GACCGATGCCTGGCTGACGGGCAAGCTGAAGCCCCTGGCCGCGCGCGCCGGACTGGTCGTCGAGCAGTTCGGCACCGCCAACCGCGTCGTGACCGAAGGCATGGGCAACCTTGTCTGGGTACGGATGTCGGGCGCACGACTGGTCGAGGAGGGCGTGATCGGCCGACCGCTCGCCGAGGCGCTGGAAAATGAGTACCTCCGCCGCGCCGAGGCCGGGACGCTCTATGGCTTTCTGCCCTTCGTCACGCTGATCGCACGGAAACCTGCGACCTGACGCAGCACGCGCCCAGCGGTACGGAAGGGTTTGCCGGGGAGGTCCGCCTCGACTTGCTGCTACTCAGAGCGCGTTCGAGCCTGAACGTCTGCTGAGGGCCGATCACGTTACTACACCTGCTTATCCTCGCCCTTCGCTCCAGCCTGACTGAAAGTAACCGGAGGTTTCCAAACGGCGCCTGGCGACATGAGCGGAGTCGTCGCCTCCTGCACCACGAAATGCAAAGAGCTGGCCGCAAGGAGGAGCCATTCCGACTTATAGGACACCGGCCGCAAGTTCACTGTCGTCGTCTTCTAATTCTTGGTATCCGTTGGCGATGCCGTCCCGCTTCGAGGCATCGCAGCCGCTTGCCGCATGTCAATCCGGAAGCATAATGCCCTGGCACGCCTTGTGAAGCAGACCTTGAAGGTTGCACCGATATGATGGCTGCCATCGGATTGGCGGAATGGCGCTACGGCCTTGGCGTGCGCTGCGTCGACAGCTGTTGCTCCAGCGTGACGGGTTGCGTGTGCGGCAACGCCCGACAACGCGAGCCCTCGAAGCGCTTCCAGATGCGGGTAGATCCAGGGGCTCTCGATGTCCATTACCTCGGTCGTTTCCAATCCGCCTGACGCGGCAAAGGCCGCCAGTTTTCCGGGCGCCGAAAGGGCGAAGGGCCCCGGTGCATCCGGCGTGGGAGGCGGGGTAAGCGCTAATGATCGCCGCTGGCTACAGGGACGGCATCGTTGCCTCGACTGATGCACGATCAAAGCCCAGCTATCGCGGTGACCTGGTACGAGATGCCGCCTCGAGTTTATCAGCGCAGCAAGGCGCGCACGGCAGAACGCAGCTCTTCGCGGCGGTGGATGGCGGCCTCAAGGCGGCGTTCCCGGTCGCGCGGACTTTCCTGAGACTCCTCGTGTGCGGCTTTCCGGTCGCGGCGCGGCGACAGCGCCGCGACCAGCCAGGAAAAGGCGGCGGTCGTCATTGTGGCGGGGGTGTGAGCGGCGGAGGTGTGGGGCATGTCGGTCATGGCAGAGATCCTTGGTTCGATGACTGATCATTGCCCTGATCCTGCACCATTCCGGCGGACGACGCGTCGGGACATCTCCCCATTTTCGTGCCGCTGCTTCCCCATTTCTTGTCGCGAACTTTCCCTATACTCCGGTCAGCCGCGCAGGGTATGGTGAGCGATGGGGACTCTGGAACATCCGTTTCTGGAACGCGACGCGCTCTTGGCCCAACTCGCGCGGAGTGCGCGAGCGGCCAGTGAGGGTCTCGGGCACCTCGTCCTCGTTACCGGCGAGGCGGGCGCCGGAAAGACCACGCTCTTGCGAGCCTTCGAGGCTCAGATCGATCACACCTGCGTGCTGCATGGCGCGTGCGAGGATCTGTCGATCGCCGAACCGCTGGGCCCGCTATACGACCTGTCGCGCGCGGCGGGCATCGACCTCGACGCGCTTTTGCGAACCGAGCGCGAACGGCTGGCCGTGTTCGGCAGCTTTCTCGACCGGCTTGAGGCGCCCGGCCGCGCCTCTGTCCTGATGATCGAGGATCTGCACTGGGCCGACGAAGCGACGCTCGACTTCATCCGGTTCGCTGCGCGGCGGCTGCACGACCGGCGGCTGCTACTGGTCCTGACCGCGCGCGATGGCGAGAGCGAGGGGCGCCCGCAGATCCGTCGCGCGCTGGGCGGCGTGTCGCCCGCAGACGTGACCCGGATTGCGCTTCAGCCGCTTTCGGAGGCGGCGGTTGCACAACTCGCCGCCGGCAGCGACTGGCCGGCGCAGGAACTGTACCGCGTCACCGGCGGAAACGCCTTCTACGTCACCGAGCTCCTGCGCGGAGGAGGAGCCGACGGACTTCGCGGTGTGCAGGATGCACTCCTTGAGCGGATTGGCCGGCTCCCCGCCGAGGCGAAGGCGCTGATCGAGGCAGTCTCGGTGTTTCCTCGCCGGGCCGAACGCGCGTGGGCGCTCGATGCCGCCGGGATCGGGGACGGCGAGGACGCCATCGACGCGGCCATGGCTGCGGAGCTGATCGAGGACACGGGTACGCATCTCGCGTTCCGTCACGAGATCGCCCGGCAGGCGGTCGAGACGGCGCTGCGCCCGCGCCGCCGCAGGCGCCTCAACGCCGAGGTCCTCTCGGCAATGCAGGCGGCGGGAGGAGCGCCTATTGCGCGCTTGCTGCACCATGCGCGCGGCGCCGGCGACCGAGAGCCGATGGCGCGCCTCGCGCCCCTTGCGGGACGCGAGGCGGTGGCGGCCGGCGCCCACCGTCAGGCCGCCGAATACCTGAGCCTTGCGGTTGAACTGGCCGACGAGGATGCAACCAGCGACTTCGCCGCGCTCCTATGGGATGCCGGCGTGGCCTGCCATACGGTCGCCCGCCTGCGCGACGCGCTCGCGTTCTTCGAGCGGGCTCTGGCTCTGATCGATCGGGCGCGGGATACGCTCGCGGCGGGGCGAATTCTTCAGCGGATCTCCCGGCTGCACTGGCAGATGGGCCGCAAGGCGGTGGCCCGCGCCGTGGGAGATGAGGCCATCGCGATCCTCGCCGACAGCGCCACGCCCGAGCGCGCCATGGCGCTCGCCAATCGGGCGCAGATCGCCATGGCGGACGCCGAGACGGAGCTTAGCGACGATCTGTGCCGGCAGGCACTCTCATTGGCGCGTCGTCTTGGCGAGGACGAGATCGTGGCGCATGTGCTGGGCACGCTTTGCATGCTGGCATCGGGGACAGTTGCCGAACTGCGGGCCCATGCGGCGGAAAGCCTGGCCATTTCCCGCCGCGGACGCTTCGGCTTCACGCTGACCCGCACCCTCAGCAACAGCGGGGTCATACATTTCTATTTCTTCCTGGATTATCCGGCTGCCCTGGATCTTTACGAGCAGTCGATCGCGACGAGCTATGAACTGGAGGTCTTTCAGCAAACGGATTTCGCGCGCGCCTTCCGCGTCCATGTTCTGGACCGCGCCGGCCGATGGGACGAGGCCGTGGCGGAATCAGACGCGCTGATCGCCGAGCAAGGCGAGCAATCCTCGCCCGCCATCATGGCCCGGCTGACCGTTGCCCGGGTGGCGATGCGTCGCGGCGCACCGGTCGACGACAGGATGCTGGCGGAGATCGTCACCCTGCTTGGCGAGGAGGAGGACGTGCGGCACGTCATGGACGTGGCCTGCCTGTTTGCCGAACTCGCCTGCCTGGGACTGGAGGCGCGCGAGACTGCCCAAGCCTGGATCGATCGCGCCTTGACAATGCCGTGCCCGCCCGTGTTTCGGGAAGAGCTGTTCGACTGGCAGCGCCGCATCGATCCCGAGCGGCCGCTCGGGCCGCTCGACGGCGTCCATGCGCCTTATCTCGCCTCGTTCGCGGGCGACTGGCGGGTGGCGGCGGAGGAATGGGCGCGCATTGGCGACCCCTACCGGGAGGCGCTTGCGCTGGCCGAGGGTGACGCCGAAGCGGTCGCCCAGGCAATGAAGATCCTTCAGAAACTCAACGCAGCGGCGGCGCTGGAGCACGCGCGCGCGACTGCGCACGACCGGGGGATCGATGTCAGTGCTCCACCGAGGCGACGCGCCGCTACACTGGACAATCCCGCCGGACTCACCCAACGCCAGCTGGACGTGCTGCGCCTGCTGAACGAAGGCCTTTCCAACGCCGAAATCGGGGCGCGCTTGTTCATCTCACCGAAGACCGTCGATCACCATGTCTCGGCGATCCTTGCGCAGCTCGAGGTCGCGACGCGTGGCGAAGCCGCGGCGCGAGCACGCGACGCCGGTTGGCTCGCCCAGGCGCGCCCGCTCGCCACCCAGGCGGATTAGAGGGGGCGTGAATGGCATCCAGCGGTGCAGCCCGAACAGAGGATATGATACGGGAGTGTGCCCCGTGCCAAATGTAGAGACGGCAAACACAATAGCTGACGTGACTCCACCTGTTCCCGTCCTATGTGTGCGGCCTCGGCGAAGCGGCGGCGCGCGCGGCGATTGCAGACGCGCCGGTCCGTCGACCCTCGGCGATGTTCGCCGAGGCCGTCCGCTTTAGCAGATGTGGCTGTCGCGTCGCTCCAGTCGCCAATGGCCGCTCCCCGCCCTACACGTAGGTGTCGCCGCAGCTGCGAACAAACACGGAGCAGCCGCAGCGAAAGGCCGGTTGAGTCTGCGCTGCCGACGCTCGCACTTGGAAAAGGCTGCGCGATCCACTAATCGCCGATCTGGTAAGGCTGCAGCAGGGCATTGCGGTGGTGGCAGGAAGTCGGCTCAGGGCCGATAACGTCGGCAACGGCGGACGCGAACGGATGGTTCGTCAGTCTCGCAACGCCAGAAGCTTGTCCAGGGTCGCCGAGCAGTCGCGCATCCGTATGACGTCGAGCTTCTTCAGGTCGAGCAGCTTGCAAGTCCCATGCACGAACTTATCAGCCGAATCCGGCATGAGGTAATTTGGATCCCAAATGCGCTGGGCGCGATCGCGTGGCCGGGCGGCAAGTGCAGCGGGCCATGCGACGAAATCGCCTGGCACAGCACCCTCGACGGCAGGGTAGCAATTCCGGGCGGAGCTTTCATTGGCATTGCCACTGAGCGCGTGAAGCGAGCAACTCATTGCGGGAATGTCAGGAGGGGAGCCCCTGTCGGCCGGCGCGGGTCCTTCCAGACGGCAGCCGCATGCGGTGGGCGTTGGCGCGTTAACTCCCTAGCGTCTAAGCAAAAATTTGGGTTCGCACCTCGGGTTCGCGGGTTCGCACTTTGGTGCATGGGGAGCTACTCAACTGACCCGGCTTCGTCGACACGGCGCGCGCGATTGATATGCGCTGCCGCTGTCCTCCCGAAAAGTCGTGCGGGAATTGTCGCCGTCGACAGCGGCCAGATCGACGAATTCCAGCAGGCGGTCGACCTCTTTGCGCCGCTCGGTGGTATCTGGATGGGTGCCGAACTCTTCATCTGCTCGCCGATGATGCGCGCGACGCGCCAGCGCGGGTAGAGGCTGGCGAGCGGGTTCTGAAAGATCATCTGCATCCGCCAGCGGGTCGCGGCGGGATGGCCCGCCGGTTGGCCAGAGAGTGCCACGCCGTCGAAACGGATCGAACCCGCGCTGGGCGACTGCAGCCCCATCATTACCCTGCTCACAAGAAACCGAATTGTCCCAGCTCAGATTTCGGCGAGCTGCCAGACCGCCGGTTGATGCGGTGAGTGCCGGGAGTGGGGCCACCCCGGCTGGGGGGGGCAAGGGCGGTCAGGCACTCTTGCTCGATCCGGCTATGATCTCCTTGAAGGCTGACCGACCGCTCAGTTCCACGCAATGCCTTCGATACTCGCTTCGGTATGCCTTGTAGGCATTCGCGTTACGCACCGCGATTTCGCGAGCCTTGCGCAATTCCTCTTCGGTGACCGGCCGCGCAAGGTGCGCCAGTCTCCGCTGGAAGATCTGCGCACGACCGAACTCGGCAGCGTAGATCGCCGGGGTCTTGCCCTCGCATGTCGAAAGCGTCGGATTGGCGCCAGCGGCGAGCGACATCTCGAAGCAGTCGGGCGCATTGGATCGCACCGCAGCGTGCAGCGCCGTGCGCCCGAGCGTATCCTGAGCATCCAGATCGACCCCGTGCGCTCTGAGGATCCTCAAGAACGCTGCGTCCTTGCGATCCGCTGCCAGCATCAACGCCGTCTGCCCGAGGTAGTCGCGCGCGTCGAGCATGTCAGTCGGTAGCAGGCGAACGAACCGCAGATATGTCGCGCTTAACAATGTACTCGAACATCAGCAGGTCTCGCCGGTATCTCGGTCTGTCAGGGGCATGCGGATCGTTCAGTTGCGCCACCGGTTCCAATCGGCGACCGAGCCGGCAAATACGTTGATGTCCACCGGCCCCCGGATACCGGGGACGAGCCCGGTGCCGGTGTATTGCCAGAACGCCCATTGCTGACCCGGATAAACTGTCGAAGGGTGGCCCGCGACCGAGCGCAGCCAGAACTCGGTCCGCGGCAGGGCACCAATGCCGGTGTCGCGATAGAAGTCGACCGTGGTGTAGACCACCGGGCGCTGCCCGTAATGCGCGGTCAGGATGTCGAGGAATCGCGCCGCCTCCGCCCGGACCGTGGCCGGGTCGGGGCGGCGGATGCAGGTGCGCGACTTGTGGTTCCATTCGAGGTCGAGCACCGGCGGCAAGGCGGCCGGGTCGCGCGGCACGTGCTGGATGAACCAGCGCGCCTGTTCCTCAGCCGGGCGGCAGAAGTAGAAGAAGTGATAGGCCCCGCGTGGCACGCCGGCGCGAGCGGCGCCCTGCCAGTTGTCTGGGAACATGGGGTCGGCGTGATCGCCGCCCTCGGTCGCCTTGAGATATGCGAATGCGATGCCGCCGGCGCGCACAACTGGCCAATCTATCGCGCCCTGCCAGCGCGAGACGTCGATGCCATGGACGGGATAGGCCGAAGGCGCGCGCCCGTCCCACGGATGGGGTTTGGTGTCGCCGAATGCAGGAAAGGCGACGGCAACCGGTCGCACCGCGGCAGCGACGGCCTCGGCCCGGGTCGCGGCGGGAGGTGCGGGATAATCCCTGCTCTCGGGCCCGGCGCAGGCCAAAGCGAGCAGAGGCAGAAAAAACTTCAGATACCGGACAGCAAATCGCATCGCGCCTCCGCCCAGTCTGGGTGGAAGTCTGTTTGCCAAGGACGAGCGGCGATGTCACCGGGATAGCACGCGGCAGGGATCAACTCCGCGCGAGCCCGATGCGCTGGCAGGTGCGCCCGCCAGAGCGCCATCGACTGAAGCGCAAGCAGCCCTGCAAGACACCGGGACCCGTGGATCTTGAACCGGCCGGTAGCCCGGGGGGCGGCAATCCCCTGCTATAGCAAGCTTTGCAGCAGCGCCTGCGACGGCGTTCCGGTCACAGGCAGGCTTCGGCTCGCCTGATAAGCGCGGATGGCGGCCTCGGTGTTGTTGCCGATCACCCCGTCCGCACCCTGCGTGTCGAACCCGCGTGCCGTGAGCCGCTGCTGCAAGGTGATCCGATCCGCCTTGGTCAGCCCGTGGGCATCGGGCGGAAAACTGCCCCGCAAAGGCCCGGCCCCGCCGATCCGGTCGGCCAGATGCCCAACGCCAATCGCGTAGGCATCGGAGTTGTTGTAGCGCTTGATCACGCGGAAATTGCTTGTCGTGTTGAAGCGGGGCCCACCTGGCTGCGGCTGGATCACCGTGCCGGATGGTCCGCCACTACCAACCTCGCCGCCCCACCGCAGCCCACGTGTCCAGCCATTGCGTTGCAGATACGCCGCCGCCGAGGCCAGCGCGTCGGACGGATCGTCAGACCAGATGTCGCGCCGCCCATCGCCGGTGAAGTCCACCGCGAATTGCAGATACGACGTGGGAATGAACTGGGTGTGTCCCATCGCGCCCGCCCAACTTCCGGTCATGCGTGCGGCCGGCACGTCACCGTTCTGCAGGATCCGGAGCGCCGCGAGCAGCTGCTGCTCAAAGAACCGTCCGCGCCGCCCGTCAAAGGCCAACGTCGAGGTGGCCGAGATCACCGGCACATCCCCCCGCCGTTCGCCATAGAAGCTCTCCAGCCCCCAGATCGCCGTGACGACCTGGGCGTCGACGCCGTAACGGTTTTCGATCGCGCTCAGTGTCCCTCGATGCCGCGCAAAGGCGGCGCGACCCTTCTGCACCCGCTCCTCGGACACGGCGATGGAGAGGTAATCCTCGAGCGTGCGGCTGAATTCGGTCTGGCTGCGGTCGCGCGTGACAACGCCGGGCAGGTAGCCCGTGCCCTGGAAAGCCGCAGAAAGCGTGGATTGCGCGATGCCCTGCTCCGCTGCACGCCCGCGAAACGAAGCCACCCAAGCGTCATAGGCGCTGTTCGGCACGGGCCGCAGATCGGCAGGCAAGTCCGCCACGGTGCTGGCGCTCCTGCTGCCTAGGAAAGGACCTGAACAAGCTGAAAGGCCAAGGCTCACGAGCCCCAGCCCGAACAGGCGTCGATTGATCTGCATCCGTCTGCTCACCTCTCAATGCGTTTTCATTCATTGTGCGGCGAAGTCGCTTGGCGCACAATGCCGTAACTCCGAGTTGCGTTGCCATGGGCAGTCAATGGCCGGTCTGGGCCGTCCTTGCCGAACGGCCCTGCCAGTCAGATTTCCACCGCCTCCGAGATCGCCAAGGCGTCTTCAAGCTCGACGCCGAGGTAGCGGACGGTGCTGTCCATCTTGGTATGGCCCAGCAGAAGCTGGACCGCGTCGATTGCGAAGTCGAAGAGCGCAAGTTCCCTAAGCCGGTTCGCGATCTCGAGGCGTACCCGAATGGCCCAGACGTGCTTCGGCAGGAGCGCGCGCTTCTGGCCAACAATGCGGCCCTTGTTTCAGGCGGGCCGACAGGCGCGGATGGCGGGAAGGTTTTCTGTGGGCATGGTGGTTCCTCCGCTCCGCCCCGTCCGCCGCTCCGCCCCGTCCGCCGCGCCGTCGGCATCATGCCGACAGTGCCGCCATACCATAAGAACGTCAGGCGAACGGCTGCTTGGAGCCCAGACTAGCCGTTCGCGCTTCCCGCCGCGGACCCGCTGGCTAGGGGGACGGATCGCCACTCTAGGTTTCGGGGATACCGGACAGGCGCAACATCTCCATGTAGCCGTCCGTCGCGGCCAGTGCGATGGGCGGCAGGGCCTCGTGCAGATAGGCGATGCTCAGATGCGGCAGGCGCCGGAGAAGTTCGGCCCCCGCTGCGCGTGCGCTCTCAATCCGCCCTGCGCGGGCATGGGCGACGGCTAGCATGCGGTAGGGCCAGACGATGTCCGGGAACCGGCGCAGCCCGTCCTCGATAAGGGCGATACCGCGTTCGGACTCGCCGCAACAACGGTATAGTGTCGCGGCGCGGCCGAAATGGATTTCGTGCAAGAACGGATCGAGCGGACTCAGACGCTCGGCCCTGTCAAAACAGGTGATCGCTTCCGGGCCCTCACCGACGAACTGGTGCAGCCAGCCCATGCGCAGCCAACCCCAAGCGTTGTTGGGGTCTAGGCGCAGCGCATGCTCGATCGTCAACCGTGCGCGGCGCGGATCGGTCCCCGCCTGCGCCAGTGCGGCGCCCGCCGCCACCAGGCTGGGAACATGATTGCCGGCATGCCGCAAGGCGCACTCGGCCAAATCGAGCGCCCGTGCGCGTTCCCCCCGCGGGTGGTGCGACCACATGTCGGTCACCCGTTGCGTCAGTATCCAAGCCTTTAGCGCCAACGCCGGCGCGTAATCAGCGGCATGATTCAGCGCCATCGAGACCAGACGCTCGGCCTCCAGATTGTCGTCTGGGCGCAGCGTCCAGAAGCGGGGATAGGCGAGCAGCACAAGATCGTAGGCCGAGCGGTTCTGCGGCGGCGTCGACCGCGCTCGCTCGATCTCGGCATTGCGGACGCTGGGTGAAACCTGCCCAGCCACCTGCATGGCGATCCGGTCCTGGAGTTCGAAGAGGTCGTCGATCCGGTCGTCGAACCGCTCCGACCAGAGCGTGTGGGCGTCACGGCCCCGCACCAGTTGCACGGCGATCCGGACTCGGTCGCCGACACGACGCACGCTGCCCTGAAGCAGGTAATCTGCCTCCAACCGCCCGGCGGCCTCGGTCACGTCCATCGCCTCGCCGCCCAATGCCGCGGCCGATTGCCGGGCGATTACGTGGAAATCCCGGGCGCGGCTCAGGGCACCCGATATCTCTTCGACGATCCCGTCGGCAAAGGGATCCTGTGCGCCATCCAGGTCGTCGAACGGCAGAACCGCCAAGCAGGAACGCCGCATCTCGTGTGCCTCGACGGGCGCAGCCACCCGCTGCGACGCCCGCGATCGCATGCGCCGCAGCCAGTCCTCGAACCCCTCCGAGGGCAGATCGAACCCCTGCAGGAAGTCGCCGTCGCCCGCGCCATCCACCTCCACCCTCGCTGGTTCGAGCCAGACCGACTGCCGGTCCGCCTGCAGTATCCCATTTGGCAGCACCCGTCGCAGCACCGCCAGTTCCTGTCGCAACGAGCCGCGCGCCTGTGCCTCGGACCGGTTGCTCCAAAGTAGATCGGCGAGTTCCCCGCGTTCGGCGCGAAGCCCCGGTTGCTGGGAGAGGAAGGCGAGCATCCCCTGCGCGCGGCGTGACAGTTTCGGAAGATCGCGGCCGGGAGCGGTCGCGATGCGCAGGGGCCCCCAGGGCGCGACGCGCAACACCGGGCCGAAGTCCCCCGAGTTCATCTCCGTTGCCCGCGCATTCTTGCGATTCCCCGGCGCTTTCTTGCGGAAGCATTGTACGCAGCGGCGCGGATTTCACGAAGTTTTTTGCGGACCCTTTGCGGCGAGGGGGGAAACTTGGCCTGCGGATCACTCGCCAAAGGAGGAACGGCCATGACATCGCTGACAGGAGAACACCGCGCCATCCGTGTTCACTCGCGCTGCGGCACCGCGGCACTGCCCCTTTGGGTCCGGCTGCGCGACCGACTGTTCGAGATCGACCGTCGTTGGCGCGATGCGCAAAGGATGAAGACCATCGACGATCACCGGCTCGACGACATGGGGCTTGAACGTTGGGGCGGGGAGGTCACGCGAAAGGCGAAAGTCTGAAAGCGGGCGACGTATATGGCCGCCGGGGCGCCGAAGCAACCGCCGCTCCTGATACGTGCCTTTGAATACCGTGCGAAGGGGTGATGCGCGACTTCGTCGTCATCCATAGCAGGTTCTGTGACGCGAACATGATGGGGCGGATACGGCCTGCACGCGACGCGGAGTGATGCGCCGAGCTCGGGCTCGGCACCCACAGCTTGCCCCCCGGAGGACAAGCTGCGCACAGCGAGCCAAGCCCTTAGGAGGGCTCACCACCCCATCGGGTGGAACGGGACGAACAGCCAGGAAGTGGTCCGTCGGTTGGCGTTCAGGATAACGTTCGTTGTATCCATCTGCGGCGTCGCGGACTGCCGGGTGCAGAGATGAGGCGAGGCGGCGTTGGTAAAGACGATCCGCGCATCGCCTAACGGAATCTGCTCGGCGAGCCCGATCACATAGAAGCCATTGGGATTGGCGCGGACATCATCGGGTCCGCCGATTTCGTTAACCTGCCCGGCTCCGAAGAGGCAGCTGACGCGGCTGTCGGCGCGCGGGCTCGGCGTGTCAAATGCTATGGCAGGCTGGGCAACGACGGCGGTTGCAAAGGCGGCAAGTGCGATGGCGATTTTCATGATCTTGGTCCTTTCCAGTGTCTCGTGGTCATCGGGCTCAATTTCGGCCGGGTAGCGGCACGGATGATGGACGCAGGGCGACGGTCACGCGCGTCGGGTCAATGATCGCCCGGCGCCTGGCTGCCGGGCCGGGGAACGGCCGTCCCACCGGTGTAATCGGTAGAAACGCAGGGCGGCACTCCGTGGTCTTGGCGATCAGGACGCCGATCCCGTCGATCCGCGCGCCGCGCGAGCGGAAGCAAGTAGGGCCTTGAACGCTCTCGCGAGGGCGGCCGGGATTGCGAAGAGACGGCCCGGAACGGATCGCCTTGCAGGTTCGGCGGGACCGTGGCCTCGGGCCGCGGTCATCGCACGGGCTAGGTCCTGCTCGTGCAGCCGCAGGCACATCTTCGCATCCATGTTCTGCCACATCGTTCCATCCTTTCGGTTTGCTTGGTCGGGTCGATGGGACGACTGTCGCGCAGGGGCGCTCCGCGCCCGTAGTCAGGGACGTGAAATGGGCGTAAAATCGTCCGGACTGGTGTGAAAACGCTCCCGGAGCGACGTCTCATGGCCCTCCAGGTACTGTGCCGTATCGGACTGCTCGGCCCGATCCGCGTTATGGTGGAGGGCGAGGGCCTCGTGCGGTTTCCGACCCGAAAGGTCGAGGCGTTGTTCGGAATCATCGCGCTGGCCGGGGATCAAGGGCTCGACAGGGATCAGGTCGCAGCGCTGCTGTGGAGCCGCAGCCCCGAGGGGCAGGCGCGGGCCAACCTGCGGCAGGCGCTGGCGGGGGCACGAAAGGCGCTCGGTCCTGCCTCCGAGATCGTCATGAGCCGGGGTGGCAGGCTGGCGCTGGACTGGGAACGGGCCACTTGCGATGCCCGCGACCTTGCGGGGCCGTGCGACCCGGACCGGCTTCTCGGTCTGGGCACCTTGCTCGAGGGACTGGAACTGCGCGAGCCACCGTTCGAGGATTGGATCGCGATGGAACGGGTACGCTGGACACGCCTGCTCTGCGACCGACTGGCCGAGGTGGGCGAGGCACAGATCGAGGCGGGCCAGGCCGAAAAGGCCCTGGCTATCGGGCTGCGGTTGATCGCGTTCGACGATTTCAACGAGGCCGCGCACCGGCTGGTGATGCGGGCACTGGCCGCAACGGGCGAGCGTGGGCTTGCACTGCGCCATTTCGAGGCCATGCGCGACAGGCTGAAGGCCGAACTGGCGATCGAGCCGGGTACCGAGTCCCTTCAGCTTGCGACCGAACTGCGTACATGGACACCCGGTACATCACCGCCCGTCCAGGTTCACGATAAGCCCCCGCCCGCGGCAGCGAAGGTGCAGACCGACGACGGCGAGGTGCCACCAGCCGAGCTTCGAATTATCGTGGCTGTAGCCGGCCGCGTGCGGCCGCCCAGAGGATCGAGCCCGGATGCGGACGGCTCAATTGAAGAGGGCGACGAGGTGAACAAGCGCGACCAGATCGCCATGACGGTCCGGAACCATGGCGGTCTCGTCCTGCAAAACACCGGAAGCGGTTTTCTGGCCGTGTTCGGTGCCCGCGCGTCGCACAGCAACGACGCCGAGCGCGCAATCCTGTGCAGCCAGGCGATCCTGAGCAGCAATCTGGTCGATGGCGGCCGCGACTGGAGCCTTGCCATTGCCGCCGGGCGGGTCCGGGCCGAGGGCGTGGCGGCTACGGTGCCAGATGTGGTCGGCGAGGTGCCCGAGCGCGCCCGGGACCTGGTGGCGCAGGTGCCCCGGAAATCCATCGTCGTGGAGAACTCGGTCCGGGACGCGACGTTGCGGCTGTTCCGGTTCGACCCCGCCGCAACGCCGCATCACTGGAGGGTCAGCGCACAGGTCACCGGCGACCGGCGTCCTGCGCTGACAGCCTTTGTGGGAAGGGACGCGGAGTTTGCGCGCATCCGCGACCTGTTGGGCGACATCGCCGCGCGTAGTGAATGCGAGGTGGTGGTGGTGCGTGGCGAGGCCGGGATCGGCAAGACCAGACTGGTCGAGGAGATCGGAACCGTTGCTGCTGAAGGGGGCTTCCGGACCCTGACGGTCGGGGCGCTGGACTTCGGCACCGGGGTCTCCGAAGGGCTGATCGCCCGGTTGGCGAGGGGGATGAGCGACCACCCCGCCCAAGCGCTCAGCGTCCTCGACCGGGCGATCATGGCCGACCTGACCGGGGACGAGCCCGATGCCGCCGAACGCGAGATGCTGGCCACGCTGGATCCGGTCGGCAGGCAGGCGGAGCGGGCGCGGGTCATGGCCATGCTGCTGGCGGCGGCCGCTGCGCGGTCGCCTGTACTGGTTCAAGTCGAGGATATACACTGGGCAGAGCCGGACGCGGTCGCGCTGCTGGCCGAACTCGCTGACTCGGCGCGGGATCTGCCGGTGGCCTTCGTCTTGACCACCCGCCCACAGAACGATCCCGTCGATGCCGCCTGGCGCCGCCGCTGCGCGGGCGCGCGCGTCAGCACGATAGATCTGGCACCGCTTCGCCCAGAGGCCGCGCGGAGACTCGCGGCCAGCGTCGGCGATCTGCCGGACGATCTGGTCGAATCCTGCCTGCAGCGCGCGCAGGGAAACCCGCTGTTTCTGGAGCATCTGCTGCGCAGCGCACCGCGCCTGCGGGGCGGGCAATTGCCGCTGAGCGTGCAGAGCGTGGTTCAGGAAGACCTTGACCAGCTACCGGCCCCGGCTCGGGGGGCGCTCAGGGCCGCCGCTGTTCTCGGTCAGGATTTTCCACCCGAGGCTTGCGAGGCGGCGGCGGGCTCGGCCACATCGGTCGTGGACGACCTGCTGGCTACCGGGCTGGTCATCCAGCTTGGCAAACGGATGCAGTTTGTCCATGCGCTTGTGCGCGAAGGGATCTATGCCTCGATCGTCGGGCGCGATCGCGCGGCGATGCACCGGCGGGTGGCCGATTGGTTCGACGGGCGCGATCCCGTGATGCGGGCCGAGCATCTGGACGTCGCCGGCGACCCGGCGGCGGCGGGGGCCTGTCTGGGAGCCGCCGGCGCAGAACGGCGCGCCGCACGGACCGGCAGCGCGCTGCGGCTGGTAGAGCGGGCGCTGGCGCTGGCCGAGGATGCGGAAACGGCGGCACGCGCGCGTCTGCTGCATGGCGAGCTTCTGGTCGATCTCGAGCAGTTCCCGGACGCCATCGCAGTCTTTCGCGAGGTGGCTGCGGGTGATGCCGAGACCCTCTGCGCCTGTCGGCTGGGGATCGCGGAATGCCTCTTGCGGCTAGACCGGCTGAACGAGGCGCTCGCCTGCCTTGACGAGGCCGAGAGGCTGGCCGGAGACGGCCCGGTCACGCGGCACATGGCCATGATCCCCTATCTGCGGGCCACGGTCCTGTTCGCACAGGGTGCCGCGGCCGCATCGGTCGCCAGCGCCCGGCGATGCCAAGCCCTCGCTCGGCAGACCGGTGACCGGCTGCTCGAGGCCCGCGCGCTCAGCGCGATGGCCGATGCCGAGCAGGCCTGCGGCAAGTTCCGCACCGCCGAGCGCGCCTTTGGGGACTGTGTCGCCATCTGCGAGGAACTTGGCCTGCGCCGCTACGCCCTGATCAACCGAAAGATGTGGGCGGACCTGCGTTTTTACGACGCTGACTTCGACATGGCGCGGCAGACTCTGGAGGCGGTGCGTGACGAGGCGAAGGAACTGGGCAGCGGGCGAGCCGAAATGCTGTCCGAGCACATGCTGGCCTATGTCGATTGCGCCGAGGCGAAGTACGAAGATGCCCTGACTCGGGCTCGGCGGGGGCGGGAACTGGTCGAGGCCTTGAATGCGCGCCGCTTCGTGATGAACAACGCCTGTTATGTGGCGATGGCACTGACCGGGCTGGACCGGCCCGCCGAGGCGCTGGAACATCTGGCCGAGGGCGAGTCGGTCGCCCGGGCGCTGAAGGTGACCTGGATCTTGCCCTGGGTGCTGGCTCAGCGGGCGCTGGCCGAGCAGCGGCCTGCGGATGCGGTCCGGGCGCTGGAGGCAGCCGAGGCGCTGATCCGCTCCGGCGCGGGTTCCTATCCGCTCGACTTCTACCGGCCTGCCATCGACGCCGCGATCCGCATAGGCGACTGGCTGCGCGTGCAGTCCTATGCCGCTGCACTGGCCGAATTCTTCGCTGAAGAGCGGGTTGGTCTGGCAGATTTCCTCATCCGTCGCGCAGAAGCGATCGCCGCGGCCCATCTCGGCCACCCCGACCGACCCGCCCTCGCCGAACTCGCGAAACGCGCCCGGGCAGTCGGCTATCATGCAGCAGTCCCGGCGCTTGTCGCTGCGATGGGAACGCTGCAGGGTCCCGCTCGTCAGGGAACTTCGGAGTGTTGACATCTGACGGCAAGCCGGATCGTCGACGAGCACTCGCCCAGTCATGTTTACGTGGCAAAAGGGGTGCCCCCCATCAGCGGGCGCGGGTCCTACCCATCGGCGGGCGTATGCGGTGGGCGTAGGCGCTGGAATCCACTAGCGTCAAACGAAAATTTGGGTTTCCACTCCGGGTTTCCGGTTTCCACCTGCTTGAACCATGGACGTCGAGCCGTCGGTCGGATGTCTTTCGCAGGATCGCAATCGGTAGCGCGCATGGCTCAGAATTCGAAGGTATGACGAACCAATTACCTCATCCAGTTGCGTGATCCCCACCTACGAAATTTCTTAGACTTCGGGTTTTTCTTGCCCCGTGCTGCAAACCCTGCTTGGATCGACCGCGGCGAGCAGGACGCGTTGATGATTGCATGACTTACAGTTTTTTCGAAAGACCTATCCTGAACTCTCCCTATCGAATGCCGGGACGACATTGGGAACTCGACGGGGACGGGCACCCTACCAACAAGATCGCCGGACGCAGACGCCCGTCGGCGCTTGTTACAGCCCTACCCGGCGCGTCGGCCACCTCGTCGAAGCACCAGCCGAGTCTGATCTTCGATGAGAGACTGTCGACAGAAGCGATCGAGTTCAATCCGTCACCGATGGTTAACGAACTTCGCCAGGAACTCGAGACCTGGCGCGGGCTCCCCAATCCCGCGCAATGGAAGGTCACTCCGATCACTCAGCGCCTGATCCAGCACTGGCGGGCGATACAAGGCGACGAAAGCCAGACGATCCGCCCATTCTTCTGCCAGATCGAGGCGGTCGAGGCGGCGATCTGGCTGGCGGAAGTCGCGCCGCAGCTGGGGCAGCGCGGGAAGCGGTTTCTCGACTGGATCGTCACGGCCAACAATTTCGCCGTGCAACCGGATGGCGCCCCGCCTTCCTCAGCGGCGCCGGACCTGACGCGCATCGCCTTCAAGCTCGCCACCGGTGCGGGCAAGACCACGGTCATGGCGATGCTGATCGCTTGGCAGACACTAAATGCCGTGCGCGCCGCGAACAGTCGGCGCTTCTGCAAGGGGTTCCTTATCGTCACCCCAGGCATCACCATTCGCGACCGGTTGCGGGTGTTGCTGCCGAACGACGATCAGAGCTACTACGCCAAGCTGAGCCTGGTGCCGCACGACCTGATGCCCGACATGCACCGGGCGAAGATCGTCATTACGAACTACCATGCCTTCAAGCTGCGCGAGACCTTGGATGCGGCGACCGGCACCCGACGGGCATTGGAAGGGCATGGCGAGGCGCTACAGACGCTCGAAAGCGAAGGACAGATGATCCAGCGCGTAATGGGCAACCTGATGGGTGTGCGCGACGTTGTGGTCATCAACGACGAAGCGCATCACTGCTATCGCGAACGCCCCGTCGCCGAGGAGGCGCGCCTCACGGGCGATGAGCGCAAGGAGGCAAACGAGAACCGCGAGGCTGCGCGGCTGTGGATCTCTGGCCTCGAGGCGCTGAAGCGCCAGCAGGGTGTGAAGGTCGTCTATGACCTCTCGGCAACGCCGTTCTTCCTGACCGGCTCGAACTGGCCCGAGGGGACGCTTTTTCCCTGGGTGATGACCGACTTCTCGCTCATGGACGCAATCGAATGCGGGATCGTCAAGCTGCCGCGCGTGCCGATCGCCGACAACCGCGCCGATGGCGAGCGGGTGATGTATCGCAACCTTTGGCCAACCATCCGCGACCGGATGCCGGACAAGCGGAAGAAAGACGAAGGCAAACCGGATCCGCAGAAGCTGCCGGTGGAGCTCAAGGTGGCGCTGGATGCGCTCTATGGGCATTACGAGAAGACGTTCCGGCTCTGGAAGAAGGAACAGATCGGCATTCCGCCGGTCTTCATCGTCGTTTGCAACAACACCACGAACTCGGAGTTGCTGCGAGACTACATCGCCGGTTATGTCGAAACCGGTGCGGACGATCTGGAGCGGGTTCACTGGGGCGCGCTCGAACTCTTCAGAAACTACGACGACAACGATCAGCGTCTCGACAAGCCCCGCACGATCCTGATCGACAGCGCGGCACTCGAGGCTGGGAGCGAGATCGACAAGGCCTTTCGCGATGCGCATGCTGCAGAGATCGAAGCCTTCCGCCGCGAACGCGCCGCGCGCGGCGGCGGTGTCGACGACATCAGTGATGCCGAAATCCTGCGCGAGGTCATGAACACGGTCGGGCGCAAAGGACGGCTCGGCGAACAGCTGCGATGCGTGGTTTCGGTCTCGATGCTGACCGAGGGCTGGGACGCCAACAACGTCACCCACATCATGGGACTGCGTGCCTTCGGCTCACGGCTGATCTGCGAGCAGGTGATCGGCCGTGCGCTGCGCCGCCTGTCTTACGACGTTGACACGGAATCTGGCCTTTTCCGTACGGAATACGCGGACATTATGGGCATCGACGGGCTCAACTTCGCCGACCAGGGGCAGCCAGCACCGATCCAGAAGCCGCGCGAAGTCGTCCATGTCCATGCCGTCAGCCCCGAACGCGATCATCTGGAGATCGTTTTCCCGCGGGTCGAGGGCTACCGCACCGACTTTCCAAAGGAGCGAATGGACGTCGACCTGTCGCGGATGGAGCCTTACGTCCTCGATCCCGACAAGGTGAGGGCCGCGACCGAGGTGCAGATGTCCGGCATCGTGGGCGAGCGGCACCAGCTCACGCTCGAGCACCTGAAGGACCAGTGATCCGCCCCCACTG
>NZ_JADDJF010000051.1 GCF_017811755.1 Pararhodobacter sp. SW119 | reverse complement strand
GCCGACTGGGGTAGGGGTTTCTGAGACTGGTTCGCATTGGTCTGACGGCGCGGGCTCCGCCTTATCGCTTCGGTAGGGCCAGGGATTGGGCGTCCATGTTTGGATGCCCCCTTCGATGCAAGGATTCTTTGATCTTCTGAGCATGTGATCGGGTGCGGTCATGTTTCAGGCCTCTCAGGTGCGGCCGTGACATGCCGCGGGCCGGTATGGTGATGCGCGGGCCGGGGTCCAGATCAAAATTGCGAGCTCGCGGCTCGTTGCACGCCACTGGCTTGCCCAGCCCGGATCTTGTCGATCATTTGCCCATGCTGTCGTCTTCCTCCTCACATCGCCGACGCTCCGGCGGCCGCGGTCAGCTGACCGCGCCGGTCGGATCTCGGTAGTCCTCATTGCGCGAGAGCATGGCCCAGACCATCCGGGCCATCTTGTTGGCCAGGGCAATGGCGACCAGCATGCGCGGTTTGCGGGCCAGCATGCGGGAGAGCCACGACCCGGGCTTGCCGCCATCGCGCCCTCGCCAATGCACAACGGACATCGCTCCCACAATCAGCAGACGCCGGATGTCGCGCTGGCCCATCTTCGAGGTCCGGCCGAGCGTCTGCTTGCCGCCGCTGGAATGTTGCCGAGGCACCAGCCCGAGCCAGGCCGAGAAGTCGCGCGCCCGGCGGAACTCGCGCATCTCGGGGGCAAAGATGGCGATCGCCATGGCGCAGACCGGTCCGATCCCCGGCATCGTCTGAAGTGTGCGGGCCACATCGTTTTCCTTCGCGGCCGCCGCAATGCGCCCGTCCAGCTTGTCTATTTCGTCGCTGAGCCCGGCGATCCGGTCGAGGTAGAGCCGCCCCATGTCCCGAACGAGGTCAGGAAGGTCCGCATTTTCTTCGAGGTGCGTGGCGAGACGGTCGATATTGCCGATGCCCTTGGCCAGAACGATCCCATGCTCAGCGAGATGCCCTCGGAGCGCATTGACCAACTGGGTGCGCTGTCCGACGAGCAGGTCGCGGGTGCGGAAAAGCATCGCCTGCGCTTGCTGTCCGGCCGTCTTCACCGCCACGCTGCGCATCGTCGGGCGCATCGCGGCCTCGGCGACGGCTTCCGCATCAGCCGAATCGTTCTTCTGTCGCTTCACGAATGGCTTCACATAGACCGGTGGGATGAGCCTGACGGCATGGCCGTGCCGGGCCAGTTCCCGGCCCCAGTAATGAGCGGTTCCGCAGGCCTCCATCGCCACGACGCACGGAGGCACAGCCGCCATGAACTTGGCGAACTGCGGCCGTGACAGCTTCTTGCGAAACAGCACCTGTCCGTCCGCCGCAGCGCCGTGAACCTGAAAGACCTGCTTTGCCAGGTCGACGCCGATGATGCTAATCTCATCCATGGGTGCCTCCTCCTTCTATGGCGATTCCAACATCACCATCTTGGCACATTGCGATGCCGTCGGGCGGGGGCATCCACCCCATCAAAATTGGACGCCATGCCCCTCGGCCGGAGAAACCGTCCAAATTTTGCATTATTCCGTCCCAAGATGAAAAGAATCGACATTGATATCGTGAAAAGTCAAACAGAAAGGCCTATTCGCGGACGTGGATTTTCTGGAGTGCCTTGTGGTTCCGGGCGCCGCCTACACACAATATCTGGTGTATGAGGGTCCGGAGGCGCGTTCTTCGCCTCTACCGGGTCGCCGATCGAACGCGCCGAGGTCGGCGCATGACCACCGCGTGAACGCTTCCGCGCAAGTCGGGCAGGGCATTGCCGCTTCGGCAGACAACGGATCAGTGGGACCGACAAGACGCATCCGGGCGCTGCCCTGGTGGCGACGACAGAGGCCGCACCATCGCTTGGGCGGCCTCCATCGGTGTGACGCGCGGTCCGATCAGCTGGTGTAGTGCGGCATTGCCTTGAGCTTGTCCTTCGTCGTGTCCAGATGGACGCGCAGGTCGGCGCCGTCGGTCTGGCGCAGGACGGTAAGCTGGTTGAACGGCAGCAGGACGGAATGCGCGCCGATGCCCAGAAAGCCGCCCACATCGATCACGGCCTCGGTAGGCTGACCGTCACTGCCGAGCTTGAGGGCACTGACCGATCCGATGGTCTCGTCGTCGCGGCCATAGACGGTCGCGCCCTCGAGGTCGGAGGTCTTGAGGTCGCGGACTTCCGCCCGGTCGTAGCCCTTGAGGGCAAAACCGTGGGCGCCGTCAACTTCGGGTTCGTGCGGTATGTTTGCTGTGTGTGTCATGGAATTCTCCCTGATCCCTTGGGTGCGGGATCGCTGGCAACAGGTGCCCCCTGCAGGGTTGTGGCCTGAACCGGAAGCGCCCTTGCCCGCATGCGGACACACGGGGCGTATCGCGAGTCAGAAATTGCCGGACACATATTGAGAACTGTCGAAGGGGCGCCGGCGTTCCGGGTAGATCCGGGTTTCACGCGGGTTTCGTAAAGAAGAAGCGTATCATGTGGGCCTAGGCATCGGGAACCTTGCTGTCGACCAGCGTGAAAGCCAAGCATCCTCGGAAAGGTAGGTGACGTAGGGGTCTCGGTTTGCGACCGGCCCCGGACGCAAGTTCACGGGCTGTCCGCATTGGCGGCGAGTGCCAGCCGGACCAGTGCCGGAAGCGAGGTCGCGCCGGTCTTGCGCATTACCGACGCGCGATGGTTCTCGACCGTGCGCTGGTTGATCCCCAGATCGGCGGCGATGATCTTGTTCGGCGCGCCCTCCAGCACGCGCGCCAGCACGTCGCGTTCGCGCGCGGTCAGGTCCGCGAAACGCTTTTGAGCCGTCTTGCGCGACTCCGCCTGCGCGTGGCTGTTCTCTGCTGTTTCGATGGCGTGGCGCACGCTGGCCAGCAATTCGGCGGCACTGGCCGGCTTCTCGATCAGGTCCGACGCCCCGGCCTTCAACGCCGCCACCGCCACGGCCGCGTCGCCATGCCCGGTCAGCATGACGGCGGGCAGTTGCGACTTCTCTGCTCGCAGCCGGGTGATCAGCGCCACCCCGTCCATGCCGGGCAGAAGGTTGTCGATCAGAAGGCAGGCGTCGTCCTCAGGTCGTGGTGCCGCCAGGAAATCCTCGGCCGAGGCATGGGTGACGACCATCCAGCCCTCGGCCTCGAAGAGCCGGCGCATGGTTTCGCGGATCATCGGGTCGTCGTCGACGACATGCACGGTCGTTTGTTCGGCATCGGTAGGCCGGGCGGTCCTCGACTTCTCGGTGCGGACTTTCAGCATCAGGTCCGAGATATGCGCCAGCAGCACCTCGGGCAGCACCGGCTTGACGATTTGGGTGAAGGCCGACTCGGCTATGGTTTTCAGGGTTTCGCTTGTGATGTCACCGGTCAGGATGATGGTCGGCACCGGTTCGCCCAGAACATCGGGCAGATCCTGCGCCAGCCGCAGGCCGCTGGTACCGCCGCGCAGGTCCAGATCCGTCAGCAGAAGATCGGGCGGCGCCACGTCGCCGCTGGCCCAGGCCAGCGAGTCCTGCACATTCTCCCTGGCGATGACCGTGTGCCCCTCGGTCTCCAGAACCTCGGCCAGCAGATCGCGCAGGGACTCTTCATCCTCGACCAGCAGGATTGTTCCGGTCTGCCGCGCCGTTTCCGCCGTCACCTGCATCTCTTGCGCCGGCTGCATGACCTCGGGCGCCGGGGCGACGACAGGCAGCGAGATCATGAAGGCCGACCCCTTGCCCTGTTTAGAGCGGACGGTGACCGGATGATCCATCAGGTCGGCAAGCCTTTGTACGATCGACAGCCCCAGCCCAAGGCCATGGTCGGCAATCGCGGGGGCCTTTTCGCCCTGATGATAGGCGTCGAAGATTGTCTTGATCTCGGATTCCGCCACTCCGAGGCCGCTGTCGCAGACAAGCACCGACAGGGTGTCACCACGCCGCCGGCAACCCATCAGGATGCGTCCTTTCTGCGTGTATTTCAGGGCGTTGGACAACAGGTTCCGCAGGATCTGCTCCAGCAATTGCGGATCGGTTCGCACCCAGGACTTGCATTGCACCAACCGCAACTTCAGGCCCTTGATATCGCTTTGCGGGCCGAATTCGTCGGCGAGCCGCCGCAGCAGCGGCGCGATGGCGACGGGGCGCATTTCCGGCCGGACGATGCCGGATTCGATCCGGTTCACGTCCAGCATCGAATCCAGCATCGCGGTCATGGAATTCAACGTCTGATCCAGAAGTGCTGCCAGCCGCACGCCCTCTGTCGATCGTTTCTGCCGCGCCAGCAGCTTGTGCAGCAGCGCCATCGCCTGCAGGGGCTGGCGCAGATCGTGGCTGGCGGCCGCCAGAAAGCGCGATTTGGCGCGGTTCGCCCGCTCGGCCTCGTCCATCGCGGCGACCAGGGCGGCGTTGGTGCGCTTGCGTTCGGTGATGTCGATATAGGTGATCACCACGCCTTCGATCTGGTTGCGCTGGGCACGATAGGGCTGGATGCGGCGCGTGAACCACTTTCCGCCCGCGCCCTCGATCTCGCGCTCGCCGGGGTCCGAGGACGCGAGCACCGCATGGGCGTCCGCTTCCAGGTCGTCGTCGCGCGACACCGCCGCCAGGTCCGCCAGCGGGCGGCCGACATCGGTCGGGATGACGCGGAAGATGTCGCGCGCGGCGGGCGTGAAGAACCGGATGTTCAGATCGAGGTCCAGAAACAGCGTCGCGACATCGGTACTGTAGAGCACGTTCTGAAGGTCGTTGGCGGTGGTGCGGTGCCGTTCCAGGGTTTCCTGCAACTGGCTGTTGAGCGCGGTCAACTCTTCGTTCAGCGCCTGCAGTTCTTCTTTCGAGGCGAGCAGTTCCTCGTTGGTGGACTGGAATTCCTCGTTCAACGACAGGGCTTCGGCGGCGTCGACGCTATGCGCCTCGACCTCCTGCTCCAGGTCGCGCAGCGCATCCAGCAGATCGCTGCGCGTGGCTTCCAGGTCGGCCTCCAGATCGCCGGTGCGCCGTTCCTGCCCGGTGTTGGGCCCGGCGGCGGAGGGTTCAGGGCGCGGGGTGGGGATGAAGCAGGCCAGAATGAGCGGCTCGGTGCCCGCCGAAACCGAATGCAAGGCGATGTCGAAACCGGCGGCCCCCGGGATGCGCCCGCCCGAGACGGTGACCCGCGGGTTGGTCGCGCCGCAGGACGCCGCCGCCGCGCGGAATCTGGCGCGCAGGACCTTGGGAATCATGCTCAGGATGCCGGCATCGGGATGCCCCTGGGTGACCGTCAGGTATTTCTCGGTCGGGCCGAGCAGATACAGAACTTCAAGCCGGCTGTTCAGCAGCACGGCGGCGGGGGCGTAGTGTTCCAGCACGATCCGGCGGCAGAGATCGGCGAGCGCGCTGCGCCGGACGGGGGTGAGGGATGTCGGCGAGGCCGCCGCTTCGCGCTTGTCGGTGGCGAAATGCAGATCCGCCGGGTGGCTTTCCCCGACCCGGCGCCAGAGCCGCGATTTCTTGTCCTCGATGGCAAAGCAGCCATCGCTCTGACCCGGCATTTCCGCCGCGCCCAGCAGCAGCAGCCCGCCGGGGCGCAGCGCGAAGCAGCACCGTGCGATCACCCGCTTCTGCGCCTCGGGCGCCAGATAGATCAGGACATTGCGGCACGACACCAGGTCGATCTTGGAAAACGGCGGGTCCGACAGAAGGTCCGCGACGGTGAACACGATCACATCCCGCAGTTCCGTCGTGACGCGCCAGCCGCTCTCATGCGGCACGAAGAACCGTTCGAGGCGTTCGGGGGAAACGATGGCTTCGATCCCCTTGGGATAGTAGCCCGCGCGCGCCGTGGCGATCGCCTCGGGGTCGATGTCCGAGGCGAGGATCTGCAGACGGGAACCGGAACCCGCCGCTTCGATCGTCTCGAGGCAGATCATGGCAAGGCTGTAGGCCTCTTCGCCGGTGCTGCATCCGGCGACCCAGATGCGCAGCGGCCGGTCGGCCAGCAACTCGGCCAGAAGGTCGGGAATGACCTTGGCGGACAGGTGTTCGAACACCAGCGGGTCGCGGAAGAAACTGGTGACGTGGATCAGCAGGTCCGACGATAGCTGCGCGCGTTCCTCGGGGTCGGACCGAAGCAGTTCCAGATAGCGCGCCATTTCGTTGGGGCCAAGGCCGACAATGCCCATCCGGCGCGCGATGCGGCGTTCCAGCGTTCCGCGCTTGTAAAGCGGGATGTCCTGGCTGGAATGCTCGGCTACAAAAGCCAGCAGTTCGTCGAAGCCGGCCATGCCCCGGTCCGCGGCGCGCGGAACGGCGGGGGCCGCATCGCCGCCGTGGCACGACTTGTCGCCGGCCGCCACCGACCCGGCCGAGGCTTCCGCCCAGAAGCTTTGCAACGCCGCGACCATCTCGCCGGCGCGCAGGACCTCGGCCGCGCAGCCGGTACCGATAGCGCTTTCCGGCATGCCCGCGTGGCCGGCCTCGGCGGGGTCCTGCGCGATCACCAGCCCGCCCGCAGCATCGATCTCGACCGCGCCCGCGCTGCCGTCGGTGCCGGTCCCCGACAGGACGATGCACCCCGACAGCGCGCCCTTGTCCTTTGCCAGCGAGCGCAGCAACACATCGAACGGCAGCCGTACCCCCTTGCCGGCATCCGGCTCCTCAAGATGGACGGTGCCGCCCGCGACGGTCATGAAAACCCCCGGCGGTATGACGTGCAGCACGCCTTGCTGAAGCGCCATGCCCTCGGCCGCCTGAACGACCTTCAGCTGCGTGTGCCGGGCCAGCAGGTCGACCATCATGCTGTCGTGCGACGGGTCAAGGTGCAGAATCAGCAAGAACGCGGCCGGCGCATCGGCGGGCATGTTCTTCAGCAGGGCGCGGCACGCCTCCAGCCCCCCGGCAGATGCGCCGATGGCAATGACCGGCAGGCCGTTGCGCGTTCCGTGTTCCGGCATGGTCGTCTCCGCCAAGGTCTGACTGTCGGGCTGACGGGGCGGGCCGCGTCGCCACCTGTCCGGCGAACGCCCCGCGCCGTCCTGCACGATCCGAACACAACCAATATCAGAGTTGATGCTGCGCAGGAAACGCGAAGTGACAGCCCCAGCGACGATCCCTGCGCAGGCTTCTGCGTACAGGAATGAGTAGATTCCGGCGCTATTCGACCGTGCCCCCAAGGCGTAACTCAGAG
Source organism: Pararhodobacter sp. SW119 (assembly GCF_017811755.1). Taxonomy (GTDB): domain Bacteria; phylum Pseudomonadota; class Alphaproteobacteria; order Rhodobacterales; family Rhodobacteraceae; genus Pararhodobacter. The sequence continues at coordinate 11,858 of NZ_JADDJF010000051.1, read as the reverse complement.
TGGCGACCTGTAGCGAGTAACGAGTTCAATTCTGATCGGAGGGTCGGGTAGACGACACTGCGAGAGGGAAGCTCCCGCGTCTCTCCCCTCTCGCGCTGCGTCGGACATCTCCCGGCTCTCCGGTCGCCTTGCCGACTGCCGCCCGCCGGCTATCGGCGCTTTCGGACCGATCGGTCCGTCGAGACATCGGACCGTCGCGTTTCGCAGGCACGCGTTTTCCGCCCTGCGCCCGCCAAAGGAGGCCCCCATGAACCAGATCATCTACATCGTCGGCGCGATCGTCATCGTGATCGCAATTCTCAGCTTCGTCGGCCTGCGCTGATCTAGCCGCAGCGCCCCCTTTTCAGCGACCCGCCCGCCACGCTGCTCCCCGAAAGGAGGTTCCCATGCCCCAACACACTCAAGCCGAGCTCTTCATCAAGACACTGGCGGAACTGCGGGATGCCGAACGCGAAAGTCGGACGACGCGGTTGCGCGATCAGCACAAAGTGCATGCCGAACGCTTCATGAAGACGTTCTGGGCCGAGGTCGACGACACCATGCGCCTGTCGGAATGGCGCGTGCAGGACAGGCCCGGACGGCTGGGGGTCAACCGGCTCAGCCAGAGCGGCTGACCTCGCGCGCCCTCGCGATCCGCCACCCCCACGCCTTTTTCCAGGAGCCTCCCCATGTCGATCGGAACACTGGACGACCTTTTCTTCCACACCCTGAAGGACGTGCTCTACGCCGAGCGGAAGATCCTCAAGGCGCTGCCGAAGATGGAACGCAAGGCGACCGATCCGGCGCTGAAGGCGGCGCTGTCGTCGCACCGCGATGAAACCGAAGAGCAGATCGTGCGGCTGGAGGAGGTGTTCGACCTCCTCGGCAAACCCGCGCGCGGCGCGAAATGCGACGCGATGGTCGGACTGCTCGAAGAGGCCGAGGGTCTGATGGGCGATATCGAGGATGCCGAGACGATGGATGCCGCCCTCATCGGGCTGGCGCAGGCCGTCGAGCATTACGAGATCGCCCGCTACGGCACGCTGGTCGCCTGGGCCAAGCAGCTTGGTCATTCGAAGGCCGAGGCGCTGCTGAAGACGACGCTGGACGAGGAATACGGCGCCGACAGGGGTCTGTCGAAACTGGCCGAGGAACGTCTGAACGCCACTGCCGCCGCCTGAAACCCGCCGCGCAAGCGCCGTCCCGCCATCGCACGCGGGAACGGCGACGTGCCGGCCCCGAACCGCAAGAGCGAGATGCCCCCGATGATCGATCGCCATCCCTTTCGGGTTCTGCTGCCCCAGCAGGTTCCCGCGCTGCGCCGCCGGGCGCAGAGTCTTTGCTCCAATCCCCATATGGCCGAGGATCTGGTGCAGACCACGCTGCTGAAGGCCTGGGCGAGCCGCGACAGCTACCTTCCCGGCTCCAACCTGCGCGCCTGGCTGTTCACGATCCTGCGCAACACCTTCTTCTCGGAACTGCGCAAGCATCGCCGCGAGGTCGAGGATGTCGACGGCGCCTGCGCGCGGGCGCTGTCCGAGGAACCGCGCCATGACCATGTGCTGGCGATGAAGGAACTGATTTCGGCCATCGCGCAACTGCCCCGGGAACAGCGCCGGGCGCTTGTGCTGATGGGCGCCTACGGGTTCTCGCAGCTGGAAACGGCCGACGCCTGCGACTGCACCCTCGGCACGGTCAAGAGCCGCGTCAGCCGGGGTCGCACCACGCTCAATCAGGCCATGGCACGAGATGAACTCGGGCATCCCGCCCGCACCCCGCAGGCCGGACGGCCGCTGCGCACGGCCGCGCCGGATCGCACTGTCGCTGGGTCAAGCCGGATGGCCGCAGGTGCGGGATCGGACTGATGCGTCAGATCCGGCCCAACCCCGCCCGCAACCCGGCTGTCCCCCGCCGCGTTCCTGCGCTGGAACGCGGCGCCACGGCAGTCGAGATCCGCCGCCGCATCGTGTCGGCGTTGCCGGAGCTTCTGCATCGGTCGGTCTTTGGAGCGGTTTCGGGTGGGCGCATTATCACCCCCTCAGAAGGCCGGTCCCCGCCCGCTGAGCGCAGGTTCATTCTGACAAAACGCTGACTGAAGGAGATCCCCATGAGCTTCGACAACGCCATCCATGCCGTGAACCAGGCTTTCGAGACGGACGTGCGCACCGCGCTCGACCGCGCCGAAGACTGTCCCAAGACGGAAGAGGCGCGCGCGCATCTGCGCGCCGCGCGCCGCGCGGAACTGGGCCGCAACGAGGCGGACTGGATGCTCGGGATCGAACGCGCGGCGCGTGCGCTGACCGAGGCCAGGGCCCTGTCGCGCCCGCAGAGCGCCCAGGCGGACAGCTATCTCAGCAACGGCCGTTCCTGATCCAGATAGGTCGCGTCGAACCCGGCCAGCGCGACCAGCCCGTCGAAGTCGTCGAAGCACACCCGCCCCTTCTGGAAGGTGACCAGACCCTGCTCGCGCAGGTGCCTCAAGACCCGGTTCACATGCACCGCGCTCAGCCCCAGGGCATCGGCCAGCAGATATTGCGACAGCGGGCAGTCATAGCCGGTACGGTCGGCTAGCCCCACCAGTTGCAGCCGCGCGTCCATTTCCAGCAGGAAATGCGCCATGCGCTCCTCGGCACTGCGGCGGCCCAGGCTGACCAGATGTTCCACCACCATCGCCTCGTCGCGCGACACCGCCCACAGGACAGCCGCCGCAAGCTTCGGCGCAAGCTGGAAAGCGTCGAGCAGATCGGACGCCAGAACCTCGGACGCCTCGATCCTGGTGACCGGTTCGACATTGTGGTCCGAGGCGTGGAACAGGATGCTGCGTAGCCCCAGGAAATCGCCGGGGATCTGGAAATCCACGATCTGGCGGGCGCCGTCGGGCAGCAGCTTGTAGGACGCGACCCAGCCCTCCGCCAGGATATAGGCGGACTGGTGGCTCTGACCCTGAAGCACCAGGTCCCGCCCGGCCTCGAACCGTCGCCGCCGCCGATGCAGGCCGTTCAGCGCCTCAAGCTCCGCCTCCGACAGCGCCACATAGGCACCGAGCTTCCGGGCAAGGGGGCTGTCCGCAAGTCGCATGGGTTTCCCCTCGCGCGCGAGAGCGGCAGAAGCGCCACCCTTCCACACAAGGCCCAACCGGCCGGAAAGAGAATTCGTTCCGTCCTGCTCTCGATCAGTACGTCATCGGCCGATTGTGCGACGATGGCGCGGCAAGTCATGCGCAATGCAGCGCGCCCCTCGCAGAAAGCAGCCCGAAATGTCCAAACCTCCCGATGTCGCCGGTACAGCCGCGCTCGCGATCTGCGAGTCGCTTCTGCTGTCGCTCAATGACCGCAAGGTCCTGCCCGAGGCGGAGATCGTCGGGATCCTCAAGGACGCCGAAGCCGCCCATCGCAACACGCCAGACGATCACCCCAACAGGGAACTGCATGCCGCGGTCGCCATGATGATCCGCGGCATCCTCGATAGCGGGAATTCCGTGCGCCGTCTTTGACAGCGGCGCGAGTTTTGCCGGTCCTGACCGGGGCGTTACCGCCTTGGTCAGGACCGACGGTGTCAGACCGCGAAGCGCGGGGAACGCACGATATCGGGAAAATACGCAGCTCCCGCGCTTCGAGTTGCCGACACACAAACGCGCCCGGCCAAACGTCACCGAACGCTCCGCATTCCTGTCCGCCATCGCAGGTGTCCGCACTTACCCATGTTAGTGCGCGCGCAAGTTTCCAGCCTGCCGCGACCTGATTTCGCAGATCCCTGGCACTGCTCATCCGCCGCCAGCGTCGCGGGCGGAACTTCGATGGAACAAAACCGCCCCAAGCGGGTTCTCGGCCCGTGTGGTCGGCACCAGGCAAAGGATCGGATCGTGAGACTGACAGACGACAGACGTGTCCCGGACCGCGCCGGCGCGACACTTGGCCCCGACGCCCCAAGGGCGTGTCCGACATGCTCGTGACCCATAGCGCCAACCCGCCCGAGCATCTCTCCCTCGATCTCTGGGCGGCCAACCTGGAGCTGCCGACCCCGGACCTGCCCACCTGGCTCGCCCGGATCGAGCACCGGCTCGCCGATGCCGCCGCCCGCGGCGTTGCGGCGCTGATCCTGCCCGAATACGCCTGCGCCCAATGGCTCGCCTTCGCCCCGCCGGGCTTGGCTCCGACCAGGCGCCTCTGCTGGCTGGCCCATACCGGGAGCGGCGCGCTCGTCTCCATGGCGGCGCTCTCGGCGCGCTACGGCGTGGCGCTTCTGCCAGGTACCATACCCCACCGCGTCTCCGGCGCCACGACCGTCACCAACCGCGCCTGGTTCCTCACGCCGGACGGTGGCGCCTTCGCCCAGGACAAGCTCTCGCTCACCCCGGCCGAGGAAACCGGACACGACGGTCCGACGCTGCGCGGCACCACGATCAACGTCTTTCCCTGGCTCGGTCTGCGCGTCGCGATGATCATCTGCCTCGACGCCGAGTATACCGAACTCTGGGCGCGTCTGGGCGGGCTCGACCTCGACCTGGTCTTCGTGCCGGCGAAGACCGACATGATCACCGGATACAACCGCGTCTTCGGCACCGCCCACGCTCGGGCGACCGAGTTGCAGATTGCGGTCTGCGTTGTCGGCGCGGCCGGCGTGCCGATGGGTCTTCCGGCCAGCGACACCGGCGTCGGCGGCGCCGCGGCTTACCTGCCCTGCGACATCTCGATCTCGCTTGACGGAGTCTTCGCTGCGCTGCCTCCGCAGCATGCCGTGGCAGAGACCAGCCTACTCCTGCAGGTGCGCGACCTTCCTTTGGGTCAGTGCCGCCGCATCCGCCGCGGCGCCGCCGAGGCCGAGGTCAATCCCGCCTCCTGGAGCGCTGACCACCTGACCGTGACCGAGGCTTGACGCCCCCGACTTGAATCGGGCGAGCGCGGATCAATTCCTGTCCCGCGCTTCGAGCGCGTTGATTTCGTGTTCGAGGAAGTAGCTGATGCCGGTACGCACAACCACCAGCAGAGCGAGGAACAGAAGATTTATCAGGGACAAGGACAGAACGAGCATGATCAGGTCAGCGACGATGAACACCTCGAGCCCGGTGAGGATGTATTGCGCCATGACAATACGCGCAGCGGCCAGTTCGGCCATGTCGTCCTTGCCTGACGTCAGCCGCCATTCTGCAAGAACGAAGTGGTAGAGAAACCGCAGGGTACCGAGGATAAGAATCAGGATAGCGCAAGCCTCGATAAGGGCGGCCGCCCATTCCAGAGCCTCTGCCAGTCGCGGCAGATGCAACTGCAGGTTCACTGGTCGCTGGCCAGATTCCATCGGCAGAGGCCTTTCAAGTTGCGGTCAGCGTAGGCAGACCCACGGGTCGCATGCGCGCGACAGACAACCGGGATCGAACATCGACTCCTGCCGCGCAAGTCCTTTCGCTCTGCACAACCGTCAAAGTCGCCACGACAGAGCGGCTCCCGCGCCGTGAAGCAGCAAGGAACGCAATTGCATCACTTTCGTTTTCCCCGCAATTCTAACGAGCGGGGGCGGAGTTTGTTCCGGCGAACCCGTCATAAGCCGCACGCGTCGACCTGTTCGGCGGACCCTGATGCGGTCTCTCGAAATCTTGCGAAGCCACGGTTGCGCGCCTCCGCGAGTGACTTTTTCGTTGGTTCGGGCCATCGGTGGGAACGCGACGGACCGGAGGCGGTTCTACAGGGGTACGAAGTAGTGCCCAAGTGGAAGAGAAAAGCGCATGGGTTCGATGTCTGGGATCAGAACCGATACGCTCCTCCTGGCGATGGGGGAATGTCTTGGGCCGGAATACTCTTGCTCGTACACAGCTTTGTTGACGCGAAATTTTGCAGTCCAATCCGCGAGGCGTTGTTTGACTTGCCTCGGTGCATCGAGAACGGATTGCGCCAAGGGAGCAGCCCTGCGCGTGCGGGTCGTTTGGGGCAGGGAAGCTGCTTGATGTCGACAAGTGGCTCCTCAAAGTTCAAACATCGGTACCGGCTGCGTCTTGGCGCGCCGATAGCGGCCCTTATGCTGGCCGGCGCGGGTCTTGCGGAGACGGCGGAGACCGCTGCCTTCCAGATCGAACGCGGCGAGTATGTCGCGCGGGCCTCGGGCTGCATGTCGTGCCATGGCGAGGATTTGTCGGGCGGCTATCAGGTCGAAACCCCGATGGGGACGATCGTCGCCAGCAATATCAGCCCATCGCGCGCGTTCGGCATAGGCGACTATGCCCGAGACGATCTGGCCGATGTGCTGCGTCGAGGCGTCAGTCCGGATCGCCGACTTTATCCGGCGATGCCCTATACCTCTTTCCGAGGGATGACCGACGCGGATATCGACGATCTCTTTACTTGGTTGCGGGATCAGGACCCCGTCGAGAAGCCGCCGGATCACGAGACCGACCTGCCCTTTCCGTTCAATATCCGCACGGGCGTGATGGCGTGGAACTGGCTCTACCTGGGTGACCGGGATTTGCCGGAATTCGATGATCCGGTGCTCAGCCGCGGCGCCTATCTGGTCGATCATCTGGGCCATTGCGGCGAATGTCATACGCCGCGCAACGACCTTTTCGGCGTGCAGAACGACCGGTATCTGGCGGGCGAGGTCATCGACGGATGGCTGGCCCCGAACCTGACCTCCGATCTGGTTACCGGGATCGGGGGCTGGGCCGAGCAGGAGATCATCGACTATCTGCGCACAGGCACTGCGGGCAATGTCGTGCAGGCCGCAGGGCCGATGGCGCAGTTCGTCGAGCACGCCACCAGTCATCTGGACGCGGATGATCTGGCAGCGATAGCTGCGTATCTGAAGACCATCCCCCCGATCGACTCCCGCGATCAGGACATTCCCGTCCTACCGCCCGTGGCTGAACGGAACGATCCTCGGCACCGCTATGGCCAGATCCGCGAAGAGATGTCCGCGGCGCGCGCCCGTGACGATCTGGCAGAGCCAGAGCAGCTGTACCTTGCCCATTGCGCGGCATGCCACGGTGTCACAGGGCAGGGCCAGCCACAGGCCTATTACCCGCCACTGGTCCAGAATGCGGCGCTGCGCCGCGCGGAGGCGGGCAATCTGTTGCAGGTGCTGGCCCATGGAGTGCCGGCCGGCAAGCTTTATCGCGTGCCGGCGATGCCGGGCTTTGCGGGCGAGTTGAGCAATGATCAGATCGCTATCCTGGCGAACTATACCCGCACCACATTTGGCGGACGGCAGGAAAGCAATTTGACCGCCGCCGATGTCGCATACGCCATCGAGACGGAGGAAGAGATGCCAGCGCCCCTGCGCACCCTTCAACTGATCGCGTGGGTCGGACTAATCGGTTTGATCTTCCTGCTGGTGTTCGGAACTGTGGCTTGGTGGTGGCTGGCACGGCGACGCGGGCTCAAACGGCAGGAGGGCTGAGAGCAATGGCCATGACACTCAACCCAACCCGCCGGCAGCTGCTGGCGATGATCGGTCAGGTCGCCGGTGCGGCAGCGATGTATCAGGCGATGACCAGCCTCGGCTTCGCGGCGGAATCCGGCTATTCCGGAGAGCCCGACCTGCAAGGCCCGCGTGAGAGTCGGCGCGTGCTGATACTCGGTGCGGGCATCGCCGGCATGGCCGCCGCATACGAGATGCGGCGCGCGGGCTACGAGGTGAAGATCCTCGAATATCAGGATCGCCACGGCGGACGCTGCCTGACCATCCGCGGCGGCGACCGGTACACCGAAATGGGTGGGCACGAGATCACCTGCGATTTCGAAGGCGACGGGTATCTCAATCCCGGCCCGTGGCGTTTGCCGGTGCATCACCGCGCGGTGTTCGACTACTGCCGCAAGCTGGGCGTGCGGGTGCATCCCTTCATCATCAAGAACAACAGGGCCTATCTGCACTCCCCGCAGGCGTTCGGTGGCCAGCCGCAGCGCATCGGCAATGTGGAAAAGGACATGCGCGGCCATGTGTCCGAACTGCTGGCAAAGTCGCTGCATCAGGGCGCTCTGGATGATGCCCTCACCGCCGAGGATCGCGAGAGGCTGCTGGAGGGGCTTAAGGAATGGGGCGTGCTGGACAGCCGCTATGCCTATCGCGCCAGCGATGACCTGGGCGGGGTTCGTGGCTGGGACATTCGCCCCGGGGGCGGGCTGATGCCGGACGCACGCCCCTCGCAGCCCGTCGACCTGTCGGCCTTGCTGCAATCGGGGCTGTGGGAACAGCTGTTCAACTTCAACAGCTACACCTTTGAGCCGCCGATGTTCGAGCCGGAGGGGGGCATGGACGCGATCACTGATGCCTTTGCGCGCGAGGTGTCCGACGTGATCCAGTTGAACGCCCGCGTCACCCGGATCGCACAGAGCGACGATGGCGTCACCGTCACCTACGAGGATGGCGGTCGCGGCGGCACGGTACGCGAGGAATCTGCCGACTGGTGCATCTGCACCATACCGCTGTCGGTACTCGTGCAACTCGATGTCGATTGTTCCGACGCGATGCGCAAGGCGATCGCCGCGGTACCTTACGCCTCCGCCTTCAAGGTCGCGCTGGAATTCAGACGCCGCTTCTGGGAACAGGATGACAATATCATGGGGGGGATCAGCTATACCGACCTGCCGCTGGTGCAGATCGCCTATCCGAATTACGGTTTCCTCTCCGACGGTCCGGCGGTGCTGCAGGCCGCCTATGACACGGCGACGGCGGGACGCAGCTTCACCTATTCCTGGTCAACCATGACGCCCCAGGAACGCATCGATGCGGCACTCGCGCTCGGCCGGCAGATCCACCCGCAGTATGACGCCGAATTCATGTCCGGCACGTCCTGGGTGTGGCACCGCGTGTCCTGGTCGCTGGGCTGCTACGGACAATGGACCGAGGATTTGCGCGACGAACACTACAAGACCCTGTGCGAAATCGACAACCGGCTGGTCCTGGCGGGCGAGCATTGTTCGCACATCCCGGCATGGCTGGAAGGATCGCTGCTGTCGGCACTGGATGCGATCAAGCGTCTGGATCAACGGGAGAACGCCTGAGATGAGCAAGCGCTTTCTCCATGCAGTGATCGCGCTGAGCCTACTGGTCACCGGCGGCCAGGCACAGGAGCCCCCCGCCCCGGCAGAGCCCCGCCCAAACGCAGAAGAGATTGACACACTGCTCTCGCGATTCTCCGACGATCCCGACCGCTTTACTCAGACCGATGGCGAGGCGCTTTATCGCACCACCTGTCAGGCCTGCCATATGGAGGACGGCCACGGCGCCGAGGGAGCAGGCGCGCATCCGCCTCTGGCCGGCAATCCGAAGTTGCAATCGAGGCACTTCCTTGCCGGCGTCATCCTCACCGGCTATCACGGAATGCCGCGGTTCGGTGACAAGATGTCGGACGAACAGGTTGCCGCGGTGACGAATTATTTACGCAGCCATTTCGGCAACGACTACTCCGACCGGATCAGCGCTGACGAGGTCGCCGCCTTGCGCCCGCCCGAGGACATGGATTGACCGGACGGAGACCGCCGTCGGTAGCCGCGCCTTGCTGCATCGCCCGCTTTCTACCGGTCACATTCCGCAGCGCTGCGCTATCCCTGCGATCAGACCAAGCTCGCGTCGGCATCGCTGCGGGTGGCAGAAAGCTCTTTGCCCGTCACTTGGTCGCCGCGCTTGAGCGCCTTGTGCAGTTGCTGCACGCGGTCTTCACGGAGCGCCGCGCCGCAGTCCTGGCAGGCGCTGCGAAGAAGCTCGATCTGATCGCGGTGAATGCGCGCGCCGATCATGCAAGACACAGTCAGAAGATCGAGCACGCGGGTCTGGCTGGCGGCGTCCAGCCTGGGCAGGTTGCGGCGCATCGCGGCCCAGTCGAGCGCGATATCCTTCCTGCGCCCGAGCGCATTGCGTAGACGGACCATCAAGTAGATCTGATTTGGATGGGCGTCACGCCCCCGGGTCAGCATCTCTCCCGCGGCATGCAGGATCACGTCCGTCTCCGTATCGTCCAGATCGCCTGCGTCCTCGAAATGCGCTGCGATCAGGTTGTCGACTGCGAACGGTCCGAGCGTGCGCAGCCGCGCCTCCGTCATGATGCGCCAGACGATATAGGCATTCCAGACTGCGTAGAGCGGGCCGGCAATCAGCGGGACCATGCCGCGCACCGCCATGCGCGCCGCCACCCGGCGCAGGAAGACCCGCAGGATGAAGCTGCTGACCCCGACCTTCAGCTTGTAGGCGATGTTGAGCGCCGTCAGCTTCCAGTTCGCCACATGCGCATAAGGGTCGATTCCGTAGATATGGACCTGCGGATTGGGGAATTCCAGCCCGGCCCGCGCAAGGCTGTGGGCGAAGAACCCGCGCCCGTCACCCTCCGAAAGCGGCAGGCCGGAATGCTGCGCGATACGCGCGATCCCGCTCAGCGCCAGCGCATAGAGAAGCCCGATCTCGACCGCACTGACCACGCCGGCAAAGGCGTAGAAGGCCGCCCAGTACGGCCACACCTCGCGCCAGCCAAGATCGTCCATGCCGTCGAAGAGGCCGTGACGCATCCAGATCTCGGCGCCGCCGATCAGCCCGCCCGAGATGATTCCCGCCAGCGCCGACAGGCCGATGATCCACCTTGCGACCCGGCTGATCTTCTTCACGCGCTCGGGCGAGGGATGGTCGCCCGCGCCGTTTTCTGCGCTGCGTTGCGCCAGATAGGCGGCAAACCTGCGCTCCAGCATGTTCGGCTCGGGCGAATATGTTTCAGCCGCTGGCACTGTCACCTCACTTGAATGTCCGGCTCGCAGAGTTTGGGGCGTGACCTCAATGCACCAAACGCGCGGCGCCTCGATGAAGGGGCAGAGCCTACGTCACCTTCTCGCCCAGCGTGTGCTCCACCCACAGCTTCTGCACCGCGACCATCGCCACGATGGTTAGCGGCGCGGCCAGGATCAGCCCCACCAACCCGAAGATCAGGCCAAGCAGCACCTGCACGGAGATCAGCAGCGCCGGCGCCAGATCGACCGCCTTTTGCTGGATCATCGGCACAAGGACGTTTCCCTCGACATTCTGGATAACGATGTAGCCGACCAGCACGATCAGCCCTGTCTGCGTGCCTTCGGTAAACCCGACCGCCACGATCGGCACCGTCGCGATCAACGGGCCGAGGACCGGGATGAAGGTCAGCAGCGCCGTCAGGACCGCGAGCGCAAACCAGAGCTCGATGCCGAGTACGAAGAGCCCAAGCCCGACCGTAACCCCGAGGAGCGCCATGGACGCAAGCTGACCGAGAAACCACCACCGAAGCGCATGCGCGATCGCGGCGAGCGTATCCTCCAGCACCGCCCGCCGGTCCGGCGGCACGAGGCGCAACGTCCCGCCCCGATAGAGCGCGGGGTTCGCCGCCAGGAAAAGCGTAAGCACGATAAGGATGATGATGCTCGTCACGGCGCCGACCGCCGACATCCCGTAGGTCATCACATGCCCCGCAATGTCGCCCGCTGCATCGGCAAGGCCGCCGTTCTCGTCATCCAGATCTTCCATCGCGGCGATCGCGCCGATCTCGGTGAGCCAGGCGTGCACCCGCTCCACGAAATCGACCATCCTCTCCCGCAATTCCTGGAACTGCTGGACGAGGCGCGCCGCCGTCAGGCCCAACGCGCCGATGATGATCGCCGCGATGCCCACCGCGACGCCCACCAGCGCCCAGCCGCGAGACACAGGCGAACGCGTCGCGATAGCCCGCGCCGCGCCGTCCAGCCCGACCGCAAGCAGCACCGCCGCGAACACGAGAAGCAGCACATCGCCAAGCAGGTAGGCGATCAGCAGAAGCCCTGCCGTCAGGAGGATCGTGTCGGTCCTGATCCAGCGCTTCGAATCCATGTGTCTCTCCTTGCCCCTGCGGCACGGCTCCACGCCCCTGCACAATCGGAACGTCCCCCGACGCGTCCCGTTCCTGC